>CALEQZ010000032.1 GCA_937908115.1 uncultured Alcaligenaceae bacterium | reverse complement strand
CGCGGCAGCCGGCGCAGCGCGCCCAGCGTGTCGCAGCCGGCGCCGGCCAGCCAGTCGGCATGCGGGCGGGCCTCGGCCAGCAGCGTTGCGGGCAGGGCATCGAGCAGGCGGTGCAAGGTGGTGGCCCGTAGGGCGCGGCGGCGGGCGGGGACGGCGTCGTGGCAGGCCAGCAATCCGGCGCCGCGCGCGGTGGGCGCCATGGCACCGCGCACGTGCAGGCCCAGGCCGCGCACGTCGGCCAGGACCAGGGCAAGCAGCGCGCGCGGCCCGCCGAACAGGCGCAGGCTGGCCCCCACGTCCATGAGCAATGTGCCCGCATCGGCCAGGACCACCCGGGGCGTGTAGCGCAAGGCGGCCTGGGCCACGCGCTCGCTGGCCTGGCGCTCGGCTTGCGCATCGCGCTGGAGCAGTAGCACCTCGGGCGCGAGCGCCTGCGCGCCGCCGCGCCGCATGCCGGACCTCAGCCCGGCCTGTCGCGCGGCAGGTGTCAGCGTGATGATGCGGTCGTGTTCGAGCACGGCGCACGCAGCCGGCTCAGTCAGCCAGCGCTGGCGCCAGACGTCCAGGCTCAGTCTGGGCAGGTGCAGGCCTATCCACAGTTGCATGGTGATCCGGGGCGGAAATGGCCGATCCGGCTACGCCGGCGCGGGCGGCATCCAGCGACAGGCGCAAAGGATGGGCGCAGAGGGGGCCGCGCCGCTTGAGCACGGTCACGCGCAGGCCAGCCGCATCCGGCTCCAGGGCCAGACGCAGCGGCGCAGGCGAAGGCTGCACGGCTGCGCCGGCCGGGCGCAGCATGACGAACAAGGTGTCGCCGGATTGCGCGGCCAGGTGCAGGCGGCGCAAGGCGTCGTCGCGCACGGCGCGTGGGCTCCAGCAGAACAGGGCGGCGCAGCTGGCGCTTTTGAGGATTTGCTCGGCCGCCCACAGCACGTCGGCGGCGCGTTCGGGCTGCACCCAGAGCAGGCGCGCCGGATCCAGGCGCCAGGCCGACCAGCAGGCGACCTGGGGCGGATACGGCGTGTGCAGCAAGGCGACGGGAGCCGTGCCGGCCAACCCGGCCAAGGCCGGACGAAAGAGGTGGATTTCGCCGATGCCGGGGTGCGGCAGCATCAGCTCCACCAACGCGCCCAGCGGCCAGCCGCCGCCGGGCAGTTCGGCGGCCAGCTCCGGATGACCGGCGGGGGCGCAGCGCCCGGCGCGCGGAATCAGTTGGGAGCCGCGCCAAAGGGCGGGGTGGATGCGTTCGGGAGCGGCAGACATGGGAAGCATCGGGTAAATATGCTGTATGAATATACAGTATACGGGGCCGGCCATGGACCGGCCCAGGCGCGACGTGCCGGGGGCATGCAGCACCCTTGATCCAGATCAAGGGCCGGCAAAGCCGTCGCCGCTACGATGGGCGTCCATGTCCCATCCGTCCATCCTTGCCCTGCCGGCCGACGTCGGCCCGGCCGTGCGCCTGGTGCGCCGGCATGCCTTGGTCCGGCTCAGCCTGGCGTGGCTGGCCATGATGCAGGTCATGATGCTGGCCTGGCCGGGGTACGTGCGCGAGGCGGCATCGGAGTTGGTGCTGCCGACGCTGGATTGGGCGATTGCGCTGATGAACGATGCCAGCCTGGCGTTGACCGTGCCTGTCGTGGCCTATTCGGCCTGGCCGATCTGGCGCGGCGCCTGGGCAGACCTGCGGCGCCGGCGCGTCGGCATGGATTTGCCGGTAGCCCTGGGCATCGCCGCCGCCTTTGTGCCCAGCGCATACGCCACGTTCACGGGGCAAGGGCCAGTCTATTTTGATTCGGTCACCATGTTCGTCGCCTTCCTGCTCACGGCGCGCTACTTGGCGTTGTGCGCACGGTTGTCGGTGGGCGGGCAGCGCTGGCCGGCCGCGCTGCAGGCTGAGCGCCGCAGCCTGGAACGGGAGGCGCGGCGCGTCGGTGCGGGTTTCGTCGCCGTGCAGCTGGCGCTGGCCGCCGCCGCGGCACTGGGGTGGTCGTGGCACGCCGGCCTGGACGAGGCTCTGCCCGTCGTGGTTGCCATGCTGGTGCTCAGCTGTCCCTGCGCGCTGTCGCTGTCGGTGCCTACGGCCATGCTGTCGCTGCATGCCGCTGCGGCCCGTCGTCCCGACATGAGCCGTGGGCAGGCCAGGGCGCTGTGCGCCGACGTGCGTCGCGTCGCGCGCACAAGCCTGTACGGGTCGCTTGCCTGGCACCTGCTCATGGTGCCGCCGGCCTTCTTCGGCTGGGTGCAGCCGTGGCTGGCCGCCGCATCGATGCTTGCCTCTTCGCTGGCGGTGGCAGGCAACGCCTGGCTGTTATGGCGCAGGCAGGTCGAGCCGCCTGCCGCATGCGCGGCGCCCGAAGCCGGCCGGTGTTGACGGGCGCGCGCATGGAAATCCTTTATCTGCTGATTCCCCTGTCGCTGTTGGCGGTGGTGGCGATTGCCGCCGCGTTCTGCTGGGCGGTGTTCAGCGGCCAGTACGACGACACCGACCAGGCCGCGCAGGCGGTGCTGGAAGACGACGACGGGCCGGGGCGCTGAACCGAAGGGGGCAGGGCCCGCGGGGCGGCTGCGGCTTGATCCAGATCAAGGCAGGCAAAGGGCCCCACAGGCATCATCGCACGGCCATTCATCCGAGGAACATTCATCAATGAGCGATTCTGCGTTGTCCGGCGCACGCGAGACATTCAACTACAAGATCGTGCGCCAGTTCGCCATCATGACGGTGGTCTGGGGCATCGTCGGCATGGCCGTCGGCGTACTGATTGCCGCGCAATTGATCTGGCCGCAGCTCAATTTCGAAATCCCGTGGCTAAGCTACGGGCGGCTGCGTCCCCTGCATACCAATGCGGTGATCTTCGCCTTCGGCGGCTGCGCGCTGTTTGCCACCTCCTACTACGTCGTGCAGCGCACCTGCCAGGCGCGGCTGTTCTGCGGGCCGCTTGCGGCCTTCACGTTCTGGGGCTGGCAGGCGGTGATCGTGGGCGCGGCGATCACGCTGCCCATGGGGCTGACCACGAGCAAGGAGTACGCCGAACTCGAATGGCCGCTGGACATCCTCATCACGCTGGTGTGGGTGGCTTACGCCATCGTCTTTTTCGGCACCATCGTCAAGCGCAAGGTCAAGCACATCTATGTGGCCAACTGGTTCTTCGGGTCTTACATCCTGACCATCGCCCTGCTGCACGTGGTCAACAACCTGGAGCTGCCGGCGCTGCCATGGAAGTCGTATTCCCTTTACGCCGGCGTGCAGGACGCCATGGTGCAGTGGTGGTACGGGCACAACGCGGTGGGGTTCTTCCTGACCACCAGCTTCCTGGGGATGATGTATTACTTCGTGCCCAAGCAGGCCGGCCGTCCGATCTATTCCTACCGCCTGTCCATCGTGCACTTCTGGGCGCTGGCCTTCACGTATATGTGGGCCGGGCCGCACCACCTGCTTTACACCTCGCTGCCCGACTGGACCCAGTCGCTGGGCATGGTGTTTTCGCTGATCCTGCTGGCCCCGTCGTGGGGCGGGATGATGAACGGCATCATGACCGTCTCGGGCGCCTGGCACAAGCTGCGCACCGACCCCGTGCTCAAGTTCATGGTCGTGGCGCTGTCCTTCTACGGCATGGCGACCTTCGAGGGGTCGATGATGTCGATCCGCACGGTCAACGCGCTGTCGCACTACACCGACTGGACCGTCGGCCACGTGCACTCGGGCGCGCTCGGCTGGGTGGCGATGATCACCTTCGGCTCCCTTTACTACCTGGTGCCCAGGCTGTACGGCCGCCAGTCCATGTACAGCACGAAGCTGGTCGAGCTGCATTTCTGGGTCGCCACCGTGGGCGTGGTGCTGTACATCGCCGCGATGTGGGTGGCCGGCGTCATGCAAGGCCTGATGTGGCGCGCCACCGAGGCCGACGGCACGCTGACCTACACCTTCGTCGAGGTCGTCAAGGCCACGTACCCGTTCTACGCGGTGCGGCTGCTGGGCGGGCTGTGCTTCTTGTCCGGCATTTGCATCATGGCCTGGAACGTGTACCAAACCGCGCGCGGCCAACGTCCCGTCAATCCCCCGGTGCCCGAGGCGGGCGTGCCCGCGGCCGCGCCTGCGGCGGCCCCGGCGCTGTCCGGCGCGTTCGCGGCCCGGGCTTCGTGAGGCTGTCATGAGCGAAACCCGTGCCCGCTTTTTTTCACACCAGACGCTGGAAAAAAACATCGGCTGGATGATCCTGGCCAGCATCGCCGTGGTGTCTTTCGCCGGCCTGGTGCAGATCATTCCGCTGTTCTTCCAGCATTCCACCACCGAGGCCGCGCCGGGCATTGCCCCTTACGAGCCGCTGCGCCTGATGGGCCGCGACATCTACATCCGCGAAGGCTGCGTCGGCTGCCACTCGCAGCAGGTGCGCATGCTGCGCTCGGAGGTGCAGCGCTACGGTCCGTATTCGGTGGCGGGCGAATCGGTGTTCGATCGTCCCTTCCTGTGGGGATCCAAGCGCACCGGCCCGGACCTGGCGCGCGTCGGCGGCCGCTATTCCGACGAGTGGCACCGCATCCACCTGCGTGATCCGCGCGCGGTGGTGCCCGAGTCGAACATGCCGGCGTATCCGTGGCTGGCCAAGACGCCCTTGGCCAGCGGCGACGTGCAGGCCCGCATGCGCGCCTTAAGGCGCCTGGGCGTGCCTTATTCGGACGAAGACATCGCCATGGCGCCCGCGCAACTGCAAGGCAAGACCGAGGAAGACGCGCTGGTGGCGTTCCTGCAAGGACTGGGCGTGGCCATGCGGCGCGCGCCGGCCGGGGAGGGGCGGCCATGATGGCATGGATCAACGCCTTGGCCACCGTGGTGTCGATGGCCACTTTCCTGGGCATCGCCGCGTGGGCATGGTCGGCTCGGCGCCGGCCGGCCAACCGCGAATCGGCGATGCTGCCGTTTGCCTTGCCCGAAGAGTTCGAAGCCGCCGACCGCGGCGCGCAGCAGGAGCAATTGGACATGGACACGCAAGACCGTGCCGCGACGCCGTCGCTGCAGGCAGGGAGGGCGACGCGATGAGCGATTTCGTCAGCGATGGCTGGAGCTATTTCATTGCCATCATCTCGGTGGCGGGCATCATCGGCTGCGTGGCGCTGCTTGCCTCACAGCGCGCATGGCTGGGCCGGCGCATCGATCCCGCCTCGGTCGAGGATACCGGCCACGTATGGGACGGTGACCTGCGCGAGCTGAACAACCCCGTGCCGCGCTGGTGGACGTGGATGTACCTGCTGCTCTGCGTGTTCGCCCTGGGCTATCTCTTCCTGTATCCGGGCCTGGGCAGCTATCCCGGCAGCCTGGGATACACCACCGCCGACGAGGTCGAGCGCGAGCACAAGGCGCTGCAGGAAAGCGTGCGCCCGATTTACGCCCGCTTCGACGGCATGGCCATCGAGCAGATCGCAGCCGATCCCCAGGCCAGGGAAATCGGCCAGCGCCTGTTCCTGAACACTTGCGCGCAGTGCCATGGCTCGGATGCCCGGGGCAGCGTGGGCTTTCCCAACCTGGCCGACGGCGATTGGCTGTACGGCGGCTCGCCGCAGGACATCCTGACCAGCATCACCAAGGGCCGCCACGGTGTCATGCCGGCCTTCGGCAGCATGCTGGACGCGCGCCGCGCCAGCAACATCGCGCAGTACGTGCGCTCCTTGTCCGGGCTGGGGCACGACGCGGCCCGCGCCGTGCTCGGCAAGAACGATTTCATGCAGTTCTGCGCCGCCTGCCACCAGGCCGATGCCAGTGGCAACAAGGCCGTCGGTGCGCCCAACCTGCGCGATGGTACCTGGCTGTATGGCAGTTCGGAGGCCACGATCATGCGCACCATACTGGAAGGACGCGACAACCGGATGCCCGCGCACGAAGGCATCCTGACGCCCGAACAAATCCGCCTGCTGGCCGCCTGGGTCTGGGGGTTGTCCAATGCGCCCGGCACCTCCGGCCGATAGATCCGACGCGCAAGGTGCGGCGCTGCGCCGCGCGCCGCGCGCAGGCGATTCCGAGCATATCGTCGCCGACCTGCGCCGCAAGGTCTATGCCCGCTCGGTCTCCGGCCTTTATGCACGCTGGCGCGTCGCACTGGTCTTCCTGACCCAGGCAGTGTTTTACGGGTTGCCCTGGCTGGAATGGAACGGCCGCCAGGCGGTGCTGTTCGACCTGGGCGCGCGCAAGTTCTACCTGTTCGGCATCGTCCTGTGGCCGCAGGACATCATCTACCTGACAGTGTTGCTGGTCATCGCCGCGCTGTCGCTGTTTCTATTCACCGCCATCGCCGGCCGGCTGTTCTGCGGTTATGCCTGTCCGCAGACCGTCTACAGCGAGATCTTCATGTGGATAGAGCGGCGGGTCGAGGGCGACCGCCTGGCCCGCATCCGGCTCGACGAATCGCCATGGACGGCGCGCAAGGTGCGGATCAAGGCGGTCAAGCACGCCCTGTGGCTGTCCGTGGCGGCCTGGACGGGCTTTACCTTCGTCGGCTACTTCGTGCCCATCCGCACGCTCGGCGGCCAACTGCTGGCCGGCACGGCCGGATTCTGGCCGGTGTTCTGGATGGGCTTCTACGGCTTTGCCACCTGGGGCAATGCGGGCTTTTTGCGTGAGCAGGTGTGCAAATACATGTGTCCCTACGCGCGTTTCCAAAGCGTGATGGTGGACCAGGACACTTACGTGGTCACCTACGACGCCGGGCGCGGCGAGCCGCGCGGCCATCGATCCCGGTCGGCCGACCCGGCGGCCCTGGGGCTGGGGGATTGCGTGGACTGCAGCTTGTGCGTACAGGCTTGCCCGACCGGCATCGACATCCGCGACGGCCTGCAGTACATGTGCATCGGCTGCGGCGCCTGCATCGACGCGTGCGACACGGTGATGGCGAAGATGCAGTATCCGAAGGGGCTGATCCGCTATACCACCGAGCGCGGCGTGCGCGAGCGGCTGGCACCATCTGCGGTGCGGCGCAAGGTTTGGCGCCCGCGCGTCATCGTCTACGGCGCGCTGCTGCTGGCGCTGGCCGTCGCCCTTGGCGCGGGGCTGGCCTTGCGCCCGACCCTGCGCATGGACGTCATGCGCGACCGTGGCATGCTGGCGCGGGAAGTCCCGGGCGGATTCATCGAGAACGTCTACCGCGTGCTGATCATCAATGCGTCGGAGTCGCCTGCGGCGCTCAGGCTGGGCGCGCAGGGACTGGAGGGCTTGGAGGTCGTGCGCATCGAAGGCGGGGGAGATCGCCTGGCCGTGCCTGCATCGTCGAACCGCCTGGTGCCCGTGGTGCTGCGCCTGCCGGCCGGTGCCGCCGAGCCGGGCACGCACGAAATCGAATTCACGCTGGAGCCCATCGGCCAAACCGGCAGCCCCGCCGGCCTGGTGCGCGAGGCGTCCAGCTTCATCGTCCCCCAATGAGGAGGAAACAGGCATGATCGAGCCGCCCGTCGTGCGTCCCTGGTGGCGCGAACCCTGGCCGTGGCTGTTGATGGCCGGCCCGCTGCTGACCGCCGTGGGTTGCGTTGTCACGATCGCGCTGGCGGTGCGCGATTTTTCCGATCAGCCCATCGACGACGGGGCCGTCCGCGCCGGCCTGGTGGTGCGTGCGCCAGCGGCCCAAGCCGGACAGGCCGGGCAGCCGCAATCGCCGCAGGTGCATGGGCAGCAGCCATGAAGCGGCTGCTCATGTGGGTGCTGTGGCCATCCTTCTTGGCTGCAGGCGTGGCGGGCGCGGTGCTGTTCTGGCTGGTCGATCCGCTGGACGTGACGGTGCTGGGGCGCCAGCCAGCCGGGCGTGAACTGGTCTACGCGGGCGGGTTCTTCCTGCTGTGGGCGATGGCAGCGTTCTCCAGCGCCCTCAGCCTGTATATGTCGCGCGGCGCGGGCAAGGACGAGGCCGAGGACGATTGGGCCTGAACGCACAGGCCAAGCGGCTTCGGGCAGAGGGATGTTCAGCAGTCGGAGCCAGCCAGGCGCCGCAGGCCGTCCATGTCCAGGATGCGGACTTCGCGCTGGCGGATCCGGATCAGGCCTTCGCGGTTCAGGCGCGAGAACAGCCGGCTGACCGTTTCCAGCGTCAGGCCGAGGTAATTGCCGATTTCCTCGCGGCTCATGCGCATGACGAATTCCACCGACGAGTAGCCCAGCACGGACAGGCGCTGCGAAAGATTCAGCAAGAAGGCGGCCAGGCGCTGCTCGGCGCGCATGCCGCCCAACGTGGCCAGCATGACGTGGGAACGGGTGATCTCGCGGCTCATCAGACGGCGCACCTGCGGCTGCAGGGCAGGCAGCCGGTGCGCGATGTCGTCGACTTCGTCGAGCCGGATGACGCAGACCTCGGCGTCTTCCAGCGCCTGCGAGCTGGAGGTGTGGCGCGATTCCAGCATGCCGTCCAGGCCGACGATCTCGCCCGGCAGGTAAAAGCCGGTGATCTGCACTTGGCCGTTGGCGTCTTCGACCTGTGTCTTGAGAGAACCTACGCGTATGCCGTAGATGGCGTCCTGCGTGTCACCCAGGCGGTAGAGGTAGTCGCCCTTGGCCACGCGGATGCGTTCCTTGACCAGTTGGTCCAGCTGCGCGATGTCGGGCGGTGCCATGCCTATGGGCAGGCAGACGTGGCCCAGCATGCAGGTGGAGCAATGGCTGGCGTCGGGGGCGACGGGTACGCGCTGGTTCATGGTGGGCAAGGGGCGCCGCGGCCGTGGTGGCGCGACATAAATGCCAATTGTAGTCCACCGGGCGGTCGCCCGCCTTGCGAGCCGGCAGCGTGCGCAAGCGGTTTGCCGCGCGCGTGCCACCTGGTCCGGGTCATGCGGCGCGTGCGCCGGCGCGCTTGCCTGAACGGCCCTGGAAATCGGCCTGCGCGTAAGCGCGGCGCAGCCGTTCGACAAAGGCCTGCACGCGTAACGGCACATGCTTGCGCGCGGGCAGGATGGCGTAGATGCCGTTGGGCGGCGCGCAGTAATCGTCCAGCACCGTGACCAGCCGTCCCGCCTTGATGTCGTCGTGCACTTCCCACATCGATCGCCACGACAGCCCGCAGCCGGCGAGCGCCCATTCGTGCAGCACGCTGCCGTCGCTGCATTCGAGCGTTCCGCCGACGCGCTGGGCAAACGTGCGGCCGTTTTCGCGAAACAGCCAGCCGCGTGACTGGCTGCCTTGTGGCCCCAGCACCAGGCAGTCGTGGGCAGCCAGGTCGGCAGGCTTGGCGGGCTTGCCGCGGCGCGCGATGTACGAGGGCGCGGCCACGACCACGCGCCGGTTGTCGGCCAGCCGCATGCCCACCAGCCGCGAGTCGGTCAGCTCGCCGATGCGCACGGCGCAGTCGTAGCGCTCTTCGATCAGGTCGACCACGCGATCACTGAGGTCCAGCGTGACGGTGACTTCCGGATAATCGGCGATGAAAGCCGGCAGCAGGGGGGCGACGTGGCGCCGGCCGAAGCCGGCCGGCGCAGTCACGCGCAGGTGCCCGCTCGGCCGGCCGCTGCCGTGGGCCACGCGGCTTTCGCTGTCTTCCAGCTCGCGCAGGATGCGTTGCGCGTCTTCGAGCAGGGCCTGCCCCTCGGAGGTCAGCGACAGGCGCCGCGTGGACCGCACCAGCAGCCGCACGCCCAGGCGCGCCTCAAGCGCATCGATGCGCCGGCCGATCATGGCCGGGGCCACGCCTTCGGCGCGCGCCGCCGCCGACAGGCTGCCCAAGGTGGCCACGGCGACGAAGGTTTCCAGCTGCTTGAAGCGGTCCATGCGGGCGCGAGCTTTGCATATAAGTAAAAGATGAATCTACTTTTACCACCTTTTTAATTCAATATTGCCTGCGTAAACTGGCCAGGACCATCACGCGTTTTCCCCGGAGGCATCATGACCCTGAACCTGCCCGACGGCGTGGCCGTCAATGCGCCGCTGCAACCTGGCTTCGAAACCATCCTGACGCGCGAGGCCCTGCAGCTGGTGGCCGACCTGCACCGGCAATTCGAACCGCGCCGCCAGGAGCTGCTGGCCGCTCGACGCGAGCGCGCCCGCCGGCTGGACGCAGGCGAGCGTCCGGACTTCCTGCCCGAGACCAAGCACATCCGCGACGGCGACTGGACGATCGCGCCGCTGCCGGCCGACCTGCAATGCCGGCGGGTGGAGATCACCGGCCCGGTCGACCGCAAGATGGTCATCAACGCGCTCAATTCCGGCGCCGACAGCTACATGACCGACTTCGAGGATTCCAACACCCCGAATTGGGCCAACCAGATCGCCGGCCAGATCAATCTGCGCGACGCCGTGCGCCGCACCATCCGGCTGGAGCAAAACGGCAAGCTCTACCAGCTCAACGACAAGGTGGCTACCCTGGTGGTGCGCCCGCGCGGCTGGCACCTGGACGAAAAGCACGTCACGGTCGACGGCCAGCGCGTCTCGGGCGGGATCTTCGACTTCGCGCTGTTCCTGTTCCACAACGCCAAGGAACTGCTCGCGCGCGGCTCGGGCCCGTACTTCTACCTGCCCAAGATGGAAAGCCACCTCGAGGCGCGCCTGTGGAACGACATCTTCGTGGCCGCGCAGAAGGCGGTAGGCATTCCCCAGGGCAGCATCAAGGCCACCGTGCTCATCGAGACCATCCTGGCGGCCTTCGAGATGGACGAGATCCTGTACGAGCTGCGCGAGCACAGCGCCGGCCTGAACGCCGGGCGGTGGGACTACATCTTCAGCTGCATCAAGAAGTTCAAGGTCGACCGCAATTTCTGCCTGGCCGACCGTGCCAAGGTCACCATGACCTCGCCCTTCATGCGGGCCTATGCGCTGCTGCTGCTCAAGACCTGCCACCGCCGCAACGCGCCGGCCATCGGCGGCATGAGCGCGCTCATCCCGATCAAGAACGACCCCGTCAAGAACGAGCAGGCCCTGGCCGGCGTGCGCGCCGACAAGGCCCGTGACGCCAACGACGGCTATGACGGCGGCTGGGTCGCTCACCCTGGGTTGGTGCAGGTGGCCATGGACGAATTCACCAAGGTGCTGGGCGACCGTCCCAACCAGATCGACAAGCAGCGTCCCGACGTGCAGGTCACTGCCGCCGACCTGCTGCGCTTCGAGCCCGAGACGCCGATCACCGAGGCGGGCCTGCGCATGAACATCAACGTCGGCATCCACTACCTGGGGTCCTGGCTGGACGGCAATGGCTGCGTGCCCATCCACAACCTAATGGAAGACGCCGCCACTGCCGAGATCTCCCGCTCGCAGGTCTGGCAGTGGATACGCTCGCCCAAGGGGGTACTCGACGACGGCCGCAAGGTCACCGCCGAGCTGGTGCGCGCCCTGATCCCCGAGGAACTGGCCAAAGTGCACGACGTCGCTGGCCCGAGCAAGGCTTATGACCGCGCCGCCGAGATCTTCGAGCAGATGAGCACGGCCGAGGAATTCGCCGAATTCCTGACGCTGCCCCTGTACGAGGAGATCTAGCTCCTAGCGGCTGAGCCGATAGGCGACCCAGTCGCGCGCCTCGGTGCGGCGCGCGCCGCCAGCCAGGCGCAGGTCGATGGGGTAATACCAGCACCGCACGGGCCCGCTTGCCGGGCCCGTTCCGTTTTCCGGTGGTGCTCCGGCCGTCGCGCCTTGCGCGGCCGCAGGCTGCAGCATCACCGCTACCTGCCGCCGCACGAACAGGCATTCGCGGCCCGGCTCGTATTCCTCTATCCCGTCCAGGACGCGCAGCAGCGCGTCGTCGATTTCGTAGACTTCGCCCACCACGGGCGCGGCGCCGGCCTCGGGCGCCAGCCCCGGCCAATCCCCGAAGTCGTACAGCACGCCCGGCACCGTGGCCATGCCGGCCAGCCGGGGCTCAGGCAGGCCGGCGCGCGCAGCTGCCTGCGCGATGTCGTTGATCTCCCCGCGGCGCAGGGTCCCGTAGACGAAGACGAACTGGCTCAATGTCGGCAATGCGCAGGCGCAGGCCGTAGCGCCGCCTGCGCCATGGGTGGACAATGGGCGCAATCGTAACCGACCGCGCAGGGCGCCGGACAGGGCCCGGCGGCAGGAAGCGGGGCAGCCGCCCTGGCGGGGCGCCTGTCGCCGCTTGCTTGAAATTCCGGGCCGCGCCCGCATCTTCCCAGCATCGAGCAACCGCTCCCCAGGACCGCCTAGATCATGAGATTCGACAAACTGACCACCAAGTTCCAGCAGGCGTTGGCCGATGCCCAGAGCCTGGCCGGGCGCAACGACCATCCCTACATCGAGCCGGTGCACGTGCTGTCGGCGCTGCTGGCCGACCCGGACAGCGGCGCGGCCAGCCTGCTGGCGCGCGCCGGCGTGGCCGTCAACCGCCTGCAGCCGGCGATCGAGCGGGCGCTGGCCGCGCTGCCCACCGTGCAAGGCGACAACCCCGCGCCCCAGGTCGGCCGCGAGCTGCAAAACCTGCTGGCCCGCACGGACAAGGAAGCCGCGCGCCGCGGTGACGCCTACATCGCCAGCGAGCTGTTCCTGCTGGCACTGGCCGAGGACAAGGGCGAGGCCGGCCGCATCCTGCGCGAGGCGGGCCTGCAGAAAAAGGCGCTGGAGGCGGCCATCGACGCCGTGCGCGGCGGCACGCCAGTCGACAGCCAGGAAGGCGAATCGCACCGCGAGGCGCTGGCCAAGTACACACTCGACCTGACCGAGCGCGCGCGCCAGGGCAAGCTCGACCCGGTGATCGGGCGCGACGACGAAATCCGCCGCGCCATCCAGATCCTGCAGCGCCGCACCAAGAATAACCCCGTGCTGATCGGCGAGCCTGGCGTGGGCAAGACCGCCATCGTCGAAGGCCTGGCCCAGCGCATCGTCAACGACGAGGTACCCGAAACCCTGCGTGGCAAGCGGGTGCTGTCGTTGGACTTGGCCGCGCTGCTGGCCGGCGCGAAGTTCCGCGGCGAGTTCGAAGAGCGCCTGAAGGCGGTGCTCAAGGAGTTGGCCCAGGACGACGGCAACACCATCGTCTTCATCGACGAGCTGCATACCATGGTCGGCGCCGGCAAGGCCGAGGGCGCCATCGATGCGGGCAACATGCTCAAGCCGGCCCTGGCCCGCGGCGAGCTCCACTGCATCGGCGCGACCACGTTGGACGAATATCGCAAGTACATCGAGAAGGACGCCGCGCTGGAGCGCCGCTTCCAGAAGGTCATGGTCGATGAGCCCGACGTCGAGTCGACCATCGCCATCTTGCGCGGCCTGCAGGAACGCTATGAGCTCCACCACGGCGTGGAGATCACCGACCCGGCCATCGTTGCCGCGGCTGAGCTGTCGCACCGCTACATTACCGACCGCTTCCTGCCGGACAAGGCCATCGACCTGATCGACGAGGCCGCCGCGCGCATCCGCATGGAAATCGACTCCAAGCCGGAGGTCATGGACCGGCTCGATCGCCGCATCATCCAGCTCAAGATCGAGCGAGAAGCGGTCAAGAAAGAATCCGACGACGCCTCCAAGCGGCGCCTGCAGGCCATCGAGGACGAGCTCGAGAAGCTGCAGCGCGAATACAACGACTACGAGGAAATCTGGAAGGCCGAGAAGGCCGCCGTGCAGGGCGCGCAGTCGATCAAGGAAGAAATCGACAAGGTACGCGCCGAGATGGCGCAGCTGCAGCGCCAGGGCAAGTTCGACAAGCTGGCCGAACTGCAATATGGCCGCCTGCCGGAACTGGAGGCGCGCCTGCGCGCGGCCGAGCAAAGCGGCGACAAGAAGCAGGCGGCCGACCGGCCGCGCCTGTTGCGCACCCAAGTGGGCGCCGAGGAAATCGCCGAGGTCGTCTCGCGCGCCACCGGCATCCCCGTATCGAAGATGATGCAGGGCGAGCGCGAAAAGCTGCTGCACATGGAAGACCGCCTGCACCAGCGCGTGGTCGGCCAGGACGAGGCCGTCAGGCTGGTGTCCGACGCCATCCGCCGCTCGCGCGCCGGGCTGTCGGATCCCTCGCGCCCCTATGGCTCGTTCCTGTTCCTGGGGCCCACTGGCGTGGGCAAGACCGAGCTGACCCGGGCGCTGGCCGACTTCCTGTTCGATTCGGACGAGCACATGATCCGCATCGACATGAGCGAGTTCATGGAAAAGCACTCGGTCGCGCGGCTGATCGGCGCGCCGCCCGGATACGTCGGCTACGAGGAAGGCGGTTACCTGACCGAAGCCGTGCGCCGCAAGCCTTATAGCGTGGTCCTGCTCGACGAGGTCGAAAAGGCCCACCCGGACGTCTTCAACGTTCTGTTGCAGGTGCTCGACGATGGCCGGCTCACCGACGGCCAGGGCCGCACCGTGGACTTCCGCAATACGGTCATCGTGATGACCTCCAACCTGGGCTCGCAGCACATCCAGAACATGGCTGGCAAGCCCTACGAGGCCATCAAGGAAGTCGTCTGGGACGAGCTGAAGCACCATTTCCGTCCGGAGTTTCTCAACCGCATCGACGAAGTGGTGGTCTTCCATCCGCTGGAAACCCAGCACATCGAAGCCATCGCCCGCATCCAGGTCCAGCGCCTGGCGCAACGGCTGGAAAAGCAGGAAATGCGGCTCGAAGTATCGGACGCGGCGCTGGCCGAGCTCGCGCGCAGTGGCTTCGATCCCGTGTTCGGTGCGCGGCCGCTGAAGCGGGCGATCCAGCAGCAGTTGGAAAACCCCGTGGCCAAGCTCATCCTGGAAGGCAAGTTTGGCCCGCGGGATGTGGTGCCCGTGGATTGGCGCGACGGCAAGTTCGTCTTTACCCGTACGCTGCAATAGGGCGTCGAACTGGTCCCGAGGCAAGGCTGCCGGGCCCCGGAAGGGGCCCGGTTTTTTTGCGGTCAGGGGGGCGCCCCTGGCTGTCCGAGGGGTCTCCTGCGGTCACCGCGTACCGGGGATTCCGTAAGCTCGCGTCCGACGCCGTCGCGAGCCACCCGGAGGCCCGGGCAGGCGTACTGCCGGTCGGGAAGCGCCTGCTGGGCACCCGGCGCCAGCCTAGGTTCCGAAGGGCGCGGTGCCGATCACGGACGGCCCCGTGCCGCCCGTCCGCAGGGTGGTGTGGCACCGGGCCGTCCTGCGTGTGACACGGCCGTGCGAACGGGATGTCGCGGATCCGCCGCACTCCTCTCGGAGGACAAGGCGATTGCCCTGTACAGCAAGCCCCTTTGCCGGGACAATCCAGCGGCCGGACGCCGGATCCGGCCCGGGGCGCAAGTGCGGGCAGGGTCCGGTGCGGTGTGTTTGCATCCCTTACCAGGAGTCGTAGCAATGAAGAAGTATCTAGGCCCACTGATGGCCGCGGTTTCCCTGCTGCTGGCCGCGCCGGCAGGCGCCCAGTCGCCCCAGTACCCTGACAGGCCGATCCGCTTGGTCGTGCCTTGGGCGCCGGGTGGGGCGACCGACGTCATCGGCCGCATCGTGGCCAAGCGCCTGGGCGAGCGGTTGGGTCAGCCCGTGGTCGTCGAAAACAAGGCTGGCGCCGGCGGCAACATCGGCACGGCAGCCTTCGTCAGGGAGCAGCCCGACGGCTATACGCTGCTGATGACCACCAGCTCCACGCATGGGATCAACCCGCACCTGTATGCCAATCCTGGCTACGACGCTGCCAAGGACTTCTCGCACGTCGCGTTTGTCGGATCCATTCCCAACGTGTTGGAGGTGCCGGCCAAGTCGCCGTTCAAGACCGCGCAGGACCTGCTGGCGTTTGCGCGCGCCAATCCGGGCAAGCTCAACTATGGTTCGGCCGGGGTGGGATCGTCGCAGCACCTGGCGGCCGCCCAGCTCATCCAGAGCGCGGGCATAGAGATCACCCATATCCCATACAAGGGCAGCGGGCCGGCTGTCGCTGACCTGCTGGGTGAAAAGCTCGATTTCATGCTCGATACCGGTTCGTTGGCGCAGGTCAAGGCCGGCAACCTGCGTGCGTTGGCCGTGGCCTCGGACCGCCGCCTGAGCGAATTGCCCGATGTGCCGACCTTCGACGAGGTCGGCCTCAAGGGGATGTACGCGGCGGCTTGGTATGGCGTGGCAGCCCATGCCGGTACCCCGCGTGACATCGTCGAGCGGCTCAACAAGGAGATCAACGCCATCCTGCAAGAGCCCGAGATCCGTAAGCAGCTCGAAGGCATGGGCGTGCAGATCGGCCCGCTGCGCACCCCGGACGAGCTGGACCGGTTCGTGCTCGAGGAGATCGGCCGCTTCAAGGCCCTGGTCGATATGTCCGGCGCGAAACTCGAGTGACTTTCTCTCGCCGCGGCCTGCGTGCTGCCGGCCGCCCGGCAGCCGCCGCTACCGGGTGGCCGCCGCGCCGTGGGCGCGGCGGATCAACTGCCGAAGCAGGTAGGCGACTTCACGGGTCGCGCGCGTGAGCGGGTGGTGCGAAGTCGTGCGTAGCACGACGTAGCGGGGGACGGTGGGTTCGATGATCGTGCACACGCCGAACTCGTCCTGGTGGCGGCCCAATTTGGCCAGGTGCTCGCTCCAGACCGCGCAGCACGGATACCTGCGCAGCACTGCCAGCTGCGCCTCCAGCGAATCGGCCTCGAAAATGACCCGCAGGCGGACTCCTTGCTGCGCCGCTTCTTCTTCCAGGCGCTGGCGCAGCCCGTTGGGCGGTGCAGGCAGGACCAGCTCCATGTCGTGCATGCTCGGCTCCTCGATGGTCGCCAAGTCGGCCCCGGACGGCTACACGCTGGGCATCGCCACCCCAGGCAACCACGCGGCCAATGCCAGCCTGTACAAGGACGTGCCGTATGACACGATCCGCGACTTCACCGCGATTTCCCAAGCGGTCAACTCGCCCATGGTGCTGGTCGCTCATCCCAGCCTGGGCGTGAAAACCGTGCGCGAGCTCATCGACAAAGCCAAGGCGGCACCCAATACCATCGTCTACGCCTCCGGCGGCACGGGATCGTCCATGCACCTGGCAATGGAGCAGTTCGCCAAGATGGCCGGGATCAAGATGGTCCACGTACCCTACAAAGGCTCGGGCAACTCCTACGTCGATCTGCTGGCCGGCCGCGTGACGTTGCTGATGGACATCATCCCGCAGGCGCTGCCGCGCGTCCGGGAAGGGCAGCTGGTGGCGCCCGGCGCGGGCTCGTCTCAGCGGCTGCCCGAGCTGCCAGAGGTACCGACGATCTCGGAGGCTGGCGTGCCGGGCTACAGCGCCGGGTCATGGTATGGCTTCGTCGGGCCGGCAGGCATTCCGAAGGATGTGCTGGCGGTGCTGAACAAGGCCATCAACGACGCGCTGCGTGATCCTGCGATCGAGAAGCAGCTCAAGGATGCGGGCCTGCAGGTGGTGGCAAGCACCCCGGAAGCGTTCCAGAAGTTCATCGAAGAGCAGGTCGCCGTTTCGGCGCAAATCATCAAGGACGCCGGCATCACGCCGGAATGAGCGCGGGTTTGCCGCAAATCAGGATATATCGGATCATGCAACAAGCATCGTTTACCCCCATCGACTTCCAGGCACGCCGCAAACGCGTGGCGGCGGCGGTCAAGGCCGCGGGCTTTGACGCCTACGTCGGCACGCGCCAGGCCGGGCTGCACTACCTCGCTGGCGCGTTCATGCCCTGGCGCGGGGCGGTGATCGTCACGGCCGATGGCGACTGCCGTTTCGTCTATTGGGCGTGGGACGCCAGCCGGGTGCGGCAGGAAGGCGTGGAAGTGGATATCACCCCGTTCACGTTCTCGGACTTCACTCGCACCATCGCAGACCGGCTCAAGGACCTGGGCCTGCAGGGCGGGCGCATCGGCGTGGACCTGGCACACCCCGGCGCTGCGCAGGTTGCGCCAGGCATGCTGTGCGCCAACGAATACCTGGAGCTGAAAGAGCTGCTGCCGGGCGCAAGCATAGAAAACGGCGTGGGCCTGCTCGATGACATCATGCTCATCAAGGAGCCGGCCGAGCTGGAGCGCCTGCGGGCAGCTGCCCGCGTGGCTGATATCGGTTTCGAGGCCGGGCGGGCCGCCGTTCGCACCGGCGTGACCGAAAACCACGTTGCCGGGGTCATCGAACAGGCCATCCGCGATCACGGTAGCACCTGGGCCTGGGCGTTGACCGGGGGCACGGAGGTCGGCTCGGGCGTGCGCACCGGCTACCTGCATGGCGTGACCCAGCAGGCCACCGACAAGCTCATCCAGGACAATGAGTTCATCATCCTGGACCTGCATCCCATGATCGATCTATACCTGGCCGACGCATCGGTTCCTGTTTTCCACGGCAAGCCGTCGGCCGTCCAGCAAAAGCTGATCGATTGCTGGGAGGAGGTCGTCCGGACCATGATGGATAACCTACGCCCGGGTGTTCCGGTGCCCCAGGTCGTGCAAAAGGGCATAGACGTATTCGAGCGGTACGATCTGAAGCAGTACTGCCTGCCGACCTTCGGCCACGGCCTGGGCACTTGCGCCCGCACCCGGCCATTCATGAACCTGCGCAGCACCGACACATTGCAGGCCAACATGGTCGTCGCGTTGGGGACGCACTTGTACATGCCGGAGGTCGGTGGCATGCGGCTGGAGTATCCGGTGCTGGTGACGCCGTCGGGCGGAGAGGCGCTCATGCGCACCCCGCCTAAGGTGCATCGCAGCTAAGCCGCCACGCCTTCGGTGCCGCGTCCGGTCCGCGCCGGGTGCCGGCCCAGCAAAGGGAAGGCCGCCTTCGCGGCGGCCTTCCCTTGGTTACAACGTGACTTCTTCCTTGCCGTAGAACTTCACGCCAATCTTGATCCTTTCGCGGCCCTGGGCGCGGCGGTGGCGGTTGGTGTCGCGCAGGCTGTAGACGCAGCCGCAGTATTCCTGCTGGTAAAAGCCTTCGCGCTTGCTGATCTCGATCATGCGCTGCGAGCCGCCACCCTTGCGCCAGTTGTAGGTCCAGTAGACCAGGCCGGGGTAGCGCGAGGCCGCGCGCACGCCGCAATCGTTGATCTGGTCCATGTTCTTCCAGCGCGAGATCCCCAGGGAGCTGGTGATGGTGTCGAACCCGTGCTCATAGGCGTAGAGCGCCGTGCGCTCAAAACGCATGTCGAAGCAGACGGTGCAGCGCGCGCCACGTTCGGGCTCGTTTTCCAGGCCTTTGACCCGGTCGAACCAGTTGTCCATGTCGTAATCGGCGTCGATGAACTCGATGCCATGCTTTTGCGCGAAGCGGATGTTTTCCTGCTTGCGGATTTCGTATTCGCGCACCGGATGGATGTTGGGGTTGTAGAAGAAGATCGAATATTGGATGCCGGAAGCGAGCATCGCTTCCATGACCTCGCCGGAACAGGGCGCGCAGCACGAGTGCAGCAGCACCTTGCTGTGCCCTTCGGGCAGGGTGAGCTTGGGGCGTTGCACGGGGGAGGGCTGGTTCATGGCGGATCCGGTTTGACGCTTTTGCGTAGATTTTAAGCCAGGCGGCACGGTGGCAGCCATCGTGTTCGATCCGGGCGCGGGCTACGCCTGCCCCCGCGGTCCCAGCACCGTTTCCCAGAGTTCGCGCACCGCGGCGCGCTCGGCGGTCAGCTGGGCCTGCGGCACGCGTGCCTTTTCGGCGCCTTGCAGCCTCAACCGGTGCTGCTCCCGGCGCAAGGTGCGGTAGGCGTCGGCGGCGCGCCGGGCGAGCTCGGCGGGCAGGATGCCCGCTTCGGCGAACATGCCCAGCAGCTTGATGTTGCCCAGGTTCTCGGCCAGCTGCGGGTGTTCGTGCGCGTGGCTGAGCACCAGGTACTGCGTGACGAACTCCACGTCGACCATGCCGCCGTCGTCGTGCTTGAGGTCGAAGTCGCCACTCGTATTGGGGTGGCCGGCGCGGATTTTCTCCCGCATGGCGCGTACCTCCGTGGCCAGGGCCAGCGCATCGCGCGGGGCGAGCAGCACTTCGCGGCGGATTTGCTCAAATTTCTTGCCGATTTCCGGGTCGCCGGCAGCGAACCGGGCCCGCGTCAGCGCCTGGTGCTCCCACTGCCAGGCATGCTGGCGCTGGTATTGGGCGAAGGCTTCGACGGATACCGCGAGCAGCCCCGCGTCACCGTCCGGGCGCAGGCGTAGGTCGACTTCGTACAGGCGCCCGGAGGAGGTCATCGTCGATAGCCAAGAGGTCATGCGCCGGCCGAGCTTGGCGTAGATCTCGGCGGCGTCTTCGCGATCGTCCTCAAACAGGAAGACCAGGTCCAGGTCCGAGACGTAGCCGAGTTCCTTGCCACCCAGCTTGCCATAGGCGATGACGGCAAAGCGCGGCGCCGGCAGCGTCCGCCGCGCCTCGGCCAGGCTGGCAGACTGCGCCGCCACGGTGCCGCGCTTTTGCACCAGCGGCCAGGCACGCCGGATGGTTTCTTCCAGCAGCACGTCGGCCAGGGCCGAGAGTTGGTCGGCCAGGCCTTCGACGGTCAGCTGGCCTTCCAGGTCCTGGGCCAGCAGCTGGAAGCTGACCTGGCGCTGTACGTCGCGCATCAGGTTCATCTGCTTCTCGATGTCGGGCTGGCCGTCGGGCAGCACGCAAGCGTCCAGGTCGGCGGTGAGCTGGGCGGCGACCTGTCCCAGGTCGACGGGCTCGAACAGCGTGCGCCAGTCGATCAACCCGTCCAGCAGCAGGGGGTGCTGCGTCAGGTATTGCGCGGCCCAGGGGCTGGCAGCCATCATGCGGGCCACGCGCGCGAGCGTATCGGGATACTCGGCCAATAGCGCCAGGTAGGCACTGCGCTGGGCGATCTGCTCGATCAGGTCGAACAGCCGCACCGCCGCCTGCTGCGGCGCCTGTGTCCGGCTGGCGGCCTGCACCGCAGCGGGCAGCAGGGCCTCGAGCCGGCGGCGGCTGGTCTCGGGCAGGCTGCGCACCCGGTGGCTGGCCAGCAGCGATTCGGCACGCTGCATCAGCGGCTCGGCCGCGTCGCCATAGGTTTGCTCGATCAGCGCGGCAAGCTGGGCAGGCGCGTCCGCGCCGCCGGCAGGACAGCCGACGGCATGCATGCGCCCGGGTTCGTCATCGCCCATGCCGGCCAGTCGGAAGGCATCGCGGAACACTTCGTGCACGAAGGCGCGGTGGTCGGCCAAAGTGCGGTCGAACTGCGCCAGGTCCATGCCCATGGCCTGCGCAAGCCCGGCACGCTGGTCCGGGTCGTGCGGCAGCAGGTGCGTTTGTTCGTCTTCGCGGTACTGCAGCATGTGCTCGGTGCGCCGCAGGAAGCGGTAGGCGTCTTCCAGGCGCTGGGCGTCGGTCGCCGGCAGCAGCCCGGCGTCGCGCTCGGCGTGCAACGCCTGCAGCAGTCCGCGCACCTGCAGCGACGGCATGCGCCCGCCGCGCACGAGTTGGGACAGCTGCACCACGAACTCGACTTCGCGTATGCCGCCGTCCCCCAATTTGATGTTGTTGGCGCTGTCCACCCCGGTGCGCGCCAGCGCGCGCCGCTGCCAGTCCTGGCGGATGCGCTCGCGCAACGCGCGCAAGGCCGCCAGCGCGTCGAAGTCGAAATACTTGCGGTACACGAAGGGCACGCGCAGGCTTTCCAATTGCCTGATCTGTGCGGACGGGTCGCTGCCAGGGAAAGCCTGGGCCGGCAGCGGGCGGGCCTTCAGCCAGGCGTAGCGTTCCCATTCTCGGCCTTGCGCAACCAGGTAGGTTTCCAGGGCATCCAGGCTCCAGGCAGGCGGGCCGGCGTCGCCGTCCGGACGCAGGCGCAGGTCGGTGCGGAACACCTGGCCATGGACGTCGCGCTCAGACAGCACCGGCATCATGCGGCTGGTCAGGCGGCAATAGAACTCGTGATGGCTGATGCGACGGGGGCCTTCGGTTTCGCCTTCCTCGCCGTAGAGCATGATGAGGTCGATGTCCGAGGACACGTTCAGCTCGCAGCCGCCGAGCTTGCCCATGCCCAGGATCAGCATCTCCTGCGGCAGGCCGCTGGCCGGATCGCGGGGGATGCCGTGCGCGGCAGCCAGGTCGGCCGCCACCGCGGCATACGCGGTCGCCACGGCATGGTCGGCCAGCGCCGTCATCGCGCCCACGACTTCCTCCAGCGGCGCCAAGCCGCCCACGTCGCGCGCCAACAGCGTGCAAAAGACCCGCTCGCGCAGCCGGCGCAGCACCGCGCGGGCGTCGGCCACGGGCAGGGCGGATCCGCCGCTTGCCGACGCGCCGGCAGCCATTTCCGAGACCAGCTCGTCGTGCCACGCCTGCAGCGCCTGGGCGGTCACGGGGCAGGCGGCAGCTTGTTCCAGCCACTGCCCCCACTGCGGGCGCGCATCGACCAGGCGGCGCAGATAACCCGACCAGGCCAGGGCAGGGGCAAGATCGGCTCGGGACATGGCGGCATGGGTGGCTTCGGGCATGGATCGAAAGGCTTTCGTGCGAAAGGAGGTGGCGTTTCGGGGTATAAGTTCGCACAATACTTCAAGTCGACCCTTCTATTCCCATTTCCTCCCGCCCGTGCACGTTGCCAAGAAAGCCTTTCGCTGTCTTTACTGGTTCTTGGCTTGCGCATATCTGGCCGCCGCGCTGTCGGTGCTGGGCTTGCGCTATCTGGTATTGCCGCGCATAGACGATTTCCGCCCGCGTATCGAGGCTGAGGCCAGCCAGGCGCTGGGCGCGCCGGTGGCCATAGGCGGGGTGCATGCCGACTGGACCGGGCTGAATCCGCGGCTGCGGCTTCGCGACGTCACGGTCCAAGGCCCGCAAGGCGGCATCGTGCTGACCGTGCCAGAGGCGGCGGCGGTGCTTTCCTGGCGCAGCGTATTCGCCCTCGATCCCGTTTTGCTCAGCCTGGAGATCCGTGGCCTGGACCTGGCCGTGCGCCGCGACGCGCAGGCGCAGCTGTGGGTGGCCGGCCGGCCGTTTACGCCGCCTCGCGATGAGGCCCGGCCAGCCCTGGACAGCCCGGCGTTGCTGTGGTTGCTCGACCAGCGGGAGCTGGTCCTGCGCGACGCGACAGTGCGCTGGCGGGACGAGTTGCGCGGTGCGCCCGAGTTGGTCCTGGACGGCGTGGACGTACGGGTGCGCAATGGGCTGCTCGAGCATGCTTTCTCTGCCACGATGCGACCCCCGCGGCAATTGGCCGCCGCGCTGTCCGTGCGCGGCGCGCTGCGCCGCAGGCTGCTGGCCGGCGACGGCGGCAAGGCGTCTTCCTGGGACGGTGAGGTCTACGCGCAGGTCGACGATGCCGACCCGGCCGCCTGGTCAGCCTGGTTCGACGTCCCGGCCGTCCAGGGCCGGATGGCGGGCCGCGCCTGGCTGGACATCGACCGGGGACGGCCGTCGGCGCTGCAAGCGGACCTGGCCTTGAAGGGGGCTGGCTGGCAGCAGCCTGGCGACGGCGGCGCGGGCGTCAGCGCAGCCAGCGTGCTGGCGCGCGTCAAGGGGGCGCCAGGCGACCTGGCCGCGGCGCTGGCAGGGTCGGCGCCGGCCGGCCCGTTGACGGGAGACGTCGCGGTCGAGGTCGACGCCACGGACGTGGCACTGCGCCTGCCCGGCATTTTTGCCGACCCCGTCCTGCCGCTGCACGCCGTGCAGGCCGATGTGACGCTTTCGCGGCCGGCGGCGGGCCCTGCCAGCATCCAGGTGCGGCGGTTCGCCGCCCGCAACGACGACGCGTCGATTTCCGTGCAGGGCGTGTGGCGCAACGATGCCGGCGCTGCGGGCAGCGTAGACCTGCACGGCACCATGGATAGGGCGTCCATGCCGGCGATACACCGCTACCTGCCGCTGGCCGTGGACGAAGACGTGCGCAACTGGCTGCGCGAAGGCCTGCTCGCCGGCCGGGTCGCAGGCGCAAGCTTCACCCTGCGCGGGGCGCTCGCGGATTTTCCCTTTCGCGATGCGTCGGCCGGGCAGTTCCGGGTCGAAGGCAGCTTTGACGACGCCGCGCTGGACTATGCGCCGGCGCGGCCGGATCGGCCGGCTTGGCCCGTGCTGTCCGGCCTGGCCGGGACCTTCGAGATCGAGCGGACCGCGCTGCGCCTGCGTGCGCAGGCGGGCCTGGCGCTGACCGGGCCGGGCCAGACGGTGGCGCTCGAGCAGGTACGGGCCGAAATCCCGGACATGGAGCATCATGCCACCCTCGTCGTGCAGGGGGACACGCGGGGCGAGGCGCCAGCGTACTTGGCGATGATGGTCCATTCGCCGCTGGGCGCGTTGCTGGACCATGCGCTGGACCAGGCCCAAGGCACGGGGCGCTGGCAGGTGCCGCTGTCATTGCGTATCCCGCTGTACGACGTCGGCCAAGCCGAAGTGTCGGGCAGCGTCGTCTTCGATGGCGCCAGCCTTGCGCTGCACCCGGACATGCCTGCCTTCGAGGCGCTGCAGGGCGCCTTGCGCTTTTCCGAGCGCGGGGTGGCGACGGACGATTTGCAAGGCCGCTTCGTCGGCGGTCCGTTGCGGGCGACAGGCGAGCTGGCGCCGGGGGCCGCGGGCATGCGGGTGCACGGCAGGGTCACCGCGGATGGCCTGCGCCGGCTGGCCGACGTGCCCGCGCTACGGCGCTTGAGCGGCGGCGCCGACTACGAGGCCCTGCTGACCTGGCGCGCGGCGTCGGCCATAGACGTGACCGTGCGCTCCTCGTTGCAGGGGCTGGGCATCGACCTGCCGGCGCCGCTGGGCAAGCCGGCGGCTGCGGCGCGCGCGCTGCGCGTGCAGTGGGGACCTGCGCGGGACAGCGCCGCGCGCGCGCTGACCGCCGATCTCGACCCCGGGCTGCGGCTGCAGCTCGAGGCTGACCCGAGGCCGGGCAAAGGGCCTTACTTCCGGCGCGGTTCGGTATCTGCCGATGCGCCGGCGCGCATGCCGGCGCAGGGCCTGGGGTTATCGGGCAAGTTCGCGGAATTGGATTTGGCGGCCTGGCGCGAGGCGGCGGCGCTATTCTCCCCGGTGCCGCGCGCGGGCCAGGCCGGTAGCGCCGGTGCATTTCCCGACGTCACGCAAGTTTGGCTGCAAGCCGGGCGGGTGCGTACGGCGGCCATCGAACTGGACGACGTGACGCTGCAGGCCGCGCGCGGCGCAGGCGCAGTCTGGCAGGCGGAGATTGCCTCGCGCCAGGTTGCCGGCACGGCGCAGTGGACGCCGGCGGATCGCCAGTCGCCAGCCCGCCTTGTCGCGCGCTTGCAGCGGCTGGCGCTGGGCGAATCCGGCGCCGATGAAAGCGAAGATGACGACTCGGACTTCGGCGACGACGATTTTTCGGACATGCCGGACGTGGACTTGACCGTGCAGGACTTTGCCCTGTACGGCAAGTCCTTGGGGACGCTGGCGCTGGCCGGCGGCAGGGGGCGGGGCGCCCAGCAGTGGCAGCTGCGCATGCTGCAGGTGCATAACGACGCGGCCAAGCTGGATGCCTCCGGCACGTGGCGGCTGGCCGGCCGCGCGCGGGGCTTGTCAGCCGATGTCCGCGTCGATGTGGCCGATTTGGGCAAGCTGCTTGCGCGGCTGGGCTTGCCCGAGCATGTCACGGGTGGGCACGGCAGCTTGCGCGGCAAGCTGGATTGGCGCGACCTGCCGTGGCACCACCGTTACGCGGATTTGTCGGGCACGCTGGACGTCGCGCTGGAAAAGGGGCGGCTGTCGCACGTCAATTCGCCCGGCGCGCGGCTGCTCGAGCTGCTGTCGCTGCAATCGGTGCAGCGGCTGGCGCGGCTGGACGTCAATCCCGGGTCGCTGCTACGCGAGGGATTTCCCTTCGACACCATCGGCTCACAGATCACGTTGGGCGGGGGCCTGGCGCGCACCGACGGCCTGAAGGTGGACTCGCCGCTTGCGACCATCGTGCTGGCGGGTTCGACCGACCTGTCGGCCGAAACCTGGAACCTGGAGGCAGCCGTCGTGCCCAAGCTCGATGCCAGCGGCGCGGCGATCGCCGCCGGCATCGCCGTCAACCCGCTGATCGGCCTGGGCGCGTTCGTGACGCAATGGCTGCTCAAAGAGCCGCTGGCACGCGCGCTGACGTCCCAATACACCGTGCGCGGCAGCTGGGACGACCCCAAGCTCGAGCCGGTGGACATGGCAAACAAATACGGCGGCCGGGATCGGGCCGCCGATTATGTCGAGCCGTAGCCGCGCGGGCCGCTACTTCTTCATCATGTCGAAGAATTCGGCGTTGTTCTTGGTGGCGCGCATCTTGTCCAGGATGAATTCCATGGACTGCACTTCGTCCATGTCGTGGATGAACTTGCGCAGCACCCAGATCTTCTGCAGCAGGTCCGGCTTGATGAGCAGCTCTTCGCGGCGCGTGCCGGACTTGTTCAGGTTGATGGCGGGGTAGACCCGCTTTTCAGCCAGGCGGCGCTCCAGGTGCACCTCGGAGTTGCCGGTGCCCTTGAATTCTTCGTAGATGACCTCGTCCATGCGGCTGCCCGTTTCGATGAGCGCCGAACCGATGATGGTCAGCGAACCGCCTTCTTCCAAGTTGCGCGCCGCGCCGAAGAAGCGCTTGGGTCGCTGCAGGGCATTGGCATCCACGCCGCCGGTCAACACCTTGCCCGAGGCGGGCACCACGGTGTTGTAGGCGCGCGCCAGGCGGGTGATCGAGTCGAGCAGGATCACCACGTCCTTTTTCATTTCGACCAGGCGCTTGGCCTTTTCGATGACCATTTCCGCGACCTGCACGTGGCGGGTGGCCGGTTCGTCGAAGGTCGACGCCACCACTTCGCCGCGCACGGTGCGCTGCATCTCGGTCACTTCTTCCGGACGCTCGTCGACCAGCAGCACGATCATCACCGCATCGGGATAGTTGGTGGTGATGGCGTGCGCGATGTGCTGCATCATCACGGTCTTGCCCGACTTGGGGCTGGCCACGACCAGCGCGCGCTGACCCTTGCCGATGGGGGCGAAGATGTCCAGGATGCGGCCGGTGAGGTTTTCCTCGCTCTTGATGTCGCGTTCCAGGCGCAGCGGCTGGTTCGGGTGCAGCGGCGTCAGGTTTTCGAACATGATGCGATGCTTGATCGCTTCTGGCGCGACGCCGTTGACCTTGTCGACCTTGACCAGGGCGAAGTAGCGCTCGCCGTCCTTGGGCACGCGCACCTCGCCTTCGATCGAATCGCCGGTATGCAGGTTGAACCGGCGGATCTGCGACGGCGAGATGTAGATGTCGTCGGTGCTGGCCAGGTAGGAGGTTTCGGGCGAGCGCAGGAAACCGAAGCCGTCGGGCAGGACTTCGAGTACGCCGTCGCCGAAGATCTGCTCGCCCTGCTTGGCGCGCCGCTTCATGATCGCGAACATCAGTTCCTGCTTGCGCAGGCGGTTGGCGTTCTCGATTTCCAGGCTAGCGGCCATTTCCAGCAGCTGCGAGACGTGCAGCGCCTTCAGTTCGTTGAGATGCATTGCGGTGAAAAGAGGGGTGTAGGAGGGGATGGGTCGGCGGGCCGCGGACGGGCCCGCGCGGGCAAGAGCGGGAAAGGCTTACAGCGCGTTGTCCAGGAAAGCGGTGAGTTGGGACTTGGAAAGCGCGCCCACCTTGGTGGCCGCGACCTGGCCGTTCTTGAATAGCATCAGCGTCGGGATGCCGCGGATGCCGTACTTGGCCGCGGTCTCCTGGTTGTCGTCGACGTTGAGCTTGGCCACCGTCAGGCGGCCGGCGTATTCGGAGGCGACTTCCTCGAGGATGGGCGCGATCATCTTGCAAGGCCCGCACCATGCGGCCCAGTAATCGACCAGGACCGGCCGGTCGGACTTGATGACGTCAGCGTCGAAGCTGGCGTCGCTCACGTGCTTGATGTGTTCGCTCATGGTGGTTTCTCGGGGGGAGGGTGATGCGTCGGGCGGGCTGGCGCGCCGGCCGGGATGGACGCAGAATCAAAGCATACCACTGAGCATACCACTGTCGGCCCGTACAGGGCATCCGCCGGCTGCTCACTTGCTGCGCTTTCCAGCTCCGGCCGCGCCGCGCCTGGGGCTGTCCGTAAAATGTCGGTTTTTTTCCACAGCAGTTGGGGATAACTTGGCTACCTCGCGATACACCGAAGCCTCGATCCGGGTGCTCAAGGGACTGGAGCCCGTGCGGCAGCGCCCGGGCATGTACACCCGTACCGAGCATCCCTTGCACATCGTGCAGGAAGTGATCGACAACGCCGCCGACGAGGCCTTGGCCGGCTATGGCAAGCAGATCCAGGTCACCCTGCATGCCGACGGCGCCGTCAGCGTCGAGGACGACGGGCGCGGCATTCCTGTCGGCCTGCATCCCGAGGAAAACGCCCCGGTGGTCGAGCTGGTCTTCACCCGGCTTCACGCCGGCGGCAAGTTCGACAAGCAGGGCGGGGGCGCCTATGCCTTTTCCGGCGGCCTGCATGGCGTGGGCGTGTCGGTGACCAACGCGCTGTCCAAGCGCCTGGAAGTCACCGTCTGGCGTGATGGGGCGGCCCACCGGCTGGCGTTCGCCGGTGGCGAGGTCGTCGAACCCCTGGCCGAGATCGATGCGCCGCGCAAGAAGTCCGGCACGCGCGTGACCGTCTGGCCCGACGCCAAGTACTTCGACAGCCCGGCCATTCCCCTGGCCGAGCTGACGCACCTGCTGCGCAGCAAGGCAGTGTTGCTGCCCGGGGTCAAGGTGACGCTGCACCTCGAAAAGTCGGGCGAGACGCGTACCTGGCTGTACGAGGATGGCCTGCGTGGCTACCTGACCGAGGCGCTGGGCGGCGCCGACCTGCTCATCCCCCTATTCGAGGGCGAGCAGTACGCCGGTGCCGACCACGAAAGCTTCGCCGAAGGCGAGGGCGCCCAATGGGTGGTGGCTTGGACCGAGGACGGCAGCGTGGTGCGCGAGTCCTACGTCAACTTGATTCCCACGCCGGCTGGCGGCACCCACGAGGCCGGGCTGCGCGAGGGCCTGTTCAACGCGGTCAAGGGCTTTGCCGAGTTGCACGGCCTGCTGCCCAAGGGCGTGAAGCTGCTGCCCGAAGATGTGTTCGCCCGCGCAAGCTTCGTGCTGTCGGCCAAGGTGCTGGACCCGCAGTTCCAGGGCCAGATCAAGGAGCGGCTCAACAGCCGCGACGCGGTGCGCCTGGTCGGCGGCTTTGCCAAGCCAGCGCTGGACCTGTGGCTGCACACGCACGTGGAATACGGCAAGAAGCTTGCCGAGCTGGCGATCCGCCAGGCCCAGGCGCGCCAGCGCTCGGCGCAGAAAGTCGAAAAGCGCAAGAGCTCGGGCGTGGCCGTGCTGCCAGGCAAGCTGACCGACTGCGAATCGAGCGACCCGTCGCGCACCGAAGTGTTCCTGGTCGAGGGCGATTCGGCCGGCGGGTCGGCCAAAATGGGCCGCGACAAGGAATTCCAGGCCGTACTGCCGCTGCGCGGCAAGGTGCTCAATGCCTGGGAGGTCGAGCGCGACCGGCTGTTTGCCAACAACGAGATCCACGATATTGCCGTGGCCATCGGCGTGGATCCGCACGGGCCGGACGATGACCCCGATTTGTCCGGCCTGCGCTACGGGCGCATCTGTATCCTGTCCGATGCCGACGTGGACGGCTCGCACATCCAGGTGCTGCTGCTGACGCTGTTCTTCCGCCACTTTCCCAAGCTGGTCGAGCGCGGCCACCTGTATGTGGCGCGCCCGCCGCTGTTTCGGGTCGACGTGCCGGCCCAGGGCAAGCGACCGCCGCGCAAGCTGTATTGCCTGGACGAGGGCGAACTGGAGGCCGTGCGCGACAAGCTGCGCAAGGAGGGCGTGCGCGAGGGTGCCTGGAGCATCAGCCGCTTCAAGGGCCTGGGCGAGATGAGCCCGGAGCAGCTGTGGGAAACGACCATGAACCCGGATACGCGCCGGCTGCTGCCGGTTGGCTACGGCGACCTCGACCGCGCGGCCACCATCCGCATGTTCGACATGCTGATGGGTAAGGGCGAGTCGGCACAACGCCGCGCCTGGCTCGAGGAAAAGGGCAATCTTGCCGACGTGGACATCTAAACCGGCTGCCGCGCTTTTCGAACCGGATTTTTCGACATGACTGACACCGCACAACCCGGACTGTTCGACGCGCCGTCCGAGGACGCCATCACGCTGGCGCGCTATGCCGAGCAGGCTTATTTGGACTATGCCGTCTCGGTGGTGCGCGGCCGCGCGCTGCCCGACCTTGGCGACGGGCAAAAGCCTGTGCAGCGCCGCATCCTGTACGCGATGCAAAGCATGGGGCTGGGGCCCGGCGCCAAGCCCGTGAAGTCGGCGCGCGTGGTCGGCGACGTGCTGGGCAAGTACCACCCGCACGGCGACCAGGCCGCCTACGATGCGCTGGTGCGCATGGCGCAGGATTTCACCCTGCGCTACCCGCTGATCGACGGGCACGGCAACTTCGGCTCGCGCGACGGCGACAACGCTGCGGCGATGCGCTACACCGAGGCGCGCCTGACGCCGTTCTCGCGCCTGCTGCTCGACGAGCTCGACGAAGGCACCGTCGACTTCGCGCCCAACTACGACGGCAGCCAGCAGGAGCCGCAGATCCTGCCCGCCCGCCTGCCCGTGATGCTGCTCAACGGCGCCTCGGGCATCGCCGTGGGCATGGCCACCGAGATCCCCTCGCACAACCTGCGCGAAATCGCGCAAGCCTGCATCGCGCTGCTACGCAATCCCAAGCTGGCCGACGACGAACTCTTCCAAATGGTACCGGGGCCGGACTTCGCCGGCGGCGGCCAGATCATCACCCCGGCCGAGGAAATCGCCAACGTCTACCGCAGCGGCCGCGGCTCGCTCAAGGCCCGGGCGCGCTGGCAATTCGAGGAGCTTGCGCGCGGCCAGTGGCAACTGGTGGTGCATGAGCTGCCCCCCGGCACGTCCTGCCAGCGCGTGCTCGAGGAAATCGAAGAGCTGACCAACCCCAAGGTCAAGGCTGGCAAGAAAAGCCTTACGCCCGAGCAGCAGCAGAACAAGGCGCTCATGCTGGGGCTGCTCGATGCGGTGCGCGACGAATCCGGGCGCGACGCGCCGGTGCGCCTGGTCTTCGAGCCCAAGACGTCCAAGGTCGACCGCGACGAGTTCGTCAATACGCTGCTGGCGCAGACCAGCATGGAAACCAGTGTGCCGTGCAACCTGGTGTGCATCGGCACCGACGGCAGGCCGCGCCAGAAGCCGCTGCGCGACATCCTGCTGGAGTGGCTGGCGTTTCGCACCGAGACGGTGACGCGGCGCACGCGCCACCGCCTGGACAAGGTCACCGACCGCATCCATGTGCTGGAAGGGCGCATGGTCGTCTACCTCAACGTGGACGAGGTCATCCAGACGATCCGCGAATCCGACGAGCCGCGCGCGGCGCTGATGGCGCGCTTCTCGCTGACCGAGCGCCAGGCCGACGACATCCTCGAAATGCGGCTGCGCCAGCTGGCCAGGCTCGAAGGCATCAAGATCGAGCAAGAATTGGCGGACAAGCGCGAGGAGGCGGCCAAGCTGCAGGAGCTGCTGGACAACCCGTCGTCGCTCAAGCGCCTGATGATCAAGGAAATCGAGGCCGACGCCAAGCAATACGGGGATGACCGTCGCACGCTGATCCAGGAGGCCGAGCGTGCAGTGGTCGAGACCCGCGTGGTCGACGAGCCGGTGACCGTGATCGTCTCGCAGCGCGGCTGGCTGCGCGCGCGCCAGGGCCATGGCCACGACGCGTCGCAGTTCGGCTTCAAGCAAGGCGATGCGCTGTATGGTGCCTTCGAATGCCGAACGACCGACACGCTCATCGCGCTGGGTGACAACGGCCGCGCCTATTCCGTGCCGGTGGCATCGCTGCCTTCGGCGCGCGGCGACGGCCAGCCGGTGACGACCATGATCGACCTGGAGGCTGGCACGCGCATCGTCCACATGATCGCCGCCGCGGCCGACACACAATGGCTGATTACCACCGGGCGCGGCTACGGCTTTGCCGTCAGGCTCGGCGACATGGCCAGCCGCCAGCGCGCGGGCAAGCAGTTCGTCACGCTGGAGCCGGGCGACACGCTATTGCGCCCGGTGCCGCTGTTCCCCCAGGCCAGCCACTTGGCGCTGCTTTCGGCCAAGGGCCGCATCCTCGTGTTCCCCCTGGGCGAGGTCAAGACGCTGTCGGGCGGCGGACGCGGTACAGTGCTCATGGGCGTGGATGCGCCCGATACCCTGGCACAGGCCGTGCCGATCGGGCCCGGCGGGCTGCGCGTGACTGGCGTCTACCGCAACCGCCAGGTCGAGGACATCCTGGACCTGCGCGCGCTCGAGCCCTACATGGGCAAGCGCGCCCGCAAGGGCAAGCTGCTGGACGTGCGCGCCAAGCAGCCGCTGCTTTCCCCCGTGCTCTAGCGCCGAGCCTGCCGTGTGGCCCGTTGCGCGGCGACGCGGGCACCGCCGCGCTTGGGCCGCGGCTGCCCCGCGTCGCGCAGCGCGGCATCGAGCAGCGCATCGACCATCCAGAACACCAACGCCTCGACCTCGCGCTGCGGCAGGTTCCAGATGTCCTTGAACACAATGTAGGGCTCTATTCCGTAGATCAGGGATAGCGCCTGGTGCAGGCGTTCGTGTTGCTTGGCGTCGAGTTTGTCCTTCAGCGGCGCCAGCGCATGGTCCAGGATGGCGATGCGGTGGCCGCGCCGGTAGGGCGGCTCGGTGAGCAGGCCGGCTCGCTCCAGTGCCTGCTGCTCCAGCGACAGTTGCACCGCCGCGCGCATGTGCGGCTCGAAGGCTTCGAAGCGCGGAAAGGTGGTGCGAAACAGCTCGTGCACCCGCTTGCGACCGTCGGTTTCGCGTGATTCCCAGCTGCGCACCGGCCCCAATGCCATGTCGATCATCGCCGTGACCAGCACGCCGCGCGACGGAAAGTAGCGGTACGCCGTGGCGCGTGAGACGCCGGCACGTTCGGCGACTTCGGCCACCGTGGGCATGCGCCCTTGGTCGACCAATTCGCCGGCCGCTTCCATCAGCAGTTTCCACGTACGCGCGCGCGGGCCGGACGCGGGCGCAGGCGGGGCCGTGGTGATGGACGGACGGGCGCCGCCTGGCTGGGTCCGTACGCCATTGGCGCGGATTGGTTGTTTTGTGGACGCCGGCTGAGCAAGCGGTTTGCTATTCCGATTCAATGGCATAACTGGTCCGGTCGGGGTATGGCTGATCAATTGGTTGCAATTGGATCGTTGACATCGGCCGCGGCACCCCCGTATATTGCCACCCACAAACGATACACCAGTCTCAAAAAGAGTCGGGTGTCTTAATCTTTCCGCCTGCGCGTGCGTCCCGCCGGACTGCAGCGCGGGCGGGGCGATGAAGAAAACGAAAAACGCCCGCCGCGAGCGGTGCGAGGAGACGAAATGGGCACTCAGCTCATACGGCGCGTGGCCGTCGAGGTCGACGGCACGGGCGATGCCGTGGTGTGCATCCACGGCCTGGGCGGCACGGGCAATACGTGGACGCCTTTGATGCAGGCCTTTTCGGGCATGCGTTGCGTGCGCCCGGACCTGCCGGGCAGCGGCCGCTCGCCGCTGGGCGAGGGTGGGTTGAGCATCGAACGCTATGTGCAGGCCATCCAGGCGGTGCTTGCCGAGCTCGGCATCGAGCGCGCCCACTTCGTCGGCCATTCCATGGGCACCATCGTCTGCCTGCACTTGGCCGCGGCGCAACCGCGCCTGGTGCGCAGCCTGGCGCTGTTCGGGCCGCTGGCGGCCCCGGCCGATGCTGCCCGCCCCAATATCCTGGCGCGCGCCCGCAAGGCGCGCGAGGGCATGCCCGCCATGCAGGAGATCGCCGACGCCATCGTGGCCGGCGCCTTGTCCGGCGATACCCGCCTGGGCCAGCCGGTGACGGTCGCCATGGTGCGGGAAAGCATCATGCGCCAGGATCCGGAGGGCTATGCGCAAAGCTGCGAAGCGTTGGCCGGGGCGCAACCGCCCAATCTGCAGGCCATCGCCTGCCCGACGCTGCTGGTGACCGGCGACGAAGACGGCGTGGCCCCGCCGCAGTCGGTGCGCATGCTGGCCGAGCGCATCGCCGGCGCGCGCACGGTGGTCTATTCCCGCTGCGGCCACTGGACCCCTTTCGAGCGCGCGGCCGACTGCCTGCGCGAGTTGAAGTCTTTCTACGCTTCTTCGCTGCCCTGACGGGCAGCGGCGGCCGCGCGCCGCTCCGCCGCCGGCCCCGGAAAGCAGGGCCGGCCAGCAGTGCCGATGGGAGACCGCCATGTCTCAAGTGCTGTTTACCAATGTGCGGATATTCGAGGGGTCGGGGCAGATCCCGTACACGGGCGAGGTGCTGGTCGAGGGCAATCGCATCCGTCGGGTGGCCCGCTCCACGCGCACCATCCCCGCGGCCGGCGTTACGGTCATCGACGGCGCCGGTGCGTTCCTGATGCCAGGCATGACCGAGGCGCACACGCACTTTTCCTGGAACGACCAGCCGTCGCTGGATTCGATCCAGCGCATGCCCACCGAGGAACATGTCATCTGGTGCGTGAACGTGGCGCGCCGCTACCTGGACATGGGCTGGACGTCCTGCGTGGGTGCGGCCACCGCCAAGCCGCGCCTGGACGTGGTGGTGCGCAATGCCATCGAGTCGGGCCAGATTCCGGGGCCGCGCTACTTGGCGGCCAGCCAGGAGATCACCACGCCTGGCGGGTTGGGCGACACCTCGCCGCCCCATTTGCCGTATCCCGAATTCAGCTTCGGCGCCGTCGTCTCCGGACCGGAGGAGATGCGCAAGACGGTGCGCCAGTTCGTCAAGTACGGCGTGGACCAGCTCAAGATCAACCTGTCGGGCGAATACATCGCGGGGCTGCCCGCTGAGCTGACGCAATTCAGCGACGAGGAGGTGGCCATGTGCACCGCCGAGGCCCGGCGTTTCGGCAAGCGCGTGGCCGCGCACGCGCGCTCGTGCGAATCGGTCAAGCAGTGCATCCGGCATGGCATTGAGATCATCTACCACGCCAGCTTCGTCGACGAGGAAGCACTGGACATGCTCGAGCAGCACCGCGACAGGGTGTTCGTTGCGCCCGGCCTGGCGTGGCTGGTCAACACGTCCTACCACGCGGCCGAATGGGGCATTACGCCCGAGGCGGCCAAGCAAATGGGCTACCACCGGGAGCTGGAAATCGCCGTCGAGTCGCTGCGCAAGATACACAAGCGCGGCGTGCGCATCCTGCCCGGGGGCGATTACGGCTTTGCGTGGACGCCGCACGGCACCAACGCCAAGGACCTGGAGTACTTCGTCAAATACCTTGGCATGACGCCGGCCGAGGCACTGCGTTCGGCCACCGAGTACGGCGGCCAAATCATGATGCGCGGCCACGAGCTCGGCCGCATCCAGGAAGGCTACCTGGCCGACTTGCTGCTGATCGACGGCGATCCGCTGGCCGACATCACCGTGCTGCAGGACCGCAGCCGCATCCTGGCGGTGATGAAGGACGGCGTCTTCCATCGCGAGCCGGAAATCCGCAGCGTGCGCACCACCCGATGGGCTGCCTGACATGGCCGCGATAAACGGAGCATGGCCCGCGGCGGGCAGGCAGGCCCGCGCGCGGACCATCAACGGCAAAACGATCGCGGCGCGCCTGCTGCTGGCGGCGGTCGCGGCCGTCGTGCTCGTCGCGGCGGCCATCGCACTGGCCGGCAATCCCCGCCTGTTCGGGCTAACGGTGCTCAATGGGTTGACGCTCGCCGCGTTGTACTTCCTGGTGGCCAGCGGCTTTACGCTGGTCTTCGGGCTGATGCGGGTGGTCAACCTGGCCCATGGATCGCTCTTTCTGTTGGGCGGATACGTCGGCTATGCGGTAGGCGATGCCAGCGGCTCGTGGTTCCTGGCGCTGGCCTGCGGCTTTGCCGCCGCCGCGCTGGCAGGGCTGGTGTTGCAGGCGGGCGTGTTCCGGTTCATGGAAGGCCAGGACCTGCGCCAGACGCTGGTCAGCATCGGCCTGTCCATCGTGCTGGCCGACATCTTCCTGTGGATTTGGGGCGGCGAGGCCTATCAGTTCGACCCGCCGCAATGGTTGTACGGCACGGTGCCCCTGCCGCTGGTGGGCAAATACTCCGGGTTTCGCCTGGTGGTGCTGGGCACGGCCATCGTCATCGGCGTGGGCCTGTGGCTGTTCTTGAACCGCACGCGCATCGGCATGATGATCCGTGCCGGCGTGGACGACAAGCGCATGCTGGCGGCCTCGGGCGTGGACGTGCAGCGCGTGTTCGCCGCCACCTTTGCCATCGGCGCAGGCCTGGCCGGCTTTGCGGGCGTGATGGGCGGCACGGCGTTGTCGATCGCGCCCGGCGAAGACGTGCGCTACCTGCTGGCATCGCTGGTCGTGGTCATCGTCGGCGGCATGGGCAGCATCACGGGCGCAGCCATCGGCGCGCTGCTCATCGGCCTGGCCGAAACCTTCGGGCTGGCCTATGTGCCGACCTACGGCGTGGTGTTCACATTCCTGATCATGGTGGCCGTGCTCGCCTTCCGTCCGCAAGGCTTGATGGGAGGCCGGACATGAGGCCGGGCGCGCACGCAAGGGGAGCGCAGCGATGAGCGCGGCGCGCTGGAGACGGGCGATGGCCACGCAGCCGGGCGCCGCGGCGGCTGCCGCCGGCGGCCACGCGGCGTGGCGAGCGGCAGGGCAGCAGGCCGCTGCGCGCACGGTGTCGCCGCGTGCGGCATCGGCATGGGCATGGCGGCTCGTGGTGCTGGCCGTGCTGTTGGTCTATCCGGCCGTGGCCTCGCCGTTTTTTACCTTCCAGATCGGCGGGCAGTCGCTGGTGCTGGGCATCATCGCCTTGTCGCTTGCCTTGCTGGGCGGCTACGGCGGCATGGTGACGCTGTCGCAGATGACGGTGGCGGGCGTGGCCGGGTACGCGCTGGCCATCTTCGGCGGCAATGCCAGCGCGGCCCATAGCCTGGGCTGGCCGTGGTGGCTGGCCATCGCCATGGCGCTGCTTCTAGCGGTTCTGGCGGCGGTCATCATCGGTGCGCTGGCCGTGCGCACCGAGGGCATCTACACCATCATGATCACGCTAGCCATAGGCGTGGCGTTCTTCTACCTGGTGCAGCAGAACCAGGAGGTATTCAACGGCTTCCAGGGCCTGCATCGCATCCTGCCGCCGCAGGTCTTCGGCGTCGATTGGCGCGCCCCCGTGCCGTTCTACTACCTGGCGCTGGCCTGCGCGGCCGCAGCCTATTGCGCCGTTGCCTACGTAGTGCGCACCCCCTTCGGCATGGCGCTGCAGGGCATACGCGAGAACCCGCGGCGCATGCGCGCGCTGGGGTTCAACGTCAATGCGCATCGCATCGCCGCGCACGCGCTCGCGGGGCTGCTGGCCGGCGTCGGGGGCATCTTGCTCGTCTGGTACAACGCGCAGATTTCCCCCGGCTCGGTGGGTACCACCTCGCTGATCAACATCCTCATCATCGCCGTCATCGGCGGCATGCGCCACCCGGCGGGCCCCTTCCTGGGCGCGCTGCTGTTCGTGCTGCTGCAGAACTTCGCGATCGACCTGGTCGACCGCGAGCGCTTCAACCTCGTGATCGGCGCAGTCTTTCTCTTGATTCTCGCGGTATCGCCCGACGGCCTGCTCGGCATCGGGCGGCGCCTGGCGCGGATGGCCCACCCGGCCGCGCGGCGCAGTTCGTAACGGGGGGCGGACACGCATGACGATATCCAGGAGACAGGCAATGACCCACTTCAACCCAGGCAGGATCCCGGCCCTGATGGCCGTGGTTGCGCTCTCAGCCGGCCTGGCCGGACAGGCGGCGGCCCAGCAAACCCTGCGCATCGGTGCGCTGGCCACGCTCGAAGGCCCCTTTGCCGTGCCCGGACAGGACGGCATGCGCGGCGTCGAGCTCGCGGTCAAGGAGCGCGGCGGAGAGATCGCCGGACGCAAGATCGAAATCATTAAGGCCTCTTCCAATGGCAACCCGGATACCGCGGTGGCGGCCGCGCGCAAGCTGGTCGAGCAGGACAAGGTGGAGCTGCTGATCGGCCCGCTGTCGGGTTCGGAAGGCATCGCGGTCAAGAACTACGCCAAGTCCCAGCCGCACGTGACTTTCGTCAACGGCTCGTCGGCCGCGCAGGAGACCACCATGGTCGATCCGGCGCCGAACTTCTTCCGCTTCTCGACCGACGGCGCCCAATGGCAGTATGGGCTGGGCGACTACGCCTACAACGTCAAGGGCTACAAGCGGGTGGTGTCGGTGGCCGAGGATTATTCCTTTCCGTACTCGCTGCTGCAGGGCTTCATGGTGGAGTTCTGCCGGGCCGGCGGCAAGGTCGTGGACAAGCACTGGGTGCCGCTGGGCACCAAGGACTATTCCTCGGTCATCGCGCGACTGCCTGACGACATCGATGCCATCTACGTGGCGCTGGGTGGCTCGGATGCGGTGAACTTCTTTTCCCAGTACGAGCAGGCCGGCGGCGACAAGCCGCTGATCGCGGGATCGATCACCATCGACCAGTCGGTGCTCGGCTACAAGGGCAAGCGCCGCGACGCATTGCTTGGCACGCCTTCGGCTGGCCCCATCGCCGACAACTATGACGACCCCGCGTGGAAGGCCTTCGTGCAGGCCTATCGCGACACGTTCAAGGACGGCCTGCCCAGCCCGTCGCTCTTTGCCCACGCCTACTACGTCAATACCAAGGCCCTGCTCGACGGCCTGGATGCGGTCGGCGGCGACCTGTCGGACAACCACGCCAAGCTGCGCCAGCAGCTGTCGACGATGACGGTCAAGACGCCGACCGGCGACGTGCGCCTGGACGAAAACCGCAACGCCATCGCCAACATCTTCCTGACCGAAGTGGCGCGCAACGACGACGGCAGCTTCTACAACAAGTTCGTCAAGGTCGTGCCCAACGTCAACCAGTACCTGGGCATGACGCGCGACGAGTTCATGAAGATGGGCGTGGGCACGCGCACCAACCCTGAGTGCAAGTAATGCTCGAGTCCGCGCAGCAAAGCGGCCAGGCCGCGCCGCGCCTGGCCACGGGATTCTCGTCCGGCAACGCGCTGGAGCTGCACGAGGTGTCGCGCAGCTTCGGCGCGCTGCGGGCGATCGATTCCGTGTCGTTTTCGGTGCCAGCCGGGCGCCGCCACGCGGTGCTGGGGTCCAACGGGGCGGGCAAGACGTCGCTGTTCAATGTCATTACCGGCGACTTCCTGCCCACCTCGGGCCGGGTGCTGCTTTTTGGCGAGGACGTCACGCAGCTGCCGCCCTGGGAGCGCATCCGCCGCGGGCTGCGCCGCACCTACCAGTCGTCGCTGCTGCTGCGCGACCTGACGGTGCGCGAGAATCTGTTCCTGGCCGTGCGCGGCGTGGCGCGCGGGCGGTTCAGCCTGCTGCGCCCTGGCACGGGCGATGCGTCGCTGCGCGCGGCCGACGAGCTGCTCGAGCATGCCCGGCTGTCGCACCTGGCCGACCGGCCGGTGGCGCTGCTCTCGCACGGGCAGCAGCGTCAGCTGGAAATCGGCATGGCATTGGCGGGCTCGCCCCGGCTCATCCTATTCGACGAGCCCGCCGCGGGCCTGTCGCCGGCCGAGCGGCGCGAACTCGTGGCCTTGCTGCGGGCGCTGCCGGCGCACATTGCCTACGTCATCATCGAACACGACCTTGAGATCGCGCTGTCGGTCGTCGAGCAGGTCACCGTCATGCACAACGGGCGCGTGCTCAAGCACGGCACGCCGTCGCAGATCGAATCCGACGCCGAAGTGCAGGCGATCTACATGGGAGGGCACGGCCATGGCGGCTGAACCTTCCGGCCTGGCCATGCCGCGCGGGGCTGGCGCGGCCGCCGGCCAAACACCCCTGCTGTCGATAGAGAACCTGGACGTGTACTACGGCAGTGCGCACGCCTTGCAGGGCGTGTCGCTGTCGCTGGCCGGCGGGGTGCTTGCGGTGGTGGGCCGCAATGGCATGGGCAAGACCACGCTGTGCAATGCGCTGACCGGCCTGATTCCGGCGCGCGGGCGCATCGTTTTCGAGGGCCGCGACATCCTGGGCCTGCCGCCGCACCGCATCACCGAACTGGGCATCGCCTACGTGCCCCAGGGGCGCCGCGTCTGGCCGTCGCTGTCGGTCGACGAGCACCTGCGCCTGGCCAGCGTGACGGCGCGTCGCGGCGACTGGACGGTGGATCGTGTTTACCAGGTGTTTCCGCGCCTGGCCGAGCGCAAGCACAACGGCGGCGCCCAGCTGTCGGGCGGCGAGCAGCAAATGCTGGCGATCGCGCGGGCGCTGCTGTTCAATCCGCGCCTGCTGGTGATGGACGAGCCGACCGAAGGCCTGGCGCCGGTCATCGTCGGGCAGGTGGCAGCCATGCTCAAGACGCTGGCCGCCGAGGGCACGATCGCCGTGCTGCTGGTCGAGCAGAACCTGGGCGTAGCCATCGACGTCGCCGACACCGTGGCCGTCATGGTCAACGGCCGGGTGGCACACGTGCTGCCGGCATCGGGACTTGCCGCCGACGTGGCCTTGCAGCAGCGGCTGCTGGGCGTGCGCCAGTCGGGCGAGGCGGCACCAGCCCAGCCGCCGCAACCGGAGGCTGGCACGGCGCCGGCGACCGCAGCCGGGGCCGCGGTGCCGGAAGTGCGGGTCATGACCGTGCGGCGTGCCGGCGGCGGCCAACCGTTGGCCGACGTCGTGACGGACCAGCGTCCCACGCGCTGGGGGGCGGCGCCAGAGCCGGGCGATGCGTTCGCGCCGGCCGCCCGCGCGGCAGGCGACGGGAAAACGGCGGCAGGGCGCCCGGCGGCGACGGCCGATCCGGCTGCGGCCGCGGGCTTTGCGTATCCCGTATCGGCCAGCGCCGACCGGGCGGCCTACGTCGTTGGCACCTTCGATACCAAGGCGCGCGACCTGAACTATTTGCGCGACTGCCTGCAGCGCCTGGGGGTGCGCACGGTCACCGTCGATGTGTCGACCTCCGGTGCAGCCTCCAGCGCCATGGTCTCGCCGCGCGACGTGGCGCGGCATCACCCGGACGGCGAAGCGGCCGTTTTCACGGGCGACCGCGGCTCGGCGGTCACGGCCATGGCAATCGCCCTGGAACGCTTCGTGCTATCGCGCCGCGACCTGGGCGGCATCATCAGCGCGGGCGGCTCGGGCGGCACGGCGTTGGCCACGCGCGCCATGCGTGCGCTGCCCGTGGGCGTGCCAAAGATCATGGTTTCCACCGTCGCCTCGGGCAATATCAAGCCCTACGTGGGCCCGAGCGACGTATGCATGATGTACTCGGTGACCGACGTCTCGGGCATCAACCGCATCAGCGCGCGCGTGCTGGGCAATGCGGCGCACGCGCTGGCGGGCATGCTGATGCACGAGCCCGCGCCGCGCAGCGACAACAAGCCGGCCATCGGCATGACCATGTTCGGGGTGACCACGCCGTGCGTGCAGGCCGTGGCCCGGGCCCTGGAGTCGCAGTACGACTGCCTGATCTTCCACGCCACGGGCACGGGCGGGCAGTCGATGGAAAAGCTGGTCGAATCGGGGCTGTTGGCAGCGGTGGTCGACGTCTCGACCACCGAGATCGCCGACGAGGTCGTCGGGGGTGTGTTCTCGGCCGGACCGCAGCGCATGGATGCGGTGATCGCGTCGGGGCTGCCTTACGTGGGGTCGTGCGGCGCGCTCGACATGGTCAATTTCCATGCCATGGACACGGTTCCCGAAGCCTTCCGCTCGCGCAACCTGTACCGCCACAATGCCAACGTGACGCTGATGCGCACCACACCACAGGAATGCGCGCGCATCGGCGAGTTCATCGCCGGCAAGCTCAACCGTATGACCGGTCCGGTGCGCTTTTTGATTCCCGAAGGCGGCGTCTCGTTGCTGGACGCGCCGGGCCAGCCTTTCTGGGATCCCCAGGCCGACGCGGCGCTGTTCGACGCCATCGAGCGCCACTTCGTACCCACCGCGCAGCGCCGCCTGCAGCGGTTGCCTTTCAACATCAATGCGCCCGAGTTCGCCGACGCGCTGGTGGCCGCCTTGCACGAGGCGATGGCCGCAGCCGGCGGTGCTCGGATCAGAACCTAAGGGAAGGGGAACGCACATGCCTCGCATCGCCCGCAAGGACATATTGGAAAAATTCCGCGGCATGATCGCGCGCGGCGAGCCCATCATAGGGGGCGGCGCCGGCACCGGCCTGTCGGCCAAGTGCGAGGAAGCCGGCGGCATCGATTTGATCGTCATCTACAACTCGGGCCGCTACCGCATGGCCGGGCGTGGCTCGCTGGCCGGGTTGCTGGCCTACGGCAACGCCAACGAGATCGTCATGGACATGGCCCGCGAAGTGCTGCCTGTGGTGCGGCATACGCCCGTGCTGGCCGGCGTCAACGGCACCGATCCCTTCATTGAGCCGCGCCGCTTCCTGCAGCGGGTGGCCGACACAGGCTTTTCCGGCGTGCAGAACTTTCCCACGGTGGGGCTGATCGACGGCACTTTCCGCGCCAACCTGGAAGAGACCGGCATGGGCTACGGCCTGGAAGTCGAGATGATCCGCCAGGCCGCGGAACTGGACCTGCTGACCACGCCGTACGTGTTCAGCGAGGCCGATGCCATTGCGATGACGCGGGCGGGCGCCGACATCATCGTCTGCCACCTGGGCCTGACCACGGGCGGAACGATAGGGGCGGAAACGGCGCTGACGTTGGACCAATGCGTGCAGGCGGTCAATGCCTGGTCGGCGGCGGCGCTCGCGGAGAACCCGGGCGTCATCGTGCTGTGCCACGGCGGACCGGTGGCCACGCCCGAAGACGCCGCCTACATCCTGCGCAACTGTCCGCAATGCCACGGTTTCTACGGCGCCTCCAGCATGGAGCGCCTGCCCACTGAAGTGGCGCTGACCGAGACCACGCGCCGCTTCAAGCAAATTACACGCTAAGGAGACCTGCCATGTCGGGTTCGCAATTCGGTATGTTCCTGCTGGGCTTGCTGGCGCTGGCCATCTTGGTCGCGCTGGGGGCTTGGCTGATGCATTGGCTATACCTGCGCGCGTCCAAGGAGCGGGCGTTCGTGCGCACCGGCCTGGGTGGACAGCGGGTCGTCCTGGACGGCGGCGCTTTCGTGCTGCCCATCGTCCACGACGTCATTCCCGTCAACATGAATACGCTGCGGCTGGAGGTGGCGCGCGGGCGCGACCGCGCCGTGATCACCCGCGACCGCATGCGCGTGGACGTCATGGCCGAGTTCTACGTGCGCGTACAGGCCTCGCCCGAGGCGGTGGCCGCGGCGGCCCAGACGTTGGGCCTGCGCACGCTCGAGCCGGAAAAGCTCAAGGAATTGGTCGAAGGTAAATTCGTCGACGCACTGCGCACCGTGGCGGCAGAGATGACCATGGTGGAGATGCACGAAAAGCGCGGCGAATACATCCGCCGCGTGCGTGCTGCCGTGGCCGAAGACCTGCTCAAGAACGGCTTGGAGCTGGAGTCGGCATCGCTGACCGGCCTGGACCAGACGGCGATGGAGTTCTTCAATCCCAGCAACGCCTTCGACGCCGAGGGCCTGACTCGCCTGACCGAACAGATCGAGCAGCGCAAGAAGCAGCGCAACGACATCGAGCAGGACACGCTGATTGCCATCCGCCACAAGAACCTCGAAGCCGAGAAGCTGTCGCTGTCGATCGACCGCGAGGCCGAGCACGCGCGGCTGGCCCAGCAACGGGAGCTGGAAATCGCGCGTGCCGAGCAGCGTGCGGCACTGGCCCGCGAACAGGCCGAGCGCGAGCGCGACGCCGAGCAGGCGCAGATCGCCGCGCGCCAGGCCATCGAACAGGCCCGCATCCGTGCCGAGCAGGCCCTGGAAACGGATCGCATCGCCAAGGAGCGCGAGCTGCAGGCGGCCGAGATCGAGCGCCGCAAGGAACTGGAGCTGGCCGAGCAGCAGCGGGCCATCGCTATCGCGCGGCAATCGCGCGAGCAATCCCGCGCCCAGGCCGAGGCCGATGCGGCGCGCGCCGAGGCCGTTGCCGCCGAGGAAAGCGTCTTTACCGCGCGCGAAGTCGAGGTCGCGCAGCGGCGCAAGCAGATCGAACTCATTGCCGCCGCCCAGGAGGCCGAGCGCGAGGGCCTGCGCCTGCGCCTGGCTGCCGAGGCGGAAAAGGCCGCCAGCGTCGACCGCGGCGAGGCGCTGCGCGCTCAGGCCCAGGCCGAGGCCGATGCGCAGCGCATCCGCGCCGAAGCCAGCCGCGTCCATTACGAGATCGAGGCCGAGGGCATGCGCCAGATGAACGAGGCGTCCAACGTGCTCACGCCCGATGCACGCCTGTCGGCCATGCGCATGAAGCTGCTGGACAAGCTCGACGGCATCATCCGCGAGTCGGTGCGGCCGATGGAGCGCATCGAAGGCATACGCATCCTTCACGTCGACGGGCTGGGCGGGATGTCCGCAGGCGGCGGCGACGGTCCGGGCCAGCAGGGCCTGGCCGACTCGGTCGTCAATTCGGCGCTGCGCTACCGCGCCCAGGCGCCGCTGGTCGACCACCTGCTGCGTGAGGTGGGCCTCAATGGCGGGGACATCGGCAAGCTGGCCTCGGGCGTGCTCGGCGATGACGGGCGCGAGGCAGGCAAGGAACGGCCGGAGCAATAGGGCGATGGCACAGGTCTACGTATCCAGCGTCATCGACGCGCCGGCCGAGGCGGTCTGGCGGCGCATGCGTGATTTCAACGGCATGCCCGAGTGGCATCCGCTGATCGCCGACTCGCGCATCGAGCAGGACTTGCCCTCGGACCAAATCGGCTGCGTGCGCCACTTCCACACCCGCGACGGCGGCCTGATACGCGAGCGGTTGCTGGCGTTGTCGGACTACGACTACACCTGCACCTATTCGATACTGGAAAGCCCCATGGGCGTGAGCGGCTATGTGGCGACGTTTCGCCTCATCCCGGTGACCGACGGCAACCGGACCTTCGTCGAGTGGGAGGCCAGCTTCGAGTGCGCGCCTGAGCGCGAAGCCGAACTCAAGCAATTCATCGCCAACCAGGTATTCCAGGCGGCGTTCGATGCGCTCAAGCGCTACTTCGAGTCGCGCCGCTGACCGGCCGGCCAGCGCCCGCCTGGCTGCACCCGCAGGCGCTTGGCCGGGCACAGCCGCTTGACAGGCCAGGGCAGGGCGGCGGTGTGCCGCGCCCGCAGTCAGTCCAAGCGGCCCAGGAGCAGGAATTCCATCAGCGCCTTCTGCACGTGCAGCCGGTTTTCGGCCTCGTCCCAGACGACGCTTTGCGGGCCGTCGATGACGTCTCCCGTGACCTCTTCGCCTCGGTGCGCAGGCAGGCAATGCATGAAGATGGCGTCAGGATCGGCCTGGGCCATCATGTCCGCGTCGACGCACCAGTCGGCGAACGCGGCACGGCGCTGCTCGTTTTCGGCTTCGTAGCCCATGCTGGTCCACACGTCGGTGGTGACCAGGTGGGCGCCGCGGCAAGCCTGCATGGGATCGTCGAACTGGCGCAGCACGCCTTCGGGCAGGGTGCCGATGCGCGCCGGGTCCATGGTGTAGCCGGGCGGCGACGACACGTGCAGCGTGAAGCCCAGCATTTCCGCGGCTTGCAGCCAGGTGTAGGCCATGTTGTTGGAATCGCCTATCCAGGCCACCGTCTTGCCGCGCAGGTCACCCCGGTGTTCGATGAAGGTGAAGATGTCGGCCAGGATCTGGCAGGGGTGGAACTCATTGGTCAGGCCGTTGATCACCGGCACGCGCGAGTGCGCCGCGAACCGTTCGATGCGGGTCTGCTCGAAGGTGCGGATCATGACGATGTCGACCATGCGCGAGATCACTCGCGCGGTATCTTCGATCGGTTCAGCGCGCCCCAGTTGGGAGTCTCCGGTGGTCAGGTGGATGACCGACCCGCCCATCTGGTACATGCCCGCCTCGAACGAGACGCGCGTGCGGGTGCTGGCCTTTTCGAACACCATCGCCAGGGTGCGATCGTGCAAGGTCATGTGCGGCTCGTAGCGCTTGAACTTGTCCTTGATGATGCGCGCGCGGGCGAGCACGTACTGGATCTCTTCCGCGGAAAGATCGCGAAACTGCAGGAAGTGCCGCAACGGAGCGGTGGAATTCGTGGGTGGCGTCATGGTTGTTGTATGGGTTTTCAGGCTTCGGCCAGGAAACGCTTGACCAGGGGACAGAGTATCCCGATCAGGGTGTCGGCCTCGGCACGGGACAATATGAGCGGCGGCAGCAGGCGGATCACGCGCTCGCGGGTGACGTTGATCAGCAGGCCGGCCTCCAGGGCGCGCGAGGCGAGTACCCCGCACGGGCGCGCCAGTTCCACGCCGAGCATCAGGCCGCGGCCGCGCACCTCGACGACGCCGGGCAGGCTGCCCAGCTCGGCCTGCAGGCCGGCCTTCAGATACTCGCCGACATCGTGGGCGTTGGCAAGCAGCCCTTCGGACTCCAGCGCATCGAGCACAGCTAGCCCCGCTGCGCAGGCTAGCGGCCCGCCACCGAAGGTGGTGCCGTGGGTGCCCGGTGAAAACACGCCTGCCGCCGGCCCGCCTGCGGCCATGGCGCCGATGGGCACGCCGCCGGCCAGGCCCTTGGCCAGCGTCATCACGTCGGGCCGGATGTCAGCCCACTGGTGGGCGAACCACTTGCCGGTGCGGCCGATGCCCGATTGCACTTCGTCGATCATCAGCAGCCAGCCGCGCTCGTCGCACAGGCGCCGCAGCGCCTGCAGGTAGGCCTTGTCGCTAGGACGGATGCCGCCTTCGCCCTGCAGGACTTCGAGCAGCACGGCGACGATGCGCGGCTCGCGCGCGGCGGCCTGCTCGATCGCCGCCAGGTCGTTGTACGGCACCTGGATGAAGCCGCCGGGCAGCGGCTCGAATCCCTGGCGCGCCTTTTCGCTGCCGGTGGCGGCCAGCGCCGCCAGCGTCCGGCCGTGCCAGGACGAATCCATGGTCACGATATGGGGAAAGTCATTGCCCTTCTTGTGGCCATACAGGCGCGCGAGCTTGATCGCGGTTTCGTTGGCCTCCGAGCCGCTGTTGACGAAGGCGACTTCTTGCAGGCCCGACAGCTGCGCGATGCGCGCCGCGAGCGCCGTCTGCTGGGGAACTTCGTAGAGGTTGGACGTGTGGATGACGCGCGTTGCCTGTTCGCAGATGGCCTTGGTCAGGCGGGGATGGGCATGCCCGAGGCAGGACACGCCAATGCCGGCCAGCGCGTCAAGGTATTTTTTGCCCTGGTCGTCCCATAGCCAGACCCCCTCGCCGTGGGTGAACGAAACGGGCAGACGGGCGTAAATATTGGCCAGGGGCGATGGCATGCGGGCTCCATGAAATGAATGGGCGCGTCCGGGGCGCGGGCCCCGGGCGCACGGCGGGGAAAGGATCAATCATATACAATCCGGGGCACGGGTAACGTGACGCCGCACCTGGTCGTGCGCGTGCCCCGGCAGGTGGTTCATGACGGAAAAGATCCGGCAATTCATCATTTACGGCGTCACCGAGGACGGCACGCGATTTCGCCCCAGCGACTGGGCCGAGCGCCTGGCCGGGGTCTTGGCGCCGTACCGGCCAGCTGGTTCGGCCGGCAGCCACCTTACCTATTCCCCCTACGCCTTGCCCACCGTCATCGACGGGATGCGTTGCGTGGTCGTCGACGAGCGGCTGCGCGGCCTGGAGCCCCTGGCGTGGAAATTCGCGGTGGATTTCGCCCGGGAAAACCGCCTGCGCACGAGCGAGCGGGAAATCGACTGAGCAGGCGGGCGGCAGCGTAAACCGCCCGATACGATGGCCGCGGTGCGGGCATGCCGGTGGTGGCGCCGCGCGTTGGCGCTGTGGCAAGGCGGCCTGCCACAGTGCCGTGGGCAAGGTCGTCGCCTGGCCTATTGCACCGGCGTACGCACCTTGCCGGTGGCGAAGAAGTCGGCCAGGTTGTCGAACATCAGGTCGGTCATCGCCTGGCGCGTTTCTTCCGATGCGCTGCCGATGTGGGGCAGCAGCACGACGTTGTCCATGGACTTGAGCGGTTCGGGCACGGTGGGTTCGCGCTCGAATACGTCCAGCCCGGCACCGCCGAGCCGGCCGTCGGCCAGCGCCTGCACCATGGCCTGTTCGTCGATGACCGATCCGCGCGCGATGTTGACGATGATGCCCCTGGGGCCCAACGCGTCCAGGACTTCGCGCGACACCAGGTGGCGCGTGCCGGCGCCGCCCACCGTGGCGACCACGAGAAAGTCGGCCCACTGGGCCAGCTCGGTCGGAGTCGCAGCGTACTCGTAGGGGCTGTCTTCGCGCCGGCGCCGGTTGTGGTAGCGCACCTGCATCCCGAAGCCCTTGCCGCGCTCGGCAATGGCCGCGCCGATGCGGCCCATGCCCAGGATGCCGAGCTTCTTGCCGCTGACGCGAATGCCCAGCGGAATATTGCCGGGCGCCACGCCCCATTGCCCGCCACGTACGAAGCGCTCGCCCTGGCCGACGCGGCGCGCGCAGGCCAGCATCAGGGCCCAAGCCAGGTCGGCTACGCAGTCGGTCAGCACGTCCGGCGTATTGCTGACTTGCACGCCCCGCCGCGCGGCGGCGTCGACGTCTATGGTGTCATAGCCCACGCCCCAGCTGCAGATGGCCTGCAGGTCAGGCAGCGCCTCGATCACCTGCGCCGGGCATCCCTTGCTGGCGGTGGTGACGACGGCACGCACGCCTTTGCCGTGGGCAGCCAGGGCCGCCGCAGGATCAGGCTGCTTCCACAGTTCGAATACGTCGTACTTGGCCTTGAGCCGCTCGTCCGCATTGGGCGCCCCTGCGATCGGGCCCATCTGGATGACTCGGTGCTTGGTGGTCATGACATGCGCGGGTAGTGGTGGATAGGGCGGTCTACTTTACCCGAACTGTCCCGGCGCTTGAACTCATTCCAGTTCGATGCCTGCCTTGTCGATCACGTCCTTCCAGCGCCGCACTTCCTCTTGCTGAAAGCGTGTGAATGCTTGCGGATCACTGGCGACGACCTCGAAGCCCAGGCCGTTGAGGTTCCTTTGCACGTCCGGGTCGCGCAGCGTATCGCGCAGCGCCTGCGACAGCTTGGCCACGATCTCGGGCGGCGTGCCGCGCGGCGCGGCAAAGCCCTGCCACGAATAAACGACCACGCCGTCCACGCCGGTCTCGGCCATGGTGGGTACGTCGGGCAGGTCTGGCGTGCGCGCTTCACCCGTCGTGGCCAAGGCCTTGAGCTTGCCTGCCTTGATGTGTGTGAGCACCGCGCCCAGGTTCTGGAACGACACGTTGACCTGGCCGCCGAGCAGGTCGGCGATTGCCGCGCCGCCGCCCCGGTAAGGCACGTCCACCCCTTCGATGCCTGCCTTCTGGCGAAATAGCACCGCCGACAGATGGTCCGACGATCCCGTTCCGGACGAGGCGAAGGACACTTTGCCTGGGTGCTGCTTAGCGTAGGCGACCAACTCCTTCACCGACGAGGCAGGGAAGTTGGGCGCGGCCACCAGTACGTTGGGATTGCGCACGGCCTGCGTCAGGTAGGCGAAATCCTTGGTCGGGGTGTAGGCAAGCTTGCGATACAGCGCCTCATTGATCGCGAACGTGCCAATGGATCCAACCATGATCGTGTACCCGTCAGGGTCGGTGCGCTTCAGTTCCTGGGCGGCGATGGCGCCGTTGGCGCCAGGCTTGTTTTCGACGACGAAGCTCACCCCCAGGCGCTTGGTCAGGCCGGGCGCGACCGAGCGCGCCGTAATGTCCGAAGACCCGCCAGGCACGAACGGCACGATGATGGTGACCGGCTTGTCAGGGTATCCGGCCGCGCCCGCGGCTTGGGCGCATGCCAGGGTAAGGCAGGCGATGGCGAAGGCAATGATCGGTTTGGTCATGGTGTCTCCTCGTGCGCATGGTTGTTGGAACGCGCCGCCGACCGCGCATGCCGGCGCGCTGCATGGCGTGGCCTAGTCGGCGCGCGCCCCGGACTGCTGCGCGGTCTTGGCCCACTTGGCGGATTCGTCGGCGATGAACCGGCGGAATTCCTCAGGCGCCATCGACCGGGGTTGCGCGCCGAGAATCGCAAAGCGTTCCTGCACCGTCGGGTCTCGCAAGGCGTTGGCGACGTCGCGTTGGATCTTGTGCGCGGCAGCGCCCCGGATCGCCAGTCCTCATCTTGTAAAACAAATATAGGTATAGACCGTATACTTGTCAACCAAGTATACTTGTTGGCGCACTTGTCTGACCTTTAGCAGGCCTTATCGCCCACGCCCAGGAGATTGCCGCCATGAAAATGACCCCGGTCGGTCCCGCCGACCTGCAGCGTTCCGTGATTGCCGTGCCGCCCTTGGCGCGCCACGCCGACTTGTCGCTGAATGAAGAGGCCAACCGGGCGCTGCTGCGACACCTCGAGCAAGGCGGCGTGCGCAGCGTGATGTACGGCGGCAATGCCAACTTCTATCACGTGCCGGTGGGCGAATACGCCCGCCTGGTCGACTTCCTTGCCGAGTCGGTGGGGGCGGATACGTGGCTGCTGCCGTCGGTGGGACCGGATTACGGCAAGATGATGGATCAGGCGCAAATCCTGAAATCGCGCGCGTTTCCCACGGCCATGCTGCTGCCCATGTCGTTTCCCTTCACAGACGAGGGCCTGGCCGAGGCGGTACGGCGGTTCACCGATGCGTTCGGTCGACCGGCGGTGCTTTACGTGAAATCGTCCGGCTACATCGCTCCCACCACGCTGGCAAGGCTCATCGACGAAGGGCGCATCGTTGCGGTCAAGTACGCCGTGGTGCGCGAGGACCCGGCCGACGATCCCTACCTGCGCGCCATCCTGGCCGAAGTCGACGCCGGCCGCGTCGTCAGCGGCATCGGCGAACGCCCGGCCATCGTTCACTTCCGCCAATTTGGCTTGCGCAGCTTCACGTCCGGTTCGGTGTGCGTGGCGCCGCGCGGCTCGATGCGGCTGCTGGCGTTGCTGGCGCGTGGCGAATTCGAACAGGCAGAGCAGGTGCGCAGCCGCTACCTTCCCTTGGAGGACTGCCGTGACGCGATCAGCCCGATTCGCGTCCTGCACGATGCGGTGGCGCTGGCCGGCATCGCCGACACCGGGCCCATGCTGCCCATGCTGTCGGGGTTGTCGCCATCCGAGCGTGAACGCGTCGGCCCGGCTGCCCGGGAGCTGCGGGCTTGGGACGAACGGCTCGTCGCCGAGCCTGCCTAGCCAGCAATCCCGCCAGCCGGCGCGAGCGCGATACGGGCTAGCCGCCGGCATGGCAAACTGACGGCCTGCCACAGACGGAGCCGGACGTGCCCACCAGGAAAGCCCCGCCGACCATCGACGACCCGGATCGCGGTGACGTTGCCGCGCCGCCCGTATCGCTGCAACTCGAGCGCGGCCAGCGCATGCGCCTAAGCGACCAGCTCTACGGCCAGATCTTCGACCGGATCGCCTCGGGCCAGCTCAACGTGGGCGACAAGCTGCCTTCCGAAAACGAAATCTGCAGGCAGTTTGGCGTGTCGCGGCCGGTGGTGCGCGAGGCGCTGCTGCGCCTGCGCGCCGACGGGCTGGTCACCGCGCACCAGGGCCTGGGCACCTTCGTCAGCCATCAGCCCGCACCCCGCCTGCGCAACCTGGATGACGTACACAACGTCGGCGCCTACCTGCGCTGCCAGGAAGTGCGCATCGCGCTCGAAGGCGATGCCGCGCGCCTGGCCGCGCAGCGTCGCACCGACGCGCAGATGCGCCGCATCCGCGATGCGCACCGCGCGTTCGTCAGCGACATCGAGCAGGGCCGCATGTCCGCGCAAGCCGACCTGGCCTTTCACAAGGCCATTGCCGAGGCCACCGGCAACGATTTTTACCTTCAGGTGCTCGAGGCCATCCACGAGTCCATCGCCGGCTTCATGCGCCTGACGCTGAGCCTGACGCGTACCGGCTCGCGCCAGCGCGCCCAGCGCGTGGTCGACGAGCACGCCGCCATCCTGGATGCCTTGCAGGAGCAGGATGGCGAGCGCGCCCGGGTGGCCATGCAGTTCCACCTGGGGCGGGCGCGCCATCGCCTGGTCGACAGGGAACACGACTAGCGCCCGACCCGAAGTTTTTCGTCCAACCGCCAACCACGTCCATGAGCCAGAAACCCCGCAAGACCCCGGAGCAACTGCGTAGCCACCGCTGGTACGGCGTCAAGGATTTGCGTTCCTTCGGCCACCGCTCCCGCACCGCGCAGATGGGCTATCACCGGTCGGACTACGCCGGCAAGCCGGTGATCGCCATTATCAACACTTGGAGCGACATCAATCCCTGCCACAGCCACTTCAAGCAGCGGGTCGAGGAGGTCAAGCGCGGGATCTGGCAGGCCGGCGGCTTTCCGGTCGAAATGCCCGCCATGAGCCTGTCCGAGCCATTCCAGAAGCCCACCACCATGCTCTATCGCAACCTGTTGGCGATGGAGACCGAAGAGCTGCTGCGTTCTTATCCAGCCGACGGCTGCGTACTGATGGGAGGGTGCGACAAGACTACGCCCGCGCTGATCATGGGCGCGCTATCCATGGACCTGCCGACGATCTTCGTGCCGGCCGGGCCCATGCTGCGCGGCAATTGGAATGGCGTGACACTGGGCTCAGGCTCCGACACGTGGAAGTATTGGGCCGAGCTGCGCGCGGGCAACATCACCGAAGCGGATTGGCAGGGGATAGAAGACGGCATCGCACGCTCTCCCGGCCACTGCATGACCATGGGCACGGCATCGACCATGACCGCAGCCGTCGAAGCGCTGGGGCTGTGCCTGTCCGGGGCCTCGTCCATCCCGGCGGCCGATTCGCGCCACGCCCAGATGGCGACGTTGTCGGGCAAGCGCATCGTCGACATGGTTTGGGAAGACCTCAAGCCGTCCGACCTGCTTTCGCCCGCATCGTTCGATAACGCGGTGCGCACGGTGCTGGCGCTGTCGGGATCGACCAACGCCGTGGTCCACCTGATCGCGATGGCGCGCCGGGCCGGTTTCCCGCTGACGCTTGACCGCTTCGACGAACTGGCGCGCACCACGCCGGTGCTTGCCAACATCCGGCCCGCGGGCAAGTACTTGATGGAAGACTTCTACTACGCGGGCGGGTTGCGCGCGCTGCTGGCGCAGCTTGGTGACCTGATCGACGGCAGCCGGCCGACGGTGGACGGACGCACGCTGGGCGAGAACATCGCCGGCGCGCGTGTCTTCAACGACGACGTCATCCGCAGCCGCGACCGGGCCTTGGTCGCGTGCGACGGCCTGGCGGTGCTGCGCGGCAACCTGGCGCCGGACGGCGCCGTGATCAAGCCGCCCGCGATGGAGGCGCGGCTGCAGATACACACGGGCCGGGCGGTGGTATTCCGCGACTACAACGACATGGCCGAGCGTATCGACGATCCCGACCTGGACATCGATGCCGACAGCGTCATCGTGCTGCAGAACGCCGGCCCGCAGGGAGCGCCGGGCATGCCCGAATGGGGCCAGCTGCCGATACCGAAAAAGCTGCTCAAGCAGGGCGTGCGCGACATGGTGCGCATCTCTGATGCGCGCATGAGCGGCACGAGCTATGGTGCCTGCGTGCTGCACGTAGCGCCCGAGTCCTGGGTGGGCGGACCGCTGGCGCTGGTGCGCGACGGCGATCTAATCAGCCTGGACGTGCCGGCCAGGCGCCTGCAGCTGCTGGTCGACGATGACGAGCTTGCCCGCCGGCGTGCCGCCTGGACGCCGCCGGCGCCGCGCTTTACCCGCGGCTATGGCGCGCTTTATCTGAAGCACATCGGGCAGGCCAACACCGGCTGTGATTTCGATTTCCTGCAAACCGGGCCGCAGGGTGGCCAGGCCGAGCCGGAGATCCACTAGGCCTGGACCTGGCCGGAAAACCAAAGGAGGAGACCATCATGTGCAAATCCGCGATGCTTTCGCTGGCGCGCGCCGCAATGCTGGGCGCGTGCATGCTGGCGGCGCTGCCGGCAGCGGCCGCCCAGGGCTGGCCCACGCGTCCGATCACGCTGGTCGTGCCGTTTCCGCCCGGTGGCAGCACGGATGCCGTGGGTAGGCTCGTGGCGGCGGAGCTCGCCAAGCTGCTCGGCCAGAACGTCATCGTCGAGAACAAGGGCGGGGCAAACGGCAACATCGGTTCGGACCAGGTCGCCAAGGCCAAGCCTGACGGCCATACCCTGCTGCTGTCCGGCGTAGGGTCCAATGCCATCAATTACGCCATCTACCAGGAGATGCCCTACCAGGACAAGGACTTCCGCCACGTCGCCCTGATCGCCACGGGCCCGAACGTGCTGGTGGCTAGCCCCAATCTGCCGGTCAAGCGCTTCGTCGAATTCCTTGAGCTCGTGCGCAAGGAGCCGGGCAAGCACACGCACGCCAGCTCGGGCAACGGTTCGTCGGGCCACCTGTCGGCAGAAATGCTCAAGCAGGCAGCCAAGCTGGACATGGTGCACGTCCCGTACAAGGGCGGGGCGGCGGCGATCACCGACACCATCGCCGGTCGCGTCGATGTCCTGTTCCTGAACCAGGATAACGTCCTGCCGCACGTGCGGGCCGGCAAGCTGCGCGCCTTGGCGGTGACCAGCCCGCAGCGCAACCCGGCCTATCCTGACGTGCCCACCATCGCGGAATCGGGATTTCCGGGCTTCGCGGCCCAGTCGTGGTTCGGTGTCTCGGCTCCGGCCGGCACGCCCGACGAGGTGGTGCGTGTCCTGAACGAGGCGACGAACAAAGCCTTGCAGGACGCCGCCTTGCGCCAGCGGCTGGAGTCAGTCGGCTTCGTGGTCGCCAACGGCAGCCCGGACGATTTCGCGCGCTTCGTCCAGGACGAGATCGCCAGGTGGGCCAAGGCCGCCAAGGCATCTGGCGCGCGCGTGGACTAAGAAGACAGGAGCCTTGCTTTCATGAACTCACCGCTGCCCAATGCCTTTCGGCAGAGCATCCTTGCCCGTCGCCGCCAGATCGGCTGCTGGCTGTCGCTGGCCAACCCCATCACAGCCGAGATCGCCGGCCAGGCCGGGTTCGACTGGCTGTTGGTCGACGGCGAACACGCGCCCAACGACATCGCCAGCTTCCTGCACCAACTGCATGCCTTGCAAGGCAGCGAAAGCGCGGCGGTCGTGCGCCCGGCCAGCAACGACCCCGTGCTCATCAAGCGGCTGCTCGACCTAGGCTTTTACAACCTGCTGATCCCGTTCGTGGAATCAGCCGAGCAGGCACGGGCCGCGGTGGCTGCCACGCGCTACCCGCCGCAGGGCATGCGCGGCGTATCGGTGGCCCACCGCAGCAACCGCTACGGCGCCGTGCCGGATTACTTTCGCCTGATCAATGACAACATCTGCGTGCTCGTGCAGATCGAGAATCAGGCCGGCATCGACGCGGTTGACGAAATCGCGGCGGTCGATGGCGTCGACGGCCTGTTCATCGGCCCGTCGGACCTGGCGGCGGCGCTGGGCCACCTGGGCGACCCCGGCCATCCACAGGTACAGCAGGCCATTGCCCACCTCTGCGCGCGCGGGCAGGCTGCCGGCAAGGCGGTCGGTATCCTTGCGCCCGTGGCCGAGCACGCGCGGCGCTATCTGGACATGGGCATGAGCTTCGTGGCGGTCGGCAGCGACCTCGGCGTGTTCCGCCAAGCCATGCTGGCGTTGCGGCAGGCCTGGCGCTGAGGGTAATCGCCGGGCGTACCGCGCGTCGACACCCGGGGTAAAGCCGAAGGCCGCCCGCACGGGGGCGCGCGTCGTGCCCGGCCGATGGCTGGGCGACAGGCGCGCGATGTTTCGCCCGAGTGACGCAAGGGCGTGTTCTTCCAAGAATTTTTTCGGCCGCGCGACCTAGGCCGCTGGGTGGCGCAGGAAGTGAAGAAAAAACAAAAAGGACGCAGGATTGCGTCCTTTTGGTGCGCAAGGCAGGGCGCCCGCCGGGGCGGGCAGGGCTTCAGGCCATCGCCTTGATGGCGGCGGCCAGGCGGCTCTTGTGACGGGCGGCCTTGTTCTTGTGGATGATGTTCTTGTCGGCCACGCGATCGATCACGCTGGTGGCTTTCTTGAACACCTCGGCAGCCGCGGCCTTGTCACCAGCAGCCACTGCCGCGCGCACACGCTTGATCGCCGTGCGCAGCATCGAGCGCAGGCTGGAGTTGTGCTTGTTGCGCGCAACCGATTGGCGGGCGCGTTTGCGGGCTTGAGCGGTGTTTGCCATGTTGCGGATCTGGCTCCAGAATAACCCGGCAGGCAATCATCCTGCCAGGTTCAAAATTATTGGATTCGGAAAAGCTCTCTATTCTAGCCCTGTTTTTGGGCTATTGCAAGCCTTTGTGCTGCCAGGGCGCGTCTTCATAGCAGGATCGCGCCCAGCAGCCACACGCATGCCATGCCGACCACCCCTTGCACCAGTGTTGCCGCCGTCTGCGCCCGGTAGGCCGTGGACACCTTCATGCGGCTGAACTGCGACACGACCCAGAAGTAGCTGTCGTTGGCATGCGACACCGTCATGGCGCCGGCGCCGATGGCCATCACGGTCAGCACGCGGCCCATTTCGCTGTCCAGGCCCAGTTGTCCCAGCAGCGGCGCGACCATGGCCGACGTGGTGACCAGCGACACCGTCGACGAGCCCTGGGCCGTCTTGAGCGCGGCGGCGACGATGAACGGCATGAATAGGCCGATGCCCAGCGCCGACAGGTGCTCACCCAGGTAGGCGGTCAGCGGGGCCGCCTTGAGCACCGCACCGAACGCGCCGCCGGCGCCCGTGATCAGCAAAATGGGCGCGGCGGCCTTGATGCCTTCGGCCAGCTGGTCGTGGAACTGCTGGCGCTTGCCGTCGCCCTTGATCAGGGTGCACGCAAAGGCCAGGCCGACCAAAAGGGCCACCACCGGCATGCCCAGGAAGCCGAGCGCGGCATACAGCGCGCCCTCGCCCAGGGGGCGGCCAGGCAGGGCGGCGACCGAGCCCAGGCAGATCAGCACGATGGGCAGGAAAATCGGCGCGAACGCCTGCCACGCGCCCGGCAGGCGGCCGTAGCTGGCGCGCAACGCAGCGAAATCGACATCCTTGGCCAGCAGCTCGCTGGGCGCTTCTTCCAACAGCTGGCCGTCGTCACGCTTGAGGAAACGGTTGGCCCAGAGCAGCCCGGCCAGCGCCGTGACGGCCGCCACCAGTAGGCCCACGGCGATTACCAACCCGAGTGATTGTTCCAGGCCGAGGTTGCCGGCCGCGGCGATCGGCCCCGGGGTGGGCGGCACGAAAGTGTGGGTCGCGTACAGCCCCGTGGCCAGCGCCACGCTCATGGCCACCACGGACACCTTCATGCGCGCAGCCAGCGCATTTTTCAGCGAATTGAGGATGACATAGCCCGAATCGCAGAAGACCGGGATGGACACCAGGTAGCCGATGATGGACAGCGTCAGCGTCGGAAACCGCTCGCCCAACAGCTTGATGACCGTTTCGGCCATGGTGATCGCCGCCCCGGACCGTTCCAGGATGACACCTATCACCGTACCCAGGACGATGACGATGCCGATCGAACCCAGGATGCCGCCGAACCCGGCAGCGACCGCTTTCAGGGTCTCGCCCGAGGGCAGCCCATATGCAAACCCGGCTAGCAAGGCCGCGATGAGCAGCGCCAGGAACGGGTGCAGCTTCAGCCAGATGGTCGAACCGATGATGAAAAGGATCAGCAGGATCAGTATCAAAACTAGGCTCACGGCCTGGACTCCTCGTCAGCGGGCAATGCCCCACGGTTTGGCCGGGCCCGCGGGCCCGGAAAGGAACAAGCGTACGCCTTTGCGCGCGCGCCTGCATCCGACGCGCTCGCTGCGCCCTTAGCGTGCGCGCCGCCGGAAATCGGCCGGGCGGAAACCCAGCGCGTAGAGGGCGGCGAAGTAGGCGCCGGCTGCCGCAGCCACCACGGCGGCCAGCCAGAGGGCCCGCAATACGGGCGTCTGCTGCATCGCCAGCCAGTCCAGCCGCTGGCCGGCCAGCGCCAGCGGCACGGCCATCACCGCCAGGGCCACGGCCACGCGCAGGACAAAGGCGGGCCAACCGGGGCCAGGTCGATAGGCCCCGCGTCGGCGCAGGCCCGCGAGCAGCGCCAGCGTGTTCAAGCAGGCGCCCAGGCCGATGGCCAATGCCAGCCCGGCATGCGCCAGCTGCGGGACGAGCACCACGTTCAACAGCTGCGTGGCCACGAGCACGGCCACGGCAATTTTGACCGGCGTGCGGATGTCCTGCCGGGCGTAGAAGCCCGGCGCCAAGATCTTGATGCCCAGCAGTCCGACCAGCCCGACCGCGTAGGCCATGACGGCCAGCCGGGTCTGGTCGACGTCGGCCGCCTGGAACGCCCCGTAATGAAAGAGCGTGGCCACGAGCCCGTCGGCCAGCAGCATCATGCCCAGTGCGGCCGGCAGCCCAAGAAGCAAGACCAACCGCAGGCCCCAGTCCAGCAAGGCGCTGTATTCATCCGCCGATCCCTCGGCATGCGCCCGCGACAGGCTGGGCAGCAGCACCGTGCCGAGGGCCACGCCCAGCAAGGCGGTCGGAAACTCCATCAGCCGGTCGGCGAACGACAGCCAGGTCACGCTGCCGGGCGCCAGCCAAGACGCGATGTTGGTGTTGATCAGCAGCGACAGCTGGGCCACCGACACGCCGAGGGTGGCCGGCGCCATTTGCCGCAGCACGCGCTGGACGGTGGAATCGCGCCAGGCGGCGCGCACCCGCAGCGCCAGCCGCGGCGCCAGGCCCAGCCGCGCCAGGGCCGCCCACTGGACCGCGAGCTGCGCCACGCCGCCGGCCAGCACGCCCACGGCCAGGGCATGAATGGGCGGATCAAAGCGCGGCGCCAGCCACAGCGCCGCGCCGATCATCGCCAGATTGAGCAGCACGGGCGTGAATGCTGGCACCGCAAAGCGGCGCCAGGTGTTGAGCACGCCCGATGCAAACGCCACCAACGACATGCAGACGATGTAGGGAAACATCGTGCGCGTCATCCATACCGCCGACTGGAAATCCCCGGCGCGCTGCGCCTCGCGCAGCCCGCTGGCCATGGCGCTGACCACCCACGGCGCCGCGACCATGCCCAACGCCGTCACCGTCATCAGCGCCAGCGTCAGTACCAGCGCGACGCGATCGAGCAGCTGGCGGATTTCATCGTCGCTGCGCTCGGCGCGCGCCGCCCCCAGGATGGGGACGAAAGCCTGGGAAAACGCACCTTCGGCGAACAGCCGGCGCAGCAGGTTGGGGATGCGGAAGGCAACCCAAAAGGCGTCGGTCAGCGGGCCCGCGCCGAAGGCGCGGGCAATCAGCACGTCGCGCACCAGCCCCGTGATCCGTGAGGCCAGGGTCAGGCCGCTGACGGTGGCTGCCGAACGCAGCAAAGTCATTTCGGCGGCATGCGGATGGCGCCATCCAGGCGGATGGTCTCGCCGTTGAGCATCTCGTTGGTGATGATCTGGTGCACCAGCTTGGCGTAATCCTGCGGCGTGCCCAGGCGGGCCGGGAAGGGGATGCTGGCGGCCAGCGATTCCTGCACTTCCTTGGGCATGCCGAAGATCATGGGCGTGCCAAAGATGCCCGGGGCGATGGTCACGCAGCGGATGCCGACCTTGGCCAGGTCGCGCGCAATGGGCAGTGTCATGCCGGCTACGCCCGCCTTGGAGGCGGAATAGGCGGCCTGGCCGATCTGGCCGTCGAAGGCCGCCACCGACGCGGTGTTGACCAGCACGCCACGTTCGCCCGTGGGTTCGGGCGCGTTATCCGACATGGCGGCCGCCGCCAGCCGGACCATATTGAACGTGCCGACCAGGTTGACGGCAATCACCTTCTGGAACAGGTCGAGCGGGTGGGGGCCGTTCTTGCCCACCGTCCGGGCTGCCGGCGCGATCCCTGCGCAATTGACCAGGCCACGCAGGGGGCCCAGCTGCAGCGCGGCGGCCACGGCGGCCTGGCCATCGGCCTCCTGCGTCACGTCACAATGCACATAGCGCTGGCCCAACTCGGCTGCCAGGCGTTCACCGGCCTCGTCCTGCACGTCGGCCAGCACCACCTTGGCGCCGTTTTCCACCAGCATGCGCGCCGTGCCGGCCCCCAGGCCGGAGGCGCCGCCCGTCACGATGAAAACCCTGTCGGCGATGTCCATTTGGTTCGCTAGCTCCTTGCCTTGTTGCAGCCGGTGCAGGATGCTCGGCCGCCTCCAGAGGAATTGGCGGCCGCCGGCGGAGCCGCAATTTTAGTGCAGTCGATCAACCCGGTACGACGAGGGCTTCCGCGACCCGTACCGCCTGGTCCATGTGCGGTGCCTCCCAGCAAGCTTGCAACGCCTGTCGCGCTTGGTCCGGTGTCATGACGTCGGCAGCCAAATCAAGAAATTTGGCGCTGAGGTCGTCGTCGGTCATGGGACGCTGTAGGCTGCCCAAGGCGTGTTCCACGTGGTGGGTCAGCCGCGTTCCGTCGGATAGCAAGATGGTCACGCGCGCTTCGTCCTTGCGCATTTTCAAGTTCGGTTGCGCCCGTATGCGGGAACGAAGGGTGACATTGCGAGGGTCACGCACGCAGGCATCATGATATTGGCGCGCGCTGGCGCGGCCTTCGTTGAGCACCGCGGCGGCACTATGGAAGACGCTGAACTTGCCCTGCAGGCCGTTGGCGGGTTCAGTCTTGCCGGTCAGCTCCAGCACCAGCGGATGCACGTCCAGCTCTACCTCGGTGATGGCAGCCGGGTCGTCGACGCCTTTCGCCCGCAGTGCCAAGCAGCCGTCTATGACTGGGTGGATGACCAGACCGCAGGCGTACGGCTTGAAACTATTTTCCATCACGAGCCATCGTTGTCCCAGGCCGGCCAGCATCGCATCGAAGTCAGGCCCTTCGCTCATGACACAAGCCATGCCGCGTGGCGCCTCAATGGCTTTCGTCGAGCTATTGAACCCCGCCTGGGCGGCAAGTGCGGCCATCAGGCCTGCTTGGGCAGCCCGGCCGGGGTGCAGGCTCTTGCACATGGTACCGAACATCTCCCGCAGCCCCGCCGCTTGGGTAGCCGCAGTGCCCAGGGCCCATGCGGTTCGGGTGGCATCGAGCCGCAGGGCCCGCGCGCATGCTGCGGCTGCACCCAAGCCGCCGACCGTGCCGGTGATGTGCCATCCACGATCGTAGTGGGAGGGATAGATGCCCATGGCAACGCGCAGCTCGACTTCTATGCCGACGGCCACGGCATCGACCAGGTCTGCACCGGAAATTGGATGTTGGTGCGATAGGGCGAGCAGTGCGCAGACCACCGGGCCGCTTGGGTGTACCAGCGTGGCGATGTGCGTATCGTCGAAATCCAGGACGTGAGAGCTGACACCATTGATCAGTGCTGCGGTGAGTGCATCGACGCGTTCACTTCGTCCCACCAGTCCCGCATGTGCGGTCCCCGCAAAGGGACGCAACGTAGCCAGCAGCGTTTCGGTGGCTTCATGGCGTGCGCCACCCAAGGCGCAGCCGACAAGATTGACCAGGCTGCGCACGGCTTGGTGCCGGACTTCCGGCGGCAGATCATCGTGCGGGGTGTCAGCGATGAAACGGGAGAATTCTTCTGTGATGCCCATGGATATTTGCAAGCTGTGGCCCAGCTGGCAGCCGGGCCAAGGTTATGCATGATGCGAGCCGCCAGTGCCCGTCATGCTCGAAGGAGGGAGATTATTCGGCGGTGATGCCTGCGGCCTTGATGACGGCGGCCCATTTGACGATTTCTTCGTGGATCAAGCGGCCGAAATCCTCGGGCGACTGTCCGCCCGGCTCTGCTCCCATCTTGTCCAAGCGCTCGCGCATCGCGTCGGTACGCAATATCGCGGCGATTTCCTGGTTGAGTTTGGTCACAATCTCTTGGGGAGTGCCCGCTGGGGCCATCAGGCCCCACCATTGCAGAACCTCATAGCCGGGTACGCCGGAAGCGGCAAGCGCAGGTACGTCGGGCAAGGCCGGGAAGGGTTGCGTCGAAGTCACGGCCAGGGCCTTGAGCCGACCGGCCCGGACATGTTCCAACACCGTTGGCACAGGCGCGAGCATAACTTGGACTTGGCCGCCGAGCAGATCGGCCAGGGCGGGCGCGGTGCCCTTGTAGGCAACATGCACCATGTCGATCTTGGCTTGCATCTTAAGCAGCTCTCCGGCCAGGTGGGGAGTGCTGCCCACGCCGGCCGAAGCGTAGTTGATTGTGCCGGGCTGCTTGCGTGCCTGCTCAATGAACGACTGCGCGCTGTCGGCCGGCGACGAGGCCGACACGACCAATACCAGCGGGCCAGAAGCCGCCAGTGTGATGGGCACGAAATCCTTTTCTGCGTCGAACTTCAGGTTGGGGTAAAGCGTGGCGTTGATGGAATGGCTGGGCGAAGCCATTAGTAGCGTGTACCCGTCAGGTTTGGCCCGGGATGCGGTATCGGTCCCTATCGTGGCGCCGGCACCCGCCCGGTTCTCGACGATGACGGGCTGGCCGAGCCTGTCACCCAAGACCTGCCCAATGGCGCGTGCCAGCAAGTCCGCTCCGCCGCCGGGCGCGTAGGGGACGATGATGCGAATCGGTTGCTCGGGATAGGCCGCCTGCGCTTGCGCAGTGCCAAGCAATGCCGGCAGCATTGCCGCCAGCGCCACCGAACGCAGCACAGTCCGTCTCGTGGTTTTCATGGTGTCTCCTCGTTAACGTGGAAATTGCACTGCGCCGGCAGGGCGCAGTGCGCATCAGCAAGGCGCCAGCACCGTGGCAATACCTCGTGCAGCCTGCAAAAGGGCGATATCCCCGCCAGGCCGGCCCACCAGCTGGATGCCTATGGGTAGGCCGTTGATCGAACTCGCTGGCAGATTGATGGCCGGCACACCCAGAGCGGTCCATCGTTTGTTGCATGCCGCGCTGCCCGTATCCCGTAATTCGAAGCGCGGCGCGGGTCCTGGGGCACTTGGCGTGAGCAGGCAGTCGAAACGATCAAAAACGGATGCCGCGGCTGCGCGCGCCGTGTGCAGGTGCCTAACCGCGCTCCGGTAGGCGGCATGACCCAATGCTTGTCCCTTGAGCAACTTTTCCTGGATGCCCGACGACAGCAGGGCCCAGTGCTGGGTGCGTTCATCGGCCAAGCTTTGCCAGGCTTCATAATCGCTGATCGCGTCGTGGGCGCGATCCAATTCTTCTTGGCATGGAGGCGGCAAATCCACCGGCTCGACTTTGGCTCCGGCGTCGCGTAGTCGGTTTGCTGCCTTTGCCAACACGTCCAGCGAGGCCTGACCCGCCGCCGGGCTACCGGTGACGCCAACGCGCAATGATCCCGGCGGCGTCGCACCGGGCAACGCCGAAGGGGAGCCTGTCAATATCAGATAGAGAGCGGCTGCGTCGTCTACGTCGCGTGCGTGCAAACCCAATGTGTCCAGGGTCGGTGCGATTGGCTTCATGCCCGTCGTGTCCAGCACGCCGAAGCTCGGCTTGAATCCGACCACGCCGCAGTAGGAAGCGGGACGAATGACCGAGCCAGCTGTCTGGGTGCTTAGCGCCAGCGGCACCATCCGGTCGGCGACGGCAGCCGCCGAGCCGCTGGACGACCCCCCCGGCGAGTAGCGCAAGTCGTGCGGATTGCGGGTCGCACCGATTGCGCCTCGCGTGGCCAATTCCGTCGTCACCGTTTTCCCCAAGATGACGAGGCCGGCTTGGCGCGCCCGCGCGACGACGGCCGCATCCTGGTTCGGGTAGTTCCCGCGGTAAATGGGCGACAGGCATTCCGTGGGCAGACCGGCCGCATCAATGACATCTTTGACGCCGATGGGCACGCCGTGCAGCATGGTGCGAACTGGCTGGGCATCCAAGATCCGGGCGGCACCCAATGCCGCGTTCGCATCGATGTTGACCCAGGCGTGGACCTTGCTGTCGCGAGCGGCTATGCGATCCAGGCAATCCCGAACCAGCGCCTGCGAGGTCAGGTTGCCGGCACGTATCGCTTGCGCGGCCTGCAGGGCAGACATGCTATGCGGGAAGTTGGCCTGTGACATCTGCACCCGTGTATTGCGGTTCGGTGTAGTCGGCAACGCGTTCGACTCTGCTAGATTACGTTCTCCCGGGGACAAGGCGTTCGCCATTGCCGAAAAGCGAGTTCGCCTAGGCCGAATCTGCGAGACGCATGATTCCTGGTCGACGCGTCGCGTATCCTGGGCCGATCCAACGCGGTAGATGCTTGGGGCATGCCGGTCATATGTTGTTCGATTGCCAGAGGGGGCCATGGCATTTCGCTTCGACCTTGTCGACCTTCAGTTATTTGCCAACATCGTCGACACACAGAACCTGACCAGGGGGGCCGAGCGCTCGCACTTGTCGGCGCCGGCGGCCAGCGCCCGCATCAAGAAGCTCGAAGAAGCATTGGGCGTGCAGTTGTTCTACCGCACTGCCCACGGACTGGCACCGACGTCGTCGGGCCAAACGCTGTTGCAGCATGCGCGCCAAGTGCTGCGCCAGGTCGAAAGGCTGGATGCGGACTTGCGCCGAAGTTCGGCCAATATCCGGGGCAATATCCGCGTCTTTGCCAACACCCTGTCCATCAGCGAATTCATCCCGGCCGCGCTAGAGCGCTTCCTAATTGCTTTCCCCGGCGTCAACATCGATCTGCATGAGCGCACCTCGTTGGACATAGCGCGAGCCGTGCGCCAGGGCGAAGCCGACGTCGGCATTTTGTCGGGGGATGCTTTGGCAGATGGGTTGGAGGTGTTGCCGTATCGCGATGAGCGTCTGGTTCTGATTACGCGTGCGGGCCACGGCTTGGCCCGGCATGAGTCGGTCGACTTCAACGGCGTGCTCAATGAAGACTACATTGGGCTGAACGAGGGGACGGCCTTGCACGCATTCCTGGATCGCGAAGCGGCCCGGCTGGGCGTACGCCTGAAAGTGCGGATACGCGTCAGCAACTTCGAGGCTTTGTGCGGCCTCGTGGCGTCAGGAATAGGGATTGGTTTGATTCCGGAGTCCGTCGCCCGTCGACACTCAGCAAGGCTGGCGATAGCGGTGGTGCCATTGCGTGACGGTTGGTCACTGCGCCGCCTACGAATTGCGGTGCGCAGCATGGATTCGCTGTCGGTGCCGGCGCGGGCCCTCATAGAGGAGCTGCGCGCGCCTGACACCGCATAAGCAGCGGCCCTAGCAGTGGCCGGGGCCTTATGCGAGCACTTCGCGCAGGCGTTGCTGGATTTCTTCGACGGTGCCCACGCCGGAAATCTTCCGGTAACGGGGCGCGCCAGGGTCTTGTTTTGCCCAACGGGCGTAGTAATCCACCAGCGGCCGGGTCTGCTCTCGGTACACGGCTAGCCGCCGGCGCACGGTTTCCTCGCGGTCGTCGTCGCGCTGCACCAGCGGTTCGCCAGTGACGTCGTCGATGCCTTCCTTCTTGGGCGGATTGAAGCGCACGTGGTAGGTGCGGCCACTGGCCGGATGCACGCGGCGGCCGCTCATGCGCTCGACGATGTCGGCTTCCGGCACGTCGATTTCCACGACGAAGTCCAGCTTGATGCCGGCGTCCTTCAGGGCATCGGCCTGAGGGATGGTGCGCGGAAAGCCGTCGAACAGGTAACCCTTTTCGCAATCGGGCTGTGTCAGGCGGTCGCGCACCAGCCCGATGATGATGTCGTCCGACACCAGGCCGCCCGCGTCCATGATCTTCTTGGCTTCCTGGCCCAACGGCGTCCCGGCCTTGACGGCGGCGCGCAGCATGTCTCCGGTGGAAATCTGCGGAATGCCGTAGTGCTTGGTGAGGAAGGCGGCCTGGGTGCCTTTACCGGCGCCGGGCGGGCCGAGCAGGATGAGACGCATGAGGGAGATTCCTGAGGTGTTAATTGTTGTGACCGGAAGGCGATTATGCCGCAACGCACCACAGGGCGCAGGCATGCCTTATAGAGGTTTTCCTTAGGGATGGGCAGTTATAACCGATTTGCGAAGACCGCCCGTACGCGCTCGAGGTCTTCCGGGGTGTCCACGCCTGCTGCCGGCCGGGCGTGCGTGCGATGTACCACGATGGTGTGGCCGTGTTCGAGCGCGCGCAGTTGCTCCAGCGCTTCGACCTGCTCCAGCCGGCCTTGCGGCAGCTTAGGGAATGCACGCAGGAAACCGGCGCGGTACGCGTAAAGGCCCACATGGTGCCAGCCAGGCAAACCCGGCGCCAGGCGCGGCGTGCCGTCGGCCAGCGCGTCGCGCGCCCAGGGTATCGGCGCGCGCGAAAAATACAGGGCACGATCGTCCGCCGCGCAAACCACTTTGACCACGTTCGGATTGAATAGCGCCTTCTCGTCGGCGAGCGGGCAGGCGCAGGTCGCGATCGCCGCATCGGGACGATGGGCGAGCAGGTCGGCCACTTCGCTGATCAGCTCGGGTTCGATCAGGGGCTCGTCGCCCTGGACATTGACCACGAGGGCGTCGTCGGCAAGCCCCAGCACGGCGACTGCCTCGGACAGGCGGTCGGTGCCGGTCGGATGGTCGGCGCGCGTCAGCAGCGCCTCGAAGCCGTGGGCCCGCACGGCTTCGGCGATGGCTGCCTCATCGGTGGCTACCAGCACGCGCTCGGCGCCGGAAAGCGCCGCGCGCTCGGCCACGCGCACGATCATGGGCTTGCCGGCGATGTCGGCCAGCGGTTTGCCAGGCAGTCGGGTGGAGGCCGCGCGGGCGGGAAGCAGGGCGATGAAGCGCATCGGCACTGCCCGCGGAGTCAGGATCGGGCTGCGCCGTCGGCAGGCGCCGGTTCGTCCAAGCTGCGTGCGGCAGATTCCAGCATGACGGGAATGCCGTCACGGATCGGATACGCGAGCCGGTCGGCCCGGCATACCAGTTCGGCCGCCGCCTTGTCGTGGCGCAAAGGGCCTTTGCATACGGGGCAGACGAGTATGTCGAGCAGGCGGGCTTCCATGGCTGGGGATTGTAGACCAGTTTGGTCGTCGCGCCCCGGGGCAAGGCGTCGATCGCGAGCCCATGCGGCCGGGGCCGTATGCGACCGAATGAAGAAAGGCTGAAGAAAGGCGATCCGCCATCGAAGAAAGCGATTCGCTTTCGATTACCCTCGCGCCTGGCGCGCCTGCGCAAGCTGCTCGTGCAGCCAGTCGAAGAAGCCCGGATCGGAAAACGCCGGCTCGACCTCGGCCACCCAAAGGCGCGGGTCGGCCAGCGTCCGGCACTTTACGGCGTCCTTGGCGGTGATGACGATGACGTCTCCCGGCAGGCCGGCGAAGGGCGAAGCCCGGAAATCGTGATGGTCGGGCAAGGGCAGGGTCGCCGCCAAGGCCAGCCCTTGGCTGCGCAGCGTATCGAAGAAATGCGCCGGCCGGCCGATGCCCGCCGCCGCAGAGACGGTTCGGTCTTCGCATTCCTTGCGGAAGGCCTCGGGCGCCAGGCGCCTGCCGTCGACCAGCCGTACATAGGCGCTGGGACGCAGCCGCATGGCGGTTGCGCGAACGCCTGGACACGCCGGCAGTCGGGCAGGGGGAGCATTCGGTTCTTCGCGTACCACGACGGCATCGGCCTCGGCCAAGCGGCTTGCCGGTTCGCGCAGCGGCCCGGCCGGCAGCAGCCGTCCATTGCCCAGGCCGCGGGCATCTTGCACGACGATTTCGACGTCGCGCGCCAGCGCCAGGTGCTGCAAGCCATCGTCGGCCACGATGACGTCGACTTGCGGCGCCGCGCGCAGCAGCGCTTGCGCGGCAAGCGGGCGGCGCGGGTGCACGGCGACCGGCGCGCCGGTGGCGCCGGCGATCAGCGCCGGCTCGTCGCCGATTTCATCGGCGCGGGCCGTGGCGCCGAGCGCGATCCTCGGTTGCGGTCCGACGGCCACGCCATAGCCGCGGCTGACCACGCCTGGATGCCAACCCCGCTCGCGCAGGGCCCGGATCACGGCCATCACTACCGGTGTCTTGCCGGTGCCGCCGACCATCAGGTTGCCGACGATCACCACGGGAACCGGCGCCCGCCAGGCGCGGCGCCAGCCGCGGCGGTAGGCGGTGCGCTTGGCCGCCACGGCCAGCCAGGTCAGGCCCGCCAAGGGCAGCAGCAGGCCGGACAGCCAGCCGCCGTGCAGCCACTGGCGTTGCAGGAAGGAAGCGAGCGCAGTCCGGCTCACCGCGCGGTCTGGGCGGCAAAATCGACGCGCGCGATGCCCGCCAGCCGGGCGGCCTGCATCGCGGTGACCACGCTCTGGTGGGTGGCCTGCGCGTCGGCGTTGATCACCAGTACGGGCTCGCTGCGGCCGGCAGCGGCGGCCGACAGCGCGGCCGCCAGCCCTTCGGGTGTGGCATCGTCCAGCAGCTTGCCCGCCAAGGCATAGCGTCCTTCGCGGCTGATGGCCAACTCCAGCGAGGCGGGTGCCGCGGCCTGTGCGTCGGCCTGCGGCAAGGCGACCTCCAGCGCCGTCTGGCGCATGAACGAGGTCGTGGCCGCCAGGAAAATCAGGATAACCAGAAGGACGTCGATGAGCGGGATGAGGTTGATTTCCAGCTCATCGCCGGAATCGTCCGCGCCGAAGTTCACTGCTCGCTCCAACGTGGCTCGACGCGGGTCGCGCCCGGCGCCGGGTCGCGGCCGCCGGGTGCGGCCGCCAGCACGCGCATCAGCCGCCCGGCCGCATGCTCCATTTCGTGCAGGTAGGACTGGACCTTGCTACGGAAGTGGCGGTGGAAGATCAGGGCAGGGATGGCGATCAGGATGCCGAAGGCGGTGTTGTAAAGGGCGATGGAAATCCCCCGCGCCAGCTGGGCGGGGTCGCCTCCCGCCGGCGTGTACGAAGAGAAGATTTCTATCATCCCGATCACCGTGCCGAACAGCCCCATTAGCGGGGCGACCACGGCCACGGTGCCGAGCGCGGGGATGTAGCGGTTGAGCTGGTGGGCGACCGAACGTCCGGTGTCTTCGACCATGGCGCGCAGCTCCTCGCGAGGCAGGTGGCGCAGCCTGACCACGTCGGCCAGCACCTTGCCCAGGGGCGAGCCGGCTTCCAGGCGGGCCAGCGCCTCAGGCGCGTCTTGGCGGTTGCGCAGCATTTCCAGCACTTGCTGCAGCAGGCCGCGGGGCATCACGCGCGAGCGGCGCAGGGCGAGCATGCGCTCGACGACCAAGGCCAGGCCAAGGACGGAAGTCGCCAGCAAAGGCCAGATGGGCCAGCCGGCTTGTTCAATGATGGCAAGCAAGGGAGACTCCGGCAAGATATGGCGTCGTCACGGGCACGCCAATCCGGCACTGTAACGGCCGGCGGCACCGCCAGGCAAGCCGTGGCCGGACGCGCTGTGGGTATCCACAGTTTTTGTGGATAATTCTGTGCGTAAGTCGCCCCAAATCCGCAGCATTGCGAGCTTTGCGCCGTCATGCGCCGGCGGGTGTGGTGGCTGCGCATCAAAATAGTTGTTAAATTTCAATGGCTTGCAAAGGCTTCTTTACGCCGCCTGGCATCTCTTGCCCAAAAAGGTGCTGCACTGCAAGCCAAACCCCGCTCTGCCTGTCCTGTGGACAGCTGCCTGCCCCGGAAGCCTTATGACGACTGCATTTGCGTTCACACACGACGATTTGACGGGGCATATCCTGTCGGTTGCCCAGCTCAACCAAGCAGTGGGGCAATTGTTGGAGTGCAACATCCCGTTGCTATGGGTGCGTGGGGAGGTTTCCAACTTCACCCAGGCCGCTTCCGGGCACTGGTACTTCACCCTCAAGGACGACCGCGCCGCGGTCAGGGCGGTCATGTTTCGCGGCCGGGCCTACGCCGTCGGCTTCGTGCCCCGGGCCGGCGACAGGGTGGAGGTGCGCGCCAGGGTGTCGCTCTACGAGCCCCGTGGCGACTACCAGCTGCAGGTCGAGGCGATGCGCCGCGCCGGCCTGGGCGACTTGTACGAGGCCTTCCTGCGCCTGAAGGAAAAGCTGGCGGCCGAAGGGTTGTTTGATCCCGCGCGCAAGCGCGCGCCCAGCCCCCTGCCGCGCAGGGTGGGGGTGGTCACCTCGCTGCAGGCCGCGGCCTTGCGCGACGTGCTCTCGGCGCTGGCCCGGCGCGCGCCGCACGTGGACGTGATTATCTACCCGGCGCCCGTGCAGGGCGCCGACGCCGCCGCGCGGCTGGCTGCCATGATCGAGACGGCCAACCGGCGCAGGGAGGTCGACACGTTGCTGTTGGTGCGCGGCGGCGGCAGCATCGAGGACCTGTGGAGCTTCAACGACGAGGGGCTGGCCCGGGCAGTGGCCGCCAGCGACATTCCGGTCATTTCCGGGGTGGGGCACGAAACCGATTTCACGATCGCCGATTTCGTCGCCGATTTGCGCGCGCCCACGCCGACGGCCGCGGCAGAGCTGGCCTGCGCGCCGCGGGCCGACTGGGTCGCCCGGGTGCAGGCGGCGTGCACGGCGCTCGCCCGCGCGCAGCAGCGGCGCATCGAGCGGTGCGCGCAGCATGTCGACCGCCTGGGCGCGCGACTGGTCTCGCCGGCACAGCGCTTGGCGCACCGGCGCGAGCGCGTGTTGGCGCTGGCCCGCCGGCTGGCATCGGCCAGCGCGATGCCGTTGCAGCGGCGCCGGGCGCGCCTGGACCTGCTGCGCGCACGGCTGGAACATCGCACCCCGGACGTCGCCGGCGCGGCCGACGCGCTTGCCCGGCAGGCGCGGGCCTTGGCGACGGCGATGCAGCGCGCCATTGCTGCCAGCCGGGCGCGACTGCAAGCCGCGCAGGCGCGCTTGCGCGCGCTCGATCCCGGGCTGACGCTGGCGCGCGGCTATGCCATCGTGCGCGACGAGGCCGGCGCCATCGTACGCGAGGCCGACGCGCTGGCCCCCGGCCAGCCGCTGTCGCTGCAGCTGGCGCGCGGCCACGCGCGCGTCACGGTCCAGCCGCCTGCGGCCGATCCGGGCACGCACGCCGCTTGACCCTGCAAAGGCCCGGGTTTAGCGGGCCGGCGCTGCGGCTTGCCGATACAATCGAAGCTACTTGATCGTGCTTTCAACCAAGAAGGAACCATCCATGGCACACACTCTTCCTCCTCTTCCTTATCCGCTGGATGCGCTGGCGCCCCACATCTCCAAGGAGACGCTGGAGTTCCACTACGGCAAGCACCATCAGACCTATGTGACGAACCTGAACAACCTGATCCAGGGTACCGAGTTCGAAAACATGTCGCTGGAAGACACGGTCAAGAAGTCCTCCGGTGGCATCTTCAACAACGCCGCCCAGGTCTGGAACCACACCTTCTACTGGAACAGCCTGTCGCCCAATGGTGGCGGCGAACCCTCCGGCAAGCTGGCCGAAGCCATCAACGCCAAGTGGGGCAGCGTGGCCGCCTTCAAGGAAGCCTTCAACAAGTCGGCCGCCGGCAACTTCGGCTCGGGCTGGACCTGGCTGGTCAAGAAGCCCGACGGCTCGCTCGACATCGTCAACACCAGCAACGCCGCCACGCCGCTGACCACCAGCGATGTGCCGCTGCTGACCTGTGACGTGTGGGAGCACGCCTACTACATCGACTATCGCAACGCCCGTCCCAAGTACCTGGAAAACTTCTGGAACCTGGTCAACTGGGACTTCGCAGCCAAGAACCTGGGCTGATCGCCCGGACGCAGGCCAAGGGGCCGGCACCTGCCGGCCCCTTGTTCATTGTTCCCCGGGATTTCGCGTACGCTGTCGCGCATGGACGAATCTGCACGCCCGGCGCGCCGCCTGTTGGATGCGGCGCGGCGCTACGCCGGCCGCAAGCGCCGCCAATTGCGCAGGCTCTCGCGCAAGAGCCTGCGCTTTGCGCTGCTGTTGGCCGGCGCCGCGCTGGTCGCGCTGGTTTCCATGGGCTTTGCCCAGCTGGCCGACTTGGCGCTGCACTGGAACGGTCGAATGCTCGCCGATCGGGGGTGGCTGGCTTTTGTCGTGCTCCCGCTCGGCCTCGTGGTGGTGCGCTGGCTGACGCTGAAATTCGCGCCAAATGCGGTGGGCAGCGGCATCCCGCAGGTCATTGCCGCCTTGTCGCTGCGCGGCGGACCTGCCCAAACGCGGCTGGTGTCGCTGGCGCAGACGCTGTGGAAGATTCCCCTGACCTTCGCCACGCTGCTGATCGGCGGCTCGGCCGGGCGCGAAGGGCCGTCGGTGCAGATCGGCGCCGGCGTCATGCTTGCATGGGGCCGCTACTGCCAGCGCCGCGTGGCGGATTTGCGTGGTTTTCGGCCCAACGAGTTGATCGCCGCGGGCGCGGCGGGCGGGCTGGCTGCAGCATTCAACGCGCCGCTGGCCGGGGTGGTTTTCGCCATCGAAGAGCTGGGCCGGGGCACCGTGCTGCGCTGGGACCGGTTGGTCCTGTTGGGCGTGCTGGCCGCCGGTTTCATGGTCGTCGCCCTGTCAGGCAATAACCCGTATTTCGGCATGTTCGGCGTCGACGGCGGCCAAGGTGGCCTGTGGGCATGGGCGCTGGCCTGCGGCTTGGTCAACGGCGTGCTCGGCGGCGTGTTCGCCAGGCTATTGGGCAAGGGTGCGCCCGGCCTGGTGCCCCGGGTTTGGCGCGGCGTGGTGCGCCGCCGCCCGCTGGCCACCGCGTTCGTGCTGGGCTTGGCCATCGCGGCGCTGGGGGTCGTTACGGGAGGTGCGATATACGGCACCGGCTATGCCCAGGCGTCCACGCTATTGGCCGGTGGGCAGCTCGATGCCCAAGGGTTCGGGTTGGCCAAGTTGCTGGCCACCGTACTGACCTATGCGGCCGGCGTGCCGGGCGGGATTTTTACTCCGGCGCTGACCACCGGCGCCGGCATCGGCGCGCATATCGGCGAGTTGGCCGGCGCGGCCGCCGACCAGCGCCTGCTGGTGCTGGTTTCCATGGCCGCCTTCCTGGCCGCGGCCACGCAATCGCCGCTTGCCGCCAGCGTGGTGGTCATGGAAATGACCGGCAGCCAGCCCATGCTGTTTTGGCTGTTGGCTGGTTCGTTGGTGGCCAGCGTGGTGTCACGCCAGTTTTGCCCCATGCCTTTCTATCATTTGGCCGCCCGGCGCTTCCGGCAGGCGGCGGCCGAACCGGCGCCGCAGGCGGGCCAGGCGAGCACGACGCAAGCGGGTGTCCGCTGACCGGACGTCGCGCGCGGCCGCGTGCGACGCCGGGACGGCCTTGGGCTAAGATCGGCCGCAGTCCATTCCAGTCCATTCATTTGTTGCCGCTGTTCCATGACAACCCAGCAAGCTTTCATCTGCGATGCGATTCGCACCCCTTTTGGCCGCTACGGCGGCGCGTTGTCGTCGGTGCGCGCCGATGACCTGGCCGCCATTCCCCTGAAGGCGCTGATGGCGCGCAATCCCGGCGTCGACTGGGAAGCCGTCGACGACGTGCTCATGGGCTGCGCCAACCAAGCCGGCGAGGACAACCGCAACGTGGCGCGCATGGCGGCGTTGCTTGCCGGCTTGCCGGTGGGTGTGCCCGGCTCGACCATCAACCGGCTGTGCGGCTCCGGCCTGGACGCCGTCGGGTCGGCGGCGCGCGCCATCCGCGCCGGCGAGGCGCACTTGCTGCTGGCCGGCGGCGTCGAAAGCATGAGCCGCGCGCCCTTCGTGATGGGCAAGTCCGATAGCGCATTTTCGCGGCAGGCCGCCATCTACGACACCACCATAGGGTGGCGCTTCATCAACCGGCTGATGAAAGTCCAATACGGCGTGGACTCCATGCCTGAGACGGCCGAAAACGTCGCCGAGGAGTTCTCCATCAGCCGCGAAGACCAGGACCGCTTCGCGCTGGCCAGCCAGGAAAAGGCGGCCGCCGCGCAGGCTGCCGGCCTATTCGCCCAGGAAATCACGCCGGTGCACGTGCCTCAGCGCAAGGGAGAGGACGTGGTCGTGGACAAGGACGAGCACCCGCGCCAGACCTCGCTGCAGGCGCTTGCCAGCCTCAAGCCCGTGGTCAAGGAAAACGGCACCGTGACCGCGGGCAACGCCTCGGGCGTCAACGATGGCTCATGCGCCTTGCTGATCGCCGACGAACAGGCGGCGGCCCGCTACGGACTGACCCCGCGCGCCAGGATCGTTGGCATGGCCACGGCGGGCGTGCCGCCGCGCATCATGGGGATCGGGCCGGTGCCGGCCACCCGCAAGGTCCTGGCCCTGACCGGCCTGACACTGGAGCAGATGGACGTCATCGAACTGAACGAGGCGTTTGCGGCTCAGGGGCTGGCCGTGCTGCGCCAGCTGGGGATCGCCGACGACGATGCCCGGGTCAACCCCAACGGTGGGGCGATCGCCCTGGGCCATCCGCTGGGGGCGAGCGGTGCGCGCCTGGCGACCACCGCCGCCTACCAGCTGCACCGCACGGGCGGGCGCTACGCGCTGTGCACCATGTGCATCGGCGTGGGGCAGGGCATCGCGGTGGTGCTCGAGCGGGTCTGACGGCCGCCCGTCAAGGCAGGCCGTCGATCACCTTGCCCGGCACGATGCCGCGCCGGGCAAACCATCCCTGGTTCATTTCGAGCGCATAGCGCACCGGCTCGGCCGAGCAGTGCGGCGTGTCGGTCTGCGGCGCCATGTCGGCGATATTGACCACCCGGCCGTCGTCGGCCAGGAACGCGATCGACAGCGGGATCAAGGTGTTGCGCATCCAGAAGCACTGGGTCTCGGCCTGCTCGAAGACGAACAGCATGCCTTCCGAGGGGCCGAGGCTTTCCCGGAACATCAGCCCGCGCGCGCGATCGGCGCCGGTTTGGGCGACTTCGGCCTGGATCAGGTGAATGCCGGCCGACAGGCGGCGCTGTGGTAGCCGCTGGCCGGCGGCCTGCTGGGCGGCTTGGACGGCGTAGGCGGCCAGCAGGCACCCGGTGGCCAATAAAGCGAGGGCGGGGCGCATGCGCCCCGCCCGGTACTGCACGGACATGAACGGCTCCTGTCTCGGACGAGGGGTCGTTCAGGATTGCAGGTGCATCCCTTAGCTCGTAGCCGTGATGTTCAACGCCTGCTTGCCTTTGGGGCCCTGGATGACCTCGAACGAGACCTTCTGTCCCTCTTTGAGCGTCTTGAAACCGTTCATCTGGATGGACGAGAAGTGGGCGAACAGGTCTTCGCCGCCGTCGTCAGGGGTGATGAAGCCGAACCCTTTCGCGTCGTTGAACCATTTGACGGTTCCCGTCGATTTGGGATTGCCTCCTTGCACGGAGGCTACGGTCGAATCGGACATGCGGACTGCCTCTTGAAGCTAGAGCGGTTGTGACGAAGGGCTGTCCGGGCGTACCAGGCAACCTCCCCCGATATCCCGGGCGGTGTTGGAAAAATGTAACTTTCCCGGGAGGTGCTTGATAATGCGCAGGTTTCCATCCTGGCGTCAAGTATGGAAATTCCCCATGCCAGGGGTGGCGGGCGGCCTGGGAAATCCCTTTCCGGGTCGCGATTTCCTTAAAATAATGGGCATGAGCACCAGCCAGGAAACCCATACCGACCTCGTCGTAGACCGGGCGCCGGCGCGCGTGGCCCCGCCCCCGCTTTACCAAGTCGTCCTGCTCAATGACGACTACACCCCCATGGAGTTCGTCGTCAAGGTGCTGCAGAAGTTCTTCGGCAAGGGCCAGGAAGAGGCCACGCGCATCATGCTGAAGGTCCATCACGAAGGGCGTGGCGTCTGCGGCGTCTATCCGCGCGACATCGCCGCCACCCGCATTGCCCAGGTAGGCCAGTACGCCCGGGCGCGGCAACATCCGCTGCAATGCGTGATGGAGCCGGTCGAAGGCTGAACGCCGGCCGCCTCTGACATCTCGACGCGAAACCGTCGCGGGGACGGATCTCCCTTGTCGCGTCTGCTTCGGGCGACGACCGTGTCCATTGAACCGAACGGCCGGCGTCGCTGTCGTATGATGGTCGCAACGCGTTTCGCCTAGCGTGGCCCGCCAGCCGGCCGGCAAGACGCGCCGGAACCGGTGCCGTCGTTTGCCGGCGGGCTGGGCGATCTGGCCTCGCGCTGCTTGCTCTTTTTTGGCGGTTGCCGCGCCCCTCGCATTGCGTCCCCTTGTTGTTTTGTGCGCCTGCATGTCGCGCCACGGCCACTAATCGGCGGGTTGGCGCGCCGCTTGGCGAATGCGCCGGCAGCGGCCGGCGTGAATCGCTGGCGTTGTTCCCCGATGGGCATAGAATATGCCTTGTGTATGTCCGCCGCTTCGATGATTGACGGAGGAAGCGTGATTTCCCAAGAGCTTGAAGTCAGCCTGCATATGGCGTTCGTCGAGGCCCGCTCGGCCCGGCACGAATTCATCACCGTCGAGCATCTGCTGTTGTCGCTGCTGGACAATGCCTCGGCGGTCGAAGTGCTGCGCGCCTGCGGCGCCAACATGGACGAACTGCGCCGCAACCTGCGGCAGTTCATCGCGGAAAACACGCCGATCATCCCCAGCGGCGCCGACGTGGACACGCAGCCGACGCTGGGGTTCCAGCGGGTGATCCAGCGCGCCATCATGCACGTCTCGTCCGGCGGCGCGGCGAAGAAGCCCGTGACCGGTGCCAACGTGCTGGTGGCCATCTTCGGCGAAAAAGACTCGCACGCGGTGTACTACTTGCAGCAGCAGGGCATCACGAGGCTGGACGTCGTCAATTACCTGTCGCACGGCATCACCAAGCAGAATCAGGTCGAGGCCAGCGCCCCCATCAAGGACCAGTCCGGTACCGAAGAAGCCTCCGAGGGGCGCCAGTCGCCGCTGGACCAATACGCACAAGACCTGAACGCCGCTGCGCTGGCCGGGCGCATCGACCCGCTCATCGGCCGCGAGCAGGAAGTCGAGCGCGTCATCCAGGTACTGTGCCGCCGGCGCAAGAACAATCCGCTGCTGGTGGGCGAGGCCGGCGTGGGCAAGACAGCCATTGCCGAAGGCCTGGCTTGGCGCATCACGCGCGGCGAGGTGCCCGATGTACTCGCCGATGCGCAGGTCTACGCGCTGGACATTGGCGCGCTGCTTGCCGGAACCAAGTACCGCGGCGACTTCGAGCAGCGCCTGAAGGCCGTGCTCAAGCAGTTGCGGGCCAATCCGCAAGCCATCCTCTTCATCGACGAAATCCACACGCTGATCGGTGCCGGGTCGGCCTCGGGCGGCACGCTGGATGCGTCCAACCTGCTCAAGCCCGCGCTGTCGTCCGGGCAGCTCAAGTGCATCGGCGCGACCACCTACAACGAATTCCGCGGCGTGTTCGAGAAGGATACGGCGCTGTCGCGCCGCTTCCAGAAGATCGACGTGGCCGAGCCGAGCATCGAGCAAACCGTGCAGATCCTGCGCGGGCTGAAGGCGCGCTTCGAGGCGCACCATGGCGTGCGCTACTCGGCGGCGGCGCTGACTGCCGCGGCGGAGCTGTCGGCGCGCCACATCAATGACCGCCACCTGCCGGACAAGGCCATCGACGTCATCGACGAGGCGGGCGCCGCCCAGCGCCTGTTGCCGCGCTCGCGCCAAAAGAAGCTCATCGGCAAGTCCGAGATCGAAAGCATCGTTTCCAAGATCGCCCGCATCCCGCCGCAGTCGGTGTCCAGCGACGATCGCAGCCGCCTGGCCACGCTCGAGCGTGACCTCAAGACGGTGGTGTTCGGCCAGGATCCTGCCATCGAGGCGCTGGCTGCCGCGATCAAGATGTCCCGCTCCGGCCTGGGCAAGCCCGACAAGCCCATCGGCGCCTTCCTGTTCTCCGGGCCGACCGGTGTGGGCAAGACCGAGGTGGCCCGCCAGCTTGCCTTTACCTTGGGCATCGAGCTGGTGCGCTTCGACATGTCCGAATACATGGAGCGCCATGCCGTGTCGCGGCTCATCGGCGCGCCGCCGGGATACGTGGGTTTCGACCAGGGCGGCCTGCTGACCGAGGCCGTGACCAAGCAGCCGCACTGCGTGCTGCTGCTCGATGAAATCGAAAAGGCGCACCCCGACGTCTTCAACATCCTGCTGCAGGTGATGGATCACGGCACCCTGACCGACAACAACGGCAGGAAGGCCGACTTCCGCAACGTCATCCTGATCATGACCACCAACGCCGGCGCCGAGGCGCTGAGCAAGCCCACGATCGGGTTTGCCGCCACGCGCGCGGCCGGCGACGAGATGGCCGAGATCCGTCGGATGTTCTCGCCGGAGTTCCGCAACCGGCTCGACGCCATCATTCCGTTTGCGCCGCTGTCGCAGGAAATCATCATGCGCGTGGTGGACAAGTTCCTTATCCAGCTCGAGAACCAGCTCCACGACAAGCGCGTGGAAGCCACGTTCACCGACGCGCTGCGCGCGCACCTGGCCAAGGAAGGCTTCGATCCGGTCATGGGCGCGCGTCCCATGCAGCGCCTGATCCAGGACACTATCCGCCGCGCGCTGGCCGACGAGCTGCTCTTTGGCAGGCTGGCCGACGGCGGCACGGTCACGGTCGACCTGGACGAGAACGGCAAGGTGGTCCTGCTGTTCGACGAGAAGGGCAAATCCGCCAACCCGGACAAGCCCAAGGGGCAGGAAGTCGCCTTGGCGGACTGATGTCCCAGGCGCACACCGGCCTGATCGGCTGCGAGTACTGCGGCGCCGTCTACCGGCGCCGCGTGCTTGCCAAGGGGCAGATCGCGGTCTGCACCCGGTGCAAGGCCGTGCTTGCGCGCCATAGTGCATTGCGCCCGGCTGACTGGCTGGCGCTCGCCCTGGCCGCGCTGGCGGTGTTCGCCATTGCCAATGCCTATCCCGTGGCGTCGATGTCGGCGGGTGGCACGGTGCGCAGCGCCACCTTGCTGCAAGCCGTGGCCGTCACGGCGGGGCACGGCCACATGCTGGTGGCCGTGATGGTCGCATTGTCGGCGTTCGCCGTACCGTTGCTGCAATTGTGCTTGCTGGCCTGGGTGCTGTGGCCGCTGGCAGTGGGCCGGCGGCCGGCCGGATTCGAACCGGCACTGCGCCTGTTGGATGGACTGCGTCCCTGGTCCATGGTGCCGGTGTTCCTGCTCGGCGTGATCGTCGCCGTGGTCAAGGTTTCAGGCTCGGCGCGCGTGAGCGCCGGCGCCGGCCTGTGGGGGTTCGCGGCGTTGACGGTGCTGCTGACCGTGCTGGGCCGGCTGGACGCGGATACCCTGCGGGGATATGTGCAGCGGGAAGGGCTGCAGGCCGGCGACCCGTCGCCCGATCCGGCCCGCGCGGCCCGCAAGCCAGACCATCTGGCGCGCACCTGGGCGCTGCTGCTTGCGGCGGCCATCCTATATGTCCCCGCCAACGTCTACCCGGTGATGCACGTCCAGGGCCTGACGGGAGCGAGCAGCCCCACCATCCTGGGTGGGGTCGTGCAGCTGTGGTCCTTGGGGTCCTGGGACTTGGCGGTGATCGTTTTCGTGGCCAGCGTCGTGGTGCCCTTGACCAAGCTGCTGGCGCTGGCGCTGCTGGCCTGGGCCACGACCCATGGCCGTCCCGCCTCGCTGGTGCCGCGCACCCGCATGTACCGTATGGTGGAGTTCATCGGCCAGTGGTCCATGCTGGATGTATACGTCGTGATCCTGCTTGCGGCGCTGGCAGATTTCCCCGGGCTGATGCAGATTTCCGCCGGCGTGGGGGCCGCAGCCTTCGGCGTGGTCGTGGTGCTGACCATGCTTGCCGCCATGAGCTTCGATCCCAGGGCGGCCTGGGATGCCGTCGCACCGGGTGCCGACGCGTTGCCGCCGCAACGCCCCCGCGGCCACGCCTATCGAACCTCGCGGGCGCCTTCGCCCGAACCAGCCAGGTGATTACCGCATGACGCAAGAGCAGGCCGACGAACCGCAACCGCCGACCATCGCGCACAAATCGCGCGCGGCGGTGTCCTGGATTTGGCTGGTGCCCCTGGTGGCGTTGATCGCGGGCCTGTCGCTGGTGGTGCGCACCTGGATGCACGCCGGTCCGCAGATCACCATCAGCTTCCAGACGGCCGAAGGGTTGGAGGTGGGCAAGACGCAGCTGCGCTACAAGGACGTGGTGGTCGGCACGGTGTCAGGCATCCGCTTGAGCGAAGACCGCTCCAAAGTCCTGGTCCAGGCCGATTTGATCGGCGATGCGGCCAGCCTGGCGCGCGCGGGCACGCGCTTCTGGGTGGTGCGCCCGCGCCTTGGCGTCAGCGGCGTGTCGGGCCTGGGCACCCTGCTATCGGGCGCCTATATCGCGGTGGACGCGCCGCCGGTCGACGAGCAGGCCGACTCGCAGACCGAGTTCGTCGGCTTGGAGTCGCCGCCGGAGGTCACCAGCGACCGCCCGGGGACGCGCTATACGCTCAAGACCAGCGACCTGGGGTCACTGGACGTCGGTTCTCCCGTGTATTACCGGCGCATTCCAGTCGGGCGCGTCATCGGCTATCAGCTCGACGACGACGGCCGGGCGGTGAGCGTGCAGATCTTCGTCGATGCGCCGGTCGATCGCTTCATCACCGAGAACACCCGCTTCTGGAACGCCAGCGGGTTGGACATGTCGGTCAACGCCCAGGGCGTGCAGCTGCGCACGCAATCGCTGGTGTCGGTGCTGGCCGGCGGGATCGCCTTCGATCCGCGGGGCGAGCCGGGCGCGGCGCCCCAGGCGCCCGCCCAGCATGTCTTTACGCTTTACGGGACCGAAAGCGCGGCGCTGGCCGAGTCCGAGGGCTTGGCCGTGTCCATACGCATGCGCTTTGACCAATCGGTGCGTGGCTTGGCCCCGGGGGCGGCCATTGATTTCCGCGGGCTGGCGCTGGGCACCGTCACCGGCATGGAGATGGGTTTTGACGAGCAGCGCAAGCGCTTCTATACCCTGGTCGACGCGCAGATCTTCCCCGAGCGGCTGGGGCCGGTCTACCACAAGATGCTGGCGATGCGCCCCGAAGGCCAGGGTTTGACCCTGCTGCGCCCGATGGTGAGCAACGGCCTGCGCGCGCAGCTTCGCACCGGCAATCTGCTGACCGGGCAGCTGTACGTCGCGCTGGACTTCTTCCCGGACGCGCCGCCCGTTGCGGACTTCCAGCTCGAATCCGATCCCGTGGTGATCCCCACCATACCGGGCGACTTCGACCAACTGCAGCAGCAAGTGTCGGCGATCGTGGCCAAGCTCGAAAAAGTGCCCTTCGACGAGATCGGCATGCAGATGCGCGATACCCTGGCCAACGTGTCGCGGGTGCTGGCGCGCATCGATCGCGAAGTGACGCCACAGGCCGCGGCCACGTTGCGGCAGGCGCGCCAATCGCTGGCCGCAGTCGACGGCATGTTGGGCTCGGGCTCGTCGCTGCCGGCCAACCTCGAGCAGGCGCTCAAGGAGCTGGAGCGCGCGGCGCGCTCGCTGCGCGTGCTGGCTGACAGCTTGCAGACCAATCCCGAATCGCTTTTGCGCGGCCGCTCTCGCGACGCCGTGCCTTATGGAGGTCCTTGATGTCGCGCACTGCCTGGCTAGCCATGGCCGCGTCGGCGCTTTTGGCGGCTTGCGCCTCGCCGCCCGTCAATTTCTATACGCTGCTCGCCCCGGGCGCAGGGCACGCCGCGCAGCCGGCGCCGGCGCCTGCCGGTGTGAGCGCCGTGCAAGTCCTGCCGGTGTCCATCCCGGCCGAACTCGATTTGCCGCAGATCGTGGTGCGCAGTGGCCAAGGGGAGGTGGTGCCGCTCAACGGCGAGCGCTGGGCCGGGCCGCTGGCCGACCAGATCCGCGCTTCGCTGGCGGCGGGGTTGGCCGCGCGGCTGCCGGTGCCGGTGGTGCAGTCTGCGATGCCCGCGGGTGACCCCCAGGGGCTGTGGCGGGTGCAGGTGGAGGTCCAGCGCTTCGAATCCACGCCCAACGAGGCGGCCGCGCTCGAAGCGGTTTGGTGGGCGGCGCCGGCGCGATCGCCGGGCCAGCCGCCGTTGTGCCGGACCTATTTCCGCAGCCCGGTGCAGGCGGGCATACCGGCGCTGGTGGCCGGACACCAGCGCAATTTGTCGCAACTGTCTGACGCGATCGCCGCGGCCATCGAAAGGGCTGGAAAAACTGGGTTGCGCTGCCCGTAAATGATAGGTGCAACCATTCGGGTTTTCCCTGGCTGATAGGGTTGCACCGATCTGTATAATCGCCGCCATTTCCGGTTTTACTCGTGTTTTGGCGGTAGATTATGGCGAGCACCACCCTGGGCCTGAAGGTCGACGAGACGTTGCGCGCGCGGCTGCGCGCGGCGGCGGACAAGTTGGGGCGCACGCCGCACTGGTTCATCAAGCAAGCGGTCTTGTCCTACCTGGACCAGGTCGAGCAGGGACGCCTGCCGGCCGAGCTGGCTCACCTGGCCGGCGAAGAGGTGCAACCCGAGGACGCTCCGGCGCGTGACGGCGCGCCCCAGCCATTCCTGGAATTCGCCCAGTCGGTGGCGCCACAGTCGGTGCTGCGTGCGGCGATCACCGCCGCCTACCGCCGGCCGGAGCCCGAATGCGTGCCGCTGCTGATCGGCCAGGCGCGCACCCAGCACGGCGAAAAAATCCAGGCGCTGGCGGCCAAGCTGGTGCGGACCCTGCGCGAAAAGCGCCGCGCCGGCGGGGTGGAAGGCCTGATCCAGGAATTTTCGTTGTCCAGCCAGGAAGGCGTCGCGCTGATGTGCCTGGCCGAGGCGTTGCTGCGTATCCCGGACCGGGCCACGCGCGACGCGCTCATCCGCGACAAGATCAGCCGCGGCGACTGGCAGTCGCACGTGGGCCAATCGCCGTCGCTGTTCGTCAATGCCGCTGCCTGGGGGCTGGTGCTGACCGGCAAGCTGGTGGCCACCAACAGCGAGCAGTCGCTGTCGCGTGCGCTCACGCGCTTGATCGGCAAGGGTGGCGAGCCGCTCATCCGCAAGGGCGTGGACATTGCCATGCGCATGATGGGCGAGCAGTTCGTCACCGGCGAGACCATTTCCGAGGCGCTGGCCAACAGCCGACGCTACGAGGCAAAAGGGTTTCGCTATTCCTACGACATGCTCGGCGAAGCGGCCACGACCGAGGAAGACGCCCGCCGCTATTTCGATTCCTATGTGCAGGCCATCCATGCCATCGGCAAGGCGTCCAACGGGCGGGGCATCTACGAGGGACCGGGCATATCGATCAAGCTTTCGGCCCTGCATCCGCGCTATTCGCGCGCCCAATACGAGCGCGTCATGGGCGAACTGCTGCCGCGGCTGCGCGAGCTGGCACACTTGGCGCGCAGCTATGACATTGGCCTGAACATCGACGCCGAGGAGGCCGACCGGCTGGAGATCTCGCTGGACCTGCTGGAAGCGCTGTGCCTGGATCCGGCGCTCGAAGGCTGGAACGGCATCGGTTTCGTCGTACAGGCCTACCAAAAGCGCGCGCCGTACGTCATCGACTTCATCATCGACCTGGCCCGGCGCAGCCGCCACCGCATCATGGTGCGCCTGGTCAAGGGGGCGTACTGGGACAGCGAAATCAAGCGTGCCCAGGTCGACGGCCTGGAGGGCTATCCCGTCTACACGCGCAAGGTCTACACCGACGTCTCGTACCTGGCCTGCGCGCGCAAGCTACTGGCCGCGCCCGAGGCGGTGTTCCCGCAGTTCGCCACGCACAACGCCCACACGCTGGCGTCCATCTATTACATGGCCGGGCAGAACTACTATCCCGGCCAGTACGAATTCCAATGCCTGCACGGCATGGGCGAGTCTTTGTACGAGGAGGTCACCGGGCCGGTGTCGCAAGGCAAGCTGAACCGTCCTTGCCGCATCTACGCCCCGGTCGGCACCCATGAGACGCTGCTCGCCTACCTGGTACGCCGCCTGCTCGAAAACGGCGCCAACACCTCCTTCGTCAACCTGATCGGCGACCCGGACGTCAAGGTCGAGGACTTGGTCGCCGATCCGGTCGAACGCGCCTCGCGCATCGTGCCCCTGGGCGCGCCGCACGAGCGCATCCCGCTGCCGCGCGAGCTTTACCAGGCAGCGGGTGAGCCGCGCGCCAACTCGATCGGCCTGGACCTGTCCAACGAGCACCGCCTGGCCTCGTTGTCCTCGGCGCTGCTGGCCGGCACCGCCACGCCATGGCGCGCCGAACCGATGCTGGACGAGCCCGATGTCCAGCGCGACGCCGCGCGCGCTCGGCCGGTTTGCAATCCGGCCGATCACCGCGACGTGGTCGGCTATGTGATCGAAGCCGACGAGCGCGACGTGGAAACCGCCCTGGCCGCCGCCGTGCGCGCCGCGCCGATCTGGCAGGCCACGCCCGTGTCCGAGCGCGCGCAGTGCCTGCAGCGCGCCGCGCGCCTGCTCGAAGAACAGATGCAGCCGCTGCTGGGCCTGATCGTGCGCGAGGCCGGCAAATCACTGCCCAACGCCGTGGCCGAGGTGCGCGAGGCGGTCGACTTCCTGCGCTATTACGCCATGCAGATCGAGCGGGATTTCTCCAACGATACGCACCGTCCGCTCGGGCCAGTGGTGTGCATCAGCCCGTGGAATTTCCCGCTGGCCATCTTCACCGGCCAGGTCGCTGCCGCGTTGGCTGCCGGCAATACGGTCCTGGCCAAGCCCGCCGAGCAGACCAGCCTGGTCGCCGCGCAGGCCGTGGCCATCCTGCATGCGGCCGGCGTGCCGCGCGGCGCGGTGCAGCTGTTGCCCGGCAGTGGCGAGACCGTGGGCGCGGCGCTGGTGGCCGACGCCCGCGTGCGCGGCGTCATGTTCACCGGCTCGACCGAGGTCGCGCGCCTGATTGCGCGCCAGCTTGCCGAGCGGCTGGACGAGAATGGCCACACGATCCCGTTGATCGCCGAAACGGGCGGGCAGAACGCGATGGTGGTCGATTCCTCGGCGCTGCCCGAGCAGGTGGTGGCCGACGTGCTCGCGTCGGCCTTCGATTCGGCCGGCCAGCGCTGCTCGGCGCTGCGCGTGCTGTGCCTGCAGGAGGAAATCGCCGACCGCATGCTGCACATGCTGCGCGGCGCGATGCGCGAGCTTGCCGTGGGCAATCCCGACAAGCTGTCGACTGACGTCGGCCCGGTCATCGATGCGCAGGCCCGCGCCGGCATCGAGCGGCACATCGCTGCGATGCGCGCGGCCGGGCATCGCGTGGAGCAGCTGCCGCTGCCGCCGGAGTGCCAGCACGGCACCTTCGTGCCGCCCACCTTGATCGAGATCGACGACATCGCCGAGCTCGAGCGCGAAGTTTTCGGGCCGGTGCTGCACGTGGTGCGCTACCGCCGCGACGAACTGGACAAGCTGATCGACGCCGTCAACGCCACGGGCTATGGGCTGACCTTCGGCGTGCATACGCGCATCGACGAGACCATCAACCGCGTCGTCGAGCGCGTGCGGGCCGGCAACGTGTACGTCAACCGCAACATCATCGGTGCGGTGGTTGGCGTGCAGCCCTTCGGCGGCGAAGGCCTGTCGGGCACCGGCCCCAAGGCCGGCGGCCCGCTCTACCTGCTGCGGCTGCTGGCCAAGCGTCCGGACGGCCTGCCGGCCGTTGCCGGCGCGTCGGGCCAGCTGCCCTGGACCGTGACGCTGCCGGGGCCGACCGGCGAATCCAACACCTGGCGCCTGGTGCCGCGCGGGACCGTGCTGTGCGTGGCGGCCACTGTCGCCGGCGCCCAGGCGCAATGGGCTGCCGTGCAGGCCAGCGGCAACCGGGCCATCTTCATCGACGGCCAGGCCGCGCGGGACTTCGTCGCCAGCCTGCCCGAGGCGCAGCGCGCGCAGGCGCGCCTGGCCGGCGAGGCCGTCATCGACGAGCCGGCCTATGAGGCGGTACTGTTCGAGGGTGACGGCGACGCGCTGCTGGCGCTGAACCGCCGGGTGGCGGCGCGGCCGGGCCCGCTGGTCAGCGTTCAGGGCTTGAGCAGCCATGCGCTGGCCGCCGGCGAGCAATACGTCATCGAGCGGCTGTTGGCCGAGCGGTCCGTCAGCATCAATACCGCGGCAGCCGGCGGTAACGCCAGCCTGATGACCATAGGCTAGGGCGCGCACCGCGGCGCGCTTCGAGGGATGAATCTGGCCGACGTGAAAAAGGGGGAATTCGACCGCAGGTGACGAACAAAGGAGGGGGCAGCCTGGGCAGGGCTGCATGAAAATGGTTGCAGTATGGGCGCCGCGACCGCCCGACCCGGCTGGCGCGGCGCAGAAGGTGGTACAAGCCTGGACGCGCCACAAGCGCATTTTCGCGAAGGCCTATGGGCTTTCGAAAAACACAAAGGAGCAACAGCCATGAAATCCGACAAGAAATTCCACTGCCTGGCTGCCGCATGCGTGGCGGCCGCAGGCCTGGCCATGACGCCCGCGCATGCGGCGGAAATCCGGTTCGGCTTTGCCGCGCCGCTGACCGGCCCGCAATCGCACTACGGCGAGGACATGCAAAACGGCCTGCTGCTGGCGCTGGAGGAGGCCAACAAGCAGGGCATCAAGATCGGCGGTGAAGTCGCCAAGTTCGTCCTGGTGTCCAAGGACGACCAGGCCGACCCGCGGGTCGCGGTGCAGGTGGCGCAACAGCTGGTCGACGAAGGCGTCGACGGTATCCTCGGCCACTTCAACTCGGGCACGACCATCCCGGCCTCGCGCGTGTACCACGACGCCGGCCTGCCACAGATCGCCATGGCGACCTCGCCCGAATACACCGCCCAGGGCTACGAGACGACCTTCCGCATGATGACCAGCGACACCCAGCAAGGCGCGGCGGTCGGTAAGTTCATGGTCGAAGACCTGGGTGCCAAGCGGATCGCGCTCATCGATGACCGCACGGCCTACGGCCAAGGCCTGGCCGACGAAGTCGAGAAGGCGGTCAAGGCCGCGGGCGGCGAGATCGTGCGCCGTGAGTACACCACCGACAAGGCCAACGACTTCACCTCCATCCTGACCAACATCCGCGGCGTGTCGCCCGATGCAGTGTTCTTCGGCGGCGTCGATGCCCAGTCCGGCCCCATGAAGCGCCAGCTGGCCACGCTGGGCATCAAGGCGCCGCTGGTCTCGGGCGAGATGACCCGCAGCGATACCTTCATCAAGCTGGCCGGCGACGCGGCCGAAGGCACCTATGCGTCGCTTGCCGGCGTGCCGCTGGCCCAAATGGCTGCGGGCAAGCAGTTCGAGGCGGCCTACAAGGCGCGCTTTAACAAGGAGCCCGGCGTGTACGCACCGTACGCCTACGACGGTGCCTGGAACATGATCACCGCCATCCAGAAAGCCGATTCGGCCGATCCCGAGAAGTACCTTCCCGAGCTGGCCAAGCTGCAGCGCAAGGGCGCGACCAGCGAACATATCGCCTACGACGAAAAGGGCGACCTGAAGGAAATCGCCGTCACGATCTACCAGGTCAAGGGCGGCAAGTGGGAAATGGTCAAGACCATGGTGGGCCAGGCCAACTAATGGCCGCAGCCGGGCCGCATCGCGCGGCCCGCCCCGAGTCCGGCGCGGCTGGGCGAGCCGCCGCGCCGGCGGCGCCGATCCCGGATCGCGCGCCGCAATTCCAAGGGCCGGAGCATGGAACTTTTCACACAACAACTGATAAACGGCATCACGTTGGGCAGCGTGTACGCCCTGGTGGCGCTGGGCTACACCATGGTTTACGGCATCATCGGCCTGATCAATTTCGCCCACGGCGACGTGGTGATGATCGGCGCGATGGCGGCCACCATGGTCGCGGCGTCGCTGGCCGGGGCGGATCCCGCCGGCGCCAGTGCATGGATCGTGCTGGCCGGCGCACTGGCGGTGGCCGTGCCGCTGTGCATGGCCGTGGGCTGGAGCGCCGAACGCATCGCCTACCGGCCACTGCGCCGCGCGCCGCGCTTGGCGGCGCTGATCACGGCCATCGGCGTATCCATCATCCTGCAGAATATCGCGATGATGGTCTGGGGCCGCAATTACTTGAACTTCCCGCAGGTGCTGTCTCCCGAAGTCTATGACTTGGGCGGGGCGCGCATCAGCAGCCTGCAGGTGGCCATCGTCCTGATCGCCGCGGCGATCATGGCCGGGCTGCTGTTTATCGTCCATCGTACGCGGCTGGGCACGGCCATGCGTGCCACCGCGCAGAACCGCGAAGTGGCAGGGCTGATGGGCGTGGACATCAATACGGTGATTTCGGCGGCATTCCTGATCGGTTCGGCGCTCGCCGCCGTGGCCGGCATCATGGTCACCGCTTATTACGGGGTGGCGCAGTACACGATGGGATTCATTCTGGGCCTGAAGGCCTTCACCGCCGCGGTGCTCGGCGGCATCGGCAACCTGGGCGGCGCCATGCTGGGCGGCCTGCTGCTGGGCGTGATCGAGGCGTTGGGCTCGGGCTACATCGGCGACTTGACCGGGGGCTTCCTGGGCAGCCACTACCAGGACGTCTTTGCCTTCATCGTGCTGGTCGTCGTGCTGATATTCCGTCCCTCCGGCTTGCTGGGCGAACGGGTGGGGGATCGCGCATGACCACCTATCGCAACCAACTTCCGCACGCCGGCGCAGCGCGCTGGCGCGCCTGGCTGGGCGTGGCGCTCATCGGCGCCGCGCTGGCCGTGCTGCCTTTCGTGATCGGCATGGCCGGGCAGGGCTGGGTGCGCATCCTCAATTACGCGCTGCTGTACGTGATGCTGTCGCTGGGCTTGAACATCGTCGTCGGCTTCGCGGGGCTGCTGGACCTGGGCTATATCGCCTTTTACGCGGTGGGGGCCTATACCTGGGCGCTGCTGGCATCGCCGCACTTCGGCGTGCACCTGCCGTTCTGGGCGATCCTGCCGGTGGGCATCGCGCTCGCTTGCCTGTTCGGCGTGCTGCTGGGCGCGCCCACGCTGAAGCTGCGCGGCGATTACCTGGCCATCGTCACGCTGGGCTTCGGGGAGATCATCCGCATCTTCCTGAACAACCTGAACGCGCCGGTCAACATCACCAACGGCCCGCAGGGCATCAACCGGATCGACCCATTTCGCATCGGCGACTTCACCTTCGCCCGTGCCGAGACGCTTTTCGGCATCCGCGTCACTGGGCCGGAAAAGTACTACTACCTGTTGCTGGTGCTGACGCTGCTGGTGGTGGCCGTGTGCGTGCGGCTGCAGGATTCGCGCATCGGCCGGGCCTGGGAGGCCATACGGGAAGACGAGATCGCCGCCAAGGCCATGGGCATCAACACCCGCAACATCAAGCTGCTCGCCTTTGCCATGGGCGCGTCCTTCGGCGGGATCGCCGGCGCCCTGTTCGCTGCGATGCAGGGCTTCGTCAGCCCGGAAAGCTTCAGCCTGATGGAGTCGATCTCCGTGCTTTGCATGGTGGTGCTGGGCGGCATGGGGCACATTCCGGGCGTGATCCTCGGCGCGCTGCTGCTGGCGGTGCTGCCCGAGTTCCTGCGTGCGGTCGTCGTGCCGCTGCAGCAAATGCTCTTTGGCGCAGTCGTGCTCGACCCGGAAGGCATACGCATGCTGCTCTTCGGGCTGGCCATGGTGCTGGTCATGCTGTTCCGTCCGGCCGGGCTGTGGCCGTCGGCCGTGCGCAAGCGCGAACTGGCCCGTACGGGAGGTGCGGCATGAACGCGGCCCTCGAACCCTTGCGCGCCGCCCCGGGCGAGGTGCTGCTCAAGGCGCAGGGCTTGAGCAAGCGCTTTGGCGGCCTGCAGGCGCTCTCGGACGTCAGCTTCGATATCCGGCGCGGCGAAATTTACGGCCTGATCGGCCCCAACGGCGCCGGCAAGACGACGCTGTTCAACGTGTTGACCGGCCTGTACGTGCCCGAGGCCGGCTCCTGCCGCTTCGACGGCCGGGAGCTGACCGGGGCCAAGCCCCATGAGGTGGCCGCGGCCGGCCTGGCGCGCACGTTCCAGAACATCCGCCTGTTTGCCAACCTGAGCGCGCTCGACAACGTGATGATCGGCCGGCACGTGCGCACCCGCGCAGGCGTGTGGGGGGCGGTGCTGCGCACGGCCGCCACGCGCCGCGAGGAGGCCGCCATCGAGGCACGCGCCCGTGAACTGCTGGACTACGTAGGCATCGGTGCGCGCGCCAACGACCTGGCCAAGTCGCTGCCCTACGGTGACCAGCGGCGCTTGGAAATCGCGCGCGCGCTGGCCACCGAGCCGCGACTGCTGGCGCTCGATGAGCCGGCCGCCGGCATGAATGCTTCCGAAACCCTGGTGCTGCGCCGGCTCATCGAAAAGATCCGCGACGACGGCATCACTGTGCTGCTGATCGAACACGACATGAAACTGGTGATGGGCCTTTGCGACCGCGTGCTGGTGCTGGAATACGGCAAGGTGCTGGCCTGCGGCAGGCCTGCCGAAGTGCAGCGCGATCCCAAGGTGATCGAAGCTTATCTCGGCGCGGGTGCCGCCCAGCACGCCGAGACGGTGCCGGCGGGGGGCCAGCCGTGAGCGCCGCCCCCACGACGACCCCGCTGCTGCAGCTGTCCGGCTTGCAGGTGGCCTACGGCGGCATCCGGGCGGTGCGCGGTATTGACCTGACCGTCGGCCAGGGCGAGCTGGTATGCCTGATCGGCGCCAACGGCGCCGGCAAGAGCACGACGCTGCGGGCCATCTGCGGGCTGGTCCCGGTGGCCGGCGGCACAGTGCGCTACGACGGGCAGGACATCACCGGCATGCCGTCCTTCCAACTGGTGCGGCGCGGCCTGGTCATGGTGCCGGAAGGCCGTGGCATCTTCGGCCAGCTGACCATAGAAGAAAACCTTTCCATGGGCGGCTACGCCAGCCGCGACCCGGCCCAGGTGCGCCGGGACATCGAGCGCGTGTTCACACTGTTTCCCCGCTTGGCCGAGCGGCGCAAGCAGTCGGCGGGCACGCTATCGGGGGGCGAGCAGCAAATGCTGGCCATGGGGCGGGCCATGGTGGCTCGTCCGCGCCTGCTGTTGCTGGACGAGCCCTCCATGGGCTTGGCACCGCTCATGGTGGAAAAGGTCTTCGAGGTCGTGCGCACCATCGCGTCCGAAGGCGTGACCATCCTGCTCATCGAGCAGAATGCCAAGCTGGCGCTGGAGACCAGCCACCGTGGCTACGTCATGGAGTCGGGCGAGCTGACGCTGCACGGGCCGGCCGCCCAGCTCCTGGATGATCCCAAGGTCAGGGCGGCCTACCTGGGCGAAGCTTGAGCGTGGCCGCCGGCGGCGGCGAGCCCGCCGCCCACCCCAGGGGCGGCACAATCCGGCCGGGTGTGTCGCGACGCCTCACGCCAGCTGCGCGTCCATGGTGATCTCGGCGTTCAGGACCTTCGACACCGGGCAGCCCTGCTTGGCTTCGTCGGCCGCGGCCTGGAAGGCCGCGGCGTCGGCGCCGGGGATACTTGCGCGCACCGTCAAGTGCACGGCGGTGATCGCAAAGCCGCCGTCGGCCTTGTCCAACGTGACGTCTGCGCGGGTTTCGATGCGTTCGGCCACCAGGCCTTTCTGGCCAAGGATGTTCGACAACGCCATCGAGAAGCAGCCCGCGTGGGCTGCGCCGATCAACTCTTCCGGGTTGCTGCCCGGCTGGTCGGCAAAGCGCGTGTTGAACCCGTAAGGGACGTCCTTGAGGGCGCCGCTCTGCGTGCTGATGGCGCCTTTGCCGGTCTTGAGGTCGCCTTGCCAAACGGCCGTCGCGTGCTTTTTCATGTCTGTCTCCAGTCGGTTCACACGACCCGGGGGCGAGTGTGCCCCGGGCTTGCCGGACCATTAGGCCGCAATGTGGCCGGCGGATGGGATAATTTTGTTGACACAATGCAAGCGCGGGGTCGCCGGGACGCCGCGCCGCGGCAACCGGGCCCCGCCCGCGGCCGCTTTGACGAGGAAGATCGATGGCAAGCAAACGGATAGCGACGATATTGGCCGCCTTGGGGTTGGCGACCGCCACGGGCGCAAGCGCGCAGATCACCATAGGTGTGGACCTGTCCACCACGGGTCCGGCCGCAGCCATAGGCATACAGTCGAATAACGCCATCCGCCTGTGGCCGGACACCCTGGGCGGCCAGCCGGCCCGTTATGTCGTGCTCGATGACGGGTCGGACGTGACGCGGGCGGTGCGCAACATGCGCAAGCTCACCAGCGAGGACCGCGTCGACGCCATCGTCGGGCCAAACCTGACGGCGTCGGCGCTGGCCGCGCTGGACGTGCTGCAGGAAAGCGGCACGCCCATGGTGGCGCTGGCCGCCTCGGCCGTCATCGTCGAGCCGCAGTCGGATCCCAAGAAACGCTGGGCCTTCAAGATGCCCCAGAATGACAGCCTGATGGCGAGCATCCTGGTCGAGCACATGCGCAAGCATGGGGTCAAGACCGTTGGCTTCATCGGCTTTGCCGATTCCTACGGCGAGAGCTGGTGGAAAGAGTTCAACGAGGCTGCCCAGGGCAACCCCAAGGTGGTCGCGCAGGAGCGCTTCCAGCGCACCGACCCCTCGGTCATGGCGCAGGTGCTCAAAATCATCGCCGCCAAGCCCGACGCGGTGCTGGTCGCGGGCTCCGGCACGCCCGCGGCCTTGCCGCAGCAGACACTGGTCGAGCGCGGCTACGACAAGCCCATTTACCAGACGCACGGCATCGGTACCCTGGAATTCCTGCAGCTGGGCGGCAAGAGCGTCGAGGGCACGCTGTTTCCGACCGGTCCGGCCGTGGTCGCGCGCGAGCTGCCAGACAGCAACCCGGTCAAGAAGGTGGCGGTCGAGTTCGCCGACCGCTACGAGGCCGAGTACGGTGCGGGCACGCTGACACAGTTCGCCGGCGACGCTTGGGGCGCGTGGATGCTGCTCGATTCGGCCGTGGCGCGCGCGCTCAAGACGGGGGCCCAGCCGGGCACGCCCCAATTCCGCTCGGCGCTGCGCGATGCGCTGGAATCCACCCGCGACCTGGCCGTGCCCAACGGGGTGCTGAACCTGTCGCCGGACAACCACCAGGGCTTTGACGAGCGCGCCCGCGTCATGGGCACGATCCGCGACGGGCGCTTTGCCTACGCGGGCGACTGATCGTCCGGCTCCCTTTTCATCGCCTGGCGGTGCACCGCGCACCGCCAGACAGGCGCGGCGCCGTCCGCGCCTTTTTCTTTTCAACACCCCCGTGCGTCCGGATTGCGGGGGGTTGTCTAAATTTGCCTGCAAATCGGTGCCGGTTAGGCGCACCTTTCTTATTCATTTGTGACCGATTGATTTGAACGAGAATGGTTTTATGACGTACCATTTCTTGCGGTAGAAATCGATGAGGGAGGTTGCCATGACCAACTATCTGCGCTGGGCCGTGCTTGTTTTCAGCCTCGGCCTGCTGGCTGGGTGTGATTCGGGTTCCGATAGCGCGACCAGCCAGTCTGGCGGGCAGGTGGCCCAAGGGCAGGCCTCGTCGCCGAACCAGCCCGGCGCCGGCCAGGCGCCCGCGCCGGTATCGACCCAAGGCGCGGTCACGGGCAAATCCACGCTCGAAGCGGTCAAGCAAGCCGGCCGGGCGCGTATCGGCTATGCCAACGAAGCGCCTTTCGCCTACATGGATCCGGCCACCGGCCAGGTCACTGGCGAAGCGGTGGAAATCGCCCGCGCCGTGCTCAAGAAAATGGGCGTGGAGCAGGTCGAGGGCGTGCTGACGGAGTTCGGGTCGCTCATCCCGGGCCTGCAGGCCGGCCGGTTCGACATCATCGCCGCGGGCATGTACATCACGCCCGAGCGCTGCAAGCAGGTGACGTTCTCCAACCCGACGTACGGCGTCGGCCAGGCCTTCATCGTCCAGAAGGGCAATCCCAAAGACCTGCACAGCTACGAGGACGTGGCCAAGCACGAGGATGCGCGACTGGGCGTGGTCGTCGGCGCCATCGAGGCCAGCTACGCCGAGCAAACGGGCATCCCGTCGGACCGGGTGGTGGTGTTTCCCGACGCCGCCAGCGCCATGGCTGGCGTAGCCGGTGGCCGGGCCGATGCCTATGCGGCCACGGCCTTGACCGTCAATGACCTGCTGAAACGCTCGGGCGGCGACAAGCTGGAGCGCGCCGATCCCTTTACGGACCCGAGCATCGACGGTGAAAGCGTGCGCGGCTACGGCGCTTTCGCGTTCCGCACCACCGACCAAGATTTTGCCGATGCCTTCAATGGGGAACTGGCCAACCTGATCGGCAGCCCGGCCCACCGCGAGTTGGTCGAACCCTTTGGCTTTACCGAGGCGGAGCTACCCGGGGAGGTGACCGCGGCTCAGTTGTGCGGCCAATGACGACCGGGGTGACGCGACGGCGCGATGTGCAAGCCGGGGCGCGGCCATGAACGGCGGCACGCTGGATTTGCTTGGGCCGCTGCTGCAGGGCCTGGTCGTGACGCTGCAGGTTACGGGCGGCGCCGCACTGTTGGCCGCGCCGCTTGCCATTGCCGCGGGCCTGGCGCGGCTTGCGCCATCGCCCTTGCTGCGCTGGCCGGCGTCGATTTACGTCGAGGTGTTCCGGGGCACCTCGGCGCTGGTGCAGCTATTCTGGTTTTATTTCGTGCTGCCTTTGTTCGGCCTGAAGCTGCCGGCCATGACGGTGGGCATCATCGTGTTGGCGCTGAACACTGGCGCCTACGGTGCCGAAGTCGTGCGCGGCGCGGTGCTGGCCGTGCCGCAAGGCCAGCGCGAAGCGGCGCTGGCACTGAACATGACGCGCCTGCACACGATGCGGCGCATCATCCTGCCGCAAGCCATACCGGCCATGCTGCCGCCGGCGGGCAACCTGCTGATCGAATTGCTGAAGAACACCGCGCTGGTCTCGCTCATCACCATCGGCGACATGACCTTCCGCGGCCAGCTGCTGCGCAGCGCCACGCTGCGCACCACGGAAATCTTCGGGCTGATGCTGCTGCTTTACTTTGCCGTGGCGCTGCTGATCACCGGCGCGGTGCGCCTGCTCGAACGCAAGGTGCGGCGACGATGAATCCCATCTTTGATTGGTCGTTCGCCCTGCAGATCCTGCCGCTGCTGGCCCGGGCGCTCATCATCACCGTGCAGGCGACCGCAGCAGGCATGCTGATCGCCGTGACGCTGGGGCTGCTGCTGGCGCTGGCGCGCCGGGCGCGCTGGCCGATCCTGTCGTACCCGGCGGCCTTCTTCGTCGAGTTCGTGCGCAGCACGCCGCTACTGGTGCAGATGTACTTCCTGTTCTACGTGCTGCCGGCCAGCGGCGTGCAGCTGACGCCGCTGGCCACGGGCATCCTGGCATTGGGCGTGCACTATGCGGCCTACTGCGCCGAGGTCTACCGCGCCGGCATCGAAGCCGTGCCACGCGGCCAGATCGAAGCGGCCACGGCGCTTAACTTGTCGGCGTGGCGCACCGCCACGGGCGTGGTCCTGCCGCAGGCCATCCCGCCGGTAGTGCCGGCGCTGGGCAATTACCTGGTGGCCATGTTCAAGGACACGCCGCTGCTATCGGCCATTACCGTGGTCGAACTGCTGCAGCAAAGCAAGATCATCGGGTCGACGACTTTCCGCTACACCGAGCCGCTGACCCTGGTCGGGGCGATGTTCCTGGTGCTCAGCCTGGTCGCGGCCTGGGGCGTGCGGCGCCTGGAGCGTCGCCTGCAACGATTTGGAGGACGCGCATGAGCGCAAGCATCCGCTTGATCGACGTGCACAAGCGCTATGGGGACCTCGAGGTGCTGCGGGGCATCAACCTGGAAATCCCCGCCGGCCAGACGGTGTCGGTCATCGGCCCATCCGGTTCGGGCAAGTCCACGCTGCTGCGCCTGCTGATGACGCTGGACAAGCCGACTTCAGGCACCATCGAGATCGACGGCGAATCGATGTGGACCACGCCCGACGGCAAGCCCGCCGGCGCCGCACACGTGCGCCGCTTGCGCGGCAAGATCGGCATGGTGTTCCAGCACTTCAACCTGTTCCCGCACATGACCGCGCTGGGCAATGTGATCGAAGCACCCATGCACGTGGCCGGCTTATCGCGCGAGGAGGCGATCGTGCGCGGCCGGGAGTACTTGGACATGGTGGGCCTGGGCGACAAGTACGACGCCTATCCGAGCCAGCTGTCCGGCGGGCAGAAGCAGCGCGTGGGCATCGCCCGGGCATTGGCCATGCGGCCGGAGATCATGTTGTTCGACGAGGTGACGTCGGCGCTGGATCCGGAACTCGTGGGAGGCATCCTGCAGATCATGCAGGACCTGGCCAGCCAGCGCACCATGACCATGATCATCGTCACCCACCAGATGAAGTTCGCCGAGCGCGCCTCGGACCGCACGCTGTTCTTCGACCAGGGCAACATCGTCGAGGACGCGAAGTCTTCGGAGCTGTTTTCCTGCCCGCAGCATGAGCGCACGCGGCAGTTCCTGGACGCGGTGATCGAGGCAAACTAAGGCGCGCGGCCCTGGCCGGCGGCCTTGCCGCCATGCCGCGCCGATGGGTGTGGCGGCGCCAGGGCCTAGACCCGTCCGGTACTGCCGAAGCCGCCCGCGCCACGATCCGAGGCGCCGAATTCGTCGACGATGTCGAACTGCACTTGCTGGACGGGCACGACCACCAGCTGCGCCAGCCTTTCCATGGGTTGCAGCACGAAGGGCGCGTTGCCGCGATTCCAGGTCGAGACCATGATCTGGCCTTGGTAGTCCGAGTCGATCAGCCCGACCAGGTTGCCGAGCACGATGCCATGCTTGTGGCCAAGCCCGGAGCGGGGCAGGATGAGCGCGGCGTAGCGGGGGTCGGCCAGGTGGATGGCCAAGCCCGTGGGCACCAGTTCGGTTGCGCCGGGCGCGAGCTCCAGCGGTTCGTCCAGGCAGGCGCGCAGGTCCAGGCCGGCCGAGCCCGGCGTGGCGTAGGACGGCAGGTAGTCGCGCATGCGCGCGTCCAGGATTTTCAGGGCGACGGATTTCATGGGTTGGGATGGCATGCCCGTCCTTAGCCGACGGGCGGTTTGCGATGCGCACGCGAGCGCGCCGTGGTGGGCAAAGGCGGCAAAGGCTGCGGCGCCTGGCCGCGGCGGCGCAGGGCCAGCCCGCCGCGCAGGAAGATGAAGGCAAAGACCAGGAGAAAGGCTGCGGCCACCAGGTCGTCGAAATCTTCGAAGGCCGTGAAGTCTTGCAGGCGGCCGAAGCCGACCATGGCCAGCACGGCGGCCACGGCCATCATGACCAGCCCCTGCTTGCGATGCGAAGCGGCCTGGGCCAGCGTGCGCGGCGCGCCGTCGCGCACCGGATCGGCGGCCGGCTCGGCCTGGCCGGTGCGGGCCGCCTCGGCAAGCGGGGCGGGGGCTGGGGCGGGCGCAGTGCCAGACCCCGCATCCAGGCCGCCGCGCTCCGGCCAGGAAACGCCGGCTTCGGGCTGCTGTGTGGACCCGGCCGGGCGGAAGGCGTCGGCCCAGCGGCTGCGCCGGGTCGCTATCGCGCCAGGCGAGCGTGCGCCGCGGTTGACCAGCTTTTCGATGTATGCGACGTAATCGCCGTTCTTGGGTTCTGCGTCCAGGGACATGGCCTCGGATACGGTTGGGATCGTTACGGCCGCGACTGCGGCGGCGTGGCCGGCTTGCGCTTGCGCATCAACGCCGCCAGCAGCCACACGCCTGCGCCGACCGATATTACCGTGCCGACGACGATGCTGATGCGGTCGCCGCTGCCGAAGGCGCCGATGCTGCGCGCGGTCAGGTAGCCGGGCGCCAGCATCAGTGGCACCCATGCGAGCGCCGACAGGGCGTTGGCCAGCTGGAAGCGCCAAACGCCCATGCGCATCATACCGGCCACGGTGGGTATCGTGCTGCGTATCGGCCCGAGGAAGCGGCCGACCAGCACCGACGCGAAGCCGTAGCGGTGAAAGAACAGCCGCGCGCGCGCCACGGCCGTGCGCTGCTTGTTGAACGGCCAGCGCCGCATCAAGCCAGGCCCGATCAGCCGGCCCAGCCAGTACGACAGCGCATCGCCGACGACGGCGCCGGCCAGTCCCCACAGCACGATGGGCAAGGGGGAAACCACGCCGCTGCCGACCAGGCCGCCGGTGGCGATCATCAGCGCCGTCGCGGGGATGAACAGGCCGATGACGATCATGGATTCGCCCATGGTGATCAGGGCGAGCACGGGTCCGGCCCATGCCTCGTTGGCTTGGATGAAGGCGATCAGCTGGTCGATGTATGCGTCCACGCGATGGAACTCTCGAAACGATCCGGTATCTTAACGCGTGCCCCCGGGCAGCGAGCGTGGGGACCCGTGGCGCGGGCGGGGATGGCGCGCGCCACCTTCGACAACGACACCGACAGGCCCATACATGGATTCCGTGACACAGGCGGTGCTGGGCGCCGGCATACAAGGGGCCTTGCTTGGCCGCCACCAGGGCCGCAAGGCGTTGCTCTACGGCGCGCTGCTGGGCACGCTGCCCGATCTGGACGTCATCGTTTCCTATGCCGACCCGGTGTCGGCCATGACCCACCATCGGGGCTTTTCCCATTCGGTTTTCGTGCTGACCGCCTTGGCTGCGGCCGCCACGGCATTGATCCGATGGCGCTGGCCGCATGCGCCATACAGCGCGCGGCGGCTGTTCATCACGTTGTGGCTGGCCTTGGTCACGCATCCCTTGCTCGATGCCTTTACCAGCTACGGCACCCAGCTGATGTGGCCGTGGGAGCCCGTTCCGCAAAGCTGGTCCAGCCTGTTCATCATCGATCCAGCCTTTACCTTGCCGCTGTTGGCGGCGGTGTTGGCCGGGGCGGTGCGCGGCATGGGAGAGCGGGCACGCAAGGCGATGGCCTGGACGCTGGCGTATTGCTGCGCCTACATCGGCTTTTCCCTGGCCGGCAAAGCGCTGGCCGAGCATCGCGTCGTCGCGGCGCTGGCCGCGCAGGGCGTGCGGGCCGAGGCGGTGTTCTCTTCGCCCATGCCCTTCAATACGCTGCTCTGGCGGGTGGTGGTGCGCGAAGGCGACGCCTATTACGAAGGCGTCAGCGGCTGGTTCGACCGGGACGAACCGGAGACCCTGCGCCAGCCGCTGAACGTGGCGCTGGCCGGCGCGCTCGCCGAATCACCCCAATTTGCGCGGCTGGCTTGGTTCACCGGCGGGTGGCTGCGCCTGGACGACATCGATGGCCGGCTCGTGGTCAGCGACCTGCGCATGGGCATGGCCGGCCACTACACCTTTCGCTTCGTCATGGCCGAGCGCGGCGCCGACGGCCGTTGGCAGGCCGTCACCCCGTATCGCTGGCAGAGCTACCGAGGTGGCTGGGCGGAACTGCAGCGCGTGCTGGCGCGCATCGGCGGCGCAGCGCCGCTGCCACTGGCGCAATGGGCCGCGCAGGTGCTGCGCTGACGGCCGCGTCAGGCCCGTTCCATCCGGTCGGCGATTTCAGCGATCAGCCGTCGTGCGGCGTCGAGCTTGGCCATGGCCGGCAAGGCGTGACGCCCGGCGTCGTCGTAGAGCACGAGCTCGGTCGCGTCCGCCTCCATTGCCGCCTGGGCGAGGTTGCCGACCAGCAGTGGCAGGCGCTTGCGCCGGCGCTTGGCCTCTGCGTATGCGTCGAGGTTTTCGGTTTCGGCGGCAAAGCCCACGCACCAGGGGCCGTCGGGCAGGGCGGCGACCTCGGCCAGGATGTCGGGATTGGCTTCGAACTCCAGCACCGGCGGGCCGCTGTCGGCCGTCTTCTTGAGCTTTTGCGTGCTGGCATTGCGCACGCGCCAGTCGGCCACCGCGGCCACGGCGATGAACAGGTCGGCGTCGCGCACGTTGGCCATGACCGCGTCGCGCATTTGATGCGCCGTGCCGACCGGCAGCACCGCCACGCCGCGCGGGGCGGGCAGGGCCGTGGGGCCGCTGACCAAGGTCACCTCGGCGCCCGCTTCGCGGGCCGCGCGCGCCAGCGCATAGCCCATCTTGCCCGAGGAACGGTTGCTGAGCACGCGCACCGGGTCGATCGGCTCGGCGGTGGGGCCGGCGGTCAGCAGCACGCGCCGTCCTGCCAGGACCTTGGGCTGGAAAAAGGCGACCAGGTCTTCGAGCAACTCGTGCGGCTCGAGCATGCGGCCGTCGCCCGTCTCGCCGCAGGCCTGGCTGCCCGTGCCCGGGCCGAGCACGGCCACGCCGTCTGCGCGCAACTGCGCCACATTGCGTTGGACCGCCGGGTTGGCCCACATCTCGCGGTTCATGGCCGGCGCCACCAACAATGGGCAGGCGCGGGCCAGGCATAGGGTGGAGAGCAGGTCGTCGGCCATGCCGTGGGCGAGCTTGGCCAGGAAGTCGGCCGAGGCCGGCGCCACCAGCACCGCGGCCGCCCCGCGCGTCAGCTCGATATGCGCCATGTTGTTCGGCACCCGCGCGTCCCAGGCATCGGCATAGACCGGCCGCCCCGACAAGGCCTGCATCGTGACGGGCGTGATGAATTGGCGGGCGGCATCGGTCATGACCACGTCGACCGTCGCACCTTGGTCTTGCATGCGCCGCAGCAGCTCCGCGCTCTTGTAGCAGGCGATGCCGCCGGTCAGGCCGAGGACGATGCGTTTGCTGGCGAGATCTTGCATGGGACGGGCAGGAAAGTCTGCAATCCCGACATTATGCGGCAAAGAGGACTGCCGCTTCGCGTTGCCGATGATCCCGCAGCGCAATCGGCTGCTAGACGTAGCAGGGGCCGTCGATCAGCGGATGGCTTGCCAGGAAGTCTGGATCGGGCCGGATGCCGATGCCCGGGCCGTCGAGTGGCTGCACACAGCCGTTTTCGTCCAAGCGATACGGCAACGTGCCGGCCAGCTGGTCGCGGAAAGGGTTGAGCAAGGTCACGTCGGCCTCGAAATACCCAGGGTTATCGACCGCGCACAAGTAGTGGATGGACGTGGCCATGTTGATGGCGGTGGCCGAGGTGTGCGGATTGACTGTGATTTTCAGCGCCGAGGCCATGGCCGCGATGCGCATCGCTTCGGTGACGCCGCCCGCCTTGGACAGGTCGGGCTGCACGAATTGTACGCAGCCGTCTTCGAGCAGCGGCCCGAATTCGTAGCGCGTGTAGTGGTTTTCTCCAGCTGCAAGCGGCACGCGTCCAAGTTGCGCGGCCTTCCTGTAGGCAGCGTGGTCCCAAGCGGGGAAGGGTTCTTCCAGCCAGCCGACGCCGAGTTCCTCGTACGCCGGCATGACCCGACGTACATTGTCCAAGCTGTAGCCGGTGTTGGCATCGACTAGCAGCTCGATGTCGTCGCCCAAGCGGGCGCGCACCGCACGCACGCGTTCAATGTCGCGGCCGGGCGTGTCGCCCACGCGCAGCTTCAGCGCGCGAAAGCCTTGTTCGACCAGCCGTTGTGCCTCGTCGGCCAACTGTTCGGGGGGCTGCCAACCCAATGCGATGCCACCCGCATAGGCCTTGATCGGTTTAGCCGATCCACCCAGCAGCCGATACAGCGGCCACTGCGTGACCTGGCAACGTATATCCCACAGCGCCAAGTCCAGGCCGCTGAGCGCCAGGCTGGCGGCTGCGCCCATGCCGTGGCTGGCCAGCTGCATGCGGTAGACGCGCTGCCAGACGCCGGCTACGTCGCAGGCATCCATGCCCAGGACAAGGTCGCGCAGCGTCGTATCTACCAGGCGCGCGATCGCGCCCGGGCAGCGGCCGTGGTGGGATTCGCCCCATCCGACCATGCCGCTTTCGGTCTCGACGCGCACCAGCACCGCATCACGCTTGACGCTGCGGCCGATGCCTAGACGTACGGACTTGTCCTGGGGCACAGGAAAGGAAATGGGGAAGGCGCGTACATCGACAATTTTCATGGCGCAATCACTTGGCGGGAATGTATTGGGGGTTGACCAGGGTGACCGGGCGCTCGCCGCGCAGTAGCGCCAGCATGTGCTCGACCGAGGAGAGGCTCATGCGCCGCATGCTCGTGTCAGTGATACCGGCCACGTGCGGGGTGAGCAGCAGCCTGGGTGTCGACAGGGCGGGGTGGTCGGGCGGCAGCGGCTGCACGTCGTGTACATCCAGCGCGGCCCCGGCAAGCCGTCCTTGCTCGAGCGCGCGCAGCAGCGCGGCGGTGTCCACGACCGGGCCGCGCGAGACGTTGACGAGGATGGCTCCGGGCTTCATGCGCGAGAGCGCATCCTCATCGACCATGCCGCGCGTTTGTTCGGTGAGCGGGCAGCAAAGCACTACCACGTCGGCCATGGCAAAAAGCGTTTGCTTGTCGACGGCGCGCACGCCCACCGGTAGGGTTTGTGGTCGACGGGTCAGGCCGATGACCGTCATGCCCAGGCCCGCCGCAACCGTCGCCAGGCGCGTGCCGATCGCACCAACGCCGACGATGCCGCAGACTGATCCTTCGAGCTCTTGGGTGCCGTCAGCCAGGCCGCGCGCGTCGTGCCAGCCGCCGCTGCGCAGCCGCCCGTCCATAGCGGCGATGGGCCGGCGCAGGTGGAGCATGGCCGCGATGCAATACTCGACCACGGCCGACGTGTTGGCGCCGGGCACATTGGCCACCGGGATGCCGCGCTTGTTCGCTTCGTCCATGGGGATCATGTCCAGGCCCACGCCGTGGCGGACCACGGCGCGCAGTGACGGTGCATGATCGAAGATGTCCGCCGGCAGTTGCGCGCGAACGATCAGGCCGTCGGCGCGCGCGGCCAAGCGGCGCAACGTGTCGGGGCCCGTATCGGGCGCGACGACGACCTCGGCCTCGGCCTGCAGCCTGGGCATGGCTTCGGGATGGATGGGGTTGGTCAGTAGTACGCGTGGCTTCATGACCGTTGATTTCCTGCTGCAACGGGGTTGGTCAATTGTCCCAGTCCGTCGATGGTAATGCTTACCGTATCGCCGGGCTTGAGCCACGCGGGAGGGGTGTGCATGCCGGCCACGCCTGCCGGGGTGCCGGTGGCAATTACATCCCCAGGATCCAACGGCATGCGCGCTGACGCGTATTCGATCAGTGCGGCGATGTCGAACACCATGCCGCCGGTGGTCGATTGCTGCAGCACGCGCGTGCCGATTTCCAGGCGGATGTCCAGGTCGTAAGGGTCGTCGACGTCCTCGGCCATCACCATCCAAGGTCCGAACGGGCCGGAGGCAGGCTGGTTCTTGCCACGCACGAATCCACCATCGGCCTTGACGAGCGTCGTCGCGCTGACATCGTTGAAGATGGCGTAGGCTGCTACGTGGTCCATGGCGCGCTCGCGCGGCACGTGCAGCGCGGCAGTACCGATGATCACCGCGAGCTCCGCCTCGTAGGTGACATCGCCGCTTGCTGGGCTGACCAGGATGGGTTGGTTGGGCCCGATCACCGTTCTGCCGGATTTGACAAAGATGACAGGTTCAGGCGGCGCGGTCATGTTCCGTTCAGCCAGCGCGTCGTGGTAGTTGAATGCTGCGCCGATGATCTTGCCCGGGCGAGGCAGCGGCGCAGCCAGCCGCAGGCTGGCAAGCGCCAGCCTGGCGTCTTCGTCGACGTTGATCGCATCCACGCGCCGGGCGATGTCGGCCAAGCCATGTTCGACCCAGCCAGCCAGGTTGTCCGGCAGATCCGAAAAGCGCGCAGCCAGCGACGGATGCGACAAATCTACCGCCCAGGCGTCTGGGGCTTGCGGGTCCCCAGGGATGGCCGCCGGGCGGATGCATCCTTGCGCGTCGTAGTAAGAAATGAAGCGCATGGCGTTAGGCGACCCGATAGCGGTCTAGCACCTCGCGCCGCACCTCGATGCCTAGGCCTGCCGCGGTGGGAACCTGTACCACGCCCTGGCGCTGCACGATGGGCTCGGTCGACAGTTCATCGCGGAAGGGGTTTTCGCATTGCTCGAATTCGAGCATGGGCGGGATGGGCCGCAAGCTTGGCGGTTGGTCGGGCAAGGCGGCCAAAAAGTGCAGCGTGGCGGCCAGGCCGATGACCGAACCCCAAGCATGGGGTACGCACTCGACGCCATGGGTGATGGCCAGCGCCGCGATTTTTCGGCATTCGCTCAACCCGCCGGCTGCGCAGACGTCTGGCTGCACGATGTCCATGGCCTTGCGTGCCACCAGGTCGCGGAATCCCCAGCGCGTGAATTCGTTCTCGCCGCCGGCCACGGCGATGTCCAGCGCCCGGGTGACTTCGACGTAGCCGTCGACGTCTTCAGGCGAAATCGGTTCTTCGAACCATTCCACGCCCAGCTGCTCAAGCTCGCGGCCCAGGCGGATGGCGGTTGGTACGCTAAAGCAATGGTTGGCATCGACCATCAGGCGCGCGCCATCGCCAATCGCCTTGCGCACCGCCTCGACCCGCGCGATGTCCAGCCGGGGTGAACCTAGGCCGATCTTCATCTTGACGGCGGTAAAACCTTCCTCGACATAGCCCTGGGCTTCTTCGACCGCCTCTTCGATCAGGCGGTCCATGTCGATGAAGTACAGCCCAGTGGCATAGGCGGTCACCTCTGTGCGGTGCGCGCCGCCCAGCAACTTGTGCACCGGCTTGCCGCAGGTCTTGCCGATAATGTCCCACAGCGCGATGTCGATACCGCTAAGCGCCGATATCGCCATGCCGGAGCCGCCGTAGTCCTTGATGCGGTTGTATAGATCCTCCCAGATCACTTCCACGTCGAACGGGTCGCGGCCCAGGATGCGCGGCGCATATTGCGACTCGATGTAGGCGCGTGCCACCTGGGCCGGCCCGTAGCATTCGCCCCAGCCGACGATGCCGTCGGCTGTTTCGATTTCCACGATGCAGGAGCCGCGCGTTTTGTATAGCCATCCGCGCGAGGACGTGAAGGGACGCTCGATCGGGGCGCTGACGACGTGGCAGGAAACTTTACGGATGGTACTCACGTGGGCCTCATTGCTTCTTGAAAACTTTGGTGCCGACGTCGTCGAGCGTTTTTTGCACGGCCAGTACTTCCCGTTCCAGTGCCGCCCCGGTCAGGTCGTCGACTTCGAAACCGTTGTCCTGGGCGAAACGCTTGAAGGTGTCGCTTTGGATGGCTTTGCGAAAGATGGCGATCAGCCGCTCGCGCACCGGCTCGGGGATGCCTGCCGGGCCGACGATGTAGGCCATCTGCACCAGCGGTCCGTAGGGGAACACGTCATAGCCCTTTTCCTTGAACGTCGGCACGTCCGGCCAGACGTCCAGCCGCTCGTTGGCAAACACCGCCAGCGGCCGGACGTTGCCTGCCTCGACCTGGCCACGGCTTTCCGAAGGCTTGAGCACGGCGGCGTTGATTTGCTTGCCTGCCAAGTCGGCGACCACTTTAGACCCACCCGGGTAAGGCACGTTGATGTATGGCACACCCGCCGCGCGGGCGGTCATCTCGGCAAAGATGTGGTTCAGATTGTTGGTGCCCGGCGTGCCGATGGAAACCTTGCCCGGCTGGCGCTTCATTTCGTCCAAGAATGCTTCCAGCGTCTTCGGTCCAGACGTCGGCACCAGCAGGACGAGCGGATCAGTAGACACGCGCGCAATATGGGTGAACTGGTCGTTGCGCAGTGTGGTCATCTTCTGCGCGATCTGCGCCAGTGTGGAGCTTGTGCCCATGCCCACCGTATAGCCGTCGGGCGGGGAGTTCAGGACTTTGGTCAGGCCGATCGCGCCCGTGGCACCGGGGGCGTTTTCGACGATGATGTTGATGCCGTCCTTGGCCAGGATTTGCTGCAGCGCACGGGCGGCGATGTCGTTGGATCCCCCAGCGTTCCAGGGGACGATGAAGCGAATTTCACGCGAAGGGAAGTCTTGCTGGGCATGGGCATAAGCCGCCGGCAGCGCACATGCGGCAAAGGCAACGAGCCAGGCACGCAAAAGCGTCGCCGGGCCACGGCTCCGGACAGAAAAGACGTGCGTCATGAGTGTGTCTCCTCCCGCCTTCGGGCGGTATGTATGGTGTTGCGGGTACTATCCTACCATTCGTTATAACAAACAACAATAGTCGGAAGTTGATAAGAGGGATGTATAGGTGAGACCATAAGGTTTTCAGTATTTGTTGTAATAATGAAATTGCAAGGATTGACCGGCGGCCTACGGCAGCTCGAAAAACACACGTTGTGGGATAGGGCTTACGCTGAGTTGCGCGGCGCGCTGCTCGCGGGCCGCTTTGCTCCGGGGCAACGCATTTTGCTGCGCGAGGCCGCCGCGCAGTTGGGAATCAGCCTGACGCCGGTGCGCGATGCCGTCAACCATCTGATCGCCGAGCGGGTGCTCGAGCGTGGCTCAGGCGGCCAAGGGGGCGGGGCCATCGTGCCGCATGTCGATCCGGAGTATTTCCGGCAGCTGACCATCATGCGCGCGGAGCTGGAATCGCGGGCTGCGCTTGAAGCCACCGCCCACGTCAGCGAGGAAGACTTGGCCGTGCTGCGGGCCCACGTGGCGCTGATGGCCGAGCACATCGACCACGAGCGCCGGGACGGCTATCTGGAGGTGCACCGGCGCTTTCACTTCGGCATCTATGCACTGGCGCGCATGCCGGTGATCCTGGACGCGATCGAAACCCTGTGGTTGCGCTGTGGGCCGGTTCTGACCATCGTCTTGCCCGAGTACGTGCCCTATATCAAGAAAACGGACTATCACGCCGCGGCCTTGCAGGCCTTGGCCGAGCGCGACGGCCGGGCGGTGGCCGAGGCGATACGCCGAGACATCACCGAAGCGGGGCACTACATCTACCAACTGCTGCGAGAAGATCGTGGCAGCGCCACAGCGTAAGCCGGTGTGCGGTGTCAGCGTCGGCGCGCCGCGCGCACGCGCAAAACCTCGTCGGCCACCAACAGGATCGCGCCGCAGGTGATTCCGATGTCGGCCACGTTGAACGCCGGGTAGTACCAGTCGCGCCAATAAAAAAGCAGGAAATCGATGACGTGGCCGTGCAGCGTCCGGTCGATCACGTTGCCCAGCGCGCCGCCCAGGATCATGGCCAGCGACAGGCTAAAGCGCCGTTCGCCGCGGTGACGGTGCAGCATCCATAGGATGAAGCAGGCGGCTGCCGTGCCCAGCCCGGTGAAAAGCCAGCGTTGCCAGCCCGATTGCTGCGCAAGGAAGCTGAAGGCCGCGCCGCGGTTGTAGAGCAGGGTGAAGTCGAAGACGGGCAGGACGGCGATGCGCTCGCCGTACTCCAGCGCGGCATCGAAGTAGGCTTTGGTCAACTGGTCGACGGCGATGATGGCGGCGGCCAGCAGCAGCCAGGGCCAGACCGCGGCCCGTGGCCGCAGGGCTGCCGGGGATGGCGCCGCCGCATTCATCGCGTTCGCATCCTTACGCCGCCGTGCGCGGCTCGCCGGCGCCGAATAGGTTGCTGACGCATCGCCCGCAGATGTCGGGATGGCTGGCGTCGGCACCCACGTCGGCCCGCCAGTGCCAGCAGCGCTCGCACTTGGCGTGGGCAGAGGGCGTGACGCGGATGTCCAGGGCGCCGTCACCGCGGTGCAGCGTCGCGCGCGAGACGATCAGCACGAAGCGCAGGTCGTCGCCCAGGGTGGCCAGCAGATCGTAATCCGCGCCGCTGGCGGTCAGGTCGACCTCGGCCTGCAATGAAGAGCCGATGGCGCCCGTGCTGCGCACGGCTTCGAGCGCGCGCTGCACGTCGGCGCGGATGGCGCGCAGGCGGTCCCACTTGGCCAGCAGCGCCTCGGCGCCATCCGGCGCCGGGATGTCGTGGTAGAGCTCGCTGAAGATGGTGACCGTCTCGGCCGCGGGCAGCTTGGCCAGGGTCTTGCCTTTCAGGATTTCCCAGGCTTCCTCGGCGGTGAACGACAGGATGGGCGCCATCACCTTGAGCAGCGCCTGGGTGATGTGCGCCAGCGCCGTCTGCGCCGAGCGGCGCGCCACGCTGTCGGCGGCGGTGGTGTATAGCCTGTCCTTCAGGACGTCCAGGTAGAACGCGCCCAGGTCCTCCGAGCAGAAAGTCTGCAGCCGCGCCACCGCCGGATGGAAGTCATAGCGCTCGTAATGGGCCAGGATCTCGCCCTGCATGCGCGCGGTCATGGCCAGCGCATAGCGGTCGATCTCCACCAGCCCGGCCAGCGGCACGCTTTGCGTGGCGGCGTCGAAGTCGTCCAAATTGGCCAGCAAAAAGCGCAGCGTATTGCGGATGCGCCGGTAGCTTTCCACCACGCGCTTGAGGATCTCATCCGAGATCGACAGCTCGCCGGAGTAGTCGGTCGACGCCACCCACAGGCGCAGGATTTCGGCGCCCAGCGTATCGGACACCTTCTGCGGGGCGATTACGTTGCCGACCGACTTGCTCATCTTGCGGCCCTGGCCGTCGACGACGAAGCCGTGGGTGAGCAGGGCCTTGTAAGGGGGCCGCCCGTACAGCATGCAGCCAGTCAGCAGCGACGAATGGAACCAGCCGCGGTGCTGGTCCGAACCTTCCAGGTAAAGATCGGCGGGCCAGGCCAGCGCCTCGCCGTGCGAGCCGCGGCGATCGCCGTCCTTGCCGCCCAGCACCGTGGCGTGCGTGGTGCCGGAATCGAACCACACATCCAGCGTGTCACGGTTCTTTTCGTAGAACTCGGCGTCATCGCCGATCAGCTCACGCGGATCCAATGCCTGCCAGGCCTCGATGCCGTCGCGCTCGACGCGTTGGGCCACCTGCTCGAGCAGCTCCAGCGTGCGCGGGTGCAGCTCGCCGGTTTCCTTGTGCACGAAGAACGCCATGGGCACGCCCCACTGGCGCTGGCGCGATAGCGTCCAGTCCGGCCGGTGGGCGATCATGGCGTGCAGCCGCGCGCGGCCCCAGGATGGGTAGAAGGCGGTGGCATCGACGCCGGCCAGCGCCGATTCGCGCAAGGTGGGTCCGCCGTCGGCGGGCTTGACGTCCATGCCGGCGAACCACTGGCTGGTGGCCCGGTAAATGATCGGCGTCTTGTGGCGCCAGCAGTGCATGTAGCTGTGCGCATACTTTTCGACGTGCAACAGCGAGCCCGCTTCGCGCAGCGCGTCCACGATGCGTGGGTTGGCGTCCCAGATCGACAGGCCGCCGAACAGCGGCAGGCTCGACGCATAGCGACCGTCGCCCATCACCGGATTGATGATATCGGCGTCGGCCAGCCCATGGGCCTTGCAGGATTCGAAGTCTTCCACGCCGTAGGCGGGCGACGAGTGCACGACGCCGGTGCCCGCGTCCAGTGTGACGTACTCGCCCAGGTAGACGGGAGACAGCCTGTCATAGCCGGGATCGGCCGCGGCCAGCGGGTGGCGGAAGGCCAGCCCGGCCAAGTCCTGCCCGCGGGCCGTGGCGATCACTTCGCCTTGCAGCTTCCAGCGCTGCAGGCAGGCGGCGACCCGTTCCTTGGCCACCAGCAGCAGCGGACCGTGCGCCGGGGCAGGGCTGACCCGCACCAGCGCGTATTCGAGCTCGGGATGGACGTTGAGCGCCTGGTTGGCGGGGATGGTCCACGGCGTGGTCGTCCAGATGACGACGGCGCCGTCATCGACCGCAGGCAGGCCAAAGGCGCGCGCCAAGCCTTCCTTGTCGGCGAACGGGAACGCCACGTCGATGGCCGGGTCGGTGCGCTCGGCGTATTCGACCTCGGCCTCGGCCAGCGCCGAGCCGCAATCGAAGCACCAGTTCACCGGCTTCAGGCCCCGGTAGACGTAGCCTTTTTCCATGATGCGGGCGAGCGCCCGGATTTCATCGGCCTCGTTGCCCGGGTTCATGGTCAGGTAGGGCCGGTCCCAATCGGCCAGCACGCCCAGGCGCTTGAAGTCTTTTTTCTGGCGCTCGATCTGCTCCAGTGCATAAGCGCGCGCCCGCGACTGCACTTCGGCCACGGGCAGGTTCTTGCCGTACTTTTTCTCGATCTGGATCTCGATCGGCATGCCGTGGCAGTCCCAGCCCGGCACGTAATGCGCGTCATAGCCGGCCATGTTCCGGCTCTTGACGATGATGTCCTTCAGGATCTTGTTGACCGCATGCCCGATGTGGATGTCGCCGTTGGCGTAAGGCGGACCGTCATGCAGGACGAAGCGCGGGCGTCCGGCGCTGGCCTTGCGAATGGCCTGGTAGATGCGCTTTTCCTCCCATTGGGCGACCCAGGCGGGCTCGCGTCGAGCCAGATCCCCACGCATGGGAAAGGCGGTGTCGGGCAGGTTGAGGGTTTTTTTATAGTCCATGAACGGCGAAGTAGGCGCGCGCATTGCGCTCGTCGCGAGCGATGGCGGCGGTAAGCGAGGCAAGGTCTGGGAACTTTTCTTCGTCCCGCAGTTTGTGCAGGAATTCGACGCGCACGAGTTTACCGTATGCGTCCACGGTGGCATCGAGCACGTGCGCTTCGAGCAGGACCCGGCCGCCGTCCTCGACCGTCGGGCGCACCCCCAGGCTGGCCACTGCCGGCTGCGGGTGGTCGGCCAGGCCGTGCACCGCGACCACGTAGATGCCCGAGCGGATCGCGCAGCGCGGCACCACGCGCAGGTTCAGGGTAGGAAAGCCCAGCGTGCGGCCAAGCTTGCGTCCATGGATGACGTGGCCGCTGATGCTGTACGGATGGCCCAGCAGCTGCGCGGCGCGCTGTACGTCGCCCACGGCCAGCGCGGTGCGTATCTCCGAGCTCGATACCCGATGCCCGTGCGTGTCGGTGACGTCGGGCAGCGTGTGCACCTCGAACCCGTATCGCTTGCCGGCCTCGCGCAGCAGGGCGACGTCGCCGCTGCGCCGGTGGCCGTAGCGGAAGTCTTCGCCCACCATCAGCCAGCGGGTCTGCAGCCCGGCGGAAAGCAGCTGCTGCACGAAGGCATCGGCGGACATCTCGGCCAGGCGTCGGTCGAATTTTTCCACCACCACGTGGGCGATGCCGTGGCGCGCCAGCGCGGCGATCTTGTCGCGCAGGCTGGTGATGCGCGTCGGCGCAAGCTCGGGCCGGCACGCCTGCAGCGCGAAGTATTCCCGCGGGTGTGGCTCGAAGGTCATGACCGTGGGAACCAGGCCCTGCGCCTGTGCCGCCTGCCGGACCTCGGCCAGGATGGCCTGGTGGCCGCGATGCACGCCGTCGAAATTGCCGATGGTCAGGGCGCAAGGCGCGCGCAAGTCGGCCGGGGGCAGGGAGCGGAAGATGCGCAACATAGGGTTCACGGCCGACAGTTTACAATTTCGGGTTGCCCTTCATTGGAATCATGATCTTGTCCGCACGCCGCCCGACCCGTTTCGTCATCCTTATTTCCGGACGCGGCAGCAACATGCAGGCGATCGTGCAGGCGTGCGCCAGCCAGCGTTGGCCCGCCGAGATCGCGGCGGTGATCGCGAGCTCGCCGCAGGCCGCCGGCCTGGCCTGGGCCGCCAGCCAGGGCATCCCGACCGAGGCGGTGGCGCATCGGGACTATCCCAGCCGCGAGGCATTCGATGCCGCGCTGGCCGAACGCATCGACGCCCATGCGCCCGACGTGGTGCTGCTGGCCGGCTTCATGCGGGTGCTGACCCCCGGCTTCGTCAACCGCTATGCCGGCCGCCTGGTCAACATCCACCCGTCGCTGCTGCCAGCTTTCCCCGGCTTGCATACGCACGCGCAGGCCCTGGCCGTGGGCGTGCAGGCGCATGGCTGCACGGTGCATTACGTCACGCCCGTGCTGGACCACGGCCCCATCATCGCGCAAGGAGTGGTGCCCGTGCTGGCCGGCGACACGCCCGACACCCTGGCCGAGCGACTGCTTGCGCTCGAGCATGAGGTCTATCCCCGTGTGGCGCGCTGGCTGGCCGAAGGCCGTGTGCGCCTGCTGCCGGACCAGCGCGTGGAGGTCGATGGCGTATCCCAGCGGCTTTTCGTCAAGATGCAGGAGGACGGCGATGCCCGCTCCTGACCGAGGCCGCAAGGGCGCCGGCCGCGTCCAGCGTGCGGCTGGCAAGGGCGGCGCGCGACCCGGCCGGCAAGGCGCCGTTGCGCCGGCTGGCGTCCCGGCACGCATCGCCGTGCGCGTCGAGCAAGTCCAGCGGGTGCTGGGCGAAGTGCTGCAATGGCAGTATCCGGCCGATGCGGTGCTGTCTCATTGGTTACGCGCCCATCCTGGATTGGGCGCGCGCGACCGCAGCGAGCTGGCCGAAGCGGTCTACGACGTACTGCGCCACTTGCGCCGCTATCGCCAGTACGCGGAAAGCGGCGTCGGGCCGGCCAGCCGCCGCCTGGCGCTGCTCGGCCTGGCGGCCACCCTGGGCGCGGACGCGCTCGGCCCCGCGTTGGCCGACGAGGAGCGGCAATGGCTGGACCGCGTGCTGCGCATCGCGCCGGAGACGCTGCCGCGGGCCGTGCGGTACAGCCTGCCCGATTGGCTGGACGAACGGTTGGGCCGGCTGCCGGATGCGCCGGCGCTGGCCGAAGCGTTGAACCGTCCCGCCGGGCTGGACATCCGCGTCAATCCCATGCGCGCGCGCCGGGAAGACGTCTTGGCGGCGTTGCGCGACGGGCCGGCGGCGCGCCATGATCCGCAGCCCACGCCGTATTCGCCCTGGGGGATCCGCCTGTCCGGCCGTCCGGCACTGAACCGCTGGCCGCTTTACGAAGACGGGACCATAGAAGTCCAGGACGAGGGCAGCCAGCTGCTTGCCTTGCTGGTCGCACCGCGCCGCGGCGAGATGATCATCGATTTCTGCGCCGGCGCCGGCGGCAAGACGCTGCTGTTGGGGGCGCTGATGCGTTCGACCGGGCGGCTGTACGCCATGGACGTGTCTGCCGCACGGTTGGCGCGCGCCAAGCCCCGGCTGGCGCGCAGCGGCCTGTCCAACGTCGTGACCGTGGCCATAGATGGAGAAAACGATGTGCGGGTCAAGCGCCTGGCCGGCAAGGCGCACCGGGTGCTGGTCGACGCGCCATGCAGCGGCACGGGCACCTTGCGTCGCAATCCCGACTTGAAATGGCGCCAGCATCCGCAAGCGCTGGCCGAGCTGTGCGCGCTGCAGCGGCGCATCCTGGACAGCGCCGCGCGCTGCGTGGCGCCCGGCGGCAGGCTCGTGTATGCCACCTGCAGCCTGCTTGCCGAGGAAAACGAAGACCGCGCGCGCGACTTCCTGGCGCGCCATCCGCAATTCCGCCAGCTGGACGCGCACGCGATCCTGGACGGGCGGGTCCAGGGGTTGTCGCCGGAGGGCCCATTTTTGCAGCTGCGACCCGACCGCCACGGCACCGACGGGTTCTTTGCCGCGGTCTTCGAGCGCGCCAAGGACGGGCCCGGCGCGTAGCCCAGGCACGCTGGTTGCTGGTAGCTTGCTGATAGGTAGCTTGCTGCTGTGTGGCGGGCGGTATGCGGCGGGCATGGCCGGCAAGCAGGCCATACGCGGGCGCATCAGGGCCTCGCCAGGGGCGGCTGCGCGGCCTGGTCAAGGGCAGGTAATGCCAGGTCAGCGGCCGATGATCACCTTGCCGCGGAAGATGCGTGAACCCAGCCGGGCCGACTGGTAGGTCACGCGCCAGGCGATGTCTTCCTGGCTGCCGCCGGCATCGGTGGCCGCGCGGTAGACGAGCACGGCGGCCGGCGCGCGCAGGTGCGGGCAGTGCGGCACGCCAGTAATGGGGGCACTGGCCGGGCGCCGGACCGTCAGCGTTCCGCGGCGGGCGTTTTGCAGGATTTCGACCGACGGGGCGCGCAGGGCGGTGCAGCCCGGCTGTCGAGGATCGTGGCGGGCTTCGTAGTACGTACCCAACACGATTTCGCCGCCGGGCGGGACGTGCCAGGCGCGGACCGCTTGCCCGGCCCAGGCTGCGCAGGCGGCGCCGGCCGTGGCACAGGCCGCGATTAGGGTAAACCAGGGACGCATGTCGTTGATCTTACTCAAAAACTATTTTGCGATTCCGCTGTCCTAAGGGGGCCGGGTAGGCTAAACTGCCACTCTGATCTTCTTTTTTGAGAGACTAAAAAAACTTCATGGATGCTTTGCTTTCCTTCGCCACGGGCGGCCTGCTGCAAGCCGAATGGTGGCAGATCGTGGTCTACACGCTGGTGATGACCCATATCACCATCGTTTCCGTCACGATATTCCTGCACCGCAGCCAGGCGCACCGGGGGTTGGACCTGCACCCGGCCGTCGCGCATTTCTTCCGGTTTTGGCTTTGGCTGACGACCGGCATGGTCACCAAGGAGTGGGTGGCTATCCACCGTAAGCACCACGCCAAGTGCGAGCGCGAAGGCGATCCGCATTCGCCCATGCTGTATGGCATTTCGCGCGTGCTGTTCCGCGGCGCCGAGCTCTACCGTGACGAAGCCGCCAACCGGGAAACCCTGGCCCGTTTTGGGCACGGTACGCCTGACGACTGGATCGAGCGCAAACTGTATGCGCGCCACACCACGCTGGGCATTTTCATCATGCTGGCCATCGACCTGGCGCTGTTCGGCGCCATCGGCTTGACCGTCTGGGCCGTGCAGATGGCCTGGATCCCGTTCTGGGCCGCCGGCGTGGTCAACGGCATCGGCCACTATTGGGGCTACCGCAATTTCGCCAGCCCCGACACCAGCACCAACGTGTTTCCCATCGGCGTGCTGATCGGCGGCGAAGAACTGCACAACAACCACCACGCCTACGGCACCTCGGCCAAGTTCTCCAGCAAGTGGTTCGAGTTCGACATCGGCTGGCTCTACATCCGAATCCTGCAGGCGCTGGGCCTGGCGCAGGTCAAGAAGGTCGCGCCCAAGATCAAGCTGCAGTCGGACAAACCGGTGGTCGACCTGTCCACGCTGCAGGGCGTGATCACGCATCGCTACGAGATCATGGCCCGCTACACCGCGATGCTGCGCCGTGCCTGCCGCGAGGAAATGTCCCGCCTGAAGCACTTGCGCAAGCGCGGTGACGAGCAATGCAACTGGCAATTGCTCAAGCGCGTGCGCGCCTGGCTGCATCTGTCGGACGAAACCCTGCAGCCCGAGCAGCGCGCCCAAATCGACCAGGCGCTGTCTCAGCACCAGTCGCTGTCCACGCTGCTGCAAATGCGCCGTGAGCTCGGCCGCCTCTGGGAAAGCTCCACGGCCAGCAGCGAGCAATTGCTGCACGACCTGCAGGCCTGGTGCCAGCGTGCGCAGCAAAGCGGCATCGAAAGCCTCGAGCAATTCGCCAACAGGCTGCGCCGCTACGCGGCATGATCGAGCAGCTCAATCCGGAACAACGCGCCGCCGTCACCCTGCAACCCCAGCATGCCCTGGTCCTGGCCGGGGCAGGCAGCGGCAAGACGCGGGTGCTCACCACCCGCATGGCCTGGCTGATCCAGACCGGCCAGGCCAGCCCGTATGCGCTGCTGGCCGTTACCTTCACCAACAAGGCCGCCCGCGAGATGCTGGCGCGGGTCTCGGCCATGCTGCCCATCGATACGCGCGGGCTGTGGATAGGCACTTTCCATGGCCTGTGCAACCGGCTGCTGCGTGCGCATCATCGTGATGCCGGCCTGCCGCAGGGCTTCCAGATCCTCGATACGGCCGACCAGTTGGCCGCGATCAAGCGCCTGCTCAAGGCTGCCGGCATCGATGACGAGAAGTATCCCCCGCGCGATGTCCAGCGCTTGATCAACGGCGCCAAGGAGGAGGGCCTGCGGCCCAGCGAGGTCGAGGCCTGGGACAGTTATCGCCGGCGGCTGGTCGAAATCTACGAGCTCTACCAGGCGCAATGCGAGCGCGAAGGGGTGGTGGATTTTCCCGAGCTGCTGCTGCGCGCCTACGAGCTGCTGTCGCGCAACGCGCCGATACGCGAGCACTACCAGCGGCGCTTCCGGCACATCCTGGTCGATGAGTTCCAAGACACCAACACCCTGCAATACCGGTGGCTGAAGCTGCTGGCCGGTGGCGGCGCCTGCATCTTCGCCGTGGGCGACGACGACCAGTCCATCTATGCATTTCGCGGCGCCAATGTCGGCAACATGGCCGATTTCGAGCGCGAATTCGCGCGCGGCACGGTCATCCGCCTGGAGCAGAACTACCGCTCTTACGGCCATATTTTGGATGCGGCCAACGCCCTGATCGGCCACAACAGTAACCGCCTGGGCAAGAACCTGTGGACCGAGCAGGGCAAGGGCGAGCCCATCCGCGTCGTGGAACAGCCCACCGACGACATGGAAGCGCAATGGGTCGTCGACGAGATCCGCGCGCTGGTCGGCGAAGGCCGGCCGCGCCACGAGATCGCCGTGCTCTATCGCAGCAACGCGCAGTCGCGGGTGATCGAGCACGCGCTTTTTTCCGCAGGCATCCCCTACAAGGTCTACGGCGGGCTGCGGTTTTTCGAGCGCCAGGAGATCAAGCACGCGCTGGCCTATCTACGGCTGATCGCCAACCCGGATGATGACACTTCCTGGCTGCGGGTAGTCAATTTCCCGGCGCGCGGCATCGGCGCGCGCACGCTCGAACAATTGACCGACAACGCGCGCAACCTGGGCAGCAGCCTGTACGGCGCCGTGGCCATGGTCGGCGGCAAGGGTGGATCCAACTTGGCGCAGTTTGCCGCGCTGATCCGGCGCATGGCCGAGGAAACGCGCAGCCTGCCGCTGCCCGAGATGGTCGCCCACGTGCTCGAAGAAAGCGGCCTGATGGCGCATTACCGCCAGGAAAAGGAAGGCGCCGAGCGTATCGAGAACCTGAACGAACTGGTCAACGCGGCAGCCGTCTTCGCCACCGAGGAAAACTACCAGGGCCTGCCCGCCGGCGAGCCGGCGCCTACAGGCGGCTTGCTGCCCGAGCCGGGCGAGGACGGCCCGGCCCAGGCCGAAGCGCTCACGCCGCTGGCGGCCTTTTTGTCGCACGCGGCGCTGGAGGCGGGCGATAACCAGGCACAGGCCGGCCAGGATGCGGTGCAGCTGATGACCGTGCACGCCGCCAAGGGCCTGGAGTTCGATGCGGTCTTCATCACTGGCCTGGAAGAAGGCTTGTTCCCGCACGAAAACAGCCTGCTCGAGCAGGCCGGGCTCGAAGAAGAGCGTCGGCTCATGTACGTGGCCATTACGCGGGCACGCGAGCGGCTGTACCTGAGCCTGGCGCAAAGCCGCATGCTGCACGGCCAGACGCGCTATGCGATGCGCTCGCGCTTTTTGCAGGAAATCCCCGATGCGCACCTGAAGTGGCTGTCGCCCCGGGCCGAGGCAGGTGGCTGGCGTGACGCGGGCCGCGGCTTTATGGATGCCTTCGGCCGCCAGCCCACGGGCCGCATCGCGCCGCGTGCGCCGCGCACGGTCAGCTCCGGCGTGACCGTGGGCAACCAGCATTTCCGAATCGGCCAGGGCGTGCGCCACGCGCGCTTCGGCGAAGGCACCATCATTGGTTTGTCGGGCAGCGGCCAGGATGCGCAGGCGCAGATCCAGTTCCGCGACGTCGGCGCCAAGACGCTGGCGCTGGGCATCGCCAAGCTCGACATCATCCAGGGTTGACCCCGCGGCGGGCCTGCGTTGCGCCCTGCGCGCGGGCAGGCGCGGGTCGCGGCGGGCGGGCGGCCGCGACCCGGTGACACGGCGGCTAGCCGATGTTTTCCAGCGCTTCCTGAAGGGCCAGCCAGCGGTCTTCCAGCGCCTGCTGTTGCTTGGTCAGCTCGCCGTGCTCGGCCAGCACGCGCAGCCGTTCGTCGCGCCTGGCGTCCTCGTACAAGCCGGGGTCTGCGATCAGCGCGTCGAGTGCCTGCAGCCGCTCGCGCTGGACTTGCATCTGCGCTTCCACCTCGGCCAGCTCGCGCTCCAGGGGCTTGCGCAGGGCCGACAGGCGCTGGCGCGCTTCGGCTTCGCGCCGGCGCTGCGCCTTGCGCTCGGCCGCCGATAGGGACTCTCCGCCGGCTTCGGCCGACGCCTCGCGCCTGGCCGCGTTGTCCTCGCGCCGCGCCTGGGCGGTGCGCGCGGCCAGCCATTCCCGGTAGTCCTCCAGGTCGCCCGGGAATTCCTGCACCGTGCCGTCTGCCACGATCCAGAAGTCGTCGACCGTGGTGCGCAGCAGGTGCCGGTCGTGCGAGACCAGCAGCATGCTGCCGGAAAATTCTGCCAGCGCTGTGGCAAGCGCCTCGCGCGTTTCCACGTCCAGGTGGTTGCTGGGCTCGTCCAGCAGCAGCAGGTTGGGCTTTTGCCAGACGATGAGCGCCAGGGCAAGCCGTGCCTTTTCGCCGCCGGACATCGGGCCGACCTTGGAGGTGACCGCGTCGCCGCTAAACCCGAACCCGCCCAGGTAATTGCGCAGATCCTGCTCGCGCGCGTCCGGGGCGATGCGCGCCAAGTGCGCCAGGGGCGTGGACTCGACGTCCAGGACATCGAGCTGGTGTTGCGCAAAATACCCCACGTTCAGGCCCCGCGAGGCTTCGCGCCGCCCGCCCAGCGGCGCCAGTTCGCCTGCAATCGTCTTGACCAGCGTGCTCTTGCCGGCGCCGTTGGCGCCCAGGATACCGATGCGGCTACCGCCGCGCACCATCAGGCGGATGCCGCGCAAGACGGGCAAGGCCTCGCCGTCGCGCACGTAGCCCGCCTGCAAGTCTTCCAACACCAGCAACGGGTCAGGCATGCCCTCGGGCGAGGGGATGCGTATGTCTATCCCGGACTCGACGCGCACCGGCGCCACGGCCTGCATGCGCGCCAGCGCCTTGACGCGGCTTTGCGCCTGCCTGGCCTTGGTCGCCTTGGCCTTGAACCGGTCGATGAAGCCTTGCAGGCGCGCGGCCTCGCGCGTTTGCCTTTCCCAGGCGATGCGGCTCTGGCGCAGGCGTTCGGCGCGCTGGGCCACGAAGTCCTCGTAGCCGCCGCGGTAGCGTACGAGCTTGCCGTGGTCGAAGTGCAGGATGGCCCGGGCCGCAGCGTCCAGGAATTCGGTGTCGTGGGAAATCATCAGGACCGTGCCCGGATACGCGGCCAACCAGCGCTCCAGCCACAGCATCGCGTCCAGGTCCAGGTGGTTGGTCGGCTCATCCAGCAGCAGCAGGTCGGACGGCGCCATCAGCGCGCGCGCCAGCGCCAGCCGCATGCGCCACCCTCCGGAAAAAGACGCCACTGGTTGCATCCATTCGTGCGGGGCGAACCCCAGCCCAGCCAGCAACTGTTCGGCGCGCGCGGCCGCGTCCCAAGCGCCGGCCTCGGTCAGCGCCGCTTCCAGCTCGGCGATGCGCGTGCCGTCGGTGGGCGCGACCTGCTCGCGCTCGCGTTGCAGCTGCCGCAGCCGGGCATCGCCGTCGATCACGAATTCGCGCGCCGGCCGGTCGTCGGCGGCGATCTCTTGCTGCACGCCGGCGATGCGCCAGGTCGCTGGTACTTCCAGTGTGCCGCCGTCGGGATCGATCTCGCCCCGCAGCAGGGCAAACAGCGTGGACTTGCCCGCGCCGTTCTTGCCGACGATGCCCACGCGCTCGCCCGGATGGACGACGAAGTCGGCCCCGTCGAGCAGCACCTTGGCGCCGCGGCGCAGGACCAGGCTGCTGGCCCGTATCATGGCGCCAGCTGCCGGCGCTCCAGCAGCAGGATCTGGTCGCTGCCGGCCTCGGTTTCCAGCCACACCGGCTCGAGCTGCGGGAACGCGGCTTCGAAATGGCTGCGCTCGTGGCCGATTTCCAGCACCAGCAGGCCGTGCCCGGCCAGGTAGCGCGGTGCGGCGCGCAGGATGCGCGCCACCAGCGCCATGCCGTCGGCCCCGCCGGCCAGCGCCATTTCTGGTTCATGCCGGTATTCGCCCGGCAGCGCGGCCATGGACTCGGCGTTGACGTAGGGCGGGTTGCATACGATGAGGTCGTAAGGGCGCTCGGGCAGGGCGTCAAAAAGGTCGCTGCGGTGCAGGGCGAGCCGATCCTGCAGCCCGTAGTCGGCGACGTTGCGCGCGGCGACCTCGAGCGCGCCGGCGGACAGGTCCACGGCATCGACCTGCGCGTGGGGGAAAGCCAGCGCCGCCAGGATGGCCAGGCAGCCTGAGCCGGTGCACATGTCCAGCACCGATTCGACGGCCTCGGGGTCGGCGATCCACGGCGCCAGCCCCTGCTCGAGCAGTTCGGCAATCGGCGAACGCGGCACGATGACCCGTTCATCGACGTAAAAGCGATGTCCGCGCAGCCAGGCTTCGCCAGTCAGGTACGCGGCGGGGATGCGCTCGTTGACGCGCCGCTCGATCACGGCCAGCACCCGTTCGCGCTCGCTCGCGAGCAGCCGCGCATCCAGGAAGGGCTCCAGCGTGTCGGGCGGCAAGTGCAAGGTGTGCAGCACCAGGTAGACGGCCTCGTCCCAGGCATTGTCCGTACCGTGCCCGTAGTGCAGGCCGGCTTGGCGAAAGCGCGATACCGCAAGGCGCAGCATGTCGCGCACGGTCGACAGCTCGTGCACGGGCGCTTGGTCTTTGGTCATAGGAGCAAGTTTTCCAGCGTGCGCCGGTAAATGTTCTTCAGCGGCTCCAGGTCGGCGAGCGCGATGTTTTCGTTGACTTTGTGGATGCTGTCGTTGCAGGCGCCGAACTCGATGACCTGAGGGCAGATGCGGGCGATGAAGCGCCCGTCGGACGTGCCGCCCGTGGTCGACAGTTCGGGCCGGTAACCTAGCTCGGCCTCGATGGCCTGCTCGAGCGCCTGGCTGAGCGTGCCGCGCGGCGTCAGGAACGGCTCGCCGCCCAGCGTCCACTGCACGTCATAGTCCAGGCCGTGCCGCGCGAGCACCTCGGTGATCTTGTCCTGGATCCCTTGCGGCGTGCTGGCGGTGGAAAAGCGCAGGTTGAAGTCCACCACGACTTCGCCGGGGATGACGTTGGTCGCGCCGGTGCCGGCGTGGATGTTGGAAATCTGGAAGGTAGTGGGGGGGAAGTATTCATTGCCCTGGTCCCATTCGATGCCGGCGAGCTCGGCCAGCGCCGGGGCAGCCAGGTGCACCGGGTTACGCGCCAGATGCGGGTACGCCACGTGGCCCTGTATGCCGCGCACCGTCAGGCGGCCCGACAGCGACCCGCGCCGCCCATTCTTGGCCATGTCGCCCAGGCGCTTGGCGGAGGTCGGCTCGCCGACGATGCAGTAATCCAGCGTTTCACCGCGCGCCTGCAGCATCTCGCACACGCGCACCGTGCCGTGCACCGCAGGGCCTTCTTCATCGGAGGTGATTAGCAGCGCGATCGAGCCGCGATGGTCCGGGTGGCGGGCGACGAATTCCTCGACGGCCACGACGAAGGCGGCGATCGAGCTTTTCATGTCGGCCGTGCCGCGGCCGTACAGGCGCCCGTCGCGCTCGGTCGGCGTAAACGGGTCGCTGTGCCATTGTTCCAGTGGCCCGGGCGGGACCACGTCGGTGTGGCCGGCAAACACGACCACCGGCGCCTGTGCGCCGCGCCGCGTCCACAGGTTGACCACGCCGCCTTCGGCAAGCGTTTCGCTGGCAAAGCCGCAGGCGGCCAGGCGGCTTGCGATCAGCGCCTGGCAACCTGCGTCCTGCGGGGTGACCGAGGGGCGGGAAACCAGTTCCTTGACCAGCTCCAGTACCGGCGAGCGGTCCATCAGGCCCTCAGCAGCTCGTTGATGCTGGTCTTGGCCCGCGTCTGCGCGTCCACGCGCTTGACGATGACCGCGCAATACAGGCTGTGCGAACCGTCTGCCGAGGGCAGCGAACCCGGCACGACGACCGAACCGGCCGGCACGCGGCCATAGGTGATCTTGCCGGTTTCGCGGTCATAGATCTTGGTGCTTTGCGACAGGAACACGCCCATGGCCAGCACCGAGTTTTCCTCGACGACCACGCCTTCGACGATTTCCGAGCGCGCGCCGATGAAGCAGTTGTCCTCGATGATGGTGGGGTTGGCCTGCAGCGGCTCGAGCACGCCGCCGATGCCCACGCCGCCGGACAAGTGCACGTTCTTGCCGATCTGGGCGCAGGAACCGACGGTGGCCCAGGTATCGACCATGGTGCCTTCGTCGACGTATGCGCCGATGTTGACGTAGGACGGCATCAGCACCACGTTGCGACCGATGTACGCGCCCCGGCGCACGACCGCCGGAGGCACCACGCGATAGCCGCCGGTGCGGAAGGCGTTCTCGCCGTAGCCGTCGAACTTCAGCGGCACCTTGTCATAGAACTGCATCGGCGACTGGCCCATGACCGCGTTGTCCTGCAGGCGGAACGAAAGCAGCACGGCCTTTTTGATCCACTGGTGCACCACCCACTTGTCGTCGATTTTTTCCGCCACGCGCAGCCGGCCGGTATCCAGCGCGTCCAAGGTGTGCTCGACCGCTTCGCGCACCGCGGGGTCGGCATCGGTCGGCGAGAGGCTGCTGCGGTTTTCCCAGGCTTGTTCTATGGTGGTCTGCAGGTCTAGGGTCATGTCGGCCTTCTGTAATCAGTAAGAGGTTTTCACGAAATCGGCGATGCGGTGCGCGGCGTCGACGCATTGTTCGACCGGGGCGACCAGCGCCACGCGCACCCGGCCGGCGCCGGGGTTGCGCCCATGGGCGTCGCGGGCTAGGAAGCTGCCCGGCAGCACGGTCACGCCGGTGCGGCCGTACAGGTCGCGGGCAAAATCGGTGTCCGCCACGGGGGTCGGTATCCAAAGGTAGAAAGACGCCTGGGGGCGCGCCACGTCGAGCACCGGCTGCAGGATGGGCAGCACGGCATCGAACTTGGCGCGGTATTGGCGCCGGTTCTCGGCCACGTGCTGCTCGTCGCCCCAGGCGGCGATGCTGGCTGCCGAAACCAGCGGGCTCATGGCGCTGCCGTGGTAGGTACGGTAGCGCAGGAATCCCGACAGGATGGCGGCGTCGCCGGCGACGAAGCCCGAGCGCATGCCGGGGACGTTCGAGCGCTTGGACAGGCTGGAAAACACCACCAGCCGCCGGTAGTCATCGCGGCCCAGGCGTCGCGCCGCCTGCAAGGCGCCCAGCGGCGGATCGGATTCGTCCAGATAAATTTCGGAATAGCATTCGTCCGAGGCGATCACGAAGCCGTGGCGGTCGGACAGCTCGAAGAGCTGCCGCCAATCGTCCAGGCCCATGACGTTGCCCGCCGGGTTGCCCGGCGAGCACACGAATACCATCTGCGTGCGCCGCCATGCGTCCTCGGGTACCGACTGCCAGTCGGCATTGAAGCCGCGGGCCGGATCGGCATTGACGTAGTAGGGCTGCGCGCCGGCCAGCAGCGCCGCCCCCTCGTAGATCTGGTAGAACGGGTTGGGACAGATCACGAGCGCATCGCCGGTCGGGTCGATGACCGCTTGGGCAAAGGCAAACAGCGCTTCGCGCGAGCCCAGCGCGGGCAGCACTTGCGTATCGGGGTCGGGCGCGGGGATGGCGTAGCGGCGCGAGAGCCATTGCGAGATCGCCTGGCGCAGTGCCGGATCGCCCTTGGTGGGCGGGTACACGGACAGTCCGCCCATGGCCTCGGCCAGGGCCTGGGAGACCAGGGCGGGAGCGGCATGCTTGGGTTCGCCGATGGACAGGTTGACGGGCGCGAGGCCCGCGGGCGGCTCGCCCGCTTGCGCCAGCAGCGCCCGCAGTTTTTCGAAGGGATAGGGATGCAGGGCATCTAGGCGCGGATTCATGGCGCAGGATTTTATCAAGCAAGCTACAATTACAGGTTTCCGCGCCGGGTTGCCGGTGCGGCGTGCGAAGGTGGCGAAATTGGTAGACGCACCAGGTTTAGGTCCTGACGCCGTAACAGGTGTGCGGGTTCGAGTCCCGCCCTTCGCACCAACCGGATTTGCCGCGCTGCCCTAAGGCGCACGCACACGGCCGCGTGCAGGGGCAGCGATCCACATCGCCCTGCGTAAAAAAGGCCGCGCCGGCTGGCGCGGCCTTTTCTTTTGTACGTCCGGCGCCGAGGGGGCGCGTTCCTGCTGTCGCAGGCAAGCAACGTCCAGGCGCATGACAATGCCAATGTTCCCGTTTGTAATTGCCAAGACATAATGTTGCCGGCTAAAACGCCCTAGCACGCTTCGCGTGCGCGAAGGGCGCCCCTCACGGCAACCCGCCGTCGGGGCAAATGGGGATACAAAAAGATGGAAATGGCACCTGGCGCCGGTCCCTCGTGGTGGGACGTGCGCGGGGAATGGGCTGAGCCGCCCAACGAGCGCCGCAATGGCACGAGCGGCGTGCAGCGCGTGGTCGACCCGCAATCCGGCGCGACCTACTTCGTCAAGCGCCAGGTCAACCACCTGTACCGCAGCCTGCGCCACCCCAGCGGGCGTCCGACCCTGTTGCGCGAATGGCGCAACCTGCAACGTTGCGCCAAGCTCGGCGTGCCGACGGCCGTGCCGTTGTTTTTCGACATGCGTGTGGGTGCCGCAGGCTGGGAAGCGGTCCTGGTCACGCAGGCGCTGGAAGGCTACGCCAGCCTGGAACAAGGCCTGCGCGAGGGGCGCTGGAGCGCGCCGCGACGCCAGCAGATCCTGCTCAAGGTGGCCGAGGCGATCGCCCCGTTGCACCTGGCCGGGCGCAAGCACGGCCATTTGTACCCCAAGGAGATCTTCGTGCGCGACGGCGCGTCGGTTGCGGTCGCCTTGCTGGATTGGGAGGTGGCGCGTTGGGTTGGGTTGCCGCGCTGGGCCGCCCAGTCCGACCTGGCGCGCCTATGGCGCTCGCTGGCCGAACTGGGCGTAGGCGACGACGACCGGCGCGCGTTTTTCTCGCACTACCGGTCGTTGACGAGGTTGTCCAATCTGCGCTTGCGCGGAGTCGCCGCCGAACCCGCGGCCGCCTGATCGCGCGAAGCTCGATGGGCGAAGCGGCTTACCGCCCTGCCATGCGCGGCAGGACGTCCTCGCCTATGCGCCGGTGCACCAGCACCATGGCAATGTGGCCGGCGATGACGGCCAGCAGCACCCATCCCAATTCGCCGTGCAAGGCGGCGCCAAGGTCGACGAGCGCGGGGATTTCCTGGCCCGTCGGCTGCATGATCGTCACGCCGAACGGGCTGAAGCCCCGGCCCCGGCCATAGGCGCGCAGCACGGCGATGACCGGCACGGCGATCATCAGCGCATAGAGCAGCAGGTGTCCGGCAGCGGCGGCGCGGCCAGCCCAGCCGGCGGCATGCCCGGGCCGGCGCCGCAAATTGACCAGCCCCCAGGCGGCGCGGATCACTGCCAGGACCAGCAGGGCAAAGCCCAGCGAAGGGTGCGTCGACCAAAAGAATTTCTCGATGGCGGAATCTTTCGCCAGCCAATGCAGCGTCGCGCTCGTGAACTGCCAGGCGAAACCCGCGGCCATCAGCCAGTGTAGGCAGCGGCTGACGATGCCGTAGCGTTGCGCGTTGTCCAGCCATGTCGAAGAGGGTGACGTCATTGCGAGATCTCCGGGTGTGAACTTTCAAGGCGTCGGATGCGACAAAATCGCAGGGCGAGAGAACGCCACAAGGTAAAAAAGTTCCATTGCGCAAAGCTTAAAGTGCAGAGGGCCGCGCGATCCGCTTGCGTCGCGGCTTCCCGGCAGTGCGGCCTGGCGAACGTGCCGACGCCGTCCGAGGGCCACTGGCGCGACCGATATGCTGCGCATGTATCCATTTGGCTTACGCCATCGGCTCACAGTCGCGGGCGTGCCTTTGCGGCGGGCCAAAGGATTGAAACACGCGCGCAGAGATAAGGATTCGCCATCTGTAGCATTGTGTCATCCCGGCCGCCTCGCATAATCGGCTCACGTGCATCCAGTGCGCGATTCGCGTTCATCCAGGGCAATCAGGCAAGAGGTGAGGTATGGCAACCGGTGTCGTGAAATGGTTTAACAGCGAAAAGGGCTACGGGTTCATTACGCCGGAAGACGGGGGCAAGGACGTGTTTGCCCACTACTCGGAAATCCAGGCCCAGGGCTACAAGACGCTCGAAGAAAACCAGCGCGTGTCTTACGACCTGGGGCAAGGGCCCAAAGGCGTGGCGGCCAAGAACATCCGCGTCGTGTAGGGCTGGGCCGCCTTGGCGCGGCCACCGCCAAGGGCCCGCGGATCGCCGCGGGCCCTTGGCTTTTTGGGACCGAGCCGTGACGCCCGGCCCGGCGCTGCACCGGCAGCGGCGAAAATGCTAAAATGATTCGTTGCATTTTTGTGCCCCAATTTCGACGAGGTTGCCCGATGGTGAAGACTGCGCGAACTACGACAGGGTCCCTGCGCCCCTAGTCGCGTTGCGCCAGCCTTGCCCCGGCCTTGCCCGGATGTCGTGCCCAAAGGTCAACTAGCAAAACGCGGCTTGCTGCCGCGTTTTTCGTTTTCGGATCCCAGGAAAGACTGAATGGTACAGATCACTTTGCCCGACGGTTCGCAACGCCAGTTTCCCGGCCCGGTCACCGTGGCCGAAGTGGCGCAATCGATCGGCGCCGGGCTGGCGCGCGCCGCGCTTGCCGGCCGCGTGACCTACCCGGGTAGCGAGCCCAAGCTGGTCGACACCAGCCATTGCATCGAAAGCGACGCGGCGCTGGCCATCGTCACCGCCAAGGATCCGGACGGCCTGGAAATCCTGCGCCATTCGACGGCTCACTTGCTGGCCTACGCAGTCAAGTCGCTGTATCCGGAAGCGCAGGTCACCATCGGGCCGGTCATCGAGAACGGTTTCTATTACGACTTTTCGTATAAGCGCCCCTTCACGCCGGAAGACCTGGCCGCCATCGAGGCCAAGATGGCCGAACTCGCCAAGAAGGACGAGCCGGTGGTCCGCGAAGAATGGAAGCGCGACGACGCGGTCGAGTTCTTCAAGCGCATCGGCGAGCACTACAAGGCCGAGATCATCGCGTCCATCCCGCAGGACGAGACCATCAGCCTGTACCGCGAGGGCGATTTCGTCGACCTGTGCCGCGGCCCGCACGTGCCGTCCACCGGCAAGCTCAAGGTCTTCAAGCTCATGAAGGTCGCCGGCGCGTATTGGCGCGGCGACAGCAACAACGAGATGCTCCAGCGCATCTACGGCACGGCCTGGGCGTCAAAGGAAGACCAGGATGCCTACCTGCGCATGCTCGAGGAGGCCGAAAAGCGCGATCACCGGCGCATCGGCCGCGAGCTGGACCTGTTCCATTTCCAGGACGAGGCGCCAGGGCTGATCTTCTGGCATCCCAAGGGCTGGACGCTGTGGCAGCAGGTCGAGCAATACATGCGGGCGGTCTATCGCGACAACGGCTACCAGGAGGTCAAGGCTCCGCAGATCCTCGACCTGTCGCTCTGGAAAAAAACCGGGCACTGGGACAACTACCGCGAGAACATGTTCACGACCGAGTCCGAGAACCGGGTCTACGGTCTGAAGCCCATGAACTGCCCGGGCCACGTGCAGATTTTCAAGGCGGGCCTGCGCTCGTACCGCGACCTGCCGCTGCGCTACGGCGAGTTCGGGCAGTGCCACCGCAACGAACCCTCCGGGTCGCTGCACGGCATGATGCGCGTACGCGGCTTTACGCAGGACGATGGCCACATCTTCTGCACCGAAGACCAGCTGCAGGACGAGTGCGCGGCGTTCACTGCGCTGCTGCAAAAGGTGTACGCGGATTTCGGCTTCCACGAAGTGCTGTACAAGGTGGCCACGCGCCCGGAAAAGCGCATCGGCGACGACGCGATCTGGGACAAGGCCGAGGCCGCGCTCATGGAAAGCCTGCGGCGCACCGGCTGCGAGTTTGAGGTGTCCCCGGGCGAGGGCGCCTTCTATGGCCCCAAGATCGAATACACGCTCAAGGATGCGATCGGGCGGCATTGGCAGTGCGGCACCATCCAGGTGGACTTCTCCATGCCGGCACGCCTGGGCGCGGAATACATCGACGCCAACGACCAGCGGCGCACGCCGGTCATGCTGCACCGGGCCATCCTGGGGTCGCTCGAGCGCTTCATCGGCATGCTGATCGAAAACCACGCCGGTGCCATGCCGGCCTGGCTCGCTCCGGTCCAGGCGGTGGTGTGCTGTATTTCCGAACCCTCCGCGCAATACGCGTCGGAAGTCGCACAAACCTTGAAAAAACAAGGATTTAGAGTCGACTGCGATTTGCGTGGTGAAAAAATCACTTATAAAATCCGCGAGCACAGCCTGCAGAAAGTCCCTTATATACTGGTGGTCGGCGACAAAGAACGCCAAGCCGGCGCCGTGGCCGTTCGCGGCCGCGGTGGCGTCGATCTCGGCGTCATGCCGCTGGCGGAATTCGCCGCCCGCCTGGCCGGGGACGTGGCCAACCGGACCTAGTTTCCCTGGCGGCAGGCGCCCATCCGGGCAACCCCGAAAACTTTGAAGGAGTCGTCAACATCGCAACCGACAAGCCCACTCGCATCAACGGTGAAATCCGCGTCCCCGAGGTGCGTCTGATAGGTCTGGACGGGGAGCAGCTAGGCATCGTCAAAATTGCCGAAGCGTTCCGTCTTTCCGAGCTGCATGACGTGGATCTGGTAGAGATCGCGCCCAATGCCGATCCGCCGGTCTGCCGGCTAATGGACTACGGCAAGTTCAAGTACCAGGAACAGAAGCGCCAGGCCGAGGCCCGCGCCAAGCAGAAGATCATCCAGGTCAAGGAAGTGAAATTCCGGCCCGGCACCGACGAGGGCGACTACCAGGTCAAGCTGCGCAACCTGCGCCGGTTCCTGGAAGAGGGCGACAAGGCCAAGGTGACGCTGCGTTTTCGCGGCCGCGAAATGGCCCACCAGGAACTGGGCATGAGGGTGTTGGAGCGCGTGCGCGACGACCTCATGGAAATCGGACAAGTCGAGTCCATGCCCAAGCTCGAGGGCCGGCAGATGGTGATGGTGCTGGCCCCGCGCAAGAAGGCGGCGAGCAAGTCCGAGACGGCTTCCTAATATCCAGTCAACCGCAATCCATTCAGGCGGCCGTCCCTCGTTTCGGACGAGGGGCGGCCCATCGGTCGCCGCCATGCACGTGCTGTTCATCGTCGATCCCCTGCCGAAGCTGAAGGCCTACAAGGACAGCTCGGTTGCCATGATGCGGGCCCTGGCCACGCGCGGACACACCCTGTCGGTGGCCTTGCAGGAGGATCTGTTCGCCCGCGACGGCCGCGTGCTCGTCTCGGCCACCGGCATCGAGTTGGTCGACGGGGCCGACCTGCACGGCCACGATTGGTGGACGCAAACGGGTTCGGCGGCCGAGGTCGAACTGTCGGCCTTCGACGCCGTGCTCATGCGCAAGGACCCGCCCTTCGACATGGAGTACGTGTACGCCACGCACCTGCTGGAGTACGCGCAAGACCAGGGTGCCCGGGTGTTCAATGCCGGCGCGGCGATCCGCAATCACCCGGAAAAGCTTTCCATCCTGCCGTTTTCGCGCTATGCGGCGCCGACGTTGGTGACGCGCAGCATGGCGCGCATCAAGGCGTTTCACGCCGAGCACGGCGACGTCATCGTCAAGCCGCTCGACGGCATGGGCGGCACGGGCATTTTCCGCCTGCAGCGCCAAGAGCCCAACTTGAATGCCATCCTGGAGACGCTGACCGCCGACGGCACGCGCAGCATCATGGCGCAGCGCTACATCCCGGAAATTTCCGAGGGCGACAAGCGCATCCTGCTCATCGCGGGTGAGCCCGTGCCCTATGCGCTGGCGCGCATCCCGCTGGCCGGGGAAACCCGGGGCAACCTGGCCGCCGGCGGGCGCGGCGTGGCCCGGCCGCTGACCGGGCGCGACCGGGACATTGCCCTGGCGATCGGCCCCGAGCTGTATCGGCGTGGCCTGTTGCTGGTCGGCCTGGACGTCATCGGCGACTACGTCACCGAAATCAACGTCACCAGCCCGACCTGCTTCGTGGAAATTGCCGAGCAGACCGGCTTCGATGTCGCCGGCCGGTTCGCGCAGGCGCTGGAGCAGGCGGTCGCCGCGCCGCAAAAGGTGTCGCCGTGATCGGGATCGTCGTCGTGGCGCATACGCCGCTGGCCTCCGCCGTGGTCAACTGCGCCTGCCACGTCCTGGGAGACGTCCCCGCGCTGGCCGTGCTCGACGTCGACGCCGACGTGCAGCCCGAACCCGCCGCCAAGGCCTTGGCCGCGCGCATCGCCGAGGTCGACTCGGGCAATGGGGTCCTGGTCCTGACCGACATCAAGGGCGCGACGCCTTCGAACATCGCGCACAAGGCCTGCGAGCAGGCGCGCCAGGCGGGCGTGGCCTGCGAGCTGCTGGCGGGGCTGAACGCGCCCATGTTGCTGCGTGCGCTGAACTACCGCCAGCGCACGCTGGCAGAGGTGCGCGAGTGCGCCCTGGTCGGCGGCGCGCAAGGTGTGATCCGTGTAGACTGAGCGCGCTTTTTCGGTTGCCGGGGCGTTTGCCAGCTTGCACAGACCATGCCTACACTAGATATCACGATCAGCAACAAACTGGGCCTGCATGCCCGCGCGGCCGCCAAGCTGACCCAGCTGGCCGGCAAGTTCAGCAGTGAAATATTCATTTCCCGGGGCACGCAACGGGTCAACGCCAAGAGCATCATGGGCGTCATGATGCTGGCCGCAGGGCAGGGCACCACGGTGCGGCTCGAGGCCGAAGGCAGCGACGCCGACCGTGCGCTGAGCGAGATCCAGGCTTTGTTCGATGGCAAATTCGGTGAAGAGCAATAAGCCCGAGCTGTGGGCGAACGCCGGGGATGCCGCAGCGTACGGCGCATGCGATGGGGCTGGCTCGACCAGCCCCATTGTTTGCTTGTACGGCCAGGGCGTGGCGCGCGGCTACGCCATCGGCCGCGCCGTGCTGCTGGGCGCGGCGGCGCTGGAAGTCCCGCACTACCGCATCGCGCCGGAAGACGTCGCGGCCGAGACCGCGCGGTTAAAGCGCGCCCTGGAGCAGGCCGGCCAGGAACTCGAAATGCTGGCCCAAACCCTGCCGGAGGACGCGCCCAAGGAGCTGGCGGCGCTGCTGAACGTGCATCGCCTGTTGCTGGCCGACCCGTTGCTGACCGACCAGGCCTTTGCCCTGATCGCCGAGCGCCACTACAACGCCGAGTGGGCGCTGACCGCGCAAGGGCAGATCCTGTCCGAGCAATTTGCCGCAATCGAGGACGAATACCTGCGCGAGCGCAGCGCCGACGTGCGCCAGGTCATCGAAAGGGTGCTCGGCGTGCTATCCGGTTCGCCGCCTATGTTGCCGATGCCCGAATCGGGGTGTGGTGACGAGCCGCTGGTGGTCGTCGCGCATGACATTTCGCCGGCCGACATGATCCGCTTGCGCGGCGCGCGCTTTGCCGCCTTCTGCACCGACCTCGGCGGAGCCACCTCGCATACGGCCATCGTCGCGCGCAGCATGGGCGTGCCCGCGGTGGTGGCGCTGGGCACGGCCTGCGCGCTGATCAACGATGGCGACACCGTCATCGTCGACGGCCAGCACGGGGCGGTGATGGTCAATCCGCCGCCGGCGGTGCTCGACGAATACCGTCGCCGCCAACAGGCTTTCCTGGACGAGCGCGCGGAGCTCGCCCTATTGCGCGACGAGCCCGCGGTGACGCTCGACGGCATCTCGGTCACCCTGAACGCCAACATCGAGCTGCCCGAAGAAGCCGAACAGGCGCTGGCCGCCGGTGCGCAAGGGATAGGGCTGTTTCGCAGCGAATTCCTGTTCATGGGTCGTTCGGACCTGCCGGGCGAAGAAGAGCAATACCAGGCCTACGCATCGGTCATCAAGACCATGGCCGGCCGGCCGGTCACGATACGGACCCTGGACATCGGCGCAGATAAAACCCTGGACGGGGAGGCGTCGGTGGCGACCAACCCCGCGTTGGGCCAGCGGGCCATCCGCTACTGCCTGGCTCGTCCGGAGATGTTCGCCACCCAGTTGCGGGCGATCCTGCGGGCGTCCGCGCACGGGCCGGTCAAGCTGTTGCTGCCCATGGTGGCGCACATGCACGAGATCGAGGCTACGCGCGCGGCGCTGGAATCGGCCAAGCGCGAGCTGGAGGCGCGCGGCCAGCCCTATGCGGCGTCCATTCCGCTGGGCGCGATGGTCGAGGTGCCTGCCATTGCCATTGCCATCGAGCCCTTCGCCGAGCAGCTGGACTTCTTGTCCATCGGCACCAACGACTTGATCCAGTACACGCTGGCGATCGACCGCGGCGACCATGACGTCGCGAATCTGTACGACCCGCTGCACCCGGCGGTGCTGCGGTTGATCGCCCACACCATCAACGCCGGCGAGCGCGCCGGCATACCGGTGGCGGTGTGCGGCGAAATGGCCGGCGAGTCGCGCCTGACGCGCCTGTTGCTGGGGCTGGGGTTGACGGAATTTTCCATGCACCCCCAGCAGCTGCTGGACGTCAAGCGCGAGATCCGCCGCGCCCATTCCAATGCCTTGCGGGTCAAGGTGGCGGCCTCGCTGAACCGGGCCCTGCCCATCGATCCGCAGGACCTGTACCAGCCCTGAAAGAAAAAAGCGCGCACCGCAAGGTGCGCGCTTTTCCCACTTCGAGGAAGGCCGGCGTCGGGGCGGCGCGGCGGCGTGCCGCCGCGCCATCCGATGCGATCAGCTGTGGTAGGCCGATTCGCCGTGGCTGTTGATGTCCAAGCCTTCGCGCTCGACGTCCTCGGGCACGCGCAGGCCGCACACCATGTCGGCGATCTTGTAGGCGATGAAGGCCACGATGCCGGACCACACGATGGTCAGCAGCACGCCCTCGAGCTGCACCCAGAGCTGGCCGCCGATTTCGCCGACGCTTTCCAGGCCGGGGCCGCCCAGGGCCTGGGCGTTGAAGATGCCGGTCAGCAGGGCGCCGACGATGCCACCCACGCCGTGCACGCCGAACACGTCCAGCGAGTCGTCGGCCTTGAGCATGCGCTTCAGGCCGTTGACGCCCCAGACGCAGATCACGCCCGCAGCGATGCCGATCAGCAGCGCGCCGACGGGGCCGACCAGGCCGGCGGCAGGGGTGATGCCCACCAGGCCGGCGACCGCGCCCGAAGCGGCGCCCAGCATCGACGGCTTGCCCTTGACGGCCCACTCGGTAAAGACCCACGCCAGGATGGCGGCGGCGGTGGCGACCATGGTGTTGAAGAAGGCCAGCACGGCGGTTTCGTTGGCGGCCAGTGCCGAACCGGCGTTAAAGCCGAACCAGCCCACCCACAGCAGCGAGGCGCCGATCATGGTCATGGGCAGGTTGTGCGGCTGCATGGCTTCGCGGCCGTAGCCCAGGCGCTTGCCCACCACATAGGCGCCGACCAGGCCGGCCACGCCGGCGTTGATGTGCACCACCGTGCCGCCGGCGAAGTCCAGCGCGCCCGCGGCAAACAGCAGGCCCGGAACGTCGCCGCCGTGCCAGACCATGTGCGCCATCGGCACGTAGGCGAAGGTGAACCAGATCACCGTGAACACCAGCACCGCCGAAAAGCGCACCCGCTCGGCGAAGCTGCCGACGATCAGCGCGCAGGTGATGCCGGCAAACGTCGCCTGGAACGAGGCGAACAGCAGTTCGGGCACGCTGCCCGACAGCGGGAACTGGTCGGGTGCGGAGAACAGCCCTGAGAAGAACGCGGCGCCGAAGCCGCCGAAGAAAGCGTTGCCATCCGTGAAGGCGAGGGAATAGCCGTAGATGAACCACAGCACGACGCCCAGCGAGAATACGGCCATGACCTGCATGAGCACCGACAGCATGTTCTTTGCGCGGACCAGGCCGCCGTAGAACAGCGCCAGGCCCGGAACCGCCATCATCAATACCAGCAGCGTCGATACGCTCAGCCAAGCGATGTCTGCTTTATCCATTTCGTAGCTCCAAGTGTGTCGTGTTCAGCTTGTTAAAGAGCAGCCTCGCCGGACTCGCCGGTACGGATGCGGATGACTTGTTCCAGCGCGGCGACAAAAATCTTCCCGTCGCCGATCTTGCCGGTGCGCGCAGCCTGCTCGATGGTTTCCACGGCCTGCTCGACCAGATGGTCAGGCACCGCAGCCTCCACCCGCAGCTTGGGCAGGAAATCCACGGCGTACTCTGCTCCCCGGTAGAGTTCCGTGTGTCCCTTTTGCCGGCCGAAGCCCTTGACTTCGGTGACCGTCAGCCCTTGCACGCCGATGCCGGACAGGGCCACCCGCACCTCGTCCAGCTTGAACGGCTTGATGATGGCGATGATGAGTTTCATGGCGATTCCTCTCATGGTTGCACGTTGGCACTGGCCCCTAAAAGCAAACTCCGTGCCAACGCTTTCCATCGGTGGGCTCGTCGGTGCACAAGGCCGGCGGCCGGACGCTGCGGGCCGGACGCGTCTCCGGCATGCCCCGCAACGGGGATCTGATGCGCGCGTCATGCCCCGTTTTGGAGCATGTGCGTCGCGATGGTGCGCGGCGCCGGGGCCGCGCCGGACTCGTCTACACTTGACGCTGCACCAACATCACACGCAGGGTCCACCATGAACCGCAACGAATGGCTCGAAGGCATGCAGAAGAACCTGGCCGACTTGATCGCGCGCAGCCCTGCCGCCGACCTAGAGCGCAACATCAAGGCCATGATGGGGCAGGCATTCGCCCGCATGGACCTGGTCACGCGCGAAGAATTCGACGTCCAGGCCGAGCTGCTGGCGCGCCTGCGCGCCCGCGCCGATGCGCTGGAAGCGCGCGTGCGCACGCTCGAGGAGCGCTTGGCCGAGCGGGACAAATAGCCGGTCGCACCGGACCGGCCGGCGCGGGGCGCCCCTGCGCTGGTGTCTTTCTTTCGGCACGCCGGTCGGCGTGCCGTTTTCGTCTCTTTCGGGTCCTGCCGGCGCGCCGGCAGCGGCAAACTTGCCCCGGTTCGACAACCGGGAGTCGCGCGTGACCCTAGCCGTACTGGCCAGCCGGGCGCTGGCCGGCCTGGACGCTCCGCCCGTGCGGGTCGAAGTGCACCTGGCCGCCGGGCTGCCCGCCTTCAACGTGGTGGGCCTGCCCGACGCCGAAGTGCGCGAAAGCCGCGAGCGCGTGCGCGCGGCCATCGTCAACAGCGGCTTCGAATTTCCCGCCGGGCGCATTACGGTCAACCTGGCGCCGGCGGACCTGCCTAAGGAATCGGGCCGGTTCGACCTGCCCATCGCGCTGGGCGTGCTGCTGGCTTCCGGGCAGGTGGATATGCGGGCGCTGGGGCGCGCTTGCGGTGCAGCCCATGCGCCGGGCCGCCCGCCGGGTGCGGAGGGCTCCTATCGCGCGGTGGCACCGGCGGCCGGGCCGCGGCGCGACTGGCCAGCGTCGCACCCGCCCGAGGCCGGCATCGACCTGGCCGGCATGGTGTTCGCCGGCGAACTGTCGCTGACGGGCGCCCTGGTGCCCGTGGGCGCCGCGCTGGCCATCGCCCTGGCCGTGGCGCGCAGCCGCCCCGGGGCGGTGCTGGTCATGCCGCGTGCCAGCGCCGCCTTGGCCGCGCACGTGCCGGGCGTGACGGTGCTGGCGGCCGCGACGCTGGCCGAGGTAGTCGCCCACCTGGCGGGCCGGGGCGCATTGCCCGCGGCCACGCCTGCCGCGCTACCCGAACCGCCGCCTGAACCCTGTCTGTCGGATGTGCGCGGGCAGGCGGCGGCGCGCCGGGCGCTGGAGGTCGCCGCCGCAGGCGGCCATAGCCTGTTGATGGTCGGCCCGCCCGGCGCGGGCAAGAGCATGCTGGCGCGCCGGCTGCCTGGTCTGCTGCCCGGCCTGCCACCGGACCAGGCGCTGGAAGCCGCCGCGATCGCCGGCCTGGCCGGGTTGCAGCCGACGCTGTCGCGCCGGCCCTTTCGCGCACCGCATCACTCGGCCTCGGCCGCAGCCATGGTGGGCGGCGGCGCCCGTCCCCGGCCAGGCGAGATTAGCCTGGCCCACCTGGGGGTGCTGTTCCTGGACGAGCTGCCCGAGTTCGACCGCAAGGTGCTGGAGGCGCTGCGCGAGCCGCTGGAAACCGGGCGCGTGGCCATTGCGCGGGCGCTGGGCAAGACCGAGTATCCGGCGTGCTTCCAGCTGGTCGCCGCGATGAACCCTTGCCCCTGCGGCTGGCGCGGGCATCCGGTGCGGCCGTGCCGCTGTTCGCCCGAGCAGGCCGCGCGCTACCGGGCACGGGTGTCCGGGCCGCTGCTCGACCGCATCGACCTGCAGATAGAGCTGCCGCCGCCGGAGCAGGACTGGCTGGACTTGCCGGCAGGCGAACCGTCGGCCGCCGTGCGCCAGCGCGTGGAAGACTGCCAGCGCCTGCAGCGCCGGCGCCAGGGCTGCCTGAATGCCGCCTTGGCGCCCGGCGCGATGGACGCGCACTGCCCGCTGGACGACGGCGCGCGGGCGCTGCTGCGCCAGGCCATGTCCCGGCTGGGATGGTCCGGGCGGGCCGCGCACCGGGTGCTGCGCGTGGCCCGTACCCTGGCCGACCTGGACGGCGCGCCCCAGCTGCAGGCGCGGCACGTGGCCGAGGCCATCCAGTACCGTCGGCCGCTGGGCGAGGGCGGCTCGACAAGCGCTTGAAATTCGCCGTATAATCAAGGGCTTTTCCGGGTCAACCCGGGGAAGCCCGAGGGGGTGCGTGGCGCCCTGTCGGGTGCGGGCCTTGGGCTTTCGTTTCCAAGGCTTGCCCATCCAGAAGTGGCGGCGGGTCAAACGCGGCTTAGGCTCGGAAGTCCCATCCATCAGGGCCGATGGTGGGCGCCCGGCTGCCATGCAAACACGAAACCAGGAAGCCATCATGCCCAAGATGAAGACCAAGAAGAGCGCTGCCAAGCGCTTTGTGGTCCGCGGCAGCGGATCGATCAAGCGGGGTCAGGCGTTCAAGCGCCACATCCTCACCAAGAAGACCACCAAGAACAAGCGCCAGCTGCGCGGTTCGGCCGCGGTGCATGACTCCAACGTGGCCTCGGTCAAGGCCATGATGCCTTTCGCCTAAGGAGAACGACATGCCTCGCGTCAAACGCGGTGTCACCGCTCGTGCCCGTCACAAGAAAGTCATCGCCGCCGCCAAGGGTTACCGAGGCCGCCGCGGCAACGTATTCCGGGTCGCCAAGCAGGCGGTCATGCGCGCCGGGCAATATGCCTATCGCGACCGCCGCAACAAGAAGCGCACCTTCCGCGCCCTGTGGATCACCCGCATCAACGCCGCCGTGCGCGAACACGGCGTGACCTACAGCGCGTTCATCGCCGGCCTGAAGAAGGCCGCCATCGAGCTCGACCGCAAGGTCCTGGCCGACATGGCGGTGCATGACAAGGCCGGCTTCGCAGCCGTGGTGCAGCAGGCCAAGTCCGCCCTGGCCGCCTGACCGCGCGCCTGCCTTGCGCATCCTGCAAACGGGGCCGTCATGGTCCCGTTTGCGTTTGGTAGTTTTCCGCCGCCGGTCAGTCCCAAGGCCGAAGCCCGCGTAAAGGGCGGCAAGCCGAAGGCGCAGCATTGGGGGCGTTTCTAGGCAGTGGACATGACATCGATGGTCGAAGACCTGGCCGAACAGGCCCGCCAACAATTCGCCGAGGCGCCCGATGCGGCCTCGCTGGAAAACGCCAAGGCCCGTTTCCTGGGCAAGCAAGGCGCGCTGACCAACCTGCTCAAGGGGCTGGCGCAGCTGCCGCCCGAGCAAAAGCGCACCGAGGGTGCGCGCATCAACCAGGTCAAGCAGCAGATCGAGGCGCTGCTCGAAGCGCGCCGCGCCGAGCTGGCCCAAGCCGAGCTCGAAGCCAGGCTGGCTGCCGAGACGATCGACGTGACGCTGCCAGGCCGGGGCAGGGGGCGCGGCGGCATCCATCCCGTGACGCGCACCTGGCAGCGCATCGAGGAAATCTTCCGCTCCATCGGCTTTGACGTGGCCGACGGCCCTGAGATCGAAAACGATTGGACCAATTTCACCGCGCTGAACAACCCGGAAAACCACCCGGCGCGGTCCATGCAGGATACGTTTTACGTCGACATGCAGGATGCGCAGGGCCTGCCGCTGCTGCTGCGCACGCATACCAGCCCCATGCAGGTGCGCTACGCGCGCATGCACAAGCCGCCGATCAAGGTCATCGCGCCTGGGCGTACCTATCGCGTCGACAGCGACGCCACGCACTCGCCCATGTTCCACCAGGTCGAAGGCCTGTGGATAGACGAAAACATTTCGTTTGCCGACCTCAAGGGCGTCTACACCGATTTCCTGCGCTGCTTTTTCGAGACCGACGACTTGGTGCTGCGCTTTCGGCCGTCGTTCTTTCCGTTTACCGAGCCCTCGGCCGAAATCGACATGATGTTCACGTCCGGACCCAACCGTGGGCGCTGGCTGGAAATCTCCGGCTCCGGGCAAGTCCACCCGACGGTGGTGCGCAACTTCGGCCTGGATCCCGAGCGCTACATCGGCTTTGCCTTCGGTTCAGGCCTGGAGCGCCTGACCATGCTGCGCTACGGCGTCAATGACCTGCGCCAGTTTTTCGAAGGCGACCTGCGCTTCTTGCGCCAGTTCAACGCATAAGGGCTCTGACGATGCAATTCCCCGAATCCTGGCTGCGTGCGCTGGTCAATCCGGCCATCGACACCGAAGCGCTCGGCCATCGCCTGACCATGGCCGGGCTGGAAGTAGAAGAAACCGCGCCTGCCGCACCGCCCTTCGAAGGCGTGGTCGTGGCGCATATCTTGGCGGTCGAACCGCATCCCCAGGCCGACCGGCTGCGCGTCTGCCGCGTCGACGACGGCAGCGGCGAGCCCCTGCAGATCGTCTGCGGCGCGCCCAATGCGGCTGCGGGCATGAAGGCGCCGCTGGCGCGCGTGGGCGCGCGCCTGCCCGGCGGCGTACAGATCGGCGTGGCCAAGATGCGCGGCGTGGAATCGGCCGGCATGCTGTGCTCGGCCCGCGAGCTCGGCCTGTCGCAGGATCACGCCGGCCTGCTCGAACTGCCAGCCGATTTGCCCGTGGGCCAGTGCCTGCGCAAGGCGCTGGACCTGGACGACACGATCTTTACCCTGAAGCTGACGCCCAACCGTGCCGACTGCCTATCGATACTGGGCGTGGCGCGCGAAGTCGCTGCGCTGACCGGCGCGCCGCTTGCCGAGCCCAAGGCCGAACCCGTGCCGGTTTCCTTGCCCGACCGCCTGCCGGTCGACGTGCAGGCGCCTGACCTGTGCGGCCGCTTTGCCGGGCGCATCATCCGCGGCGTCAACGCACGCGCGGCCACGCCGCAATGGATGAAGGCGCGCCTGGAGCGCGCCGGCCAGCGCTCGATCTCGGCGCTGGTGGACATCTCGAACTACGTCATGCTCGAACTGGGCCGGCCCACCCACGTCTTCGACCTGCAGCGCGTGCAGGGCGGGCTGACGGTGCGCTGGGCGCGCCCCGGGGAGTCGCTGCTGCTGCTCAATGGTCAGACCGTGACGCTCGATGAGCGCGTGGGCGTGATCGCCAGCGGCGACGAGGTCGAAAGCCTGGCCGGCATCATGGGCGGCGAGGCCAGCGCGGTGACGCTGGATACGACCGACGTCTACGTCGAGGCGGCCTTCTGGTGGCCCGAGGCCATCGCTGGCCGCGCGCGGCGCTTCAAGTTCAGCTCCGAGGCGAGCCATCGCTTCGAGCGCGGCGTCGACTACGCCAGCATCCCCGAGCACCTGGAAATCATCTCGCGCTTGATCCTGGAGATCTGCGGCGGCCAGGCAGGTCCGGTCGACGACCACATCATCAACCTGCCCGAGCGCAAGGAAGTGCGTCTGCGCGCCGAGCGCTGCCGGCGCGTGCTGGGCATGCCCGTCACCGATGCCGAGATCGCGGACGTGTTCACGCGCCTGCGGCTGCCGTATCGCCAGGAAGACGGCGTGTTCGTCGTGCAGCCGCCGTCGTACCGCTTCGACCTGCAGATCGAGGAAGACCTCATCGAGGAAGTCGCGCGCATCCACGGCTTTGAGCGCATCCCCGACGTGCCGCCGCTGGCGCGCGCCAAGATGCGTGCGCCGGGTGAAACCGTGCGCGGGCCGCATGCGCTGCGCCACCTGATGGCCGGTCTGGACTACCAGGAAGTCATCAACTTCAGCTTCGTCGACGAGGCCTGGGAGCGCGACTATGCGGGCAACGACAACCCGATCCGCCTGGTCAATCCCATCGCCAGCCATTTGTCAGTCATGCGCTCCAGCCTGATGGGCGGGCTGGTTGCCAACATCGTGCATAACGCCAATCGCCGCCAGACGCGCGTGCGCGTCTTCGAGTTGGGCCGGGCCTATCTGCGCGACGCGTCGGTCGCCGATGGGCCGCTGGCGGTGGCTGGCGTCAGTCAACCTCTGCGGCTGGCCGCCGCGGCCTGGGGGCCGGCGTGCGAAGAGCAATGGGGGCAGCCGACCCGCCAGGTCGATTTCTATGACGTCAAGCACGATGTCGAAACCCTGTTCGGTGCGCGCGCCGGCGCCTTGCGCTTCGTCGCGGCCAAGCATCCTGCGCTGCATCCCGGGCGCAGCGCGCGCATCGAATTGGACGGCCGTGCCGTCGGCTGGCTGGGCGAGCTGCATCCGCGCTGGGTCCAGCAGGCGGAGCTTGCGCACGCGCCGGTGCTTTTCGAGCTGGAGGTCGACGCGCTCACCCCGGTGCCGCTGCCCCAGGTGCGTGAACTGTCCCGCCAGCCTATCGTCGTGCGTGACCTGGCGCTGTGGGTTGCGCCGCAGCTGCCCGCGCAGGCCTTGCTCGATACGGTGGCCGAGGCGGTCGCGCGCGACCCGGCGCTGGCCATCGTGCGCGACGTGCGCCTGTTCGACGTGTGGCGCGACAAGTCGGCCGGCCCCACGGCGGAAAAGAGCCTTGCGTTGCGCTTCTGGCTGCAAGACACTGAGGTGACGTTGGACGACGCCCGGGTCGATGATTGCCTGGCGCGCATCCGCGATGCGCTGGCAAGCGCCCATGGCGCGCGCTGGCGTGCCTGACCGTGGAGGAACCGATGACTGCACCGCTGCGTACGCTGACCAAGGCCGAACTGGCCGAACTGCTGTTCGAGCGCGTGGGCTTGAACAAGCGCGAGGCCAAGGACATGGTGGACACCTTCTTTGAGGAAATCCGCGATGCGCTGGCGCGCGGCGAGCAGGTCAAGCTCTCGGGCTTCGGCAATTTCCAGGTGCGCAACAAGCCGCCGCGCCCCGGGCGCAATCCCAAGACGGGCGAAACCATACCCATTGCCGCACGGCGCGTGGTAACGTTTCACGCCAGCCAGAAGCTGAAGGCGGCGGTCGAGCGCGCCGGCATGCCTGCTGGCGAAACCCTTCCGGGCTGATACGGTTTGTCGGCATTTGTCATCCCTGCATAAGCATCGATGGCGACATAAAATCAGGCAATGACTCGACCCGAAACTCCCGTCGTCCTGCCGCCGATTCCGGCCAAGCGCTACTTCACCATCGGTGAAGTGAGCGAGCTTTGCGGGGTCAAGCCGCACGTGCTGCGCTACTGGGAACAAGAATTCACCCAGCTCAAGCCCGTCAAGCGCCGCGGCAACCGCCGCTACTACCAACACCACGAAGTCCTGCTGATCCGTCGCATCCGGTCGCTGCTGTACGAACAAGGCTTCACCATCAGCGGCGCGCGCAACCGGTTGGGCGAGGGACGCGACCTGGGCGACCAGGACACTGCGGTGCGCCTGAGCGCCGCCGAGCTGCAGGCCGTGCGCGCCGAGCTCACGGGCATTTCGCAGGCGCTGTCCTCGGCCCTTGGCGATGCATCCGTGGCGCAGCCGGCCAGCGGCCAGCCGCAGGCCGGTGCGGCGTCGTAGCGTGGCGGCGCGCCTTTTTGCGCAAGCCCAAGCAAAAGACCGCGCACTCTGATATAATCTCGGTCTTTCGGAGCGTAGCGCAGCCTGGTAGCGCACTTGCATGGGGTGCAAGGGGTCGCGAGTTCGAATCCCGCCGCTCCGACCATTATCGATAAAGGCCGTCGGCATCATCGCCGACGGCCTTTTCCTTTATGCGCCGCGGTCGTGCAGCGTCGACGAAGGCATGCAGGCCGCGACCACAAGCCGGCAGCAGTGTCGGGGGGAAGCGATGAGGGAAACCCAGTTCGAATACCGCGGCTACGCGGCTCGCGTGGAGATCGACGAGCCGTCGACCGAATCGCCAAGCGGCATTTATCTGACGACCATCGTCGTGCAGCCGGTGGCCGGTGGTGAGCCGATCACCGTATGCCGGCGTTGGCAGGGAATCTTCCTGGCTGAGGCGTCGGCGCTGGAGGCGGCCTTGGCGCGGGCGCGCGCCTACATCGACGACGTGGTTGCGCGCGGTCAAGCGTGAGCGCGGGGCAAGTGGTCAATGGCGGGGCGGCCGCCGTAGGCCGCCGCTGCGCCGGACGTTCGGCAGGACATTTGAGCGCTGTTCTTGGCGCTGCGCTTTTGCCGCACGCTTGCGTGCCGCGCTGATCGCCGCGCTTGGGGCGGCATCTATCAGCAGGACACGAGCAGTACCGGTTTGACGGTGCCTGCCGGCAGCGCCTTTAGCGGCGCCCGCCGGGGCGGCGTCCGGCCGAGGGCGGACGGGCAAAGGACGTTTCGTCCTTGTGGCGGTAGCAGATGCGGCCTTTCGTCAGGTCGTACGGCGACATTTCGAGCGTGACGCGGTCGCCGGCCAGGATGCGGATGCGGTTCTTCTTCATCTTGCCTGACGCGTAGGCCGAGACGACCATGCCGTTTTCCAGCGTGACGCGATAACGGGTATCGGGCAGGACTTCTTCGACGATGCCGCCAAGTTCGATGAGCTCTTCCTTTGCCATGTGCGTGATCCTTCCTCTGTAGTGTGGCGGCCGGCGCGGGCAGGGATTGCCCGGCGCAGGCCGAAATCCTTGGCGTGGCGCGAATTCGCAGGCGCGCGACGAGCCAGCCGGCACGTTGCCGGTCGAGCGAGCGAGTCTTTGACTAGAGACCCGGACACCGCCAAGGAAGCGATGCCGCAAGACGCGCCGGGAAACCGTCCCGTTTGACTTACCGCCACGTTGGCGGCCGGGCCGATGGCCGCCCGATATGCGGGGCAGGCGGCCGGCGCAGGACAAGGCCGAAGCCTTGATCGGCGTTGACAGCGCTGACGTCGTGTCAGTGCCGTGTTAGACAAAACCCTAGGAAAAGGGTTCCGTTCGATAGGCTTTAACTATACCACCCAACAGCCTTCGGGGAAACCCTAGTTTGGCCGAGCGCCGGCTCCCGGCCAGCGGGCAAGCCCTGCAAGCAACCAGCCCGCCATGAGCGCCGTCCCGCCATAGGGCGCCAACGCGCCGGCCGACGGCCAGCCGCCTAGGTAGCGCAGGTAGAGGCTGCCGCAGAACAGGGCAATGCCAGTGACGAAGGCGCAGCGCGCAGCCAGCGCCAGGCGGCCCGGTTGGCTGGCGATGGCCAGCAGCGCCAGCGCGTGCAGGATTTGATAAAGCGATGCGCGCTCGACGACGACGGCAGCGTGCGGATCGGCAAGGGCATGCGCGGCGACCGCGCCAATCGCCACGCCGGTCAATCCAAGCAGGCCGGCTGCCACGCGCCAGCCATGTGCGGGGGAATGCATGCAAGCGACTCCTGATATAACGTCGGCGACGCATTATCGCCGCACATCACGGACATGACCTTGGATATCCAGCGACACGAAACCAACCACGCCGGCCGGGATTTCGTCGTGGGCGACATACACGGCCATTTTTCGCGGCTGCGGCGCGCGCTGGATGCGATCGGCTTCGACCCGGCGCGTGACCGGCTGTTTTCGGTGGGCGACCTGGTCGATCGCGGCCCGGAAAGTGAGCAGGCGCTGGACTGGCTGGCCCAGCCCTGGTTCCATGCCGTGCAGGGCAACCACGAAGACTACGCCGTGCGCCACTATCGGCGGGGCCTCGTGGACGTGGACAACTATCGCCATTACGGCGGCGGCTGGTTCCTGGACCTGCCGCGCGAGCGACAGCGCCCGTACGCTGAGGCTTTCGATGCGCTGCCGCTGGCGCGCGAAATCGAAACCGCGCAAGGCCTGGTCGTGGTGATCCACGCCGACAGTCCGGCGCGCAACTGGCAAGCGGCGGTCCGCTTGTTCCAGACCCACCGGCGCCGCGCGCGCTCGCGCGCACAATGGTCGCGCGTGCGGCTCGAAAGCGGCGATGCCTGCGGCGTGGCTGGCGTGCGAGCCGTCGTCGTCGGTCACTCGCCCGTGGCGCGCCCGACCGTGCTGGGCAACGTGCACCATATCGACACCGCCGGCTGGTCCGAGCATGGCTACTTCACGGTGCTGGACCTGGCCACGCTTGCGCCGGTGCAGGGTGCACACGCTGCCTAGGCGTGTCGGTGCATGCCTGCGAAGCGCCCGTGGCCACCGTGGCAAGCGCCAACGGTTTCATCGTGGCGATGCGGGATACCCGTCCGTTTGAACAAGCGGCCGGGCTTGGACGTGATCAACCCTTGGGAAGCGTGGGTGCGCTTCTGTCCAGCGCCGGGACCAGCGCCTGCGCGTTGCGCATGCCCTGGTCTTCGTAGTTGGTGTTGAGGATGACATGCGTGTCGCGCGTGCGGCGCGCCAGGTCGCGGATGCGGTGGGCCAATTCGGCGAGCTCGTCCTGCGAATACTCGTAGGTGAAGCGGCTGGACGATGCGCCATGCCGGTTGTTCCAGGCGGCGGCGTTGCGCCCGTGCAGCCGCACCAGCGAGAGGTCGTCCCGGCTGGCCTCCCATACCGGGGGCACGGTGTTGACAAAGCCTTGCGGGCTGTCCACGACAGTGTGCGCCATGCCGAGGGCGCGCAGCAGCGCCAGCGTTTGCGCGGCCGGCGCGCCGCGCAGCCAGGACGCGTGGCGGAACTCGGCCGCCACCAGGCAGCCCTCGGCCATTTGCGCGCAGTGCTCGACCAGCGCGCGGCCGGCCGCGTCGTTGCGCACCCAAGGCGCGAACTGGAAGAGGATGGCCCCGAGCTTGCCGGCCTGGCGCAGCGGCTCGATGCCTTCCAGGTAGCGCCGCCACAGCTCGCGGCGGATGCCGGCGGGCAGGTCAGGGTAGAAGACCCGGCCGGCGGGCATGGGCGGCAGCTCGCGCCGCAGGTCCGCGGGCAAGGCGGCCAGCCCGGCCGGGTGGCCGGTGAACAGCCGGAAAGCCTTGACGTTGAAGACGAAGCCGGGCGGCGTGCGGACGGCCCACGCATGCGCCATGGCCGGCGGCGGCAGCCCGTAATAGGGCGAGTCCGCCTCGACGATGGGAAAGCAGCTGGCGTAATGGCGCAGCCGTGCTTCGGGCGTGCGCACGTGCGGCGGATAGAAGCGCCCACACGCCAGCAGCGTCGGGTCGGTCCAGGACGCCGTGCCGACCAAGATGGCCATGCAAGCCTCCGTCATCTGTACGTCTATACAGTATAGTTTGGGCTTTGTACCAAGGCATCGACGGCGGTGCGTCCCGGCCGCTTGGCCGCGCGGGCGGCGCCGCCCCGTCCTGCCGTATCGCCATCGCGTCATGCCAGACACCCATAGCCGCAACAGCCCCGCCAAGCATGGCGATGCCTTCTTGTCAGCGCTCAATGCCGAGCAGCGCGAGGCTGTGCTGCACGATTCGGCCGACGCGCCGGACCCGCGTGCGCTGCTGGTCATCGCCGGCGCCGGCTCGGGCAAGACCAGCACGCTGGCGCACCGCGTCGCGCACCTCATCCTGCAGGGCGCCGATCCCCAGCGCATCCTACTGCTGACGTTTTCGCGGCGCGCGGCGCTCGAAATGGAGCGCCGAGTAGGCGAGGTCCTGGCGCGCGCGATGGGGCTGCCTGCAGGCCGCCGCGCGCCGTCGCTGCCCTGGGCCGGTACCTTCCACGGCATCGGTGCCAGGCTGCTGCGCGAGTACGCGCCGCGCATCGGCCTGGCCGAGAACTTCACCATCCATGACCGCGGTGACGCCGAGGACCTGATGGGGCTGGTGCGCCACGAGCTGGGCTACTCGTCGACGCAGTCGCGCTTTCCGCTCAAGGGAAGCTGCCTGTCGATCTACTCGCGGGCGGTCAACAGCCAGCAGCCCCTGGCCGAGGTGCTCGACGCCGCGTATCCCTGGTGCAGCGCCTGGTGCGAGGCCTTGCAGCGCCTGTTCGGCGCCTACGTGCAGGCCAAGCAGGACCAGAACGCGCTGGACTACGACGACCTGCTGCTGTACTGGGCCGAAATGATGCGCGAGCCGGCGCTGGCCGCCGACGTCGCCGCGCGCTTCGATCACGTGTTGGTCGACGAATACCAGGACACCAACCGCCTGCAGGCTGACATCCTGCTGGCGATGAAGCCCGATGGCCGCGGGCTGACCGTCGTGGGCGACGACGCCCAGGCGATTTACTCCTTCCGTGCGGCCACCGTGCGCAACATCCTCGACTTTCCGGGCTGCTTTGCACAGCCCGCGCGCGTGGTCACGCTCGAGCGCAATTACCGGTCCACCCAACCCATCCTGGACGCCTCCAACGCGGTGATCGGCCTGGCCGCCGAACGCTATGCCAAGCAGCTTTGGACCGACCGCGAAGGCGCCACGCTGCCCGCGCTGGTGACCGTGTCTGACGAGGCAGGGCAGGCGCGCTGGGTGGCGGACCAGGTGCTCGCGCAGCGCGAGGCGGGCGTGGCGCTCAAGGCGCAGGCGGCGCTGTTTCGCGCCGCCGGCCACAGCGCGGCGCTGGAGCTGGAGCTGACCCGGCGCAGCATTCCCTTCGTCAAGTTCGGCGGGCTGCGCTTTCTCGAAGCTGCCCACATCAAGGACGTGCTGGCCTTGCTGCGCTGGGCGCAGAACCCGCGCGGGCGCATGGCGGGGTTTCGCGTCGCGCAGCTGTTGCCGGGGGTGGGGCCGGCGACATCGGCGCGGCTGCTCGATGCGCTGGCCGATGCGGCCGATCCGGTGGCCGCGCTGCGCGGCTTCGAGCCGGGCGCCATGGTCAGCGCCAAGGACTGGCAGGGGTTGGCCGACGTGTATGCGAAGCTGGCCGGCGGCCGGGCTGGCTGGCCGGGCGAGCTTGATTTGGCCGTGCGCTGGTACCTGCCGTACCTGGAGCGCCGCTACGACGACGCGCGCGTGCGCGCGGCCGACCTGGACCAGCTGGTGCGCATCGCCGCGGGGTACGGTTCGCGCGAGCGCTTCCTGACCGAGCTCACGCTGGACCCACCCGATGCCACCAGTGACGAATCGGGCCCGCCGCTGCGCGACGAGGACTACATGATCCTGTCGACCATCCATTCGGCCAAAGGGCAGGAATGGCACTCGGTCTATGTGCTCAACGCCGTGGACGGCTGCATTCCGTCGGACCTGGCCACGGGCAGTGCCGAGGACATCGAGGAAGAGCGCCGCCTGCTGTACGTGGCGATGACGCGGGCGCGCGAGCGCCTGCACATCATCGTGCCGCAGCGCTTTTACGTGCACCAGCAGGCCGGCATGGGCGACCGTCACGTCTACGCCTCGCGCACGCGCTTCATTCCCGACTCGATCACCCATCTATTCCAGCGCCTGCCCGAGCCGGCGGCTGCGCCGGTGCCCGAGTCCGCCGCCACGCCCGGACCGAGGCTGGATTTGGCCGCCCGCATGCGGGCGCGTTGGCAGTAAGGCAAAGACGCATGCGTGCAACGAAAATCACGTGGGCAAATCAAGCATAATTTGTCCCCTGACTTCGGAGGACGTATGTCGAGAAACATCGCTGCGGGGGCGCTCGCGCTGGCCTTGTCGGCCTGTTCGGTGGGCATCGGGCCGCAAGGCGCGTCGCCTACCACGCGCTTGCAGGTGCCGGTGTCCTACCAGGAAGCCTATCGCCGCGCCGTCGCGCAGGCCGAGGAATGCCTGCGCGGGCCGGGCAATTACGAGGTGCGCGGCAATGTGTACGAAGCCGAGCGCCGCGCGCGGATGTACGTGCAGGCGCCAGTCACCGATGCGCGCATGGCCCAGGTCGACGTGCAGGCCGTGGGCGAGGATCGCTCCGACGTCACCGTGACGATGTGGGGCAGGAACACCTGGAATGACCGCGCCTTGCTGGCCATGCGGCAGGCCATCGAATTCGGCTACACGTCATGCTGGCCGGCGATGATCCCGGAAAAGGGCGAAGGGCGCAGGCGATGAAAACGAGGCAAGCCATGTTTGCGCAAACGGACAGGGGGCGGGCATGAGCCGCGATTACTTCGGCGCGACCATCCCCTTCATGGAACTGCTCGAGGTCGAGCCGGTCAGCATCGCTGCAGACCATGCCGTGTCGCGCATGGCCTTTCGCCAGGACCTGCGCAACAGCCACGGCAACGTGCATGGCGGCGCGCTGATGAGCGTGCTGGACTTCACCATGAGCGCGGCCGCGCGCGGCGCCGACCCCGAAAACACCGGCATGGCCACGATAGACATGACCACCAGCTTCATGGAGCCGGCGCAAGGCGACCTGACCGTGGAGGCTCGCTGCCTGCGGCGCGGCGCCACGATTGCCTTCTGTGAAGGGGAGATCCGAGACGCGTCCGGCCGCGTGGTCTGCCGCGCCACGGCGACCTTCAAGATCGTGCGCAAGCGCAAGGGCGGTGATTAAGCCGGGCTGGCGTCGCAGCCTTCATCGTCGGCCGCGTCGGCGTCGGCCGGCGCAAACGGCCAGGCAAAGCGCTTGGGCGCGGCCGCGGCGGCCGGGCCGCGCGGCGCGCCATCGTGCGGCGCCGGCCGTTCCGGGCCGGCGTCGCCGGCGCCAGCCGCAGGCGCGTGGCCCGTCTCGGGCGATTCCGGTGTGTCTGTGTGGGGTGCCATCGGGTGTGCCGGCCTGCGGCCCATCTTGTGTGGCCGAGGGTGCCGTCATGCTACCCGGCGATATCCGATGATTTCAGACTATTTGCCATTTTTGACATTTATCTGCGTTGTTTGTGGCTGAAATCATACGGACCGTGAAAAACCCTCAAATGAGGGTTTCTTGCAGGCCATCTGGCAGGCGCCCGGCGTTGCGCGGTGGAACAGGCGGTACTAGCCGGAACCGGGCTCCGGGAGGGCGCGGCCCCCGGTTTTACCCGGGGTGCCTTTGTCTGCGGGCTACCACCGGATGCGCAATCCGACGATGCCCTTGTAGCCGCGGTTCGCGCCAGCATGCGCAAGGCTGGTGCGAACGAGCGCCTCGCCGTAGACCGACACCCGGTCGTCCTTCGTGTTGTAGGAGCCACCGATACCGGCCTCGCCCCACAGGCGCTCCTGCCGGCTGACGAACGTCGTGTCGGCCACCTTCACCTTGGTGCCATCCAAGAACTCGTGTACCAGGTTGGCGATGCCGTAGAAGTGCATGCGCCCGCCGCCGGCCTGTGCACCGGCGCGCTCGTGGGCGACCATGACGCCGAGCCGTCCCTGCAGGCTGGTGCCACGCTCGAGCCGTACCCGGGCGCCGAATGCGTCGGTAAACCGATCGAACCGGACGCTGCCATAGGTCAGCTGCGCCTGCGGCGTCAGCGACCAGGATGGCCCCAGCGCGATGCGTCGGCCGGCCTCGATCGATTGCGCAAAGCCGAAACCCTTGCTGTTTTTCTTCAGCGCCCTGCCGCCGCCATAGTGCAGGTCGCTGTCAAACCAAGTGAGCTGGGTTTGGGCATCGACGTACAGGCCATCGCGGCCGTACCAGGTCAGCGTGCCGCCCAGGCCATAGCCCTCGGTCTTGATCCGGCCTTTGCCGCCGGCGTTGTGCGGCGAGTCGATGCCGGCCTTGCCGTGGCTGTAGTGCACGCTCAGGCCGCCAACCAGCTTGCCGCCGTCCTTTTCGGCCAGCACGGCATCGCCGCCGAGTTGGATCTTGGTGGTGTCGGCGTGGAATTTGGCGTCAGCGGTCGATCGGCGGGGCGTGATGCGCAACAGGTCGCCTTCGATGCGCGCCCACATGCCGCCGGGTTCGACCTGTGCAGCGGTTCCGTCGCCGGCTGGCACCGGGGGCAGGGTGCCGTTGCCGCTCCAGGACCGGTTGCCCACGCGTTGTTGCAGGGTAGGCAGCCTGGTCAGGCCGAGCAGCAGGCCGGGATAAGTCTCGTACACCGGCGCACCCGCCTGGTACAACGGCTTGTCGACCGGCCCGGCGTCAGGTGCAGCGGTGTCAAGCAATGACGAACGCAGGTACCAGTCACCGTCGTCCGGCGTGCTCACGCCGTTCTTGTACAGCTTGTACGCGTAGGCGCCGTTCACCAGGGCAGGCTGCCCTTCGTGTTCGTAGTCGGCGCCGGCCAGGGCGAAGGTGCCATCGGAAGCGCCCATGACCTCGACGACCTTGATCCCGTTGACGGTCTGGGCGCCTGCGCCGCCTGCCTTGCGGATGCGCAGCAGGCTTGTGCCGGTGCTGTCGCCCTGGATGACAAGCCGGTCGGTGGGTGAGGCATCGCCATCGAGCACGCTGTCCAGCATGATGGTGCCGTCAGCGCCATGGTAGTTGCCGCCCACGGTGACCATATCGCCTGCCTTGCCGTCGGAAACGTCCAGCGAGCCGGCATTGACCAGGTTGCCGCTGATCGAATATGTCGCGTTGCCGCCGCCAGCGCCCTGGAAGACACCTCCGGCGCCAAGGAACAGGTTGCCCGTCAGCGCAAAGGCCGGGCCGACCTGGGCGATGCCGCCGTTGGTGATGGACAGGCCCAGCGTGTCGGCCGAGCCGGTCTCCAGCGCCGCGTCGTCGAAACTGATGGTGGCGTCGTCATCGATGACGATGCGCTCCCAGTTGCGCAGGTTGGCGCCCGACAAGGTCGCCGACAGCCTGCGCAAGGCAAGCGTGTCGATCGATCCGTCGGCGTCGCTGACGTCGTCGCCGCCGTCGAGCACCGTCGTCATCGACAGGTCGGTGGTGACGAAGGTGGCGCTGTCACTGCCGGCGCCCAGCGACAGCCCGCCGGCCAGTTCGCCGCCTTCCTGGTAATACATGTCGGCACCGGTGCGCGTGACGACGTCGCCTTGCAACGTGCCGAGGTTGGTAATGTATACGGGGGCGACGTTCGTGGCACTGGCAAAAATGGATTCGCCCGTGCTCGTGATTTTGCCGGTATTGATGACCTCTATGGGCACGGCGGGATTGTTGCTCTGGATCATCACGCCATGGGCGGCGCCGGTCGTGGCGCTGGTGATGATGCTTCCGCTGTTGGTCACCCGCGCGTCGGTCAGCATCGGCGCCGCGAGCGTGTCGGTCAGGAACAGGCCCGTGCCGATCGCCGTGCCGCCCGTTGCCGATACGCTGATGGTGCCCCTGTTGTCGACGTCGATCGAGCCGGTCTGGTACCCCGAGGGGGTGCCGTGCCGGGTGTAATCCATCCCCACGCCGGTCAGATTGCCCGACACGACCGATATGTATCCGCGGTTGACCATGCGGATCGTGTTGCCGCCGTAGACGGCCATGGCAAGCGCTTCACCGCGCTGCATCGCCGAGATGTCGAGGTGAATTTCGCCATTGTTCTCCGAGTAAAGCGGGCCGGTTCGCCCGACATTGCCCATGCCTGCCAGGATGGTCATTTGTGCGTTGGCCGCGCCGACACCGGTGATGGACCCATTATTGACGTACGTACTGCCGTGGCTGTTTGACTGCATGTAGGTGCCCACGACCCCGACCGTCCGGCTGGCCAGGGAACGGGCGTCTGCCGACGCATTGGTCCAGGTCACGCTGCCATTGTTGATGACCGTCAGGCCCGTATGATTGGAAGATGGCCCCAGTATGCCGCCGGCCGTGTTCGGTATGTCACCGCTGTAGGACCAGGCCCCGTGGTTGATGACGGTCACGTCAGTAACGTTGGGCACGTTGTAGGTCTCGCCGGTGAAGTCACCGGTGCATTCGACCGTGTCGCCGCTGCTCAAGGCGCCGGCCGGGATGGTGCAGGTGCCGCCCTGGACAGCGTCGGCAAACAGGATGCCTGCTGCCATCGGCACTGCCAAGGCTAGCGCCCCCAGGTTACTGATCTGTCCGCCATTTTGCGGTCGAACAATCCCTGCCTGCTTGGCTGGACAGGGATCTCGTCTTTCGAAAAATTTTCCGTCCATGAGCAAAGCCCCGTGCGTGTGAGGTGTGACGCAAGGACATGCTAAGTGCTCACGACGGAAGGATTTCTCGTTATTGCATTATTTGACTATTGGATCCTGCATATGTGACGGAAATAAAACGGATATCAAAAGAATGAAAATGACGAATGCGGACAATGAAAAGAGAGAAGTCTTTTCGAAGAGAAGGCGCACCCGAGTTTTTGATGCTCGGGCGTGGCGCAGGCCAGGTTCTCGGTTGACCGCGCACGGTGGCTTGAAGCAGAGCTGGGATAAAACGGATATCAAAAGAATGAAAATGACGAATGCGGACAATGAAAAGAGAGAAGTCTTTTCGAAGAGAAGGCGCACCCGAGTTTTTGATGCTCGGGCGTGCGCAGGCCAGGTTCTCGGTTCACCGCGCACGGTGGCTTGAAGCAGAGCTGGGATGGCCGGTGAAATCCACGCGACGCAGCCTCGCAGCGCGGCTTCTGCTCGGGCGGCAAATTGCGCGCAGGAAATCCATGCCCAGCGATGCTTAAGTTCGTTAGGAACGGTATCCCGATCTGCTTTGCCGCCAGCGATGGGACACCGCGACCGTCCGCCGTGATAAACCGTTCGGCGGGCGAGTTTTGCTGGCCGCGTCGCACGCGCGCCGCACAAACGAAAAAGCCTTGGACCGCGTCAGCGTGTCCAAGGCCTTTGCGCCAGGAATTTATTGGTGGAGCGGAGGAGGATCGAACTCCCGACCTTCGCATTGCGAACGCGACGCTCTCCCAGCTGAGCTACCGCCCCGACGAAGTCCGCAACTATAGCATAAAAAATCCGTGCCGCGATGGCGACGTCACTCCCATGCGAGCGTCGCGATCACCGGCGCATGATCGGACGGTTGTTCGTTGCCGCGCGGGGTCTTGTCGATCTCGCAGGCGCGGCAGGCGCGCGCCAGCGGCTCGGACAGCAGGATGTGGTCGATGCGCAAGCCGGCGTTGCGGCGAAACGCGAACATGCGGTAGTCCCACCACGTAAAGGACTTGGGCGGCTGCTCGAACAGGCGGAAGGCGTCGGCCAGGCCCAATTCCTTGAGCGCAGTAAAGGCCTGCCGCTCGGGTTCGGACACCAGCACCTGGCCGGCCCATTTTTCGGGGTTGTGCACGTCTTCGTCGGCCGGCGCGACGTTGTAGTCACCCAGGATGGCCAGACGCGGATGGGAACCGAGCTCGCCTTCGAGCCAGTTGCGCAGCGCCGAGAACCATTCGAGCTTGTAGGCGTACTTGTCGCTGCCGACGGCTTGGCCGTTGGGGCAATAAGCGCTGATCACCCGCACGTCGCCGGCCGGAGACGGCAGCGTTACCGCGATGATGCGCTGCTGCAGGTCTTGGTAGCCGGGGATGTTGCGCACTTCGTCCTTGCCGGGCTCGCGCGAGACGATGGCCACGCCGTTGTAGGTTTTTTGCCCGGCCCAGGCCGCGTGGTAGCCGATCTCGCGGAAGGCCTCCAGCGGAAATTGATCCTGTGCGAGCTTCAGTTCTTGCAGGCACAGCGCATCGACGGGATTGGCCTGCAGCCAGGCGATGACCTGGGGCAGGCGCACTTTCAGGGAATTGACGTTCCAGGTGGCGAGGCGCACGGGTTCGTTCCGGGTGATTCTCGAAGGCGGGCAAAGGTGGGCCGCAAATGGGCAAAGCGTTGCACGGCCTGGCGGCGCGCAACCAGTCAGGCGCCTGCGGCCGGACCGATTGTACAGGCCGGGTTGGCCCCGGCGCGCAGCAGCCGCAATCCATTGGCCACGACCATGAGGCTTGCGCCCACATCGGCGAAGACGGCCATCCATAGCGTGGCCTGGCCGGCGATGGCCAGCGCCAGGAACACCGCCTTGATGCCCAGCGCGAAGGCGATGTTCTGCACCAGCACGCGGTGCGTGGCGCGCGACAGGCGCACGAAGGCGGGGATCTTGCGCAGGTCGTCGTCCATCAGCGCGACGTCGGCGGTTTCGATGGCGGCAGCGGCGCCGGCCGCGCCCATGGCAAAACCGATGTCGGCGCGTGCCAGCGCGGGGGCATCGTTGATGCCGTCGCCGGCCATGCCGACCAAGCCTTGGCCGGTGCGCGATTCGATGGCCGCAAGCTTGTCGTCGGGCAGCAGGTCGCCGCGCGCGTCGTCGATACCGGCCTCGCGCGCAACCCGTTGCGCGGCGTGCTGGTTGTCACCGGTCAGCATCATGGTGGCAATGCCCAGCGCATGCAGCTGCGCGACCGCGTCGCGGCTGGTGGGGCGCAAGGTATCGGCCATGGCGGCAATGGCCAGCACGCGGCGGCCGTCGGTCAGGGCGGCGATGCTCTTGCCTTCGCGCTCCCACGCCTGTAGGCGCTCGTCGGCGCTGGCTGCGCGCCGCGCATCGGGCGGCGTAGCCGTGCTCAGGTCCGGACGTGGTGTCGACGCCGGCTGGAACGGCGCGTCGGCCACGCCCAGCTCGCGCAGCAGGCGCCGATTGCCTAGGTAATAGGTCTTGCCGGCGATGCGGCCTTGCACGCCCAGGCCGGGCAGGGCGGCAAAGTCTTCCACGTCCGGCAACGGGCCGCGCGCCGTCGCCGATGGCTGCGCATCGTCGCGGCCCTGGCCGCGCACGCGCTCGGCCAGCGCGCGCGAGACGGGATGGTGCGACCGCTCGGCCAGGCTCGCGACGATGCTGGCGATGGCTGGCCCGGCCGGGGATTCGTCCGGCACCGCGTGCGCGATCATCAAGTCCGTGCACACGGGCCGGCCATGCGTGAGCGTGCCGGTCTTGTCCAGCGCCAGCCAGGCAAGCTTGCGCCCGGCTTCGAGGTAGGCGCCGCCCTTGACCAAGATGCCGCGACGGGCCGCTGCGGTCAGCGCGCTGACCACGCTGACCGGGGTCGAGATGACCAGCGCGCAAGGGCAGGCGATGATGAGCAGGGCAAGCGCCCGGTAGACGGCATCGGCCCAGCCCATCCATCCGGCCAGGGGCGGGACGATGGCCACCAGCGCAGCCAGGCCGACCACGATGGGCGTGTACACGCGCGAAAAACCGTCGATGAAGCGCTGCATGGGCGCGCGCCGGCCCTGCGCCTGCTGCACCGCGCGGATGATGCGTGCCAGCGTCGTGTCGCCGGCCGCGGCCGTGACGCGGTAGACGAAGGAGCCCGAGGTGTTGACCGACGCGGCGTAGACCTGGTCGCCCGGCGCCTTGTCCACCGGCAGGCTTTCCCCTGTGATGGCCGATTGGTCGACGGCCGATGCGCCTTCCTGCACCACGCCGTCCGCGGCGATGCGCTCGCCGGGCGCGACGCGCACGGCGTCGCCGACCGCCAACCGCTCGGCAGGCACCTCGCGCCAGCTGCCGTCGGCCTGGCGCACGGTCGCCGTCTGCGGCGCCAGCGCGACCAGGCCGCGCACGGCGTTGCGCGCGCGATCCAGCGACCGCGCCTCGATCAGCTCGGCCAGATTGAACAGCACCATGACCATCGCTGCCTCGGGCCATTGGCCGATCGCGAGCGCCCCGGTCACCGCGATGCTCATCAGCGCGTTGATGTTGAGCGTGCCGTGCCGGATGGCGATCCAGCCCTTGCGATAGGTGGACAGGCCGCACAGCGCGATCGCCGCCAGCGCCGATACGGCTGCCATCCAGTCCGGCCATTGCGCGAAGTGGGCGGCTTCTGCAATCGCGGCCAGCACGCCGGCCGCGGCGAGCCAGGCGATGCGCCGGCCGTACCCGGACGGCGCAGGCGCTGCATCGTCGGCGTGCGCGTCATCGGCCAGAAGCTGCGGGGTCATGCCCAGCTCGCGGATGTCCGCCATCACCGCCTCGCGCGCCGGTTCGGCGTGCACCACCGTCAGCACGCGCTGCATCAGGTCGAAGGCCAGTCCGCGCACCTCCGGCCGACCGGCCAGCTTGGCCCGGATCAGGTTTTCCTCGGTGGGGCAGTCCATTTGGTCGATGCGCAGGCGCGTGACGGCCTCGCCCGGACCGGCAGCCGGCAGGGCTTGCGCATCGCGCGCGGCGCTGCGTCCGGGGTCGTGGTCGTGGTCGTAGTCGTGGTCGTAGTCGTGGTCGTGGTCGTGGTCGTGGTCGTGGTCGTGGTCGGGGTGGCTGTGGCCGCTTTCATTGCACGGGCCTGGCACGCTGCCATGCGCGCAGCATGCCGGGCCGGCCGTGTGGCGCACGGTCGGGGTAACCCTGTCCTGGTCGCCGGCGCCTGGGCGGCCGGCCGCGCCGGAACTGGCGTGACCTTGGCCGGCCTCGCCAGGGCCGGCGGGGGGATGGCGGTGCGGTTTCACTTCGTTCCACCTGTTGGGCGGTCGCGTTACAGGCATTGCACACCCTGGAGTTACTATAGGGTCAAGCCCAACCGGCGGGAGGACGCCATGAAGATCGGCGAATTGGCCAAGGCCGCGGGCACCACGGTGGAAACGGTGCGCTACTACGAGAAGCAGGGATTGCTGCCGGCGCCGCAGCGCGGCGTCAACAACTATCGCAGCTACGGCGAGGCCCATCGCGAGCGGCTCAAGCTCATCCGCAACTGCCGGGTGCTGGACATGACGCACGAGGAGATCCGCACCATCCTCGAGCTGGCTGACCGGGGCCAGGGCGATTGCGAGCCGATCAACGAAGTCTTCGACCAGCACATCGCCCACGTGGATGCGCGCATCAAGGAACTGCAGCAGCTCAAGGCGCAGCTTTTGGCCTTGCGCCGGCGATGTACGACGGGTGCCCGCGCGGCCGACGATTGCGGCATCTTGCACGGGCTGTCCGAAATGCAGGCCACCGAGCGCCCCGAGCGCCACACCCACCTGGGCTGATTGATTGCGGGCCGGCCTGCCGGCCCATTGTTCGACGAGAGACGAATGACCGACACCATCCAACCCATCGACGCGCTGACCAGCCGGCGCTCCATGAAATTCGTGCGCGCGCCCGCGCCCAAACCCGACGAGCTCGACCGCATCCTGCAGGCCGCGGCGTGCGCGCCGGACCATGGCGCGCTGCGTCCGTGGCGCTTTGCCCTGATCCGCGGCGAAGCGATCGGGCGGTTGGCCGATTTGGCCATCGGCGCGCTCAAGCGTGCCGGCGACAAGCGCATGACGCCGGAGAAGGAAAAGTCCACGCGCCAGTGGCTCGCCGGCGTGCCGCTGCTGGTCGCACTGGGCTACCAGATTCACCACGACAACCCCAAGGTGCCCGAGCAGGAGCAAATGCTTTCGACCGGCGCAGCGGTCATGAACATGCTCAACGCCGCGCACATGCTGGGCTACGGCGCGTTCTGGAGCACTGGCCTGGGCACCTACCTGGAGGAAGTACAGGTGGCGCTTGGCTTCGACCCCCTGGAATACCGCTTCGTCGGCTATCTCGCCATCGGCACGCCGGCGTGCGCGGTGCCGCCAGCCAACCGGCCCGATCCAGGGCAGTTCGTGCGCGAATGGACCGGGTTGCCGCAACCGGCAGGCGCCGCGGGCTGATACTGCTGTCACCGCTGGCCAGCGGCGGCGCGCATGCGGACCGCCAGCCGCCAGCCCGGCGGGCCGGCCGCGACCGCCCCTGGCCAGCGACGTTCTTTTATTGGAGCTTGTATGGACACCCTCAAACTACGCGTCCCCGACATGACGTGCAACCACTGCGTGGCGACGTTGACCGATGCGGTCAAGCGGGTCGCGCCGGGGGCAGCGCTGCAGGCGGATCTGGCCAATCACGCCGTCACGGTCACCGGTGCGCCGGACGCGGCTGCCGTCTTGGCGGCCATGCGCGAAGCCGGCTACGACGCGCAGCCGATGTAGGCCGTCGCCGCCTGCGCGCGCGACGGCGGCGGGCCGACCCAGGCGATAACTTTTTCCTATCTATTTGTTAAGTTAATTAAATTTGATTTAACAATAGACCGCGTTTATCGTCTTGTCACCGTCCAACCGTTTTATCGGGAGCCCGCATGTTGCCTCACCGTGAACTCGGACACCTCGCCGTATGCGCCGGCAACGACTGGCAGGACAAGGACCGCCCATGAACACCCTCACCACCAACGTCGCCATCATCGGCGCCGGCACCGCCGGCTTGTCGGCCTATCGCGCGGCCAAGGCCGCCGGCAAGCGTGCGGTGCTGATCGAGGACGGCCCCTACGGCACGACCTGCGCGCGCGTGGGCTGCATGCCGTCCAAGCTGCTGATCGCTGCGGCCGAGGCCGCGCACGCGGCCCGGCATGGTGCGCCCTTCGGCGTGCATATCGACGGGCAGGTGCGCGTGGACGGCCGCGAGGTCATGGACCGCGTCAAGCGCGAGCGTGACCGCTTCGTCGGCTTCGTGCTCGAAGGCATGGACGAAATCCCCGCCGAGGACAAGCTGCGCGGCCATGCGCGCTTTGTGTCCGATAGCGTGCTGCACGTCGGCGGCCACACCGAAGTGCGAGCCGGCGCCGTCGTCATCGCCACGGGATCGTCGCCGGTGGTGCCCGACGATCTGCAGGCCTTGGGCGATCGCGTCGTCGTCAACGACGACGTGTTCGAATGGGACGACCTGCCGCGCCGCGTGGCGGTGTTCGGGCCCGGCGTGATCGGCCTGGAGCTGGGCCAAGCGCTGGCGCGGCTGGGCGTGGACGTACGCGTGCTGGGCTTGCGCGGCAGCCTGGGCGGGCTGAGCGACCCCAAGGTACGCGACAGCGCCAGGCAGGCTTTCCAGCAAGAGTTCTACCTGGACCCGCAGGCCAAGGTGCTGTCGGTGCGACGCGTAGACGATGAGGTCGAGGTGCGGTACGTGGCGCTCGACGGCCGGGAGCGCGCCGAGCGCTTCGATTACGCGCTGGCGGCCGTGGGTCGCAAGCCCAATCTGGCGGGGCTGGACCTGGGCCGCACGTCGCTGCGGCTGGACGCGCGTGGGGTACCCGTCTACGACCGCCGCACCCTGCAGGCCGGTTCGTCGCCTATCTTCATTGCCGGGGATGCCAACGGCGACTTGCCCGTGCTGCACGAGGCGGCCGACGAAGGCCGCATCGCCGGCGCCAACGCCGCCCGCTATCCCAACGTGCGCCCTGGCTTGCGCCGGGCGCCCATGGCGGTGCTGTTTTCCGATCCGCAAATCGCCGTGGTCGGCAGCCGCTACAAAGACCTGGAGCCGGACACGTTCGTCGCCGGCGAGGTCGACTTCGGCAACCAGGGCCGGTCGCGCATCATGCTCAAGAACCGCGGCATGCTGCGCCTGTATGCCTCGCGCGAGGACGGCCGGCTGCTGGGCGCGGAAATGGCCGGCCCTAGCGCCGAGCATATCGCGCACCTGTTGGCCTGGGCCCTGCAACAGGGCCTGACGGTGGCCCGCATGCTGGACATGCCTTTCTACCATCCGGTGGTGGAGGAAGGCCTGCGCACGGCCTTGCGCGCCGCCGCCGTGCAATTGCCGGCGTAATTCTTGCAGGCATCATCCAGGCGTACTTTGTGGGCGCTAGCCCGGCAAGCGGCGCATGAAAACGAATCGGCCGCCAAGCCTTGGCCAGGCTTGGCGGCCGATCCATCTTGGGAAGGGGCAGGAATCAGGTGCTCTTGCGCCCGGTGATCAGCCCGACCACGAACAGCACGATGATCGCGCCGATGATCGAAGCGATCCAGCCCAGGGGCTCGCCCTCGGCGTACCACCCCATTGCCTGGCCGAGCAGGCCCGCGACCAGCGCGCCGACGATGCCCAGGATGGTGGTCATGATGAACCCCATGCTTTGATTGCCCGGCATGATCGCCCGGGCGATCAACCCCACGATGAAGCCGACGATGATCATGATGATGATGCCCATGCGATGCCTCCTTGCTGACGTGTATGGGTCGAAGGTGCTGCCGGGTCCATCATATCGGCCAGGTGTTGCCCCTTTGTAACGAAAGGGTGGGTTGTGGCGAAAAAGCACCAAATTTCGCACCGATGGTGCGGTGCAATCACGCAAACGGCCCGCAAACCGCCAGGGGCGCCGGCCATGGCGCAGGCCGGGGGGCGGAGGCGCCCAGCGCGGCCGCGCGGCGCGAGGGCACGCGCTTAGGCGGCGGTCAGGTCGATGAGCTTGCCCAGGTCGTGCACCAAGGCATCGACCGAGGCGGCGTCGGAGGCCAGCAGCCGCGCCCGTCCCCGGTTGTCGAAGATGTAGATCCCCTTGCTGTGCGTGACGTCATAGACGTCGGGGTCGTCGCCGGGCCTGGGTTTTTCGATCTGGTAGGCCACGCGGTAGCGGCGCGCCAGCGCGGCGATCTGGCGTTCGGTGCCGGTCAGGCCGATGGCGTTGGGGTTGAACGCGTCCACATACGCCTGCAGCAGGTCCGGCGTGTCGCGGTGGGGGTCGACGCTGACGAAGACGATGCGCACGTCGCGCGCCTTGTCGCCCAGCCGGCGCAGCACTTCGGTGAGCTGGGCCATGGTGGTGGGGCAGACGTCCGGGCAGCTGGCGTAGCCGAAGAACAGCAGCACCGTTTTGCCGCGCAGGTCGTCCTGGGTGACCGTGCGGCCGCCGGCGGCCGATAGCTCGAACTGCAGGTCGGCGACGTGACCTTCGACGTCGTACAGCGACCAGTCCTCGGAGCCTGCGCTGCAGGCCGACAACAGCACCGCCAGGGCCAGGGCGCTGGCGCGCCAGAAGCGCAATACCGCCGGAATCTTGAACATGTCTACTGTTTCAGGCAACGGGCCGGCGCCTGCGCGGGATGCGCGGGCGGCCGGCAAAGGCCATTTTAGTCGTTGCCGGCCATGCCGCTGTGGCGCAGCAGCGCGTCGATGCGCGGGGCACGGCCGCGGAAGGCCACGAAGGATTCCGCCGCCGGGCGCGTGCCGCCCGTGGCCAGGATCTCGCGCCGAAAGCGCATGCCCGTGGCCGCATCGAGCGTGCCGGCCCGGTTGTTGGCGGCGGCTTCCTCGAAGGCTTCGTACGCGTCGGCCGACAGCACTTCGGCCCATTTGTAGCTGTAGTAGCCGGCTGCGTAGCCGCCCGCGAATAGGTGCGAGAAGCTGTGGGGCAGGCGGTGCCATTGCGGCGGGAAAAGCACCGCCACTTCCTTGCGCACCTGCTGCAGCGTGTCCATCACCTCGGCGATCGGCAGGCCGCGGCTGCGCTGGTGCAGCAGCATGTCGAACAGCGCGAACTCGATCTGGCGCACCGTCTGCATGCCGCTTTGGAAGTTGCGCGCCGCCCGCATGCGGTCAAACAGCGCGCGCGGCAGCGGCTGGCCGGTGTCCACGTGCGCGGACAGGCGCTGGACGACCTCCCATTCCCAGCAGAAGTTCTCCATGAACTGTGAGGGCAGTTCGATGGCGTCCCATTCGACCGCGGCAAACGCCGATGCGGCCGGTTCGTCGACTTCCGACAGCAGCGCATGCAGCGCATGCCCCGTTTCGTGGAATAGGGTGATGACGTCGTCGTGGGTCAGCAGCGCGGGCTTGCCGTTTTGCGGCGCGGCGAAGTTGCAGGTCAGGTACACCACGGGCGTTTGCACGCCGTGGGCCAGCGCGCGCCGGTTGCGCTCGCTGTCGACCCAGGCGCCGCCCTGCTTGCCGCTGCGGGCGTACTGGTCCAGGTACAGATGGCCCAGCGTGCGGCCATCCGGGCTTTCGACGCGCACGGCGCGCACGTCCGGGTGCCAGGTTGGCACCTGCTGCTCGCGCAGCCGCACGCCGAACAGCGTCTCGATGACGCTGAACAGGCCCTTCATCACCGTGGGCTCGGTGAAGTACTGCCGCACTTCGTCGTCCGAATACGCGTAGCGCTCCTGGCGCAGGCGCTCGGATGCGTAGGCGACGTCCCACGGCTGCAGGTCGGGCAGTCCCAGGCGCTCGGCGGCGAATTCGCGCAGCTCGGCGAGGTCGCGCTCGGCGTAGGGCTTGGCCCGCGCGGCCAGGTCGCGCAAGAAAGTGCCGACTTCCCCGGCGCTCTTGGCCATGCGTGTCTGCAGGCGTAGGGCAGCGAAGTGCTCAAAGCCCAGCAGGCCGGCCTCTTCGGCGCGCAGCGCCAAGAGTTCTTCGATGATCGGCGAATTGTCCAGCTCCGGCTTGCCGTGTTCGGACGCGACCGTGCCGTAGGCGCGGTACAGGGTCTCGCGCAGCGACCGGTCGCGGGCGTATTGCATCACCGGCAGGTAGCAGGGCATCTTCAGCGTCAGCTTCCAGCCTGACTTGCCGTCCTCGGCAGCGGCGGCGCGCGCCGCTTCGCGCACCGATTCGGGCAGGCCTTCCAGGCGCGCCTCGTCCTCGACCAACAGCGACCACGCGTCGATCGAATCCAGCACGTTCTCGGAAAACTTCTGCGACAGCTGCGCCTGGCGGTCGGAAATCTCGGCATAGCGTTCGCGTGCCTGGCCTTGCAGCTCTACGCCGCTTAAGCGAAAGTCGCGCAGCGCCAGCTCGACGATGCGCCGGCGCACTGCCGGCCACGCCGCATAATCGGGCGCTTGCTGCAGCCGCTGGTACTGGCGGTACAGCCCTTCGTGCAAGCCCACCCAGGTTGAGAACTCCGTCACCTTGGGCAGCATGGCGTTGTACGCCTGGCGCAGCTCCGGCGTATTGACCACGGCGTTCAGGTGGCCGGCCACGGACCAGGCGCGCCACAGCTTTTCGCAGGCGATGTCCAGCGGCTGGACCACGTCCTCCCAGGTCGGCGGCAGCGCCGGGTCGGCGGCGCGCTCGACGGCGCTGCGCGCATCGGCCAGTAGCGCCTCGATGGCCGGCTCGATGTGCGCCGGCCGCACCGCCGCGTAGTCGATCAGCTCGGCCAGCGGCGCAAGCAGCGGGTTGCCGCCGGCGTCCTTCGTATCCTTCATGTCGGTTGCCGTCATGCCTGCGCGACTCCGGCGGCGCGCTCGGCCGCCTCGATGGTGTTGACCAGCAGCATGGCGATGGTCATTGGCCCGACCCCGCCCGGCACCGGCGTGATGGCGCCGGCGACCTCGCGCGCCGAGGCGAAGTCCACGTCGCCGCACAACTTGCCGTCGGCGCCGCGGTTGATGCCCACGTCGATGACCACCGCGCCCGGCTTGATCATGGCGCCGTCGACGATGCCGGGCCGGCCGGTGGCCACGACCAGCACGTCGGCGCGCCGGGTGTGCGCGGCCAGGTCGCGCGTCTTGGAATTGCACAGCGTGACGGTGGCGCCGGCGGCCAGCAGCATCATGGCCATGGGCTTGCCGACGATGTTGCTCGCGCCCACGATGACAGCCTCGGCGCCGCGCAGCGGCACGCCTTCGGCTTCGAGCATCTTCATCACGCCATAGGGCGTGCAGGGCCGGAACAGCGGCGTGCCCGTCATCAGCAGCCCGGCGTTGCTGACGTGGAACCCGTCGACGTCCTTTTCGGGGGCGATGGTTTCGATGACCTTGTGCGCGTTCATGTGTGCCGGCAGCGGCAGCTGCACCAGGATGCCGTGGATGGACGGGTCGGCGTTCAAGGCGCGCACGCGCGCCAGCAGCTCATCCTCGGACAGGGTGGCGGGATAGCGTTCCATCACCGAATGCAGGCCCGCCTTTTCGCAGGCGGCCACCTTGTTGCGCACGTAGACCTGCGAGGCGGGATCGTCGCCCACCAGGATCACGGCCAGGCCGGGCTTGACGCCCCGGGACGCCAGGGCGGCGGCGCGCTCGGCGACCTCACCGCGTATGCGCTGCGACAGGGCGGCGCCGTCGATGATGCGCGCCGTACCGGCGCCCGATTGCGGCGCGGCCGCCGCGGAAGAAGGGGGAACTGCGTTCATTGACAAACGTTCTCGCGTGACGGGACAGGGAAGGGAACGGGGGGCGGCCCCGGGCGCAGGTGGCGCGGGGCGCGCATACACCAAGCGCGCCATTGGACGGCGGGTGAACGGCCCCGCGCGCAACCGGCGCGCCCGGCCGTCGCGCCAGGCGGCCGCTGCGGGTTGGCAGGACTTGGACGTCAGACGTGCAATTCGGGCTTGGCCAGCGCAACCTTCATCAGGTCCGCGACCGTGGTCACCTCTAGCTTTTCCATGATGTTGGCGCGGTGCGCCTCGACCGTCTTGATGCTGATGCCCAGGTCGTCGGCGATCTGCTTGTTCAGGCGGCCGGCGACGATGCGCTCGAGCACTTGCTGCTCGCGCGCGGTCAGCCGCGCCAGCATCGCCTCGTGGTTGCGCTGGGCCTGCACGGCCGACAGCCGCTGGCTGGCCTGTTCCAGCATGCGGCCGACGATGTCGCGCAGGTCGGATTCGCTGAAGGGCTTTTCCAGGAAGTCGACCGCGCCTTTTTTCATCGTCGACACCGCCATGGGCACGTCGCCGTGGCCGGTAATGAAGACGATGGGCATGGGCGACTTGCGGGCAATCAGCTGCTCCTGCAGTTCCAGGCCGCTCATGCCGGGCATGCGCACATCGGCGATCAGCACGCCGACCTGCATCGGGTCGTACTCGTCCAGGAAGCTTTCGGCGCTTTGGTAGGCGCGCACCCTGTAGCCGTTGGCTTCCAGCAGCCAGCGTAGGGAATCACGCACCGCTTCGTCGTCGTCGACGATATAGACGATGCCTTGCTGGTTAGGGGTACTCATGCATGCAACTCCTCGGACTGGTCGCTGGCTGCGGCGGCTTGTGGCGACGCGCAGGGCAGCGTGAAGCGGAAGATGGTTCCGCCGGCGGGGTTGGGTTGGGCCCAGAGGCGGCCGTGATGCGATTCGATGATGGTGCGGCAGATGTTCAGCCCCATGCCCAGGCCTTCGGACTTGGTGCTGAAAAACGGCTCGAACAGCCGGTCCGGATCGGCCAGGCCGCAGCCGCCGTCGATGACCGCGACCTCGACCTGGTTGTCGTGCGGGATGACGGCCACCTTCAGCTCGTCCACCGAGCTGTTTTCCATGGCCTCCAGCCCGTTCTTCAACAGGTTGAGCAGGACCTGCTCGATCAGGATGGGGTCGGCCATCACGTCGGGCAGGTCGGCGGGCACGTAGCGCTCGATGCGAATGCGGCGCTTGCGCGCGTCGATCTCGGCAAAGCCGATCGCATTATCCACGATCTTGGTCAGCTGCACCGGCTGGCGGCGCGGCTCGCTGCGTTTGACGAACTCGCGGATGCGGCTGATGATCTTGCCGGCGCGCTCGGCCTGGGCCGCGGCCTTTTCCAGTGCCGGCAGCAGCATGGCCGGGCTGGTGTGCCCGGCGCGCACCAGGGCGACCGCGCCCATGCTGTAGTTGGCGATGGCCGTCAGCGGCTGGTTCAGCTCGTGGGCCAGCGACGAGGCCATCTCGCCCATGGTGGTCAGGCGGCTGGTCAGCTGGATCTTTTCCTGCTGGATGCGCGAGGCTTCCTCGTGCATGCGCCGCTCGGTGATGTCGCGCGCGACCTGCAGCCGCACGCGCCGGCCATCGGTCCAGGCCAGCATGCGGTGATGGACTTCGAACCAGCGCTGCACCGACGGCGCGAACACTTCCACGGATTCGTCGGTGAAGCGCCCACGCCGGCCGGCCAGCAATTCTTCGTGGCCGCTCGTCTGGGCGCCGAACACGCGCCGGTAGGTGCGGTTGGCAAAAAGGAGCTCCAGCCCGTCGTTGGTGTCGGCCGTGACCGAGATCGCGTCGTCCAGGCCTTCGAGCACCGTCATGAAGCGCTCGTGCGCAGCGGTCAGGGCCTCGCGGATGCGCTTGGGCTCGGTGATGTCGGTCATCGACGTCATCCAGCCGATCTGCTGGCCCTTGGGGTCGAGCAGCGGCGAGACGTACATGCGCGCGGTAAAGCGCGAACCGTCGCGGCGCTGGGCTTCGACTTCCAGGCCGCTGTTGGGCGCCTTGCCGGCAAGCAATTGTTCAAGCGTGCGCTGGTGCTGCTCGTAGCGTCCCGGTACCCAATAAGGGAAGGGCGGGCTGCGGCCGATCAGGTCCGCCTCGTTCCAGCCTATCATGCGGCAGAAGGCCGGGTTGACGTAGGCGATGCGTCCTTCCATGTCCAGCACCCGCATGCCGGTGGACATGGAATTTTCCATGGCGCGCCGAAAGCTCGTCTCGGCGATCAGCGCGGCCTCGGCGTCGGACCGGTAGCGGGTGTAGCGCCACAGCGCCAGCAGGCTGATCACGATGACGCACGACAGCGCCAGCACCACCCAGGTCAGGCGCTGCTGGCGCAGCTCCTGGTCGACGGTGACGAACATCACGCTGTCGTCGTGCAGGCGCTGCAGCCAAAAAAAGGCGCCCATGACGCACAGGTAGAGCACGAGCACCACCATGGGCGTCAGCCAGTACCAACCGCGCCTGCGCATGCGGGCGTGGTCGTGGAACTGCGTCGCGATATATGACTTGGGCGGGCTGGCCATGTGGGTCCGGTCGTTTCCGGGCGATTTTAGTCCCTGCCGGTGACCGGGGTGTCGCCCCGTTTTTCACATTATAAAAATTTATCTCGTAAAGTGGAATTTTGCTTGCCCCCTAGGGCGCTTGTTCCTAGAATGCCGGGATAAGTTGCCCCAACCTCTGCCGCATCTGACTTTTGATCCACCGACGGGGTCGGCCCGGCCAGCCGGGGCTTATCGGCCCGTCCACATGACGGGCTAGTCGCGAACCCAACAGGAGACACACGATGTCCTCTCTTGCCCAAGCCGGCGCGCTCATGGCTGCCAATGACGAAGACACCCAAGAGACCCGCGAATGGCTGGACGCGTTGTCGGCGGTCCTTGACCGCGAAGGCCCGGAACGCGCCCACTATCTGCTGGAACGCCTGATCGACCTGGCGCGCCGTTCGGGCGCCAACATCCCGTATTCGCCCAACACCGCCTACGTCAACACCATCCCGCCCGGACTGGAGCCGCCGCACCCCGGTAACATGGAGCTGGAGGCGCGCATCCGCTCGTACGTGCGCTGGAACGCCATGGCCATGGTCGTGCGCGCCAACAAGGTCAGCCCGCCCGACGGCGGCGGCCTGGGCGGGCACATCGCCTCGTTCGCGTCGCTGGCCACCATGATCGGCTGCGGCATGAACCACTTCTGGCATGCCGACACGCCCGACCGCGGCGGCGACCTGGTGTACTTCCAGGGCCATTCCTCGCCCGGCATTTACGCGCAGGCCTTCCTGGAAGGCCGCCTGACCGAAGAGCAGCTGGACAACTTCCGCCAGGAAGTCGACGGCAAGGGGCTGTCGTCCTACCCGCACCCCAAGCTGATGCCGGAGTTCTGGCAGTTCCCGACCGTGTCGATGGGCCTGGGCCCGCTGATGGCCATCTACCAGGCGCGCTTCCTGAAGTACCTGCACGCCCGCGGCATCGC
>CALEQZ010000031.1 GCA_937908115.1 uncultured Alcaligenaceae bacterium | reverse complement strand
CGCTGCTGCTGTCGCGCGGTGACTACGCCACCTTCATCGAGCGGCCGCTGTCGGCGTCGCTGCTGGGCGCCGCCGTGATCCTCGTGGTGCTCGTGGCGCTGCCCTTCATCCGCAAGAAGCGCGAAGAAGCCTTCGTCGAGGAAGGCTGATCGGGACGGGCCGCGAAGCCGGCCCGACGCGTGCCTTTGCATGGCAATCCCAGCTTGGCTCCGAATCCATGAAAACCTCCCCAAAAGGGAGGTTTTTTTGCGTGGTTGCCACCGCCTGCGCGGCACGGTTGCCCGGTTTGCCGCAAGCCTGCCCGGCGTGCGCCGCCGACATCAGAAGTGACACGCCCAGGCGGTAAGTTGTTATAAGTGCGTTTGCCCCTCTGTCAAGAAAAGGAGAACCCGTTCATGTCCGCCATTGGATCCAAGACCTACGAATCCGTCCCTTCCCTGAAGGTCGCCTTTCTCGGACTCGGCGTGATGGGGTTGCCGATGGCCGGCCACCTCGCCCGCGCCGGTCATGACGTGACGGTCTACAACCGCACGGCGGCCAAAGCGCAAGCCTGGGTAAAGGAATTCGGCGGGCGCAGCGCGGCGACGCCGCGCGAGGCGGCTGCGGGTGCCGACATCGTGTTCGCCTGCGTGGGCAATGACGATGACCTGCGCAGCGTCGTCCTGGGCGCGGACGGTGCCTTCGCCGGCATGAAGCAGGGCGCCTGCTTCGTCGACCACACCACCGCCTCGGCGGCCGTCGCACGCGAGCTGCATGCCAAGGCCGGCGAATCGGGCCTGCACTTCATCGACGCGCCCGTCTCGGGCGGACAGGCCGGCGCCGTCAATGGCGTGCTGACGGTGATGTGCGGCGGCGAGCCCGAAGTCTTCGAACGCGTCCGCCCCGTCATCACGGCCTACGCGCGTGCGGTGACGCTGATCGGCGCGCCGGGCGCTGGCCAGCTCGCCAAGATGGTCAACCAGATTTGCATCGCCGGCCTGGTCCAGGGGCTGGCCGAGGGCATCGCCTTCGGGCAGGCCGCCGGCCTGGACATGAAGCGGGTCCTGGACGTCATCAGCAAGGGCGCTGCGCAAAGCTGGCAGATGGAGAACCGCGGCGCGACCATGGTCGATGACAAGTTCGACTTCGGGTTCGCGGTGGACTGGATGCGCAAGGACCTTGGCCTGGTGCTGGACGAGGCCCGCAACAACGGCGCGCGCCTGCCCGTCACCGCCCTGGTCGACCAGTTCTATGCCGACATCCAAAAACAAGGCGGCGGCCGCTGGGACACCTCCAGCCTGATCCGCCGCCTGCGCTGACCGCCGGCCGCTACGCCGCCGCGGCCTCGGACTGGACCGGCAGCAGCGCATCGATGCGCTCGCGGGCCCGGGCCAGGCTGGCCGCGGCGAGCGCTTCTCCCATCTTCAAGCCCTCGGCAGCCACCAAGGTGACATCCTTGATGCCGAGGAAATTCAGGAAGACCTTGATCGAAGGCGTCATGGTGTCCAAGGGCGTGCCCAGCGCCTGGCTGCCGCGCGCCACCAGCACGACCGCTTGCTTGCCCTGCACCAGGCCGACCGGGCCGTTTTCCGTGTAGCGGAAAGTGACGCCGGCCCGCGCCAGATGGTCGAAATAGCTCTTGAGCTGGGCGGGAATACCGTAGTTGTAGACCGGCACCGCCAGCACGATGCGGTCAGCCTCCATCAGCTCGGCGATGAGGTCGTCGCTCAGTTGCAGCAGCCGCTTCTGCTCGGGCGTGCGCTGCTCGGGCGGCGTAAACAGGGCGCCGGCCACGGCGCCGTCGAAGTACGGAATGGGGTCGCTCGCCAGGTTGCGCACGACGATCTCGGCCGAGGGCTCGGCCTGGCGCAGGCGGTCGATGAAGTAGCGGGCCAGCCCGGTGCTCGCCGAGGCATCACCCAGGATCGAGGAAAGAATAACGAGAGTCTTCATGCCGGTCTCCGGGAGGGCGCTCGCCCTCGATAAACGTAAACGTGACGGGAGACACTTTAGGCTTGGCCATCCGACCTAAAAAGGGGGTTAAGATCAACGGATCGTTCCAAATTCAGGACAATCCATGCATGACCTGAACGACCTGCGCTACTTCTACGAAGTGGTCGAACGTGGGGGGTTCAGCGCCGCGGCACGCAGCCTGAACATCCCGAAGTCCCGCTTGTCGCGCCACATCGCCCAGCTGGAAGAACGCCTGGCCGTGCGGCTGTTGCAGCGCACGACCCGGCGGTTGCGCCTGACGGCAGCCGGCGAGCGCTACTTCGCCTACTGCCGGGAAATCACCGCCACCGCGCGGGCCGCCGAAGAAGCCATGCACCAGCTGCGCGCCGAGCCGGCCGGCGAAGTCGTGCTCAGCTGCCCGGTGGCCATCGCCCAGCAGGAGCTGGCGCTGCTGCTGCCCGAGTTCCTGGAAACCTGGCCCAAGGTATCGGTGCACCTGATCGTGACCAACCGGCCCGTTGACCTGATACGCGAAGGCGTGGACTTGGCCCTGCGCGTGCGCACCACGCTGGATACCGACGCCGAGATGGTGATCCGGCGGCTCGGCATCGGCATGGGCCACATGGTGGCCAGCCCCCGCTATATACAAGGGCGCGGTAGCCCCGAGCATCCCGACCAGCTGGCCGGGCACGACATCCTGTGCTTTTCGGACACCGGCGGCGAACAGCGCTGGAGGCTGGTCAACGACAAAGGCGAGCGCCTGGACATCATGGTGCGGCCGCGGCTGTGCTGCAACGACTTCCCGGTGCTGCTGGAGGCCGCCGCCCGCGGGCGCGGGATCGCCCTGCTGCCGACGGTGGCCACGCACGACGCATTGCGCCGCGGCGACCTGGTCCAGGTCCTACCCAACTGGACGACCATACCGGGCATCATGCACTGTATATACCCTTCGCGGCGCGGCATGATGCCTGCCGTGCGCGCCCTGCTGGAGTTCCTGACCCAGCGCCTGCCGCCGCTGTATTCGTTGCGATCCAACCCGGCAGGCGCCAAGGCTTGATGCGCCCCGCCCGAGGGCGCAGGCCGGCGCGCCATTGCGCGCTTGGGCAGCGCGCCGCGCCTGATTCAACCCGCCAGCGGCACGCGCAGCGTGGCGCATAACCCCACGCCGCCGCCCGGATTGGGATCACCATCGGCCAGATGGACATCGCCGCCGTTGCGGCGTGCATAGGCCCGCGCAATGGCCAAGCCCAGGCCGGAGCCGTTGCCGCTGCGGCTTTCCATCCCCGCCCGGTCAAAGCGCGCGAAGGCGCGCTCGCGCAGGGCCGGGGCCAGTCCCGGGCCGTTGTCGCGCACGCTCACCCAGCCGTAGCCGGCGTCACGCCCGACCGCCACGGTAATGCGCGAGCCGGCAGGACAATAATTGATGGCATTGTGCAGCAGGTTGGATAGCACCTCCTGCAGCTCGGCCTCCTGGCCGCGCACGACGACCGGCGCTGCCGTCCCGGCGGCCTGCCTGCCGTCGTCGCCGCCGTCGGCCAGCCCCAGGTCATGGGACTTTTCGTGCGCCAGTGGCAAATACTGCAGCACCACCTCGCGGGCAAGCGCATGTAGGTCCACCTGCACGGCCGGCGCATCGCTGCGGCAGGCGCCGTCGTCCCGGTCGGCGTGGGCGAGCGTCAGCAGCTGCTCGGTCAGCCGGCGCGCGCGCGTCAGCTGCACGACGATGGCGTGCAGGCTTTCGCGCACCCGCGCGGGATCGGACTCACGCAAGGCATACTGGGCCTGGGTCATGGCGATGGCCACGGGCGTGCGCAGCTGATGCGAGGCGTCATCCAGGAATTGGTCCTGCTCGGCCACCATGTCCCGGTGCCTAGCCATGTGGTGGTTGACGGCCTCGACCAGGGGCACGACCTCGGTCGGCACGGCGCTGGCATCCAGCGGCGTCAGGTTGCGCGGCGAGCGCATGGTGACTTCGTTGCGCAGCCGCAGCAATGGTCGCAGCGCCCAGGCCACCCCCAGCCACACCAGCACGACCACCAGCAGCAGCATGCGCGCGTCGCGCAAGAATTCCTGCTTCCAGGCGTGTTCCTCGGCCGCCACGCGCAGGCCCGTGCTTTCGGCGACGATGACCAGCACTTGGCGGTGCAGGCCGCGGTGATACAGATCGCGCACCAGCGCGACCGCGCGCACCGGCTCGTTGCGATAGTCCACGTCATAGAAAACCGGGTCGCCGGACGCACCCGGCCAAGCCGGCGGATACGGCAGTTCGGGCATGCCCAACAGGGGCTGGCCGGTTGCCGGAACGTCGGCGCTGCCGGCCGGCGCCGGCGGGTCGATTTCGTCGATGCGGAAATACTTGCGCAGCCCAGCACGCGATTCGAGCAGAGCCTGGGCGTAGACCGGCGTATGGACCTGCAGCTTGCCGCCGTCGTCGATCTCCACGCTGCTTTCGAGCACCAGGGCGGGCTCGAGCAGGCCGTTGTCGTAGGCCTCCTTGGTCATGTCGGCCAAGGTGCGGTAATCGTTCCAGCTGTCGACCAGCAGCAGCAGGATGATGCCCGGCAGCAGCAGGGCGAGCAGCAGGCCGCGGATGCCCGCGCGCGACAGCAGCTTAGCTGCCCACGGCTTCACGGGTGACGCTTTCGAGCATGTAGCCCAGCCCCCGGACCGTCGTAATGCGCACGTCGCTGCCAGCGAGCTTTTTGCGCAGCCGGTGCAGCACGACCTCGATTGCGTCGGGGTTGGCTTCGCTTTCGTTGGTGAACACCTTGGCGAAGAGCTGGGACTTGTCCACGGGGTAGCCGCTGCGCGTGACCAGCGCGGCCAGCGCCGCGTGCTCGCGCGGGGTCAGGAAAAGCAGCGATCCGTCCAGCGTGAACGCCCGGCTTTCGCTGTCATAGCTGAGCGAGCCGCATTGCAGCCGGGGGTGCTGCCGGCCGCGGCTGCGCCGCACCAAGGCGGTCAGCCTGGCCTCGAGCTCTTCGAGCGCGAAGGGTTTGGTCAGGAAATCGTCCGCCCCCAGGTTCAGCCCACGCACCCGGTCCTGCAAAGCGCCCTGGGCCGTCAGCAGTAGGACGGGCGTGCGGTCGTCCCGGTTGCGCATCTCGCGCAGCAGCACCAGGCCATGCTTGTCGGGCAGGCGCTGGTCCAGGACGATGGCGTCGTACTCCGTGCCGGCCATGTAGGCCTCGGCGGTACGGGCGTCCGGCGCGTGGTCGGGCACGAAGCCGCTCTGGCCGAGCGCGCGCACCAGCCAGGAAGCCATTTCCTGCTCGTCTTCAACCACCAATATGCGCATGCTCGTCGGACCCTTCGGCCTGAGACTCCCGGCGCCGCCAGCCGTCACTGCGCTGGCCGTGGACGCGCTGACGCAGGTAGCGCGTCTCGTGGTGGCGCCTGAAAAGGATGACCGCAAGCTCGTTGAGCGCCTGCATGTAGACTTCGCGCTTGAATTCGATGACGGCGTCCAGCGGCACCCAATACTGGCTCCAGCGCCAGGCGTCGAATTCGGGGTGGTCGCTTGCGCGCAGGCAGACGTCGCTATCGCGGCCGATCAACCGCAGCAAGAACCAGATTTGCTTCTGGCCCTTGTAGTGCCCCCGCCATTCGCGCCGAATGTAGTTTTCGGGGACGTTGTAACGCAACCAGTCTCGAGTGCGCCCCAATATGCGGACATGTTCAGGTCGCAGACCCACTTCCTCGTAGAGTTCTCGATACATGGCCTGCACCGGGCTTTCGCCGTACTTGATGCCGCCCTGAGGGAACTGCCACGCGTGTTCCCGGATCCGCTTGCCCCAAAAGACTTCGTTCTTGGGGTTGACGAGAATAATGCCGACGTTGGGGCGGTAGCCTTCGCGATCCAGCATGGGGCCACCCCCAGAATTCAATACAATTGCCGTCGATTATACGTATCCGACGGCCCTTTCGCAGACCTTTTACATGCGCGCATCCAGCTACCACATCAGCACCCTGAAAGAAGCCCCCGCCGACGCCGAGATCGCCAGCCACCGGCTGATGACCCGGGCCGGCATGATCCGCAAGTTGGCCGGCGGGATCTATACCTATATGCCGCTGGGGCTGCGCACCATCCGCAAAATCGAAGCCATCATCCGGCAGGAAATGGAGGCCGCCGGCGCCCTGGAGCTGCTGATGCCGGTGGTGCAGCCGGCCGAGCTCTGGGTCGAATCCGGCCGCTGGGAGCAGTACGGCCCCGAACTGCTGCGCATCAAGGACCGCCACCAGCGTGACTTCGTGCTGCAGCCCACTTCCGAGGAAGTGATCACCGACATCGCCCGCAACGAAATCCACAGCTGGCGGCAGCTGCCGGTCAACTTCTTCCACATCCAGACCAAGTTCCGTGACGAGCGCCGGCCGCGCTTCGGGGTGATGCGCGGGCGCGAGTTCACCATGAAGGACGCGTACTCCTTCGACCGCGACCAGGCCGGCGCGATGCGCAGCTACGAAAACATGTACCAGGCCTACGTGCGGATCTTCCAGCGGCTGGGCCTGCAGTTCCGCGCCGTGGCGGCCGACACCGGAGCGATCGGCGGCAGCCGCAGCCATGAATTCCAGGTCATCGCCGACACCGGCGAGGACCTGATCGTCTACGACCCGGACTCCGACTACGCGGCCAACATCGAGCTGGCCGAGGCGCCCTGCCTGCTGCCCGAGCGGGCCGCCCCATCCGAGCCCCTGGCATGCACCCCCACCCCGGGTGCGGCCAAGTGCGAGGCGGTGGCCGAGCTGCTGGGCCTGCCGCTAGCCCGCACGGTCAAGTCCATCGTCCTCGCTTCCCAGGCACCCGGCAAGCCGGTGCAAATCTGGCTGCTGCTGCTGCGCGGCGACCACGAGCTGAACGAGGTCAAGACGGGCAAGCTGCCTGGGCTGGACAAGGGATGGCGTTTTGCGACCGAGGCCGAGATCATTGACCACTTCGGCTGCCCGCCGGGCTACCTGGGCCCCATCGGCACCGTCCGCCCAGTGCGGGTGGTGGCCGATCGTACGGTGGCTAATATGGCCGACTTCGTCTGCGGCGCCAACAAAGTCGACCATCACTACACCGGCGTGAACTGGGGCCGCGACCTACCCGAGCCGGACCTGGTGGCCGACCTGCGCAACGTGGTCGAAGGCGACCCGGCGCCGGGCGGCAAAGGCAAGCTCGCCATCCAGCGCGGCATCGAGGTCGGCCACGTGTTCTACCTGGGCACCAAGTATTCCGAGGCGCTGAAGGCGACCTTCCTCGATGAAAACGGCAAGCCAGCGCTGCTGGAGATGGGCTGCTACGGCATCGGCGTGACCCGCATCGCGGGTGCAGCCATCGAGCAGAACCACGACGAGCGCGGCATCATCTGGCCGCGCGCGATCGCCCCCTTCGAGGTGGTGATCTGCCCGGTCGGCTGGGGCAAAAGTGAAACCGTGCGTGACACGGCCACCCGGCTGTACGACGCCCTGCGCGGCCGCGGCGTGGACGTCATCCTGGACGACCGTGACCAGCGCCCCGGGGTGATGTTCGCCGAGTGGGAGCTCATCGGCGTGCCCCTGCGCGTAACAGTTGGAGAACGCGGGCTGGCCGAGGGCGTGGTGGAATTGCAGGCCCGGCGCGATACGGCCGCCGACAAAGTGGCCGTCGACGCCGCCGCCGACCAGGTGCTGGCGCGGTTGGAAACCCTGTAGACCGCGCCTGCCCGCGCCTCTTCGCCCGCCTGCGCTTTTATTTACGCCACGTGACGTCCAGCCATCGCAACGAAGCCGTTTTCCCCGTGCGGGTCTACTATGAGGACACCGACGCCGGCGGGGTGGTGTACTACGCCAACTACTTGAAGTTCATGGAACGCGCCCGCACTGAGTGGCTGCGCGAGATGGGCGTGGACCAGTCGGCGATGGCCGTGCGGGAGCGCCGGCTGTTCGTGGTCAAGGACCTGGCGATGTCCTACCTCAAGCCGGCGCGGCTGGACGACCTGCTGACCATCCGCAGCCGGATCACACGCTTGGGGCGCGCTTCGTTACACTTCGCGCAGCGTGCCGAGCGGGGCGAGGAACTGCTCGCCTCGGGAGACATCCAAGTCTGCTGCGTGGATGCGGACACCCTGCGCCCCTCGCCCATCCCGCGCGCGCTCCATGCCAAGCTGAATGCCATCTTCCGGGAATAGCCATGCAAGCCAACACTGACATGTCGATGCTGACCTTGATTCTGCAGGCAAGCGTGCCGGTCCAACTGGTCATGCTGCTGCTGGTCGCCATCTCCGTCATGTCCTGGACGTACATATTCAGCAAGCGCGCCGCCATCAAGCAGGCGCACATCCAGACACGGCGATTCGAGGACGATTTCTGGTCCGGCGGCGACCTGGCAATGCTGCAGCAAGCGGTGGCGAGCCGGCGAGCCGAGCACGGCGCGCTTGCCCGGATCTTCGATGCGGGCATGACCGAATTCATGAAGGCGCGCCGCACCGCCCCGGGCGACATCAACGTGCTGCTCGACGGCCCCCGCCGCGCCATGCGCGCGGCCTACCAGCGCGAAATGGACCAGCTCGAGGCGCACCTGAATTTCCTGGCCTCGGCCGGATCGGTCAGCCCGTATATCGGCCTGCTCGGCACGGTCTGGGGGATCATGCACGCCTTCGTCGGCCTGGCCAACGTGCAGCAGGCGACGCTCGCCTCGGTGGCGCCCGGCATCGCCGAAGCGCTGATCGCCACGGCCATCGGCCTATTCGCCGCGATCCCGGCCGTGGTCGCATACAACCGCTTCACCCATGACCTCGACCGGCTGTCGATCCGCTTCGACAGCTTCATCGACGAGTTCCTCAACATCCTGCAACGGCAGGTGCGCTGATGCCTTCGGTCCGATCCAGCAGCGGCCGGGCCGGCCGCCGGTTGAAGAACGAAATCAACGTCGTTCCCTACATCGACGTGATGCTGGTGCTGCTGGTCATCTTCATGGTGACCGCGCCACTGATCACGCCCGGCCTGATCGACCTGCCCACGGTCGGCCAGGCAGCCGAGGTACCGGCCACGCCGGTGGAAGTCCAGGTCGACGCCGACGGTGGGCTGTTCGTGCGCAAGCGCGAACCCGGCGCCCAGCCCGAGCCGGTCGCCGCGGGCGACGTGGTCGACGCGGTACGCGCCCGCATCACCGCCGACACGCCCGTGGTCATTGCCGCCGACGGCAAGGTGCCCTACGAATCGGTCATGAAGCTCATGGACCAACTGCGCAGCAACGGTATCACCCGCCTCGGCCTATTGGTAAACCAGGGTGCGCCGGATGCCGCCGGTGCGCCTACCGGCCCAGCGGCCAAGCCGGCGCCTGGGCCCGCCAAGCGCTGACCCTCCCAGACAGACACGCAGCGAGATGGCGATACGCCCCCGCAACCACATCCCCCCCACCACGCCGCCCGAAGCCGCGCCGCCACACGGCAACGCGCGCGCCTTCGGCAAGGCGCTGCTGGTGCACCTACTCTTGGTGCTGATGCTGGTCCTGGGCCTGTCCTGGAAAACGGAATCGCCCGGCCCGGTGCAGGTCGAATTGTGGGCCGACGGCAATAGCCCCGTTTCGGCGCCGCCGACGCCGCCCGAACCCGAACCCGAACCGCAACCCGAACCGGAGCCTGCGCCACCGCAGCCGGCGCCGCAGCCGCCTGCGCCGCCGCAACCGCAACCCGAGCCCGAGCCGCCCAAGCCTGCGGTGCAGCCGCCGCCGGAGCAGGAGCCTGACATCGCCCTCGAGCAGGCCCGCAAGCGCAAGCAGGCCGAGGAAGAAGCTGCCCGCAAGGCCGAACAGGCGCGGCGCGAGGAAGAGGCGCGCAAGGAGCAGGAGCGCCTGCAAAAGGAAAAGGAACTGGCCGCCGAGCGCGAGCGCCAGCGGCTGGAGCAAGAGCGCCGGCGCGAGGCCGAGCGCCTGGCCAAAGAAGAGGCCGAGCGCAAGGCAGCGGCCGAGAAGGCGGCTGCGGAAAAGGCAGCTGCCGAGAAGGCGGCCGCTGAAAAGGCCGCCGCGGAGAAAGCCGCAGCCGAGAAAGCCGCCGCGGAGAAAAAGGCCAAGGAAGAGGCCGCGCGCAAGGCTGCCGCCGAAAAAGCGGCCGCCGAGCAAAAAGCCAAAGAGGAAGCCGCCCGCAAGGCCGCCGCCGAGAAGGCTGCCGCCGAGAAACGCGCGGCGGCCGAGCGCGAGCGCCAACTGCGCGAGGCTTTCCGCAACGACGTGCTCGGTGCGGCTGGGATCCCCGGTGGGACGGCCGATCGCAACCAGGCTGGCGGCGGGCGCGACGACGGCTATGCGGCCAAGGTGCGCGCCTGCATCCAGCCGGGCGTGGCCTACCCCGTGCCCCCGCGCTCCGGTCCGGCCAATCCGACCGCGCAATACCGGGTACAGTTACGCTCAGACGGTACGGTCTCGGGCGTGACGTTGACCGCGACGTCGGGCATCGGCGGGTTCGACCGGGCCGTCGAGACCGGGATCCGGCGCTGCTCGCCCTTCCCGCGGCCCTCCACGGGACGCTATCCGTCGTTCATCGACGTGATTTACCGCATGTATGACTAGGAGATCGCAGCAAATGACTCCCGACCACTCTTTCCTCCAAGCGACCCGGGTCCAAGCGCTGCAACGGCTGGCCGTGGCCGTGCTCGTCCTGGCGGCGGGGGCGCTGCTGGCGGTCGCGCCGGCCCGCGCCCAGCTGCGCGTGGACATTTCGGGCACCGGCGCCCAACAGTTTCCGATCGCCGTCGCCGACTTCAGCGACGACCCGAACGGCCGCGGCATCGCCGAGGTGATACGGGCGGACCTGACTCGCACGGGCCAGTTCCGGCTGATCAGCACCGGTGGCGCGAACCTGACCGTCGACTCGACCATTAACCACGACGAGTGGCGCGCGCGCGGCGCCGACACGCTGGCCTATGGAACCGTCACGCGCGGGGGTGACGGCCGCTACGAGATCCGCTACCGGCTGGCCGACACGGTCCAACGCGGCCAGCTCGACGACGTGGCCTTCGCCGGCAGCGAAGCCGAGCTGCGCCGCATCGCGCACCAGATCGCCGACCGCATCTACGAAAAAATCACCGGCATACGCGGCGTGTTTTCCACGCGCATCGCCTACGTGCTCCAGCGCGGCAACACCTACGAATTGCAAGTGGCCGACTCCGACGGCCAGAACGCCCAGGTCGCCCTGCGCTCGCGCGAGCCCATCATCTCGCCGGCGTGGTCGCCCGATGGCAGCAAGCTCGCCTACGTGAGCTTCGAGTCAGGCAAGCCGGTGGTCTACGTGCATACGCTGGCCACCAGCCACCGCGTGCCGGTGGCCAATTACAAGGGCAACAACTCGGCCCCGGCCTGGTCACCCGACGGCAGCCGGCTGGCGGTCGTGCTCACGCGCGACGGCCTGTCCCAGATCTACTCGGTCAACGCGGCCGACGGCAGCAACCTGCAGCGCCTGACCCGCTCGCCGCTGATCGACACCGAGCCGTTCTACAGCCCGGACGGTTCGACCATCTACTTCACCAGCGACCGCAGCGGCAGCCCGCAGATCTACCGCATGCCCGCCGGCGGCGGCGATGCGACGCGGGTGACGTACAACGGCAGTTACAATATTTCACCCCGCATTTCCCCCGACGGTTCGACCCTGCTGTACGTTAGTCGCCGTGACGGGGCTTTCCGGATCGTCGCCATGAACCTGGCAACCGGCTCGGAAAACGTCCTGACCGACGGGCCCGACGATCAGTCGCCAAGTTTCGCGCCCAATGGAATGCAAGTACTATACGCAGCCGTCCAGGGCGGCCGCAGCGTGCTAGCCGGCGTTTCCAGCGACGGCAGGGTGCGCCAGACACTTTCCGTGCTCAACGGTGAGGTGCGCGAGCCGACCTGGGGGCCTTTTAGCCGATAAACGTGTGTATCTCTCTCTTTGAAGGAACAACCATGAGATCGCGCATTGCCAAATGCCTAACCGTTGCCGCCGTGGCCGCCAGCCTGGCCGCCTGCAGCAGCGTCGACCTGGATGACAAAGCTGGTGGCCAGGGGGGCGTTGGCCAGGGCGGCTCGTCCGTCTCCACCGGGGAAATCCTCGACCCGTTCAATCCGCAGAGCGTGCTGGCGCAGCAGCGCTCCGTGTACTTCGAGTTCGACAGCTACACGATCCCCGAGCAGTATCGCAGCCTGGTCGAGACCCATGCGCGTTATCTGGCCAGCCACGGGCAGCAGCGCGTGGTCATCGAGGGCAATACCGACGCGCGCGGCGGCGCTGAATACAACCTGGCCCTGGGCCAGCGTCGCGCGGACGCGGTGCGCCGCATGATGACCCTGCTGGGCGTGAGCGACTCGCAGATCGAGACGATCAGCTTCGGCAAGGAAAAGCTGCGCGCCAAGGGCAACACCGAGGCCGACCACGCCGAGAACCGCCGCGCCGACATCGTCTATCAGCGCTGAGCACTTGGCGGTAAATTACCGGGGCTGGCCTGATCGCCAGCCCCGGTTTTTTCTTATCCACGGAAAACTCCTTCATGAACGCTTCTTCGTTGATGCCCAAGTTGGCAATGTCCCTTGCCGCGGCATGCACGCTGTTGGCCGCCTCCCCCGCCCATGCGCTGGCTGACGACGAAGCGCGCCGGGCCATCTTGGACCTTCGCCAGCAGCTGCGGCAAATGAACGAACAGAACCAGCGGGCGCGGCTGCTCCTGGCTGACCAGATCGAACAATTGCAACAAGAAGTCGCACGCCTGCGCGGCCAGATCGAGGAAGCCGCCCGCCACGCCCAGGCCCAGCAGCCTGCCCAACAACGGGGCCAGGGTGCGGCGGGCGTGGCCCAGGCCGAGGATCCGCAAGAGCAGGCCGCTTACGACGGCGCCCTCGATTTGTTTCGCAATGGACAATACCGGGAAGCGGCCGAATCGCTCACCGCTTTCCTGACGCTTTACCCCGACAGCGCCCTGGCGCCGAACGCGCGCTTTTACCTGGGCAGCAGCCGCTACGCCTTGAAAGACTACAAGGGCGCCATCGACCAATTGCGCGAGCTGGTCGAGGCCGCGCCGGAACATTCGCGCGCGCCCGACGCGCTGCTTGTGATCGCCGGCAGCCAGGTCGAGCTCAATGACCGGGCTGGTGCCAAGGCCAGCCTGCAGCGCATCGTCAAGGACTACCCGGGTACGCCGGCGGCCGAGACGGCGTCCAAGCGGCTGCAGCTGCTATAAGCAGCCTGCGCGCGCCCCAAACGACAAAGCCCGGGCCAGCCGGCAGCCGTGCACGGCTGATCGGCCGTGCGCGACACGGCACCGGCATGCGCCGCGCCCTTTGCCGGTATCAGCCCGCCGCGGTCCAGAGCAGCACCGCCACGCCTGCAACGATGAGCGCGATGCCGGCCGCTTCGCGGCCGGTGACGGCCTGGGCGAATACCCGGTAGGAAACGATCTGGGCGAACAACACTTCCATCAGCCCGAGCGTGCGCACGTTGGCCGCGGAAGTCAGCGCAAAGCCGAGAAACCAGCCCTGCGAGGCGGCCGCCCCCAACAGTCCCCCGACCAGGGACGTGCGCCAGGCCGCCAGGCATTTGGCCAGCAGGTCGCGGCGGCACAGCAGCATCCAAAGCGCCAGCAAACCTGCCTGGATGCACAGCGACCAGGTCAGCGTCCAAGTCGACAGCAGCACGAACGGCCCTTGCGGCAGCTCGAGCATGGCGCCGCGGAAGGCGACCGACGCCAAGGCGAAACAAGCGCCCGACACCACGCCGAGCAACGCCGCCATCCCGCCGGCGGCACGCCAGCCGCCGATGGCGCCCGGGCGCACAGACAGCAGGACGACGCCGACCGTGGCGACGATGATCGCCAGGGCGCCCAGCGGGGTGAAGGGGTCACCCAGCACGGCCATGCCGAATACGGCCACTTGCACGGGCTCTGTCTTGGTCCATGCCGTCACGACGACGAATGCTCGCGTGCGCATCGCGCTTAGCATCAGCGCCGTGCCGGCGATCTGGGCGAGCGCCCCGCCAATTACGAAAGCCAGGAAACCTGCGTTGACCCCGGGCAGCGGCGCGTCGGAAAACGACTTGACGATCGCCAGGAAGACCAACGCGAAGGGCATGCCGAACAAGAAGCGCACCTGCGTCGCACCCAGTGTGCCCAGCGTATCGGTCAGGCTGCGCTGGACGGCGTTGCGTCCTACCTGCGCCGCCGACGCGAAAAGCGTGGCGGCAATCCATATCCAGTCGGTGTTCACGGCGAATCGCCCGCTCGTATGGCCGAGCACCGCGGGATTGCGGCGGCCGCCGGCAGTGTATCGCCACCCGTTGCCCCAGGCCTGCCGCCGTTGACACAGCGTACGCCATAGGACACACTGTTTCCGCACCTGCCCGACCGCCATGGACGTCGCCGTCGACCTACCCTATCGCCTGCGCACGCTGCGCCGGCAACATCAATATTCGCTGTCCGTCCTAGCCCAGAAAACCGGCCTGACCCGCAGCTATTTGTCCAAGCTGGAGCGCGGCCATAGCGCCCCGTCGCTGGCCACGACCATGCGGCTGGCCGAGGCCTACGGCCTGAGCGTGGCGCAGCTGCTGGGCAGCGGCCCCGAAGGGCTGGACGAAATCGTCAGCATCGTGCGCGCGTCGGAACGCTCGCCCCTGGTGCGCCACGGCAGCGCGCTCGGCTACAGCTACCAGGCGGTCAGCGGCCGGCGCCGGGTCAAGGCCATGCAGCCTTTCGTAGTATTCCCGCCGCGGGAGTTTCCCGACCGCGACACCGTGCATCCGCACGCCGGCGAGGAATTCATGTTGGTGCTCAAGGGTTCGGTCGAGATGGTGGTGGGCGAGCGTAGCTTCCGCCTGGACAAGGACGATTCCGTGTACTTCGACGCGACGCTGCCGCACCGGATGCGCACGGTCAGCCGTACCCCGGCCGAGGTGCTGGTCGTGGCCGCGCGCTAGTGCCCCGCGGTCAGCGCCTGGCGACGATCAGGCCGAGCAGGAAAGCCACCCCGGCCGTCAAGCCGAGTGCATGCCAAGGCCGCTCGCGTACGTACGCTTCCGTGCAATCCTTGGCCTGGCAAACCACGTCCGTGGCCGTATCCGAGGCACTTGCCAGCGCGGAACGGACATTGTCCAGCTGCGCCGCCACGCGCTCGCGCAACGCCTGGATGTCGGCCGAGGCCTCCGACCGCAGGATCTCATCCAACTCGTCGAGCAGCCGGCCGAGATCGGCCTTGAGGTCGCGGCGCAGCCGGTGGCCGGTATCCCTGGCCTCGTCGGCCGCGCGCTCGCCGCTGCGCTTGACGTCTTCCATGCCTTGGTTGATCTCGCGCCCTGCGCGGTCGATGCTTTCCATGGTCGTTCTCCTGGTGTGCGGGCCGAACGGCCCGCCTGCCGCTACAGATCCAGCCTGGTGACCTTGGTGCCTTCCAGGTTGAGGTTGGCCATCAGGCCTGCATTGGTCATGACGAAGCCGACCACCGGCCCGCGGGCGGTGTTGGTGTCGATCACCCCGTTGGCACCCACCTTGGCAACCGCCACGGACGCGTCCGCTCCCGCGGTCCAGCCGTTGCTGCGGCTAAACTGCTGCAGCGCTTCGTCGGTCATGAACATGAACACCACCGCCTTGGACTGGGCGCCCGCCTGGAAACCAAGCGAGCCGGTGACGGTGCTGTAGTATGCCTGAGTGCGGTCGCCGACACGCAAGGCGCCTTCGCCGTATTCCCCGCCGACGATGAAGCCGGCGGCGATGACTTCCGGAAAGACCAATATGCCTTTGGCGCGTCCGGCCATCTCCCGCGAGCCTGGCACTGTCTCGTAAAGCCGCTGCAGGGTGCCTTCCACGCCGGAATCGATGTCGCGACGCCGGGTCGCCGGATCGCCGCGGCGCGAGCCGGTGGTGGTACAGCCGCCGAAGGCCAGCAGCGCTGCAGCGGCCGGCAAGGCAAAAAATTCGCGTCGTTTCATTCGTTTGCTCCTGGTTCGATGCGGCCGCCCGGTCCGGCGCAAAGGCGTCATGGGTCCGCGTGCCGACGCCGCCCGCCCGGCGGGCGGAAGCGACACAATGACGGTAACCCTGCGCGTAGGGAAAAAACCGCTACGGGTTGCCAGTAGACGTAACGCCGCCGGCGAGCACGGCAAGGCTGCCTTGCACCGCTAAAATGTCGCCCATCCATGCGCCGCGCAGCACCAGGCCTTCGTGCTGCGTGCCCACCCCCGCCGCGGCGCCCCGCTACCCGAGACCATCCCCTTACATGTTCCCGACACGCCTGTCCCAGGGCTACCAGGCCTTCCTCCAGGGCCGCTTCAGCAGCGAACGCAACCGCTACCGCGCACTGGGCGAACTCGGCCAAAAGCCGGAAATCTTCATCATCGGCTGCTGCGATTCCCGGGTCTCGCCGGAAATCATCTTCGACGCCGGCCCGGGCGAGATGTTCGTGCTGCGCAACGTCGCCAACCTGGTCCCGCCCTACCAGCCCGATTCGGCCTATCACGGCACCAGCGCGGCGATCGAATTCGCCGTCAACGGGCTGGGGGTGCGCCACATCGTCGTGCTGGGCCACGCCACCTGCGGCGGCATACGGTCCTTCTACGACAGTGCCCAACCCCTGGCGCCGGGCGACTTCATCGGCAAGTGGATGTCACAGATCGCGCCCACCGCGCAACGGCTGCAGCCCGACGGCAGCCTGGATCGCGACGCCCGGCTCAAGCGCCTGGAACTGGCGGTGGTCGAACACAGCCTGGAAAACCTGATGACGTTCCCGTACGTGCGCCAGCGGGTCGAGGCCGGCACGCTGCAACTGCACGGCGCTTACTTCGGCGTGGCAACGGGCCTGTTATTCGTGCGTGACCCCGCCACGGGGCGATTCGTGGCAATGACCGAGCAAACGCCACCCTGACAGCGCACTTGGCCCTGCGCCGTCGCGCCGCTGTGGCGCAGGCGGCAGCTCACTGCGGATCAGCCGCGGCGCGCGCTGCGCGTCGCGTGCCCGCCTCCATGGCGACATAGGCCACCGTGGCGACGGCCAGCGGCGCCAGGTAATAGATTGCCCGGTAGACGAGCAATGCGCCCAGCAGCTCGTTGCGGGGCACCTGCGAACCGAGCAGCATCACGAAAACGGCCTCGATCACACCCAGCCCCGCGGGTATGTGCGTGACCGCCCCGGCGATGCCGCTAAGCAGCAGCACACCCAGTACCACCGGGTACGGGACTTCGCCCGGCATGAGCGTATACAGCACGAATCCTATCGTCGACCAGCTGCCTGCGGCGACCACGCTTTGCAGCAGGGCCACGCGCAGCGACGGCAATTCGACTTCGTGCCCGCGCACCTGCCAGGCACGCTTACGCGAAAACGCGCAGCACGCCACGTACCCGGCCGCGACCAGCAGCAACACGCCGCCCAAGGCCTGCAGCATCAGCGGACCGACGGCCCACTGCCCGGGGGGCCGGATGCGGCCGGAGGCGAATACCGCGCCGGCCACCCATAAATAGCCCAACCAATTGGTGGCCACGCTCATGCCAAGCACGCGGGTGATGGTGCCGCCCGATAGCCCCAACTTGGAGTAGAGCCGGTAGCGGAACCCGACGCCGCCGACCAACGACCCCAGGTTCAAGTTGAAGGCGTAGCTGACGAAGGCCACCGCCATCGACCGCGCAACCGTCAGCGAATGCCCGGTATAGACCTTGCCCAGCACGTCGTAGCAGCTGTATAGCAGGTAGCCCAACGCGGTGAGCGCGCCTGCGGCGGCCAGTTGCGGCAGGCGGTAGCCTCGTGCGGCGCGCGCGACCTCGGCCCACTGGACCTCGCGCGCCTGCTGGGCAAGCAGCAGGGCGACGGCCAGCACGAAAGCGCCGATGACGTAGCGCCGCATGGCCGGCCAGCGCGCGCGCAGTCCCGCGCCCGCGTCACGCAGGATGGCGTTCATGATCCGGGTCCTGGTCGGGAGCCTGCCCGGGCTCGCCCAGCGGGGCGGCTTCGGCCTGGCGCGACGGCGTCAGGGTCGTCAGCCTGGGCTTGTGCGCCGGCAGCCAGCCTGCCAAGGCGGGGAAATGTCGCACGACGTGGTAGACGAGCACGCCCGCGATCGCCTTGCGCAGCTTGCGCTGCGGATCGGGGGAAGGCTGCACCTGGCGGCAGTGATCACGCACCAACTTGCGCAGGCTTTCACCCAAGCACGCGTTGAACGCGCGGTCGCGGATCACGACATTGGCCTCCAGGTTCAGCGACAGGCTCAGGGGATCGAGGTTGCTCGACCCGACCGTGGACCAGTCCTCGTCGACGATGGCCACCTTGCCGTGCAAGGGCCGCTGGCAGTATTCGTGGATTTCCACGCCGGCCGACAGGAGATAGTCGTATAGGAGCTTGGACGCGGCCCGGACCATGGGCATGTCGGGCTCGCCCTGCAACACCAGGCCCACGCGCACCCCGCGCCGTGCGGCATTGCGAAGCTCCCGCAGCAGCCGGTAGCCCGGAAAGAAATAGGCGTTGGCGATCAGTATTTCGCTGCGTGCCGACCGTATGGCGGCAAGGTAATGCTGCTCGATATCGTTGCGGTGCCGACCGTTGTCGCGCGTGACGAAGATGGCCGCCGCCTCGCCTTCGCGGTGCTGCGGCACGGTATGCCTGCGCAGGTCTGCCCACCACGACCGCCGGACTGGCGAGATCGCCTGGCGCATGAAGCGATGGATGTCGGCGACCAAAGGGCCCTGTATTTCGACGGCATAGTCCTGCTTGGCCTGCGGGCCGAAGTCTGCCAAGTGGTCGGCCGAGTAATTGATTCCGCCGACGAACGCGCGCTCGCCATCGACCACCACCAGCTTGCGGTGCATGCGCCGGAAGATGTTGGTCCGCAGCCCCAGCCTGCGCGGACGCGGGTCGAAGACGTGTATGGCTATCCCCGCTTCGAGCAAAGTGTCGATGTATTCGCGCGGCAGGTCCGCGGTGCCGTAGCCGTCGACCAAGACATCGACGCGCGCGCCGTTGCGGGCGGCCGCCAGCAGCGCCTCGTGCAGCGCACGCCCGACCTTGTCGTCGAAGATGATGAAGGTCTCCAGCAGCACTTCCCGCTCGGCCTGCCGGATCGCGTCGAACACCCGGGGGAAATACGCCTCGCCGTTTTCCAGCAGGGTCAGCGCATTGCCGCTTTTCCAATGCGAGCTCATAGTTCTACCTCCGCAGCCAAGGGTGCGTGGTCGGACAGGCGAGCCCAGGTGCGGCGCACCAACTGGATCGGCCGCATGCGCCGCGCGCCCCGGACGTAGATGCGGTCCAGGCGCAGCAGCGGCAGTCCTGCCGGAAACGTCCGCGCGGCCGTGCCGTGCGACGCCACGAAAACCTCCCTCATGCCGGCGCAGCGGTAGAGCTGCCGGTGCGCCTTCATGCGCCAGTCATTGAAGTCGCCCGCGATGACCACCGGCTCGTCGCCGGGTATGCGCTCGTCGATGCGCGAGCACAGCTGCTCGACCTGGTGGCGGCGATGTCCCTCGCGCAGGCCGAGGTGCACGCACACCGCATGCACGGCCGGACAGCCGGGCGGCTGGATCACGCAATGCAGCAGTCCACGCTTTTCGTGGCGGTCCACCGATATGTCCAGGTTGTCGTGGCAGACGATGGGAAACTTGGACAGGACGGCATTGCCGTGGTGGCCATGGGGGTAAACCGCGTTGCGGCCGTAGGCGTAGTCGTTCCAGAGCGTGTCAGCCAGGAATTCATAGTGCGACGTGGTCGGCCAGGCATCGATGCGCGAGGCATGCCGGTGGTGTTGGCCCAGGACCTCTTGAAGGAATACGAGATCGGGCGACACCTCGCGCAGCGCGTCGCGCAGCTCGTGAAGGATGAAGCGCCGGTTGAAGATCGTGAATCCCTTGTGCGTGTTGACGGTAAGCACCTTGAGCGACAAGGAGTGCCGGGCCTGGGTCATGCTGTCTCGTTCGCCTTGCGTGTTATTCGTAGCCTAACCACGCACCCGATGGGCCGCAGCGGTGCGACCGCTCGTTGCGCGGCGCCCGTCAGCCCGCGCCGCAATGCGCCGCCGCCGGCGCGTGGCCGGCGGGGCACGGTGCGGCTACGCCTGCGCCTGGTAGCGGTTGCGCAGGTCGCGGATCTGGTCGTGGTTGCGAAGCACGCCTTCATACTGGCGCTGCACCACCTCGCGAACCCCGTCGGGCAGGCGCTCTTGCAGCGCCTGTCCATACTGCGCCTTGGCCACGTCCTCGCCGCGTTCGCATTCTTCGAGGATCGCGGTATCCGTGCGACCAGCCACCGCGGATTTGAGATTGAGCCAGCCGCGGTGCACCGCCCCGGCCACTGTGCCGCCATCCTCGGGCTTTCCACCTAGGTTGGCCACCAGTGCCTGCAGCTCGGCAGCGCCTGCGCCGCAGTCTTGGGCGCGCCGCTCGAACAGCATTTTCAGCTCTGGATTCTTCGCGTCGTCGGCAGCTGCCCTAAACCCTTTTTCCCCGTTGATCGACGTCTCCACGAGGTCGTTCAACACATCAATGACTCGGTCTGACATGGGCATTCTCCATGATCATTCTTCGGCCGCCGCGAGCAGGGCTCGCAGAGGTTGAATGACCATGGTAGCCACACGGCTGCCTGCGCATGCAAAGACATGTAAGCGGTGTTTCCCTGTCGCGTCGCACGCACGGCCGCGTCCCGCGGCAATGTTGCCTGGGCTGATGCCAGGTCACGCAATTCAAGGTTTTGTCATCACGCGGTAGCAATCGCCAACGCCGTGCAGCCGGCTAGCGGCCAGACAAGACGCCGGCCAGGCCGTGTACGGCGCCCGCCACGCCGTTGGCAATCCCGCCTATGCCCAGCCCGACCGCTTCGACCAGGCCGCCAGCCAGTTGCGCCGTCAAGCTGCTGTCGATTTCGAACCGGGGATCGTCGATGGCCCCGGTGACCGTATAGCGGAAACGCAGCCGGCCCTTTTCGTCCTGCAGCGCCCCCAACACTGCCTTGCGCGGCAGTCCGGCCAATCCCTCGTCGCGCAAGCGCAGGCCGTACAACACGGCTTCGCCGGCCGCATCGAGCTTGCGGTCGGCCACCTTGGTGCGCATGGTCAAGTCGAGGCGGCCGCCCGCGATGGCAGAGGCGCCGCCGTTCTTCAAGTAAGGCGCCAGGGGACGAATATTGGCGCCCTGCAGCCGCGTGTCGATGTCGGCATCCCCGGCGCCGAGTTCGACCCACCCTTTGAACGCGACCTCGCCGCCCGGTGCATCGCCTGCCTGGCGGCCTGTCATCTCGACCTGCGTGCGTAGCCCCTGCAGCGGAAAGGCCAGCGGGCCCAGGCTGGCCTCGACCCGGTCGAACGACACCGTGTGGGCCGGGCGTGTCACCACGGCATCGTGGAAGTCCACCCGGCCGCCCATGAGCTGGACTTGTTCGATGCGCACGGCCCTCGGCGCAGCAGCGCCCTGCTCGTCGGCCTTTTGGTCGGCCCGGCGCCTGACCGTCGGCAGGATGTCGATGCCGCCTTCGCGCAGCCGCGCCACGGCAAGCTGGAAATCCTGGATGACGATGCGTCGGACCAGGACTTGGTCCGAGAAAAGGTCCAGCCAGTCCAGGCTGACGTCGACGCGCGCGGCGCGCAGCGACTGCCGCGCGGGCCAGTCGTCCGGAGCACCCAGCGTTACGTCGCGCAGGGTCAGGGATTGCCATCCGATTTCGATCGCCGCCGCCCGCCCGTCTGGTTGCAGCCAGTCGGCCACCCGGGCGCGCACGACATGGATGGCCACGAAAGCCGCCAGGGCGGCGAGCAGAACCAGCCCCAGCAAGGCGGACAGGGTAATGGTGCGGCGGCTGATCCGACTGGACATGATGCATTTTCCTTCGCGACGGCGGGGTGCGCTCATGGTACTGGAGCCGACCGCCGTCGCATGCATCGGATTAACCCGTATCGCCGCTGCCGGCGTAGCACCTGGGCGGTTGCATCGTCACTCTTGCGGCGCTTGCCGTTCCGAGCGCTGCCGCGCCGGCCCTTGCGCCTTGGCCAGGTTGTAGGCGGTGTTGACCAGCCCGACGTGGGAAAATCCCTGCGGGAAGTTGCCCAGCATGCGCCGGCGCACCGGATCGTATTCCTCGGACAGCAACCCCAGGTCGTTGCGCAGCGATAGCAGCCGCTCGAACAGCCGGTTGGCGTCGTCGAGCCGGCCGACCATCACGTAGGCGTCGGCCAGCCAGAAACTGCAGGCGAGGAAGGCACCCTCATCGCCCGGCAGCCCGTCGTCGACGGCCTCGGTGCGATAACGGCGAACCAGCCCGCCATGCAGCAACTCGCTTTCGACGGCGCGCACCGTCCCGGCGATGCGGGGATCGCCAACAGGCAGGAAGCCGACCTGAGGGATCAGCAGCAGGCTGGCGTCGAGTGCTTTTCCGCCATAGTGCTGCACGAAGGTGTTGCGCTGCGCGTCGTAGCCGTGGGCGCAGATGTCGGCGTGGATCTCGTCGCGTATGCGGCGCCAGCGTTCGACCGGCGCGGGCAGCGAAAACATCTCAGCCGACTTGATCGCGCGATCGAAGGCCACCCAGCACATCAGGCGTGAGTGGGTGTACGCACGGCTTTCGGCGCGCATTTCCCAGATGCCGTGGTCCAGGCTGCGCCACAGCGTCTCCAGCGGGTTGAGCAGCACCTGCTGGAAGCGCCAGGCCTCGGACAGCGGAGCCAGGTCGGCCACGCGGGCGGCGTGCAGCGTTTCGATGACTTCGCCGTAGACGTCGAGCTGGATCTGGCGAGACGCATCGTTGCCCACGCGCACCGGCCGGCTGCCCTCGTAGCCTGGCAGCCAGGGAATCTCGATCTCCGGCAGCCAGCGCTCGCCCTTTATGCCGTACATGATGCGCAGCTGGTCGGGATGGCCGGCGATGGCGCGCAGCAGCCATTGCCGCCAGGCCTCGGCTTCTTCGCGGTAGCCGCCGTTGAGCAGCGCGTACAGGGTCAGCGCCGAATCGCGCAGCCAGCAGTAGCGGTAGTCCCAGTTGCGGCTACCGCCAAGCTGTTCCGGCAGGGACGTGGTGGGTGCCGCGACAATGCCGCCGGTCGGCGCAAAGGTGAGCAGCTTGAGCGTGATCAGCGAGCGGACCACGGCGTCGCGATGCTCGCCGTCCGGCCCCTCCCAGCGGCACCGCCGCGCCCATTCGTGCCACCAGCCTATGGTGCGGTTCAGGCTCTCCAGCCGATCGGGCACGAAATGCGGGGTCTTGTGCGACGGGTGGTAGGACAACGTAAACGGCACCGTGTCGCCCGCCCGCACGACGAATTCGGCGACGCTTTTCATGTCGCGCCCCACCAGCCGCACGGTGGTGTGCAGCTCCACCGCGTCCGGGCCGGAAACCGCGCTCAGGCCATAGTCGCGCCTGCGCACCCAGGGCATGGCCTGCCCGTAGTCAAAGCGCAACACCAGCTCGGTGGTCATCGGCACCTCGCCGCGCTCGCCGCGCACGACGCGCACCACGTCGACATGCTCTTCGTCGTTGGAAAGCGGCATGAAGTCGTAGACCGTCACTGCGCCAGTTGGCGTGGCGTAATGCGTCTCCAGCACCGCGGTGTCGGGCACGTACCGGCGGGTGATGCGATGGTCCGGGTCGGATGGCGCCAGCAGCCAGCGTCCATGACTTTCGTCACCGAGCAAGGCGGCGAAGCACGCCGGCGAATCGAAGTGCGGCAGGCACAGCCAATCGATGGATCCGTCACGGCCGACCAGCGCCGCCGAGAGCATATTGCCGATGATGCCGTAGTCTTCCAGCGGCTTTGCCATGCGCTTTCGCCCTCTCCTTCAGCCGGCGCCGCGAAAGCCGGGATACAGCGTCATGCCACCGTCGACGAACAAGGTGGCGCCTGTCACGTAGTCGGAAGCGTCGCTGGCCAGCCACACGACGGCCTGGCCGATGTCCTGGGGTTCGCCGATGCGACCGTAGGGGATGAGCTTGAGCAGCTCCTGCATGGCCTGCGGCGTCTCCCAGGCCTGGCGGTTGATGGGCGTGCGGATGGCGCCTGGCGCCACGGAATTGACCCGTATCTTCATCGGCGCAAGCTCCTGGGCAAGCGAACGCATCAGCAATGACACCCCGCCCTTGGACGCCGCATAGTTGACCTGGAATGCCCAGGGGATGACCTCGTGTACCGAGCTGATGAAAATGATGTTGCCGCAGGCGCCCGCGCCCCCGGCCGCACGGCGCAGGAACAGGCGCGCAGCCGCGCGCGAGCACAGGAAGGGGCCGGTCAGGTTGACATCGATCACCGCCTGCCAATCCGCAAGCGTCATGTCCTGGATGGGCGCAGGCCGTTCTATGCCGGCGTTGTTCACCAAGATGTCCAGCCGGCCGTAATGTTCGACTGCGCGGTCGAACAGCGCCTGGACCTCGTCCTCGCGCGCCACGTCGGCCGGCAGGGCGATTGCCTGGCCGCCGCAGCGTGCGATTTCGTCCAGGGTTTGCTGCGCCTTGGCGCGCGATTCTTCCACAGGCCTATGGTTGACCACGACGCTGGCGCCGGCCTGGGCAAGCGCCACTGCGCATGCGCGACCGATGCCGGACGTGGCCCCGGTCACCAGCGCGACTTTGCCTTGCAGGGAAAGCGTTTGCATATGCGGCTCCACAACGGCAGCCGCACACCGGCGCACCGCAGCGGCGCAGCCGGCGCGGCTTGACGGCAAAGCCTATATGGCTGCGTCCCGAACCGTCAATGCGCGATGTGCAACAGCGCCTTGCGGTGGCGTCATGCAAGGCTCGCCCGCACTCAGTCGCGAAAGTTGTTGAATTGCAAGGGCAGGTCGACTTCCGCCTTGCGCAGTAGCGCGATCGCCGCCTGCAGGTCGTCCCGCTTCTTGCCGCTGACGCGCAGCTTGTCGCCGTTGATCTGCGCCTCGACCTTGAGCTTGGCGGCTTTCAACGCCGCCACGAGCTTCTTGGCCTCGGCCTGGGCAATGCCCTGGCGCACGGTGATCTTTTGACGCGCACCGGCGACGTTGACTTGCGGCGCCCCCACATCCATGCAGCGCGGATCGATACCGCGCGCCGACAGCTTGCCGCGCAGGATGTCCAGCATCTGCTTGAGCTGGAATTCGCTCGGCGCGGACTGGGTAACGGCGTAGCCTTCGAGCTCGAAGCTCGCGCCCGTACCCTTGAAATCGAAACGGTTGGAAAGCTCGCGGTTGGCCTGGTCGACCGCGTTGGTCAGTTCGTGCTTGTCGACTTCGGAGACGACGTCGAAAGAAGGCATGTCGTGGTCCTGGTCCTTGAGGTGCTGCAATGGACAAAAGAAAGCGCGCCTAGCATAACGCCGACGCCGGCTGGCGGTCGACGCCGCAAGGCGCGCACGGCCCGCACGACCTAGGCGATGGCTCGCGCCGTGCCGGCAGCCGGCTCGCCGCCCCATGGCAGGCGCGCCAGCAACGCGACCACCACCAGCGTCAGCAACACGCGTCCGACCAGAATCACCCAAATATCCGCGCCCATCGCCAGGAATAGCGCCGTGTCCTCGATCAGGGAATGCGACAGAGACAGCCAAGATAGCGCCAAGAAACGCGTGCGCCGCGGGAATTGCTGCTTGTCCGCTTCTTCGATGATGAGCGCGCCGCCGTAACTCAGGCCGAGCAGCACGCCGACCATGGTCACGGGGGTAGCGCGCGGGTCCAGGCCCGAGACGCGCAGTAGCGGCGACAAGGCCGCGGTCAGCAGGCGGTTGACGCCCGTGCGCTCGAAGACGTCCAGCAATACCAGCAGCGCGACGATGACCGCATACGTCAGGGCAAGCGAAAGCGCCGTGGCCTGCAGCCAGGCAGCCAGGCCGCCGTCGCCCCCGGGCGCCAGCGCCGTATCGTGCAGCCAGTGCAGGGGCGCCGGCTGGTCGAGCACGCCCGTCCAGCGGCTGACCCACGACACGGCGCCGCCATACAGCAGCGCCGCCCCCACGCGCAGCGCGCCGGTGGCCCAGAAGCTTGCGCCTGCCCGGCGCACGATGGCCTGTTCGACCGGCAGCGCATGGGTAAACAGAATCATGGCGCACAAGGCGCTGAATTGCGCCGCCGTCAGGTCCATGGACGGCGCCAGGCCGATCAGTGCTGCAATGGCGCCGTAGACGCCGACGCAAGCGCCGGTGACCCACACCAGCCCCGCCTCGGGCGGCAGTGCCAGCCACGCCATCGCCGGCCCGATCGCCCGGCCCAGCGCATCGACCCAGCCCAGTTGCTGGCCGATTTCGACCGCTGCCATGACCGGCAGCATGACCTTGACCAATGTGATGAAAAGACGACGGCTGCGGCGCAGCAGGTTCAGCAGGTATTGCGACACGGCATCCTCCAGACGGCCGCAAGCATACCGCGCCCCAAGTCATTGCGCATGACGCCCCTGCCCGGCGGCCCGGCCACGCGAGCCTGCGCCGATCCACGCGCGTTGACCTGGCAGGCGAGATGGCACGGCGCCGCGCCGGCGCGTGCCCGGGCCGGGGCTGCGACGCCGTCGCCAGCGCGCTATGCTGAAGGCGTCGCCCCGACCAGCGTGGGCGCCGCCGCCCCCGAGGACGTCGCACAAGGAGCCGTCATGCCGACCACCCCTCGCGGCCATGTCCGCACAGTATTGCCCCCCTACCTGCTCGACCGCCTGGCCCGCCACGGCAGCGACCATGTGCGCGCCTGCGCCCAGGCGACGCTGCGCGCCGACGGCGATCCCAACGAGGTAAGGCGCGCCGCAAGGGCGCGCCTCGTGCAAGCGCCGCGCACGGCCGCAGCCGTGAGCCTGCGTCGCAGCGTGCACAGTGCAGACAACGGGACGTCGCTGCCGGGCCGCCTGGTGCGCGCCGAGGGCGACGCCCCCACGGGCGATGTTGCCGCGGACGAGGCCTACGACTATCTGGGGGCCACCGATGCGCTGTTTCGCGACGCGTACGGGCGCAATGCCATCGACGACGCCGGCATGCCGCTGGTCGGGACGGTGCACTATGGCCGCAACTACGACAATGCGTTCTGGAACGGCCAGCAGATGGTCTTTGGCGACGGCGACGGGGAAATCTTCAACCGCTTTACTATCGCCCTGGACATCGTCGCCCACGAGCTGGCCCACGGCGTTATCGACCGGGAGGCAGGGCTGGCCTACCAGGGACAGGCCGGCGCGCTCAACGAATCGATCTCGGACGTCTTCGGCGCCTTGGCCAAGCAGCGCCACCTGGACCAGACGGCCGATCAGGCCGATTGGCTGATCGGCGCCGGGCTCTTTACGCCTGCCGTGCAGGCCCGCGCGCTGCGATCGATGTCCGCGCCGGGCACCGCGTACGACGACCCGGTGTTGGGCAAGGATCCGCAGCCGGCCCATATGCGCGACTTCGTCATCACCGAAGCCGACAACGGCGGGGTGCACATCAACTCGGGCATTCCCAACCGGGCGTTTTATGTGGCGGCAACCGCGCTGGGCGGGCACGCCTGGGAAGTGGCCGGCCGCATCTGGTACGACGCGCTGCGCGACGCGCGCCTGGCGCCCGATGCGGATTTTGCGGCGTTCGCCCGGCTGACGCTGGCGCATGCCGCCGCGGCCGGGGAGGACGCCCTGCAGGCGGTGCGCCAGGGCTGGGAAACCGTCGGAGTCCTGCAATGAGCGCTTCTGGACGGCCGTCGCCCTTGCCCGACCTGGGGCAGGCGAGCCTGGTGCGCATCACCCGCGAAGGCGGCATCGCCTACCTGCCCGGCCTGGCACGGGCGCGGCACATCGACCTGGCCGCATGCGCCATCGAGGATCGCGCGCGCATCTGCCAAGTCCTGCAGCGCTCGGCCGCTTTCGACGATCCGCGCTGCGGCGAAGGCGATCGGCGCTACTTCCGGGTGGAGGTCGTCTATCAGCCCACCGACGGCTCTGACAGCCGCACCGTGGATTTTCGCATCGCCGAGGAGGACGCGCCCGAGGCGCTGCGCCAACTTTGGGAGGAAGACCGAGGGTAATCGAAGCGCCGCCCGTCGCCGGCCGGGTGGGATACGGGATTGCCCGCCAGCCCACCGAAAATGCCCCAGACATGCGATCATCTCGCAGCGGGTTGGACCCTGCGGCGCGGCAGGCCCCAGCCCGCTGCGGTGCGCGCAAGGCGCCAGCCGCAGTAGACGTTTACAGGAAGATGCTGTCGTTATATTTGCCCCTTGCCCTGGACCGTTTCATGACTGCGGCGCCGGCTGCCATCCGGCCGGCACGCCGTGCCGCTCGCGCCTGTCTCGTCCCCCTGATCGCGTCGCTTGCCTGCCTGGGCCTGCCCCATGCCGCGCACGCATCGGCCGATGGCACGCAGCGCGAGTTCGCCACGGGCGCCTCGCCGCAGCCGGTCGCAGGCAACGCCGAACCTGCGGCAAAAGGCACGGTCGCGCGGCTGCTCATCAACCCGTACGGCCAGGTCGACGGGCTGTGGCTGTCCGACGGTACCATCGTGCGCTGCTCGCCCCGCCTGGGCCAGCGCTTGGCCGAAGCCGTTCACCCGGGCGACGAAGTGAGCGTGTCGGGCGAAGTGCATGCGCCCGATACGGTCAGCGCACAAGTCGTGCGCAACGAAACGCGCGGCGGCACGATCGCAGAGCCGGCCGGCCATCGCCCCGGCCGCGACGATGGCCAATATCCCCCGGCCTTTGTGCCGCCGCCACAAGTGCAGCCATTGGAGCCGCTGCAGGTGCAGGGCAGGATAGAAGCCGTGCTGCGCGACCGCCGCCGCGAGGCCAACGGCGTCATCCTGAGCGACGGCAGCATCGTCCGGTTTCCGCCCTACACCATGCCATTCGTGGTGCATCCCGGCCAGCCCTTCGCCGCCGCAGGCAACGGCACCCGCAACCAGTTCGGCGTGGCGGTCGATGCCACCCGCGTCGGCCGCAGCCTGCGCAGGCTGCAGCCGCTGTACGCCGGCATGTATTGAGGCGCCAGGGACTATGCGGCCAAGCGCTGTACCGTTGACCGGGCGGGCGTGGCCAGGCGCCACGGCCCGCGGCGCGCAGGGGCGGGCGTGATGGGCTCGGCCGGGCTGCCGCCTCACATGCCCGGATCCGATCCGCGCCGCCCGGCCCTGCGGCGCATGCGCACCCTGGCCCTCTCGCTGCTGCTTGCTGCCCTGGGCGGGTTGTCGCTGGCAACCGCCATGGGCGGCGAAGGCGCGTGGGGTTGGGCAGCGGCGTTTTGCGAAGCGGCTGCCGTCGGCGCATTGGCCGATTGGTTCGCGGTCACGGCGCTGTTCAGGCGCCCGCTGGGCCTGCCCATCCCCCATACCGCGATCATCCCCGCCGGCAAGGCGCGCCTGGCCGACAACCTGGCCGAGTTCGTGCACCGGCACTTCCTGGAACCGCAGGCCTTGCTGGACAGGCTGGCGCTCATCGATCCGGCGGCCCGCCTGGCGCAATGGCTGGCCGATCCGCAGCGCGCTCGCGCCTGGGCGGCGACGGCACGGCGGTGGATGGCCCAGGGACTGGATCTGCTGGACGAAGGCGCGGTGCGCGCCGCCTTGCACGGGTTTTTGGCGCGGGCGATCAAGGATTGGGATGCTGCCCAGACGGCCGCAAGTGTCCTGGCGCTGCTCACGCGCGATGGCCGCCACCAGCGGCTACTCAACTCAGCGCTCGACATGCTTGGCGAATACTTGGCCAGGGACGAAATACGCGGGCAAGTGTCCCAGCTGCTCGCCAAACATGCGCGGCGCGAATGGCCCCGGCTGACCACCATGACCGATGCCGTCGGATCGACCGACGCCATCGCCGCGCGCCTGGCCGACAAGATTGCGCAAGCGTTGGTGGAGGAACTGCGCGAAATACTCACCCAGGAAGACCATCCCGTGCGACGCGCCTACGAGGCGCGCGTGCTGGCCTACATCGACCGGTTGGCCGAGGACCCGACGGTGCACGCGCAGGCCAACGCCATCAAGGACCGGCTGGCCGAACGGCCCGAATTGCAGGATTACGCCCAGCAGCTTTGGGAGGAAATCGATGCCGCGCTGCGCCACGACCTGGCGCGCGAGGACTCCTCGGTCGCCCAGCACCTGGAGCGAGCGATGCTGGGCCTGGGCAAGCGCCTGGCGCAGGACGCATCGCTGCGCCAGGCCATCAACGAACACGTCGTCGGCGCAGCCGGGCGCCTGGCTGACGGCCTGCGCGACGAGATCACCGAGCACATCGCCCGCACCGTCAAGCAATGGGATGACCGCCGGCTGGTCGATGAGCTGGAGCTGACCGTCGGCAAGGACCTGCAGTACATCCGCATCAACGGTACCCTGGTGGGCGGCCTCATCGGGCTGGCGCTGCACGCGCTCATCCTGCTGGTCGGGCGTTGAGCAGCCGCCCCGGTACTACAATGGCGGGCGCCCGTCGCGCATGGCGGGCGTCTCTTTTGCCCCGCGCTGCCGCGACGCAACGGGGCCCTGCATCCACCCCGCCATGACAGACGCCGCATTCAGCTTCAGGAAAATCGCCGTGCCGGCGTACGGCCCATCCCTGCTCTACGGCGTCAGCAACGGAGCCATCCTGCCGGTCGTGGCGCTGAGCGCGCGCGAGCTGGGCGCATCTTTGGCCATGTCCGGGCTCATCGCCGCGCTGATCGGGGTGGGATCGCTCTTGAGCAATATTCCCGCGGCCCTGCTGACCGACCGCTTCGGCGAGCGCCGCGCCATCGCCGGCGCGGCCCTGCTTAGCGTGGTGGCGCTGCTGTTGGCGATCGCCGCGCCCAACGTGGCGGTGCTGGCGGTGAGCATGCTCATCATCGGCATGGCCTCTTCGGTGTTCATCCTGGCGCGGCAAACCTACCTGGTGGAGGTCGTGCCGCTGAACTTGCGCGCCCGCGCGCTGTCGACGCTGGGCGGCACGACGCGGATCGGCGTGTTCGCCGGCCCATTCGCCGGCGCGGCGCTGATCCACCTCATGGGCCTGTCCGGCGCGTATTGGGCCGCCGCCGCGGCCATGCTGGTCGCCGGCCTGATTGCCATCCTGGCCCCGGACCTGCAGGCGCAGAACAGCTCCGCCGGCGCCGGCCCGGCCCCCAACGTGCGCCAAGTCATGCGCAGCCACGCGCGCGTGTTCCTGACGCTGGGGGTGGGCATCCTGCTGGTCAGCGCGCTGCGGGCTTCGCGCCAGGTGGTCATCCCCTTGTGGGCCGAACAACTTGGCATCGACGCGACCACGACATCGCTGATCTACGGCATGGTCGCCGCCATCGACATGTCGGTCTTCTATCCGGCCGGCAAGATCATGGACCAGCACGGCCGCGTCTGGGTGGCCATGCCATGCACGTTGCTGATGGGATTCGCGCTGATGGGGATCCCCTTCACCGGCGGGGCCGTGGCCTTTGTCCTGTTTTCGCTGATCCTGGGCTTCGGCAACGGCATCGGCTCGGGCATCGTCATGACGCTGGGCGCCGACGCGTCGCCGCCGTCCGGCCGCGTGCAGTTCCTGGGCGTCTGGCGATTGATGTCCGACCTGGGCTCTTGCGGCGGCCCGGTGCTCCTGTCGGCGGTCACCGCAGTGGCGGGCCTGGCATCGGCCGTCTTTTCCATCGGGGCGCTGGGGTGGGTCGCGGCAGCCATCTTCTGGCGTTGGCTGCCGCGGCAAGGCAAGCCCAAAGTGGGCTAAGGATTGACCGCCCGCGCCGGCCGACGCAGGCCGCCGGCGCCGGACGGACTTGCGGCGTCGCCCTGGCCGGCGTACAACGCGTGCATCGAAAGCCGGGAGCCTCCATGTCGTACATGCTGCTCATCATCGAACCCGTCGGCCAACGCCAAGCGCGCGGCGTCGAGCAGGGCCGCGAGGCCTACGACGCCATGCTGCGCTACGCCGCCGACCTGAAAGCGCGTGGCCTGCTGGCAGACGCCCAGTCGCTGACCTCCCTGGACGACGCCGTACGCGTGCAGGTACGCGACGGCAAGCGCCACCGCATGGACGGTCCCTTTGCCGAAGCCAAGGAAATGATCGGCGGATTTTTCCTGCTGAACTGCGCCACCCTCGAACAAGCCGTGGCCATCGCCGAGCAGTGCCCGGCCGCCCAGTGGTGCACGGTGGAAGTGCGCAAGCTCGGGCCGTGCTTCGAATAGGCACGCAGAAGGCTGGCCATGCCTAGGGGTTTTCCCCAGGCATCGTGATGTCGAAACTCCCGCCGGCCGGGCGTCGTAGCCGTACCAGCGCCGATGCGACCACCGGAAACGAGCGGCTGCAGCCTGCCGGATGACAGGCTGGCAGACGATGCCGCCATCCGGGCCGCCGCATCGGGCTACAACCCTGTTTGACCAACCTTTGCCTGCCAGCGGGTGACATCCATGCACAACCAGATCTTCGTCAATCTCCCCGTCGCCGACCTGACCGCCTCGAAGGCGTTCTTTGCGCGCCTGGGCTTTACGTTCAATCCGGCCTTCACCGACGAAAAGGCCGCCTGCATGATCATCGGCGAGAACATCTACGCCATGCTGCTAACGCGGCCGTATTTCCAGGGCTTCATCGACCGCCCCGTCGCGGACCCTGCGGCCGCGGCCCAGGTCTTGCTCGCCCTGCCCTGCGAGGACCGGGCGGCGGTGGATGCCATCGTGGCCAAGGCGGTCGCCGCCGGCGGCAAGGCACCTCGCCAGGCCCGCGACTACGGTTTCATGTACCAGCACAGCTTCGACGACCTGGACGGCCACATCTGGGAGGTGTTCTACATGGACATGGACGCACTGCCCGAAGACATGAAGGCCAAGATGGGACAAGCCGGGCAGTGAGCGTCCAAGCCGCCCATGCCGCCGTCACGGCCGTCTGGAAGATAGAGGCGGCCAAAGTCATCGCGGCCGTGGCCCGCATGGTCGGCGACCTCGGCACGGCCGAAGAGTTGGCCCAGGATGCGCTGGTGGCGGCGCTGGAGCACTGGCCTGCCGAGGGCGTGCCGGACAACCCGGGGGCCTGGCTGATGACCACGGCGAAAAACCGCGCGCGCGACCGGCTGCGCAGCCACGCACTGCACGCGCAAAAGCACGAGCAGATCGGCCTTGCGTTGCAGGCGCTGCAGGCCGACGTCGAACCCGACTTCGTGGACGCGCTGGACGCGGCACGCCGGGATGACATCGGCGACGACGTCCTGCGCCTGGTCTTCACGGCCTGCCACCCGGTGCTGTCGGTCGAGGCGCGCGTGGCGTTGACCCTGCGCGTGGTGGGCGGCCTATCGACCCAAGAGATCGCCCGCGCCTTCTTGACATCCGAAGCCACGATCGGCCAGCGCATCGTACGGGCCAAGCGTGCGCTCACAGCCGCCCGGGTGCCCTTCGAGGCACCAGATGCGCAAGCGCGCGCCGAGCGGTTGTCGTCGGTGCTGGAGGTGATCTACCTGATCTTCAACGAAGGCTATTCGGCGACCGCGGGCGAAGATTGGATCCGCCCGGCGCTGTGCGACGAAGCCTTGCGACTGGGCCGGCTGCTCGCCGAGCTGGCCCCGGACGAGAGCGAGGTACACGGCCTGGTCGCGCTGATGGCGCTGCAGGCTTCGCGCATGGCCGCCCGCGTCGATGCCCAAGGGCGGCCGGTGTTGCTGATGGACCAGGACCGCAGCCGCTGGGACCGGCTGCTGATCCGCCGTGGCCTACAGGCCTTGGACCGCGCCCGTGCGCTGGGCGGCGCAAATCGGCCTTATGCCCTGCAGGCCGAGCTGGCCGCCTGCCATGCCGTGGCCCCAAGCGCGGAACAGACCGACTGGGCCCGCATCGTCTCGCTCTACGACCAATTGGCCTGCGTGGCGCCGTCGCCGGTGGTGGAATTGAACCGGGCCGTCGCGGTGAGCATGGCCAACGGCCCTGCGGCAGGACTGGCGCTGGTCGACGCGCTGCGCGACGAGCCTGCAATGCGCAACTATCATTTGCTGCCCAGCGTGCGCGGCGATCTCCTGGCCCGCCTGGGCCGCCGCGACGAGGCGCGCGCCGAATTCGAGCGGGCTGCGGAAATGGCCCGCAATGCCCAAGAAAAAGCACTGTTGCTAGCACGCGCGCGCAAGGTTTGAGCGCGCACGCGCCACGGCGCCGGCGGCCCGGCTGGCCAGGTCCCGGGCTGAGGCCAGGGCTTGTCAGGATCGTCCCGCCGCGCCGGGTGCATCAATGCCCGGGATGCGGGTGATGTTCTCAACGAGGAAATCGATCAGCACGCGCACGCGCGCAAGGCGGCTACGCTCGGGCATGATCAGCATGGTCAGGGGCACCGACGGCAGCGCATACCGCGGCATCAGGATCCGCAAGCGGCCGTCGGCAATCAGGTCGTCGACCAGCCAGCGATGGGCTGGCGCGATGCCTCGGCCCGCAAGCACGGCCTCGCGCGCGGCCAGCCCGTGATCGACCCGCAGGCGCCCACCAAACGGCACCACATGCCGCGTGCCGTCCGCATCCAGCAGCGCCAGCGTGTCGCTGCCTGCGACATTGCTCATGCGGATGCCCTCGTGGCTGGCCAACTCCCCGGGCGTGGCGGGCGCCCCGTGCCGCGCCAGGTAGCCGGGCGCGGCCACCAACAGGCGCCTGCTCAGGCCGAGCGCGCGCATTTTCAGTGAACTGTCGGTCAGCGGCCCCAGGCGGATGGCAATGTCGACGCCTTCGCGCACAAGGTCGATGCGCGCGTCGGTCAGCCCAAAGTCGATTTCGATCTCCGGATGCTTATCCTGGAACTCGAATAGCAACCGGCTGATGTGCAACACGCCCAGCGCAGCGGTGCAGGAAATCCGAACGTTTCCAGCAGCGGTGTCACGCCCGCCCCCACGCCGTCGATGGCGCGCTCGACCATCTGCAGGATCTGGAGGCAGTCGGCGTAGTAGCGCGCCCCTTCCTCGGTCAGCGAAACGCCGCGCGTGTTGCGGCTAAGCAGCGCCGAGCGCGCCTTCCAGTTCCCGCAGATGCCGCGTGATGGTCGACTGGCCCACCCCAAGCTCGCGGGCGACGGCAGACAAGCTGCCGCGCTCGGCGCCGCGCTGCGCGACGTGGCCATGGCCGAGCTCGAAGCCGCTGGCCATGCCGTCCAGGTCAGCGACCTGTATGCCCAGCGCTGGAAAAGCGAGGTGGACCGCGCGGATTTCCCGCAGTTGCCACAGGATGTGCGGCTGCAGGTACCCGCTGCCTCCCGCGATGCCTTCGCCGCCGGCGCGTTGACCGGCGATGTCCTTGCCGAGCAGCGCAAGCTGCTGTGGGCCGACGCCCTGATCCTGCAATTCCCGCTGTGGTGGTTTTCGATGCCCGCGATCCTGAAGGGATGGGTCGACCGAGTGTTCTCCTTCGGCTTCGCCTATGGCGTCGGCGAGCACAGCGAGCGATGCTGGGGAGATCGCTACGGCGAAGGCACCCTGGCCGGGCGGCGCGCCATGGTGGTGGTCACCATCGGAGGCTGGCAAGAGCACTATGGCGCGCGGGGCATCAACGGCCCGATCGACGATCTGCTGTTTCCCATCCAGCACGGGATCCTCTTCTACCCAGGCTACGATGTCCTGCCCCCTTTCGTGGTCTATCGCGCGGACCGGCTGGACCCGGATGGGTTCGCGCAGGCAGCCGATCGCCTGCGCGAGCGCATGCGCACCCTGGCCACCACGCCGCCCATCCCCTACCGGAAGCAAAACCATGGCGACTATCTGATCCCAACCATGCAATTGCGCCCGGACCTGGGCCGCGGCGCCGCGGGTTTCGCGCTTCATCGGCTTGACGGCAAAGGCTAGCCGCCCCCTCCCGTGTGCAAGGGCCAGCCCCCGCCGCCCACACCGCGCACGCACCCTATCCGCGCGGACGGTGCCCCCGCGCGGCGACGGCGTGACCGGCACCCAGGCGCCTTGCGGGACCGGCCGCGCGGGCATCCAAACGCACCGCCGCGGCAGGTGGGGCCGCGTTACTGCATGACACAATTTGCCTGGCCCCTTGAACCCCGGGCAATGACCCCTATAATTAGCACTCGTCGGCGGTGAGTGCTAACAGAACCGACAGGGTCTATCCCACTTGCCGCGTCCCTCTTCGACACCAAGATCCATTGATCTCTCTTCCATAAAAACAGGAGTTCCGAACATGGCCCTGCGTCCTCTGCACGATCGCGTGATCGTCAAGCGCCTGGACAACGAGCGCAAAACCGCCTCGGGCATCGTCATCCCCGATAGCGCCGCCGAAAAGCCCGACCAGGGTGAAGTCGTGGCCGTCGGCCCCGGCAAGAAGACCGAAGACGGCAAGGTCCTGCCCGTCGACGTGAAGGTCGGCGACAAGGTGCTGTTCGGCAAGTACGCCGGCCAGACCGTCAAGGTCGACGGCGAAGAGCTGCTCGTCATCCGCGAGGAAGAAATCCTCGCCGTGATCCAGTAATTACGAACGCATTCAACAAGGAAGCTGAAAAATGGCTGCCAAGCAAGTCCTATTCAATGACGAGGCGCGTGTCCGCATCGTGCGGGGCGTGAACATCCTGGCCAACGCGGTCAAGACGACCCTGGGCCCGAAAGGCCGCAACGTGGTGCTGGAACGCTCCTTCGGCGCCCCCACCGTGACCAAGGACGGCGTGTCCGTGGCCAAGGAAATCGAACTGAAGGACAAGTTCGAAA
>CALEQZ010000030.1 GCA_937908115.1 uncultured Alcaligenaceae bacterium | reverse complement strand
TCGTCGTAGCTGGACAAATCGGCATGATAAAAGACGACGTCGCCGTCCAGCAGGGAGAACGTTGCCCCGTATGGATCGACGAAGCTGCGCTGAAACCCTTCCATCCGCCACTGATTGTCCAGCGGCGCGTTTTTGTATTGCAGATGCGGATGGTTCAAGTCTTGATTGCGGATCGTTTCGATGTTGAAATTGACGATGATGTACCCATCCTTCAGAAATACGGGCGCATGGTCGTCCAGCCGGTGCGTGCGGCCGTACTCGGCCAGATTGAAGCCTTTCGGCACCACGTACGGCGCGGCGGGCAAGCTGTATTCGCCAAACCACTTCTGAACCGAAGCGTTGGCGCGGGCCGCATCGATGCCGGAGGGCACCTGCATGCTTCCGACAAACGTCCGAAGCCGAGGCGGCAGCAGCATGATATCGTAGCCGCCCACATAGGTCGGCTTCTGCGCATCCTTTACATATTGATCGATAAACGTCTGCCTGTCTCCGGGCGAACCGTTCAGCGACCAAAGCGTTGCGGCGGTGTCGGTCAACTCCTGCTTCGGCACATTGCGCAGGCGAGCGTCGAGCGTCACATACCGTTTTTCAACATCGTCGCTGGAGCCGATACGAATAAACCGCTGACTGCCTGAATGATAGTACAGATCGACTTCCTGCCTGTTCTTCCCCTTGCTGTCCACAAAATAAAACGTCGGTGTAATGAGGATGCCGTCGCCCGAACCGAACATGTTGCCTTTCGTCATGACTTCGAATTTGACATGGTAACCCGTTTTGACCGCTACGTTTTTCTTGCCGCTCTCGGGATGACTGCCTTGCCGTACCGGCAGCACGTAAGGTGGGGTATTGCCGCGCGGTGCGCCGTCAATGCCTTTCGTGCCGACCCAATAGGCGTTTCCTGTCGGCGTCGCGCTGCCCTTTTGGGTGCGGAACACCGATTCCCATGCAAAATCGGCAATGTCGGTGATGCGGAAATCATAGAGGCGGCCAATCACTTCCACTGGAACCACCTGCGTAGCCACATGGTTGGACAAGTCCAGATTGGCATTCATCTGGGACGTAAAGGAGGCCGGACTATTCTCGGCAAACGTTCGGAATAACACGTCGTAATGGCCCTCGTCCACCCAAACGGGCAAGTAGAAGGTCGTCTGCAACTG
>CALEQZ010000029.1 GCA_937908115.1 uncultured Alcaligenaceae bacterium | reverse complement strand
TCATCAGGCGGGCCTGCAGGCCCGGCAGCGCGTCGCCCATCTCGCCTTCGATTTCCGCCTTGGGCACCAGGGCCGCGACCGAGTCGATGACGATGAGGTCCACCGAGCCCGAGCGCACCAGGGCGTCGGTGATTTCGAGTGCCTGTTCGCCGGTGTCGGGCTGGGAGATGAGCAGGTCGGTGAGGTTCACGCCCAGCTTGGCCGCGTATTGGACGTCCAGCGCGTGCTCGGCGTCGACGAAGGCGCAGGTGCCGCCGATCTTCTGCATTTCGGCGATGACCTGCAGCGTGAGCGTGGTCTTGCCGGAGGATTCGGGACCGTAGATCTCGATGATGCGCCCGCGCGGCAGGCCGCCCACCCCCAGCGCGATGTCCAGCCCGAGCGAGCCCGTGGAGACGACCTGGATGTCGTGCTCGACCTCGTTGTCGCCGTAGCGCATGATCGAGCCCTTGCCGAACTGCTTTTCGATCTGGGAGAGCGCGGCCGCCAGGGCCTTGGCCTTTTCCGATGCGGCGGCCTTGCTGGTTTTGTCGTCCATGTAGTGTCCTTGGCAAGTCCGGCCGGCAAGGGCGCCGGCCGGTAAATTCGGGGCTGGGATGCCACGCCGCGGCGCTTGGCCGGCGGCGCGGCAGGCTTGGTTCACTGGATTATGGCATCGCATTGTACTGTATGAATAGCCAGTTGGACAGAACGATCGCGCGGCGGCCCACACGGGCCGTGCCGTACATACCCGGGTGGGCAAAATGCGGGGCCCTGTGCCAGAATGGCCCGCGACACCTGCAGCTTCCGTAGTTCCCAATGCGCATCCTCATCGCCGAAGACGACAGCATCCTGGCCGACGGACTGTCCCGCTCCCTGCGCCGCAGCGGCTACGCGGTGGACGTCGTGCGCGACGGCCTGGCCGCCGACTCGGCCCTCAGCGTGCAGCCTTTCGACCTGCTCATCCTGGACCTGGGCCTGCCCCACCTGCCCGGGCTGGAAGTCTTGCGCAAGCTGCGCGCGCGCAACTCGCGCCTGCCCGTGCTGATCCTGACGGCCGCCGACAGCGTCGAGCAGCGCGTCAAGGGCCTGGACCTGGGCGCGGACGATTACATGGCCAAGCCCTTTGCGCTGTCCGAACTCGAAGCGCGCGTGCGCGCGCTGACCCGGCGCGGCGCCGGCGGCGGCGCCGCGGTGCTGCGCCACGGGCGCCTGGTGTTCGACCAGGCCGGCCGCGTGGCCATGGTCGATGACCATCCGCTGGACCTGTCCGCGCGGGAAATCAGCCTGCTGGAGATCCTGCTGACGCGCAGCGGCCGCATGGTCAGCAAGAACCAGATCGTCGACCACCTGTGCGAATGGGGCGAGGAAGTCAGCTCCAACGCCATCGAGGTCTACGTGCACAGGCTGCGCAAGAAGCTCGAGCCCAGCGGCGTGAAGATCGCCACCGTGCGGGGCCTGGGCTATTGCCTGGAGCGCGAAGCCCATGACAGCCCGGTGCCGGGTTAACGTGCCGCAGCGGGCGCGGCTGTCCGCGCCCGCCTCGCAAGCCTTGCCATGCTGAAGCGCACCGCCAGGCAGGCGCCGCTTAACGAAGAGGCGCTGCAAATCATGCGCCGGGGCGAGGCCGGGCCCACGATGGCGCCGTCGCAGCGCTCGCTGCTGGGCGAAATCCTGGACTGGATGCTCGCGCCGCTTTTCCTGTTGTGGCCGATGAGCGTGGCCATCACCTACGTGGTGGCGCAGAACATCGCCAACGTCCCCTATGACCAGGCACTGGCGACCACCGCGCGCATCCTGGCCGAGCAAATCCGCGTGCACGAGGGCCGCACCGTGATGGAACTCTCGCCCGAGGCGCGGTCGGCCCTGCGCGGCGACGAAAACCAAAGCGTCTTTTGGCTGGCGTTGGGCGGGCATGGCGAATACCTGGCCGGCGACCGTGAGCTGCCGCTTCCCCCCGTGCACGCCCTGCCCCCTGCCGGCGCCGTCAAGTTCCAGGACGACACGGTGCGCGACCTGGCCATCCGCATGGCGTATACGACGGCAGACGCCGCGCTGCCCGGCGCGGGGCCGGCCATCGTGGTGGTCGCCGAAACGCGCGAGCGGCGCGAGCAGCTGGCCAACGACATCATCAAGGGCGTCATCATCCCGCAATTCGCCGTCCTGCCGGTGGCGGTGCTGCTCGTATGGTTCGGCCTATCGCGTGGCATCGCGCCGCTGAACGCCCTGCAACAACGGCTGCGCGCGCGCAAGCCCGACGACCTGTCGCCCATGGACGAACGGGCGGCGCCCACGGAAATCGCCCCGCTCGTCCAGGCCATGAACGACCTGCTGGCACGCCTGTCGGAGAACGTCCAAGCCCAGCGCCGCTTCGTGGCCGACGCCGCGCACCAGCTCAAGACCCCGCTGGCGGGGCTACGCACGCAGGCCGAAGTGGCACTGCGTGACGCCAACCCCGAGGAAATGCAGCTCAGCCTGAAGCAGCTGGTGGCCGGATCCGAGCGGGCCACGCGGCTGGTCAACCAACTGCTGCTCATGGCCAACGCGGAAAACCGCGATGCCAGCCAGCTCGAGCGGGTCGACCTGCAGGCGATCGCGCGCGAGCAAACGCAGCACTGGGTACCGCAGGCCATGGCCAGCGGCATCGACCTGGGCTTCGAGGGGCCGGAGGCCGAGCTGCCGATACGCGGCAGCGCCCTGCTGCTGGCCGAGCTGCTGAACAACCTCATCGACAACGCCTTGCGCTACACGCCGCGCGGCGGCCGGGTCACCGTGCGCATCCTGCGCGATGGCGACAGCATCGTCCTGGAGGTCGAGGATTCCGGCCCCGGCATCCCCGTGCACGAGCGCGAGCGGGTCTTCGACCGCTTCTACCGGGTGCTGGGCACCAGCGCGGACGGCAGCGGCCTGGGGCTGGCCATCGTGCGCGAGATCGCGCAGCGCCACCACGCGGAGGTCGCCATCGACGACGGGCCGGGCCAGCCGCCGGCCTGCGGCACGCTCGTCAGGACGCGCTTTCCCGCCATGGACCCGCCGCCGGCACACACGGACTATTACAATTAGTAACAAAAGTCAGTTTGACGTAAGCGCCGCGTCAGATAGCCGTCAGTCTTGCGTCCTACCTTGACACGACTGGCGGCGGCAAGACCGCCGACGGAGACCCCCGGCACGCGGCACCCTGGCGCCGGGCATAAAACAAAGGAGACAACCCATGAGCACCACCAGCGTTTCGGGCTCGAGCCCTTCGGCGGCCCACGCCCCGATGTCCAAGGAGGAGCGGCGCGTCATCTTTGCGTCCTCGCTCGGGACGGTTTTCGAGTGGTACGACTTTTACCTATACGGCTCGCTTGCGGCCATCATCGCGACGCACTTCTTCTCCGGCGTGAACCCCACCGCAGGGTTCATCTTCGCGCTGCTGGCATTTGCGGCCGGCTTTGCCGTGCGACCGTTCGGCGCACTGGTGTTCGGCCGCCTAGGCGACCTGGTCGGACGTAAGTACACCTTCCTCGTCACCATCGTCATCATGGGCCTATCGACCTTCCTGGTCGGCGTGCTGCCCAGCTACGCCAGCATCGGCATCGCCGCGCCGACCATCCTCATCCTGCTGCGCCTGCTGCAAGGCCTGGCGCTGGGCGGCGAGTACGGCGGCGCGGCCACCTACGTGGCCGAGCATGCGCCGCAAGGCCGACGCGGCTTCTATACCAGCTGGATCCAGACCACGGCCACGCTGGGCTTGTTCCTGTCGCTGCTCGTCATCCTGGGCGTGCGCACGGCGATGGGCGAAGAAGCCTTCCGCGACTGGGGCTGGCGCATCCCCTTCCTCATCTCGGTGGTGCTGCTCGGCATCTCGGTGTGGATCCGGCTGCAGCTGAACGAATCGCCCGCCTTCCAGCGCATGAAAGCCGAAGGCCGCGGTTCCAAGGCGCCGATCCATGAGTCCTTCGGCCAGTGGAAGAACCTGAAGATCGTGCTGCTCGCGCTGCTGGGCCTGACCGCCGGCCAGGCCGTGGTGTGGTACACGGGCCAGTTCTACGCGCTGTTCTTCCTGACCCAGACGCTGAAGGTCG
>CALEQZ010000028.1 GCA_937908115.1 uncultured Alcaligenaceae bacterium | reverse complement strand
CGTGCCGAGGTGGCCCGGCGCGCCGACGAACAGCGCCTGGCCGCGCAGCGCGAGGCCGAACAGGCCCGCCGCGAGGCCGAGCGGCAGGCCAGGCTCGCGCAGCAAGAACAGGCGCGTGCCGAGCAAGCACGTGACGAAGCCGAGCGGCCGGTCGCGCGCGGCTCGCTGCCGGACGCGGTGCTGGCCGAAGGCCCCGGCCTGCAGGGGGCGCTGCCCCGGCCGGTGCAAGGGCCCATCCGGGCGCGTTTCGGCACCGAGCGGCCTGATGGTGGCAAGTGGCGCGGGCTGCTCATCCAGGCGCCGGAAGGCACGGCGGTGCGGGCCGTGGCGCCTGGCACCGTGGTGTACGCCGATTGGCTGCGCGGCTTTGGCAACCTGATCATCGTCGACCACGGCAACCAGTACCTCAGCGTCTACGCTTACAACCAGAGCCTGCTCAAGCGGGTCGGCCAAACGGTGTCGGCCGGAGAGCCGATTGCCACCGTGGGATCGACGGGCGGGCAGGTGGAATCGGGCCTATACTTTGAAATTCGGCACCGAGGGGCGCCGCAGGATCCGGCGAAATTTCTTGCGCGCTGAGCGGTCCAATGCAGCCAAGGGGATGCAGCCCGCGCGGCCGGCCGATGCGCCCGGCGCCGCCGGGGGGCGGCCTGCCAGGCGTCCCGGCATCAAACAGGAATGTGCATGAGCACTCACAAGCTTCGTAGTTTCGGGCTGGTTTCGCTGGGCGTCGTCGCCGGGTTGTTGGTCAGCCTCGCCATATCCGCCGTCGCGCAGCGCGGCACGCCCTTGCCGCTGGAAGAGTTGCGCCAGTTCACCAATGTCTTTGCGGCCATCAAGAACAACTACGTCGAGCCGGTGTCGGACAAGGACCTCATCCACGGGGCCATCTCCGGCATGTTGTCCGACCTGGATCCGCATTCGGCCTACCTGGATGCCGAGGCCTTCCGCGACATGCAGACCGCCACCCAGGGGCAATTCGGCGGACTGGGCATAGAGGTCGGCACGGAAGACGGCTTCGTCAAGGTCATCGCACCCATCGAAAACACCCCTGCCGAGCGTGCCGGCGTGCGCGCAGGCGACCTCATCGTCAAGATCGACGACACGCCCACCAAGGGCATGAGCCTGAACGAGGCCGTCAAGCTCATGCGCGGCGAGCCCAAGACGCCGATCACGCTGACCATCGCGCGCGAAGGTGTGGCACAACCGATCCAGATCCGCATCGTGCGCGACATCATCAAGGTGCGCAGCGTGCGCAGCAAGATGCTCGATGGCAACATCGGCTACGTGCGCATCGCGCAATTCCAGGAAAAGACCGGCGCCGACCTGGTCAAGCACCTGCAGGAGCTGGGCGCCAAGGGTGCGCCGCGCGGCCTGATCCTGGATTTGCGCAACGACCCGGGTGGCCTGCTGCACAGCGCCATCGGCGTGTCCGCGGCCTTCCTGCCGCGCGGCGTGGAAATCGTCTCCACCGATGGCCGCGCGCCGGATTCGCGCCATACCTACGTGGCCAGCCCCGTCGATTACGCACGGGGTGACGGCGACTACCTCGCCGGGCTGCCATCGTGGGCCAAGACCGTACCCATGGTCGTGCTGGTCAACGTGGGGTCGGCGTCGGCGTCCGAAATCGTCGCCGGCGCGCTACAGGACCATGGACGTGCCAAGGTGCTGGGCAACCGCACCTTCGGCAAAGGGTCGGTGCAGGTCATCCTGCCCATCTCCGAGGACACGGCGATCAAGCTGACCACCTCGCGCTATTTCACGCCCAAGGGGCGGTCCATCCAGGCCACCGGCATCGAGCCTGACATCGTCGTGCCCGACACCGAATACGGCGACCTGTTCCGCTTGCCGCGCGAGGCCGACTTGCAGCGCCACCTGGCCAACCCCAACGGCGAATACAAGTCCAAGACCGATCCGGAGAACATCGAGCAGCCCAAGAGCTTCGAGTTCGGCAGCGAGAACGACTTTCAACTGCGCCAGGCCATCAACGTGCTCAACGGCAAGCCGGTGGAAAAGGCCAAGCAGCGCGTGGCCAGCGCCGAGGGCAAGGGCGACGATGCCGCAGGCAAGACCGAGCGGTTGAAGATCACGCCTGCGGGGGTCGAATCGGTCGACAAATGAACGACGAGCAGCTGCTGCGCTATGCGCGCCACATCCTGCTCGATGAGATCGGCATCGAGGGGCAGGAAAAGCTGCTGGCCGCGCGCGTGCTGATCGTCGGCGCGGGCGGCCTGGGGTCACCCGCGGCCTGTTACTTGGCAACGGCCGGCGTGGGCCGCATCGTCCTGGCTGACGACGACCACGTCGAACTGAGCAACCTGCAGCGGCAGATCCTGCACACCACCGCGCGCGTGGGGATGCCCAAGGCCGAATCGGGCAAGGCCATGCTGGCCGGCCTGAACCCCGAGACGCAGGTGACCGCGCTGGTGCAGCGCCTGCGCGGCGATGCGCTGCTCGAGCAGGTCGCGCAGGCCGACTTGGTCCTCGATTGCACGGACAACTTCGCCACCCGGCACGAAATCAACCGGGCCTGCGTGGCGCTCGCGCGGCCGCTGGTCTCTGGCGCGGCGATACGCTTCGACGGCCAGGTCGGGGTCTACGACCTGCGCCACGACGACGCGCCTTGCTACCACTGCCTGTTTCCCGAGGGCGGCGACGTCGAGGACGTCAATTGCGCGACCACCGGGGTATTTGCGCCGCTGGTCGGCATCATCGGCAGCATGCAGGCGGCCGAAGCGCTCAAGCTGCTGGCCGGCGTCGGCCGCAGCCTGAGCGGCCGGTTGCTATGGCTGGATGCGCGCACGATGCAGTGGCACAGCGTCAACGTCCGGCGCGATCCAGGCTGCCCGGTGTGCGCGTCGCGGCCCGCGGCGCAGGCGGGCGCGCAGTCCGCCTAGGCAAACTGGCGGTCGCCGTCAGGGGTCGATGCGCGGCAGTTCCTCGGCGATCAGCGCCAGCCCAGCGCGCAGCAGCCGCTCATAGCGGGCGCGCTCGGCAGCGATGGACGCCTCGTCCCAGCGGTAAAAACCCTGTCCCGCCTTCATGCCGTAGTGGCCGGCCTGCACGCGCTCGGTCAGTACCGGGGGCGGCTCGGTGGCGTTGGACAAGGTGGGGTACATCGTGGCTGCCGCCGCGCAGTGCACTTCCAGTCCGGCGTGGTCGCGCTGCAGCAGGGGACCGGCGGCCAGGTAGCGGAAACCGAAGCCAAAACGCACCGCGGCGTCCACGTCCTCGGGGCTGGCCACGCCTTCCTGGATGAGCGCGAAGGCCTCCCGGCCCAGCGCGTGCTGCAGGCGGTTGGCCAAAAAGCCCGGCACGTCCTTGCGCACGAGCACGGGCACCATCCCGCAGCGGCGCATGAACGCCGCCAGCGCGTCGCCCAGCCGCGGATCGGCGGCCTCGGACAGCACCACCTCCACCAGCGGCACCAGGTGCGCAGGCATGAAGAAATGCAGCCCCAGCATCCGCTCGCGCGTAGGTAGCCCCTGGCCGATGGCGCTGATGGGAAAGCTCGAACTGTTGCTGGCCAGGGTGGCGTGCGCCGGCGCGCGCTTGACGAGTTCGGCGAACAAGGCCTGCTTGGGTGGCAGTTTTTCAGGGATGCATTCGATGACTAGGTCGACGTCTTGCCAGTGCGCATCGTCCAACCCGGCGACCAGCGCGAGCCGCACCGCGTTTTGCTGGGCACCGGCCGCGGCCAGGTTCTCGTCGACCCGGGCCAGGATGCCGGCGTGCCGGCCCGTGTCGGGCTCGACCACCGTCGTTTGGCACGACGCGCGCAACAACACGACGGCGATGTCGGCGCCCATGGTGCCGCCGCCGACCACGACGGCGCGGCATTGCGAGGGCGCGGGCAAGGATGCGGGGGTGGATGGCGGCATGGGCGGCTGTCTCCTTGGTTTGCGTGGCGGCCGTCGGCGGTGCTAGCCGAGCGCCACCCTGAGTTGTTCGTCCAGGTGCCCGGTCGGCGGTATCGTCCAGCCGCTTTGCGTATAGCGCAGCCAGCGACCCAGCACCCAATGCATCAGCAGGCTGGCGCGCGCGGCCACGTCAGTGTCGCGCGCCAGGCTGCCGTCTTCGACCGCGACGCGCAGCGCTTGCCGGAACGAGGCTTCGATGCGGTCGTGGATGTGGTTGATGCGCGCCTGCAGCCTATCGTCCTCGGTGACCAGCGCATCGCCGGTCAGCAGCCGGGTCATGCCGCGGTTGCGCTCGGAAAACGCCAATAGCATGGCGGCGATGCGCCGGGCCTGCGCCAGTCCCTGGGGCTCGGCGGCGATGATCTGGTTGACCAGCGTGAAGATCGTGGTTTCGATGAACTCGATCAGGCCCTCGTACATTTGCGCCTTGCTGGCGAAATGCCGGTACAGGGCGGCCTCGGAAAACTGCATCTTCGCGGCCAGCGCGGCCGTGGTGATGCGCGCGGCGCGGGGCTGCTCGAGCATGCCGGCCAGGGTTTCGAGTATCTGCGTCCTGCGTTCGCCGGGTTTGATCGCCATGGGGTCACCGCTTTCAAGGGCGCAGCAGCCCAGCGGCCTGGCGGCCCCGGACCGGGCGCTTGCGCAGCAGGAGGTCGGCGATCGAGTTTACCCGCAAGTCCACGTACAGCGGCCGGCCATGCTGCCGGCGCGCGAAAGGCGTGCCCGGATGATAGACGTGCACGGTGCGCAGCCCTGCCTGGCGCGCACCGCGCAGGTTGGGCAGCGTGTCTTCGACGAGTACGGCCTGGGCGGGCACCGCGCCCTCGCGGGCCAGGATGTGCCGCAGCAGCGCAGGCGAAGGCTTGGGGCGGAAGTCGCCGTGATAGCGCATCTGCTCCAGCGCCCAAAGCCCATCGAAGGCGCGCAGGATGCCCAAGTGCGCCAGCACCGCCCGCGCGTAGTGCAGCGGCGCGTTGGTCACCAGTATCTTGCGTCCCGGCAGCTTGGCCAGGCGGCGCGCCAGGCCGCGCTCGGCCTTGACCAGGGTGCACACGTCGAAATCATGGCTGCGGTGCAGGAAGGCATGCGGGTCCACGCCGTGATGGCGCACCAGGCCGATGACGGTGGCGCCGTAGCGCTTCCAGTAGCGCGTGCGCAGCTGGTTGGCCGTGTCGACGTCGCAGCCCAGCGCCTCGCAGACCGCGGCGGTCATGCCCGCGTTGATGCGTTCGAAGATTGCGTGCGAGGTATCGTGCAGCGTGTTGTCCAGGTCGAACAGCCAGAGCGGCCGGCTGCGCGGCACCGGCGCCACGGCTCGCGTGCGGCGCGCACGCGGCGCAGGATAGCGCAGCACCCGCACCGCGCGCGGGACGGAGACCGCCGTCATCAATGCGAGCTGATCATGGTGCCCACGCCCTGGTCGGTCAGGATCTCCAGCAGCAGGCAGTGCGGCACGCGCCCATCGACGATATGTACCGAGTTCACGCCGTTCTTGGCCGCGTCCAGCGCCGAGGAAATCTTGGGCAGCATGCCGCCCGAAATCGTGCCGTCGGCGAACAGCTCGTCTATGGTCTGCGCCGACAGGCCGGTCAGTAGGTTACCGTTCTTGTCGAGCACGCCCGGGGTATTGGTCATCATGACCAGCTTTTCGGCGCCCAGCACTTCGGCCATCTTGCCGGCCACCACGTCGGCGTTGATGTTGT
>CALEQZ010000027.1 GCA_937908115.1 uncultured Alcaligenaceae bacterium | reverse complement strand
TCGACGATGGCGTCGGCCAGGCCCACCAGCGGGGCGAGCTCCATCGAGCCGTACAGCTTGATCAGGTCGACGTACACGCCCTTGGCGGCGAAATGCTCACGCGCGGCCTGCACGTACTTGGTGGCCACGCGCAGGCGCGCGCCCTGGCGCACCGCCGCTTGGTAATCGAAGCCGGCCCGCACGGCCACGCACAGCCGGCACTTGGCGATCTGCAGGTCTATGGGTTGGTACAGCCCGCCGGGGTGCTGCGCGTTGTGCTCGATGAGCACGTCGCGCCCGGCGATGCCCAGGTCGGCCGCGCCGTACTGCACGTACGTGGGCACGTCCGAGGCGCGCACGATGATTAGGCGCAGGCCAGGGTCGCTGGTCGGCAGGATGAGCTTGCGCGAGGTTTCGGGGTTTTCCGCGACTTCGATGCCGGCAGCGGCCAGCAACGGCATGGTTTCCTCGAAGATGCGGCCCTTGGACAGGGCCAGCGTCAGCGGCGCAGAAGTGGTGGCGTTGCTCATGCGGCCTCCCCGCGGATGCGGACGATGTCGGCGCCCAGCGCCTGCAGCTTGCTTTCCATGCGCTCGTAGCCGCGGTCCAGGTGGTAGATGCGCTCGACCACGGTCTCGCCCTCGGCGGCCAGCCCGGCGATCACGAGGCTGGCCGAGGCGCGCAGGTCGGTGGCCATGACCGTGGCGCCCGACAGCTTGGGCACGCCGCGCACGACGGCGGTATGCCCGTCGATGTCGATGTCCGCGCCCAGCCGGCACAGCTCCTGCACGTGCATGAAGCGATTCTCGAAGATGGTCTCGACGATCATGGACGTGCCGTCAGCCAGCGTGTCCAAGGCCATGAGCTGCGCCTGCATGTCGGTGGCAAAGCCCGGATATTCGTGGGTGCGTACGTCGACCGCGCGCGGGCGACGGTCCATCGACGCCCGTATCCAGTCTGGCCCGCACTCGATGGACAGGCCGGCTTCCTGCAGCTTGGCCAGCGTGGCGCCCATGGTCGAGGGCGCGGCCTTGCGCAGCACGATCTCGCCACCGGCGGCGCCGACCGCGCACAGGAAGCTGCCGGCCTCGATGCGGTCGGGAATGACCGCGTGGCTGGCGCCATGCAGGCGATCGACGCCGTCGATGACGATGCGGTCGGTGCCGTGTCCTTCGATGCGTGCCCCCATCTTGATGAGCAGCTCGGCCAAGTCCACCACTTCGGGCTCGCGCGCGGCATTTTCGAGCACGGTGCGGCCTTCGGCCAATACGGCGGCCATCATGAGGTTTTCGGTTCCGGTCACCGTCACCATGTCCGTGCGGATGGTGGCGCCGCGCAGCCGCTTGGCCTGCGCGACGACGAAGCCGTGCTCGATGCGGATGTCGGCGCCCAGCGCCGCCAGGCCTTTGATGTGTTGGTCCACCGGACGCTGGCCGATCGCGCAGCCACCGGGCAGGCTCACGCGCGCCTGGCCGAAGCGCGCTAGCAGCGGCCCGAGCACCAGGATGGACGCCCGCATGGTCTTGACCAGTTCGTACGGGGCTTCCAGGTTGTCGACCTGGTCGGCGGTGATTTGCACCCCGCCTTGTGCGTCGCGTTCGGCCTTGACGCCCAGGCGCCGCAGCAGGCGCAGCGTGGTGGCGATGTCGTTCAGGTCAGGCACGTTCGACAGTGCCAGGGTGTCGGCCGTGAGCAGGCCCGCGCAGAGGATGGGCAGGGCGGCGTTCTTGGCGCCGGAGACCTCGATTTCGCCCTTCAGGCGCATCCCGCCAGTGATGCGTAGTTTGTCCATCAGCGCGCCGCCTTGAATTCTTCCGGCGTGAGCGTGCGCATGGACAGTGCGTGGATTTCCGCCTTCATGCGATCTCCCAGGGCGGCATAGACCATTTGGTGCCGCTGTATCAGCCGCTTGCCCTCGAAGGCCCTGCTGACGATGACGGCATCGAAATGCGAGCCGTCGCCCTGCACGTCCAGGTGCTCGCATTCCAGGCCCTGGGCGATGTACTGGCGTACTTGTTCAGGGGTGGGAAGCATGCCTCAGGTCCTCAGTTTGTAGCCGGCGGCAAGCAGCTTCAGGGCCAGGGCCGACAGCGCCACGAAGACGGCCGTCACCACGGCCAGGCTGCGCCAGGGCGAGACGTCCGAAATCGAGAAAAAGCCGTAGCGGAATCCGTCTATCGTGTAGAAGACCGGGTTCCAGTGCGACACGCCCTGCCAAAAATCCGGCAACGTGTGGATGGAATAAAACACGCCGGACAGGAAGGTGGCCGGCATGATCAGGAAGTTCTGGAAGGCCGCCAGCTGGTCGAACTTCTCGGACCACAGCCCGGCGATCACGCCCAGCGTGCCCATGATGCCGCAGGCCAGCAGCGAGAACGCCAGCACCCATGCCGGGTGCCGGATGGGCAGGTCGATGAAGAACAGCGATACCAACCATACGCACAGCCCCACCGCCAGGCCGCGTGCAATCGCCGCCAAGACGTAGGCGGCGAAGATCTCCCGGTGCGACATGGGCGGCAGCAGCATGAAGATCAGGTTGCCGGTGATGCGGCTCTGGATCAGCGACGACGAGGGGTTGGCAAACGCGTTCTGCAGCATGCTCATCATCATCAGCCCCGGGATCAGGAAGGACGTGTAGGGCACGCTGCCGTATACCTGGATGCGGTCCTGCAAGACCTGGGCGAAGACGACGAGATAGAGCAGCGCGGTGATCACCGGCGCGGCGATGGTCTGGAAGCTCACCTTCCAAAAACGCAAGAGCTCCTTGCGCAGCAGGGTGGGAAACCCCCAGCCCGCGTCCAGGCGCGGACGTACGGCCGGTTGGCTGGCCTGGCTCACTGCAGGGCCTCCTGTTCCTCGCCAGGCGCCTCGGCTTCGGCATCCTGGTTCATGATGCGCACGAAGACGTCTTCCAGCCCGGCGCCGCCCACGCTGGCCAGCAGCGCCTGCGTCGTGTCCAGGGCGACGATACGCCCGCGCTTGAGCATGGCGATGCGGCCGCACAGCGCTTCGGCTTCTTCCAGGTAATGGGTGGTCAGCACGATGGTGTGGCCTTCACGGTTCAGGCGGGAAATGAATTCCCACAGCGTGCGACGCAAGTCGACGTCCACGCCGGCGGTGGGTTCGTCCAGCACGATGACCGGCGGACGGTGCACCAGTGCCTGCGCCACCAGCACGCGCCGCTTCATGCCGCCGGACAGGGCGCGCATGTTGGCGTCGGCCTTGTCGGCCAGCCCCAGGTTGGCCAGGATCTCGTCGATCCAATCATCGTTGCGGCGCAAGCCGAAGTAGCCGGACTGAATGCGCAGCGTTTCGCGCACCGTGAAGAAGGGGTCGTAGACCAGCTCCTGCGGCACCACGCCCAGTGCGCGGCGCGCCTGCTTGTACTGGCTGACGACGTCGTAGCCGCAGACGCTGGCACGCCCCTCGGTGGCGCGCGACAACCCGGCCAGGATGGAGATCAGTGTGGTCTTGCCCGCGCCGTTGGGGCCGAGCAGGCCGAAGAATTCGCCGTGGGCGATCTCCAGATTGACGGCGGAAAGCGCCTGGAAGCCGGGCCCCTCGGGCTTGCGCAGCATCGCCTTCCACCCGCGTGCGCGAGGCGGGTAAACCTTGCTGATGTTCTCGAGAAGGACGGCGCTGGACATGGGTTGGCGATGCGGGCCCGCAAGGCGGGCGAACCGCCGATTATAAAGGCCTGGCAAAGGCCTGCCGGGCAGGGCCGGCGCAGCGCGCGCCGCCGGCCCGCCCCGGGGGCGATCCCGGGGCCGGTGCTACTGGTTGCGTTGCTCCAGCGCCTGGATCAGGCCGTCGATGCCGTTTTGGTTGATCTGCTGGGCGAACTGGTTGCGGTAGTTCTGGATCAGCCAGATGCCTTCGACGTTGAGGTCGTAGATCTTCCAGCCCTCGGGCGTCTTGGCCAGGCGGTAGTCCACGTTGACCGGCTGGGCGTTGGCGCGCGGCACGATCTGCGAGCGCACGACCACGTCGTCGCCGACCTCGCCGCGGAAAGGCAGGATGCGGATGGACGTGCTCTGGTCCACATTGACCAGTGCGCCGCTATAGGTGCGCACCAGCGTGCCGCGGAAGGCCTGCGCCAGCGCCTGTTGCTGCTGCGGCGTGGCCTGGCGCCAGTAGCGGCCGGCGGCCAGGCGCGTGGTGCGCTCGAAGTCGACGTAGGGCAGCACGTATTGGTCGACGACCTCGTTGACGCGCGCGATGTCGCCCGAGCGCATCTTGGGGTCTTGCTTCAGGACCTGCAGCGCCTGTTCGGCAACCTGCCCGACGAAATCATTGGGCTCGGCGTTGGGATCGGGCGCGGCGTGGGCCGGCGCGAGCGCGGCCGCACCCGC
>CALEQZ010000026.1 GCA_937908115.1 uncultured Alcaligenaceae bacterium | reverse complement strand
GCTGTTGTACAATGCCTTGTAAGCTAAGCAGTAAATGAAGCGGTTGGTCGGGCTTACCCCTGCCGGCCGTTTTTTTTTCGCCTGCATTTTCCGTTTTCCGCTTTTTGCTTCAGGATTGAATCCGCATGGGCACGTGGCTGCTGCCTGAAGACCTGGCCGACATACTGCCGGCCGAGGCGCGGCGCATCGAAGAGCTGCGCCGTACATTGCTCGATCTGTATCGTTCCTACGGTTACGAGCTGGTGATGCCGCCGTTGGTGGAGTATCTCGATTCGCTGCTCTCGGGCACCGGCACCGACCTGAACCTGCGCACCTTCAAGCTGGTGGACCAGATGTCGGGCCGCACGCTTGGCGTGCGCGCCGACATGACCCCGCAGGTCACCCGCATCGATGCTCATCTGCTCAACCGTGCAGGCGTCACCCGGCTGTGTTATTGCGGCAGCGTCCTGCACACGCGGGCGGCGGGTTTCACCGCTACGCGCGAGCCGCTGCAGGTTGGCGCCGAGCTCTACGGCTATGCGGGGGTGCAGGCCGACATCGAGGTGATCCAGCTTGCGCTGGCCAGCGTGCAGGCTGCCGGCCTGCACGACGCCCGGGTCGATCTGGGGCATGCCGGCATCGTGCGCGCACTGCTCGAGGCCGATCCGGCCGCCGCGCCACTGGCCGATACCGTGTGGGACTTCCTGCGGGTGAAGGATGCCCCGGGCCTGGAGCCGCTGCTGGGCGGCTTCGCCCCGCAGACGGCCACGGCGCTGCGCCAGTTGCTCACGCTGTACGGCGACGTCGGCGTGCTGCAGCAGGCACGGGCAGTGCTGCCGCCATTGCCCGGCATCGTGGCGGCGCTGGATACGCTGGACGAACTCGCGCGGGCCTTGCCGACGGATCGGGTCAGCGTCGACCTGGCCGATGCGCGCGACTATCACTACCATACCGGAGCGGTGTTCGCGCTGTATGTGGACGGCTGGCCCGATACGGTGGTGCGTGGCGGGCGCTACGACGACGTGGGCAAGGCGTTCGGGCGGGCCCGGCCGGCCACCGGGCTGAGCCTTGACCTGCGCGTGCTGGCCGGCCTGCTCGCGCCGGCGCGCAGCGCGCCCGCGGTGCTTGCGCCCTGGAGCGGCGATCCTGCGCTGCAGCGCGCGGTGGCCGAGCTGCGTGCGGCCGGCCACATCGTGGTGCAAAGCCTGCCGGGGCACGAGGCCGACCAGCAGGAGTATGCCTTCGACCGCGAGCTCGTACAGGGCGAGCGCGGCTGGCAGGTGGTCGTGCGGCGCTAGCGGCGCAGCGGTTATTCGATTGACAGAATCGCGCAGGGGCCTGCGGCGCCTGCAGGAACATTCACGTAATCACAGGTTGTGGGAAGTCCAACATGGCTAAGAACGTAGTGGTCATCGGTACGCAGTGGGGCGACGAAGGCAAAGGCAAGATCGTCGACTGGCTGGCCGAGTCGGCCCAGGGCGTGGTGCGCTTTCAAGGCGGCCACAATGCGGGGCACACGCTGTGGATCGGCGGCAAGAAAACCATTCTGCGGCTGATTCCCTCGGGCATCATGCATGCCGGCGTCACCTGCTATATCGGCAACGGCGTGGTGCTCTCGCCCGAGGCGCTTCTCACCGAAATCGAAGAGCTCGAGGCCGCCGGCATCGCGGTGCGCGAGCGCCTGCGCATTTCCGAAGCCTGCCCGTTGATCCTGCCGTATCACGTGGCGATCGACAAGGCGCGCGAAGCGCGCAAGGGCGCCGCCAAGATCGGCACCACCGGCCGCGGCATCGGCCCGGCGTACGAGGACAAAGTGGCGCGGCGCGCGATCCGCGTGCAGGACTTGTTCGATGAGCCGGCCTTCAAGGAAAAGCTCGCCGAGGCGCTGGACTACCACAACTTCGTGCTCACGCAATACCTGCAGGCCGAGGCGGTCGCGTTCGACGCGGTGTTCGAACAGGCGATGGCGCTGGCGCCACGCATTGCGCCCATGGTCACCGACGTTTCCAGCGGACTGTTCGAAACCCAGTCGGCCGGCAGCAAGCTGCTGTTCGAGGGCGCGCAGGGTGCGCTGCTCGACGTCGACCACGGCACCTATCCGTTCGTGACCAGCAGCAACTGCGTGGCCGGCGCGGCCGCGGCCGGCGCCGGCGTTGGTCCGCAATGCCTGGAGTACGTGCTGGGCATTACCAAGGCCTACGCCACGCGCGTCGGTTCGGGGCCGTTTCCCACCGAGCTGACCGACAGCACGGGCGAGCATCTGGCGCGGGTGGGCCAGGAATTCGGTTCGGTCACCGGCCGCGCCCGCCGCTGCGGCTGGTTCGATGGCGCCGCGCTCAAGCGCTCGGTGCGCCTGAACGGCATCTCGGGCCTGTGCATCACCAAGCTCGACGTGCTCGACGGGCTGGAAACCATCAAGCTCGGCGTGGGGTATCGTATGAACGGCGAGTGGCGCGATGTTCTGCCCTATGGCGCGCATGCGGTGGGCCAGGCCGAGGCCGTGCTCGAGGAACTTCCCGGCTGGAGCGAGTCGACCGTGGGCGTCACCGAGTACGACAAGCTGCCGCTCAATGCCCGCCGCTATCTGGAACGCGTGGCCGAGATCTGCGGCGTGCCGATCGACCTGGTTTCCACCGGCCCCGACCGCCTGGAAACCATCGTTCTGCGCCACCCGTTCAAAGGCTGATTCCTCTCATGACGCATGCCGCCGACGCCGACAAGGACCTCTGGGTAAGCTGGGACGATTACCACGGCCTGATCGAGCAACTCGCGCTCAAGGTGCACGACTCGGGCTGGCAGTTCGATCAGATTCTGTGCCTGGCGCGTGGCGGCGTGCGGGTGGGCGACGTGTTGTCGCGCATCTACGACGTGCCGCTCGGGATTCTGGCCACCAGCAGCTACCGCGAGGCGGCCGGCACCAAGCAGGGGCAGCTGGACATCGCCCAGTTCATCACCATCACCCGCGGCAGTCTTGCCGGCCGCGTGCTGCTGGTGGACGACATGGTGGATACCGGCCTGACCTTCAACCGCGTGCTCGAGCACCTGCGCACGCAGTTTCCCGCCATCACCGAACTGAAATCCGCCGTGTTGTGGTGGAAGGGACACTCCCAGGCCATACCCGATTTCTTCGTGTCGCGCCTGCCCACCAACCCCTGGATTCACCAGCCGTTCGAGGACTACGACAGCCTGCGCCCGCATCAGTTGGCGGCCTGGATGCGCAAGGGGCGGCGCGACTGAGCCTCACGGCGTGAAAGGGCCTGTTCGTGCGAAATAACGTATTGCCGGTTCGACGATTCCCGTGGTAGCATGCTTTGCTATGGTCGCCTTTCGTTCCTACTTTTTTTATTTTTTTGGTTTTCCAATGCCACTGGCGGAGGAAGGGAAGCGCTGTACCTGATCGAATAGCAAAGAATCCCTCGAAAAAGCCGCCAGTGAATCTGGCGGCTTTTTTTATACCCGTTCGAACCTCAACGACAACACCGCTGGAGCCCCCCGTGTCGCACAACACAGACGATTTACGTATCCGAGAAATCAAGGAACTGTCCCCGCCCGCGCACCTGATGCGCGAATTCGCCTGCAGCGAAGCGGTCTCGGCAGTGGTCTATGCGGCGCGCGACGCCGTGCACCGGGTGCTGCACGGCATGGACGACCGGCTGGTGGTGGTGATCGGGCCGTGCTCCATTCACGATCCGAAGGCGGCGCTGGAATACGCGCAGCGATTGAAGGCCGAGCGCGACCGCTTTGCCGGCGAACTGGAAATCATCATGCGGGTGTACTTCGAAAAGCCCCGCACCACGGTAGGCTGGAAGGGCCTGATCAACGACCCCGACCTGGACGGCAGCTTCAACATCAACAAGGGCCTGCGCACCGCGCGCGAACTGCTGCTGGACATCAACGAGATGGGCATGCCGGCCGGCTGCGAATTCCTGGACATGATCACGCCGCAGTACATTGCCGACCTGGTGGCCTGGGGCGCGATCGGCGCGCGCACCACCGAGAGCCAGGTGCACCGCGAGCTGGCGTCGGGATTGTCGTGCCCGGTGGGGTTCAAGAACGGCACCGACGGCAATGTGCGCATTGCGGTGGATGCCATCAAGGCGGCCTCGCAGCCGCATCATTTCCTGTCGGTGACCAAGGGCGGGCATTCGGCCATCGTATCCACCACCGGCAACGAAGACTGTC
>CALEQZ010000025.1 GCA_937908115.1 uncultured Alcaligenaceae bacterium | reverse complement strand
CGATGCGCTGCGTCAAATCCCCCGACGCAATCCGGTCAAATACCTGGCCAGCTTCACGCAAGGGACGCACCACCTGGCGACCGACGTACCAGTGGGACGTCAGCCCAAAGGCGAACACCGCCAGCACCAGGACGGCGGTGGCGATCATCATGAAGCGCTCGTCAGAGGCGCTCTCCGCAGCGGCGGCCGTGGTCAGGTCTTGGATGAACGTGTCGAACTCGGCCACGGCCGCAGCAAAGGCGTCACTCGCCGTGATCAGCTCGCTGCCGCCCTGGGCGACCTTGCCTTGGCGCGCGGCCTGGATCGCCGAATCGGCGGCGGCCACGTAGCGGTTGAAGGCTTCGCGCAGCTTGCCTTGCAGCGCGGCGGCCTCATCCGTGCCGGTCGTGATCTCCGCATAGCGCGCAAACGCGTTGCGCGCATCGGTGATGCGGGCGGCGGCCAGGTCCAGCTCCATTTGCGCGCGTGCCTGCCCGGCCTCGGCCAGCGCGCGGCCGGTCTCGATGCGCAGCACCGCGCGCGAGGACGCATCGTAGGCCGCGCGCACGTGTCGACCCTGCTCGGCGATCAGGCTGTTGAGACGCTGCATCGCATCGTCGGCCTCGCGCACGCTGTGCAAGCCGAACAGCGTCGCCACCAGGGCAAGGGCGGACAACGCCAGCAGCATCAGCAGCAGGCCGGTTCGGATCTTCAGGTTGGATAGCATGGCGTGTTCTGTGGCAAGGCATCGCGGCGGTGGCCTGCCCGGGCGCTGCCCGCACCCAGCCCGGCCACCGCCGACCTGCGGCTATCGACGCATGTTGAACAGGCTGGTCGTGGTCTGGATGCTTTGGAACGCCGAAACGGCCGCCTGCAGCGCCATCTCGCGCAGCTGCAGCTTGCTGATGGCCTGGTAGTAATCGACGTCCTCCAGCTTGGACAGCTGGTCCTTGTAGTTGAGGTTGCGCACCTCGCCGTTGGCGTCCAACGCCTCCAGCTCATTCAAGCGAGCGCCGACCGAGGCGCGCACGGTCAGGATGTTGTCGTGATTGATGTCCAGCTTCTGGTTGACCGTGGACAGCATGTTGACCACGCGGGCCATGGCCACAGGGTCACCGTCGGCCGGCACCTCCAGCGCGGCGATCACGGCATCCAGGGTCGCGAACAGGTCCAGGTCGGCCGACTGCGCATTCTCGACCTGGAAGACGTCGCCTGGCTGCGGCTCGCCTTCGATGAAGACCTGCACGCCGCCCATGTCGATGGCGGTGCCGGATTGATAGGGGAACGGCCCTTGCGTTTCGATCAGATTGCCGTCGGCATCAGTGACATCAACCGTGTACGCCGGCGGATCGCCCGCGAAGGTGATCGTGAAGTCGTGGCCAACGTTCGGGCCGATGGGATCGTTGATCGAAGGCGTCTTGATTAGGGCCGTGCCGGCATTGGCCGGGTCGGCCGAGGTGATGTAGTCACGCGAGCCTGGCGTGGCGCGGTTGAAGATGTCCAGGCCAATGTCACTCGACGACAGTCGGCGGGTCTGGTCGACCTGGATCAGTCGCTCGCCGGGCGAGCCGTTCCAGACGACCTTGCCGGTGCCATCCTTGACGTAGGCCGGCGTATCCCCGGTATAGCCCGAAAACAAATACTGGCCGTTGCCATCGGTCGCATTGGCTTGGGCGAACAGGTCGTCGTAGGCCGCGCGAAGCACGTTGGCCAGCGTGCGCCGCTCTTCGTCGGAATACGTGCCGTTACCCGCCTCGACGATGCGGGTCTTGATGTCCTGCACCCGCAGCATGATGGTGTTCAGGACGTTGTCTTCCAGCCCCAGGTTCTGGGCCGCGATGGCGCGGTTGGCGCCATAGCGTGCGTTCAGCGCCTCGGTCTGGCCCAGGTTGATGGACTTGGCCGCGCCCAGAGGGTCGTCGGCCGGAGTGAGGATGCGCCTTCCCGTACCGACCTGCTGGAAGATGTGCACCAGGTCGGCCTGCTGCGAATTGATCGTCGACAGGCCCCTGCCGTACATGAGTGAAGTGCTGATGCGCATGGTCGCTTGCCTCGGTTCGAATCTGGCGGTTCAGGCCTAGCGCAGGCCCAGGAGGGTGTCGAACACTTTCGAGCCGACGTCAATCAGCCGAGCGGCCGCGGAGAACTGCTCCTGGTAGCGCATCAGGTAGACGTATTCCTCGTTGAGGTTGACGCCCGACAGCGCCTGCTGGGCGGCGAGGTTCTGCTCGATCAGGTTGGCCTGCGCCTTGCTTGCCGTCGAAATCTGCTGCATCTGTACGCCGGCGGTGTTGACCAGCTGCGAGAACGCTTCGTTGATGCTGAGCGTGCCGCGCCCCATGATCTTGGCGGTGCGCAGCTTGGCCAGCTCCAGCGCATTGTTACCGTTGGCCGAGCCGCCGGCGACGTCGGCCGCGGCGATCGCGCCGGGGTCAGTGATCGCCAGGCCGAGGTCCCGGGCGGCATGGCGCGTGGGCTGGACCAGCCACTTGTCGCCCGCCACCGGAGCGCCGCTCAGGTTGAACTGGATGCCGTCGATCAGCCGCGGCGGCGTGCCGGACAGGTCGCTGCCGTCGCCGAGGTAGACCACGGTGCCGGCCGGCTCGCGCGTGATGGTGTAGTTCGCTCCGTCGAAGACGATCTCGTAATCGGCATTGGTCAGCTGGTCGATGTCGCCGTAGGCGATGGTGACCACGCCCGTGCCGGCGTTCTTGCTGTTGGCGATGCCGGCGGGCGCGGTCATGTTGAAAAAGGCGCCGCCGGGGTTGCCGTTCAGGTCCACCCCCTGGGTATGTTGGGCGTTGAAGGCCAGCGCCAGGCCGATCGCCATGCGGCCCAGGTCATTTTGCAGGACATCCAGGGACTCGGTACGGTACTGCAGCAGCCCCCCGAGCTTGCCGCCGGTGATGACCTTGTCTTCGAGCTCCACCGTCATCGTCTTGCCCGGTTCGCCGGTGGGCGCCGTGTACGCAACCACTACGCGGGTCGGGTCCGACGACGAGGCCACGGCCTTGAGCGGGAAGACCGACTTGCCCGATAGCAATACCTGGCCATTGCCGACCGAGATATTGAAGCTGTCGCCTTGCTCCATGACGTTGACCTTGACCAGCTGGTTCAGCTCCGTGACGAGCTGGTCGCGCTGGTCGTACAGGTCGTTGGGCGGCTGGCCGGTGGTGGCCGCCTTGGCTTCGGCAATCTGCTGGTTGAGCTCGCTGATGCGAACGACGTAGCTGTTGATCTGCGCGACCGTGGTCTCGATCTGGACGTTGACGTCGTTGCGCTGGTCGTCCAGGAAGCGGCTGACTTCGTTGATCTGCGTGACCAGGTTGCCCGCGCGGCCAATCAGCTCCTGGCGCGCGGCAGGGTCGGCCGGCGCCGAGGCCACCGCGTCGACTGCGTCAAAGAAGTTGATGATGGCAGGCGCCACGCCTACCGTGCGGTCCGCAAGCAGGTTGTTGATCTGGCCAAGCTGTTCGCCGTAGGTCACGAGTTGCGCACCCACGCTTTGCGAGCTGACCAGCTGCTTGTACAGGAAGCTGTCATAGGCCCGCATCACCGAGTCGACCTTGACCCCGCGGCCGTAGAAGCCGGTGGTCGTCCCAGTGGCACCGGCGGTGGACACGATCACGCTTTGGCGGTTGTAGCCTTCCGTGTCGGCATTGTTGATGTTGTGCCCGGTGACGGTCAGCCGCGCCTGTGCGGCGTTCATGCCCGTGAGTGCGAGGTTGTACAGGTTCATCTCGGTTACCCGTTGCGCGCATCGGCGCCATCTGGCGCCGCGACATGGAAATTTGTCGGGTTAACGGCTTTCTCGCGCCAATATTTAGCTGCGGCCCGCGCTGATGCGGCCGCTGGCAAACACTTCGCCCGGTTCGCCATGGTCAGCCCCTAAATAAGTCCGCCGAGGCTGGCCATGACGTCGATCAGCTTCTCGGCATAGCGCGGATCGGTGGCATAGCCCGCCGACTGGATATGCCGGGCCGCCTCGACCTCGTTGCGCGCCTGGACGACTGCGCGGTAGCGCGGGCTGCTGCCGATCAGGCGGGCATAGTCGGCAAAAGCTTCAGCGTACGAGCCGTACGCGCGGAAGGGTTCGACCACCTTGCGCGGCACGCCGTTTTCGTACTCGGTGGTGGTAACCTCGACCACCTCGCCCTGCCAGCCGCCGGTGGCCTTGATGCCGAAGACGTTGTAGGTGGGCCGCCCGTCGGGATGGCGCAGCTCGCGCTGGCCCCAGCCGGATTCGAGCGCGGCCTGGCCAAGGATCAGCCGCGCCGGCACGCCGCTCGCCCGCTCGGCTGCCTTGGCCGGGCCGGCCATGCGCGAGACGAATTCCACCACATGGCGCGGCGCGCCTTGCGCGGTCGCCGCCTTGCCAGCGGCGCGGTCCCCGGCCAGCATGTCCAGCAGCGCTGATACCGCCGGCGGCACCGACGGCGCGCTGCGGCCGTCGTAGGCACCGATGTGCGAACGCAGCCCCGGCACGCGCGACGTATTCGCCTCGGGCGCATGCCACGCGGCCGTGCCCTGCCCTTGGTCCGCGCCGCCCTGCTGGCGCTGGATCATGTCCAGCAGCGCTTGGGCGAGCCCGATGCCTGGCGAGGCCAGCTCGAACGCCAGCTGCTCGTCGGCCAGCGAGCGCGCCAGCCGTGTCTGGTCGCTGTCGAACAAGCCGTTCTGCGGCGTAGCCTCGCGCATGGCCTTGAGCATGACCTGCAGGAACAAGGCCTCGAATTGCTTGGCCACCTCGCGATAGTGGCCGGCAGCGGCATCAGGCGACTGCCGCACCCGGCCTTTCAGGTTGTCCAGGGTGCGGACGTCGAAGGCGATCGCGCTGGCGCCGGAGGGATAGGATGGAATGGCCATGGCGGGACTCAAATGATCTCCAACTCGGCGCGCAGCGCGCCGGCGCTCTTCATGGCCTGCAAGATGGACAGCAGATCCTGGGGCGTGGCGCCCAGCGCATTGAGCGCGCGCACCACGTCGGACAGGCTGGCGCTGGTGCGCACGCGCTGCAGGCCGCCGCCTTCCTGGCGCATCTCGATATCCGTCGTGGGCACCACCACGGTCTGGCCGCCGCCGAAAGGCGTGTTGGGCTGGCTGACCGCCGCCTGGCGGTTGATGACTACCGACAGGTTGCCGTGGGCGACCGCGGCTTCCTCGATCATGACGTTACGGTTCATGACCACCGAGCCGGTGCGCGCGTTGATGATCACCTTGGCCGGCAGCGGCGCGCGCTCGACCGGCAGGTTCTCCACCTGGGACAGGAAGGCCGTCTGCGCGGCCGGGTCGGCCGGGCCGCGCACCCGCACCACCCTGCCATCCAGCGCCACGGCGGTGCCTGCACCGAAACGGCGGTTGAGCGCGTTGGCGACGTTCTGGGCCGTGCCGAAATCGGTCACGTCCATTTCCAGGTAGATGGTGCCGTCGTGCGCGAACGAGGTGGGCACGGCGCGCTCGACGATCGCGCCGCCGTTGATCCGCCCGCCGTTCAATTGGTTGACCTGCACACTGGAGCCGCCGGCCTCGGCGCCGGCTCCCCCCACCAGCAGGTTGCCCTGGGCGATGGCGTACACCTGCCCGTCGGCGCCCTTGAGCGGCGTCATCAGCAAAGTGCCGCCGCGCAAGCTCTTGGCGTTGCCCATGGACGAGACGACCACGTCCAGTTTCTGGCCGGGCCGCGCGAAAGGCGGCAACTCAGCAGTCACCATCACCGCGGCCACATTCTTGAGCTGCATGTTCGAGCCCTGTGGAACGGTGATGCCCAGCTGCGCCAGCATATTGGTCAGGCTTTGCTGGGTGAACGGCGTCTGGCGCACCTGGTCGCCGCTGCCGTCCAAACCCACGACCAGGCCGTAGCCGATCAGCTGGTTGGCACGCACGCCCTGGATGCTGGCCAGGTCCTTGATCCGTTCGCCGTGCGCGGGCGCGGCCAGCGCGGACAGGCACACTACCGCGCACGAGCGCATCAACAGGTTGCGGGCAATGCGAAGCAGGCCGGACATGTCAGTCAGAAAGGCGAAATGTTCAGGAAAAAGCGCTGCAGCCAGCCCATGGTCTGGACCTCGTCCATCGTGCCCTTGCTGCGGTACTCGATGCGCGCGTCGGCCACCTGCGTGGACGACACGGTGCCCGCGCCGCTGATCGAGCGCGGGTCGATGACGCCGGAGAAGCGTATGTACTCGCTGCCACGGTTGATGGCGATCTGCTTTTCGCCTGCCACCTGCAGGTTGCCGTTGGGCAGCACGCCCACGACGGTGGTCGTGATCGTGCCGGTGAACATGTTGTTGGCGCTGCTGCTGCCCTGGCCCCGCGCCTGGTTGGCGCCGGACACATCGGTGCTCTGGCGGCCCAGCCAGCTCGGCGCCAGCGCCGGCAACAGGTCCAGCCCAAGCGAGACGCTGCCCTGGCGGTCGGTGCTGGTGGCCACGCCCTTGGCGGCATTGGTGCGCTCATTGAGCACGATGGTGACGATATCGCCGACGTTGCGCGGGCGTCGGTCCTCGAACAAGGGGTAGTTGCCGTAGACCGTTGGCTGGTAGATCGCGCCATTGGGCACCGGCGCGGGCGCAGGCGGCGGAGGCGGCGGTGCCGTCAACGGCCCGGTGACGATGGGCTCGGGGGGCACCAGCGCGCAGCCGCCCATGAACAGCGTCAACAACAGGGACAGCGCCAGGCGCATGGTGTCGCGCTCCATCGATTACAGCTGGGTCAGGCGCGCAAGCATCTGGTCGGACGTCTGGACGGCCTTGCTGTTGATTTCGTAGGCGCGCTGCGTCGTGATCATGTTGACCAGCTCTTCGGCCACGTTGACGTTGGACGTCTCCACATAGCCTTGCAGCACCTGGCCGGCACCATCCAGGCCCGGCTGCAGCAGATTGGCCGGACCCGAAGCGTCGGTTTCCAGGTACAGGTTCTCGCCGATGCTCTGCAAGCCCGTTGGGTTGATGAAGGTGGCCAGCTGCAGCTGGCCGATCTGCACGCTCACGCCCGCCTGGCCGGGCTGCGTGACCGACACCACGCCGTCACGGCCGATGGTGATCTCCAGCGCGTTGTCCGGCACATTGATGGGGGGCTGCACCACGTAGCCGCCGGCGGTTACGATCTGGCCGTCCTGGTCGACCTGCAGCGCACCGTCGCGCGTGTACGCCAGCGTGCCGTCGGGCAACTCGACCTGGAAGAAGCCGCGGCCCTGGATGGCCACGTCCAGCGTGCCGCCGGTGTTGTTCAGGTTGCCCTGGCTATGGATGCGCTCGGTGGCCACCGTGCGCGCGCCCGTGCCGATCTGCAGGCCCGAGGGCAGCTGGTTGGCGTCGCCCACCTGCGCGCCGGGCTGGCGCAGCGTCTGGTACATCAGGTCTTCGAACACCGCGCGCGTGCGCTTGAAGCCATTGGTGCTGACGTTGGCCAGGTTGTTGGAGATGACGTCCATGCTGGTCTGCTGCGTTTCCAGACCCGTCTTGGCAATCCACAACGATCGAATCATGTTGCTACTCCTTCGCGCGGCCGCGCCGCACGGTCAAGGGCCGTCAGCTGACCGGGCCCAGAATGCTGTTGGCGCGCTGCGCGTTGGCATCGGCGTTCTGAATGACCTGCATCTGCATTTCGAAGCGGCGCGCGTTGTCTATCATCCCCACCATGACCTCGACCGGGCTGACGTTGCTGGTCTCGATCGCACCAGGAATGATGCGAACGCCCGGGTCGGCCGGCAGCGGCAAGCCCGTCTGGCCGTTGGGGGCCTGCACGCGGAACAGGCCATCGTCGCCGCGCACGAGCTGCCCGGTCGGCGGGTTGACCAGCTTGAGTTGGCCAAGCAACACCACGTCATTGGGCGGATCCCCCGCGCCCAGCGCCGTGATCGCGCCGTCCGGCGCAAAGGTCAGCGACGCCTGCTCCGGGATCTCGATCACCGCGTTGTCGGCGCTCAGCACCGGCAGGCCGGTGGCGGTCTGCAACAGCCCGTTGGCGCCAACCTGTAGGTTGCCGGCGCGGGTATAGGCTTCGCCCTGCGGCGTTTGCACCGCCAGCCACCCATCGCCGGCGATGGCCACGTCCAGTTCGCGGCCCGTGGTCACCACCTGGCCCTGCCGGAAGTTGCTGCCCGGCGTGGCCGCGGCGGTCGCCACCCGCGTCGGCAGGCTGTTGTCGCCCACCACGGGAACTGATCGGTACATGGCCAGCTGCGCCCGGAAGCCCGTGGTGTTGACGTTGGCCATGTTGTTGGTCAGCACAGCCTGGTGCTCCAGGGTCCGCGCCGCGCCGTTCATGGCGGTGTAGACGATGCGGTCCATTGACGTCAGCGCAGGTTGATCAGCGTCTGCAGGATCTGGTCCTGCGTCTGGATGGTTTCGGCGTTCGCTTGGTAGGTGCGCTGGGCAATGATCATGTTGACCAGCTCCTGGCTCATGTTGACGTTCGATTCCTCGACCGCCTGCCCCTTGATCGTGGCTAGGCTATTGGTGCCCGGCTGGCCCAGGATGGGCTGGCCCGAGGTCGCGGTCTCGACGAAGGCATTGCCGCCCACGGGCTGCAGCCCCTGCATGTTGCGGAAGTGCGCCAGCACCACGGTGCCCACCACCTGTGTTTGGCCGTTGGTGTAGTTGGCCACCAGCGTGCCGTCCGCGCCCACCGACATGCTGGCGTATTCGCCGGTGGGATAGCCGTTGACGTCGAAGTCATTGGTAAAGCCGCCGCCGAACGAGCTCGACCCCGTATAGTTGAAGGCGATGTTCAGCGGTTGGGCCGGCGAGTTGACACCGCCCGGCGAGTTGAACGCCAGGTTGACGATGGGTGCGCTGATCAGCCGCCCGTTCATGTCGAACTCCATCTGCACCGGACCGCCGCCGGCCGGTACGTCCACCGGCGCGCCGTCCAGCCGGTAGTACACGTCCCACACGCTGGTGCTGCCGGTACCCTCGCGCTTGACGAAATACTGCGTCAGTTGGTGCTCGTTGCCCAGGGAGTCGTACACGTTCAACGGGAAGGAATGCGTGAACGTGTCAGGGTTGCTGGGATCGAAGGGCATGGCGATCATGGCGGGCTCATAAGGTTGATACCCATCCACGTTGGACAGCGAACCCAGCGTCACTTGACCACCGCTGATGGTCACTTGGACCGACGGATCAGTGGGATCCGAATACACCCCATCTGCGGGCGGGGCCACCACGGCGCCGGTGTTGTCGGTCCAAGTGATATGACCCTGGTCATCCATGCGGAAATAGTACGTCGTCACCCCGCTGCCATTGTCCAGGTTCACTTGCCCCAGCTGCTCTGGCGCCCCGGTCTCCGAAATCACCGCCTCATTGGCATCCAGGTTGACCTTGATGCTGCCGGCGCTGCTGGCCTGCGGCGGGATGTTGCCCGAGGGCACCATCAGCGGGACGGGATTCAGGCCAACGCCGCCGGCGGGGTAGCCGGTCAGGCGATGGCCTTGGGCGTTGACGATGTAGTTGTTCTTGTCGGCGAAGAACTGGCCGTTGCGCGAATACAGCACCGCCCCGCTGGGATCGAGCAGGCGGAACAGCCCTTTTTCGCCGTCGATGGCCATGTCGAACATGTTGCCGGTGACCGTGATGTTGCCGACGGTGAAGCGCTGGTTCACGCCGGAGACCTGCACGCCCAGCCCGACCCGCGAGTTGGCGTAGACGTCGGCGAACGTGGCCGAGCCGGCCTTGAAGCCCACGGTGCCGGCGTTGGCGATGTTGTTGCCGATGACGTCCAGGTTCTGGGAGGCGGCGTTCAGTCCGCTCAATCCTTGTCCGAAGCCCATTGACTTTCCTCTTAGGTCGAAAGTGTTCGTCGTCCGTCGCCCGCCGCTGTCGCAAGGAGCAGCGGGCTAGGCATTACATGACTTTGCGTATATCCAGCAGGCTGACCGGCCCGGCGAGCCCCAGGTCCAGCCGCAGCCCTTCGGCGGTGTAGGCCACGCTCTGGACCTTGCCGTAGGTCAGCGCCTCGGCCGGGACCGCCTTGCCGTCGGCGTCGACGGCCGAGACCTTGACGCGGTAGGCCCCGTCAGGCACGTCGGCGCCGGCGTCGTCCTTGCCGTCCCAGGTCAGCGACAGCACGCCCGCGCTGTCCTGCGGGTCGACCTTGATCGTGCGCACGGCCTTGCCATTGGCATCGACGATGGTCACGGTGATCTCGGACGCCCCGCTGATCAGGTCGATGCCAAACGGCGTGGCCTCGCGCACGGACGGATCGTCGGTGCTGGTACCCAGCTTGATCTTTTCGCCCGGCACCAGCACGCCCTTTCCGATGAGCGCGGCGGCCTGCATGGACTGCGACACGTCCAGCTGTCCGGACAGTGCCAGCAGCGTGTTGTTCAGCTGGGTGATGCCATTGACCGTGGACAGTTGGGCGATCTGCGAGGTGACCTCGGCGTTGTCCAGGGGGTTGAGCGGGTCCTGGTTCTTGAGCTGCGTAATCAGCAGCGTCAGGAAGCGCTCCTGCGTTTCGTCGATCAGGTTGCGCGCAGCAGCATTGGCGGAGTCATACGCCAACCCGGTGGGATTGACGGATTGGGTGCTGCTGTCGGCAAGTACGTTGACGGCCATGCTGGTCGGCTCCGTGGCTTAGGGTTGCATGCTTGCGGGCGCTATTGGCCCAGCCGGAGGGTTTGCTGCATCAGGCTCTTGGCGGTATTGACCACCTCGACGTTGGCCTGGTATGAGCGCGACGCCGAGATCATGTTGACCGTCTCGGCGACCACGTCGACATTGGGCATGGTCACGTAGCCCTGGGCATCGGCCAGCGGATTGCCCGGGTCGTAGACCCTGCGCGGCGGCGCGGGATCCTCGATGACGCCGGCCACCGTCACGCCGCCGACGGCCGAGCCGTGCAGCTGACCGGCCAGCGGATCGACACGGAACACCACCTGGCGGGCCCGGTAGGGCTGCCCGTCCGGGCCCACGGCGCTGTCGGCGTTGGCCAGGTTGCTGGCCGAGACGTTCATGCGCTGCGATTGCGCCGTCAGGGCCGAACCCGCGATCTTGAAAATGTTGAACATATTCGAAGCTCCCGCATTATTGCTGTTGCAGCGCGGCCATCAGGGTGCGGATGCGCGAGGACAGTACGGTCAGCCCGGTTTGGTAGCGCATGGTGTTGTCGGCGAAATGCATGCGCTCGACATCCATGTCGACGGTGTTGCCGTCCATGCTGGGCTGCAGCGGCTGGCGATACAGCAGCTCGACGTCGGGGCCGGGACTGTGCGCCTTGCCCGGGATGTGCCGCGGCGAGGTCATCGCCAGGTGCGTGTCGGGCAGGCGCATGCGGCCTTCGATGGCGCCTTGCATCGCGGCGCGGAAATCGAAGTCGCGGGCCTTGTAGTTCGGCGTATCGGCGTTGGCGATGTTGGAAGACAGCACTTCGTGGCGCTGCGTGCGCAGCGCCAGCGCCTGCTGGTAGAAACGAAAGTCCTCGCCTATCCGGTCGATCATCGGGCCTGGTCCTATCGGGCAATGGCCGGGCACCTGCCCGGCCCTTTTCGCATGACCGGCATCTTAGGTGGGCGGCTGCCGCAACAATCATCCAAATAACCCTATATTCCCCATTCAATTCAGGTATTGACGCGGCCGCAGCGCTCCTACAATGCTGTCATCATGACGCGCCCGATCCTTGCCTTGTTGGCCAGCCTGCTCGCGTGGTTTGCGCCCAGCGCGCCGGCGCTGGCCGACGGCCAGGATCCGGCCATCGTGCAAGCCGTCGTGCGCGACTTCCTGCTCGAGCAGGTCGCCCACCTGGGCGGGCACGCGACGATTTCGGTCGATGTGCCAGGGCGCGCAAGCGAGCTGCCCGCCTGCGATGAGCCCGTCGCGTTCCTGACGGGTGGCACCCGGCTGCGGCCACGCCTGTCCGTCGGGCTGCGCTGCCTCTCGCCGCAGCCCTGGACGCTTTACGTGCCAGCTGCCATCAGCGTCCAGGGCAGCTATTACGTGGCTGCGCGCAGCATCCGGCCTGGCGAGCCGATCGGTCCGGAAGACCTCGAAGCACGCCAGGGCGAACTCATCACGCTGGCTGCCGGGATCGCCGTGGACACGGCCGCCGTCATCGGCAGCGTGGCCACGCAGCGCATCGCCGCCGGGCAGCCCATCCGCATGCGGGCGCTGCGCGCGCCCGACGTGGTCCAGCGCGGCACCGTGGTGCGCATCCTGGCCCGGGGGCCGGGGTTTGTCGTCACCGGCGAAGGCGAGGCCATGGGCAACGCCGCTCCGGGCGCCTCGGTGCGGGTGCGCACAGCCAGCGGGCAGATCGTCAGCGGCATCGTCCAGGACGCCCACACGGTGGAGGTGCCGATGTAGCGGCCGCCCTGCCCCGGTATCCGGACGCACTCCGGCTTGTTAAAGTCCGGGGCAAGCCTGCCGTTACCCGGTCATAGGGACGCCGCGCGAACGGCACCGCCCACGGAGATCATGTTGAAAGTCAATTCCACGTCCTCGCGGACCCCCTACACCCCCGCCGGGCCCGTCGCCCGCCCGGACGGCAGCGGCCAGCCGGCGCAAGCCGGGCGCGCCGCCGCCGGCAGCGCCCAGGTGGCGCTGAGCCCGACGTCGCTGAAGCTGGCCGCCCTGCAAGACGGCGCGTCCGACATCGACCTGGCGCGCGTGGCCGAGCTGCGCGAGGCCATCGCCGCCGGTCGGCTGCCGATCGACGCCAGCCGCATCGCCGACGGCCTGATCGCCAGCGCCCGCGAACTGCTCAAGTGACCCAGGGCCCGCCCTCTTTTTCGATCGACGCCCGCGCAAGAACATGACCGCCGTCGCCGAACTGCTCGACTGCCTGGCCGCCGAGGCCGAATCGGTGGAACGCTTCATCGGGCTGCTGGAAACCGAAGCCGCCTTGCTGACCGACAGCGACAGTCCCGACGACCTGTTGGCCACCATCGAGGCCAAGCAGGCCGAGGCGGCCCGGCTCGAAGCGCTCGGTCAGCAGCGCGCGGCACTCGCCGTGGCGCTGGGTGAGTCCGACGGCAGCCATGCCGCCATGCAACGCCTGGCCCGCCAGCACGCTGACATCGGCGAGGCTTGGGACGAACTGCTAGACTTGGCCGAGCACGCGCGGCGGCTCAACCAGCGCAACGGCGCGCTGATCGACACCCACTTGCGCCACACGCAAATGTCGCTGGATGCGTTGCGCAGTGTGGCGGGGCTGGGCAATGTCTATGACGCCAGCGGCCGCGCCCAGGCGCTCAACGCCGGCAAGACCATCGCCACCGGCTGATACCCACACTTCCCGCACTTTAAGCAGCGCCAGCCCCCGGGTCCTGGCCGGCGATTTCCAGCAGCGCGAACAGGCGCTGCAACGCCACCGGCATGACGCGCGCCGGCGCCTTGCGATCCCAGCCGACCAATCCCGTCAACAGGTTGCGCAGGCCGCTCGCCTCGGGGCTGCGGCCGATGTGCCAGGCTGCGGCGCCAATGTGCCCGGCGGTCACCGCCTGGCACAGCAAGGCTTGCACGCCATCGGGCTGGCCGAGCGGCGCCCAGGCGTGGACCATCTGCCTGAAGCTGCCCTTGGCCTGCTCGTGCATGGCCAGCCATCCGGCCAGCAACGACGCCGACGCGTCCCCGGCCGGCAGGTTGGACAAGCCGCACAGCTGGGTGACGGTTTCGCCCGTCCGGGCATTGACCAGCCGCGCCGAAATCATGCGCAAGGCCGGCTCCGGCGCGCCGCGCAGCGCAACCGGCGCATCGGCCGCCCAAAGCGCCAGCGCGGTGCCCGCGCCCGCGGCAAGCTGGTCCAGCCCCGACAGGCTGGCCGCACCCAGGACCGGCGCATGCGGCAGCGACTTGGCAACGGCCTGCAACGTGGTCGGGCAGTCCTCGTGCACCAGCCTGAACCCGCCCGGGCAACGCGCCAGCCACGCGATGCCGGCGTCGGACAGGCTTTGCCACAAGGCCGCGGTGCCTGACTCCATCACATGGACCATGGGCAGCTGCGGCAGGCCCTCGGCCAGCCAGCGCGCGCGCGACAGCATGGCCTCGGCCGGGCAGGTCGCCTGCGCGCTGGAATCGCCGCAACTGGAAAGTACGCCCTGCGCCAGCACGAGCTGCTGCACCGGCGCGGCCAGCGCCGCACCGCGGTCGCTCATCAGCAGGCAGGCCAACAGATGCCCGCCGGGCAGGCCTTCGCCCTTGAACGGCGCGCGGCCATGCACGGCCAGCAGATAACGGTGGCAGGCCTTGGGAAACGCCTCGCGCACGGCCGCCAGCGACGCCTGCAGCAACTCATCCAGCGTTGCCGGCTGCCCCTGGCCATGGCGCTTCCACAACTGCCGGGCGAGCGCACAGCCCGCATCACCCGCCAGCCAATCGAGCGCCGCATCGAGCTCGAAGGCAGCCGAAGTGGGCGACGCCGCCGGCTGCGGCCGGGCGATCGCCGAGATCAACAGCTGGCGGCGGCGTACCGGATCCTGCAAGGCCTGGGCGGGCGCGCCGGTTCCGCCCTGGGCGACCTCGCACAAGGCAGCCAGGTCAGCCTCGCTGGGGGCATAGAGCGCACGGGTGCCTTGTGCGCCGGCCAGCGCCTGGTCGACCAAGTCCGCCGCGCGCGGCAACGCCAGGTGCTCGGGCACTTTCTGGCCGTGCGACACGTAATGGATTTTCAGCCGGTGCCGGATGGCGGTGTCGAGCGCCGCGCCGATGTGCGAGGCTTCGTCCAGCTTGGTGATGATGCAGCCGAGCACGTCCTCGCTGCCACCGGTGCGATAGGCGTGCGCCACCTCGTCGAGCGTATCGCCCTGGCTGGCGGCGTTGAGCACCAGCAGGCGACGCACCGGCCTGCCCGCGGCACACAGCATCGCGGCCTGCTCGGCCACGTAGCGGTCGCGTTGGCTGATGCCCACGTTATCGATCAGCACGATGCGGCGGTCGCCCACCTCGTGCAGGACGCGGCGCAGCTCGGGCACGTCGCGCACGCAGTACACCGGCACGCCCATCAGCCGCCCGTAGATTTGCAACTGCTCGTGCGCGCCGATGCGGTAGGTATCGGTGGTCAACAACGCGACCTGGTCGGCGCCCACGCGCAACACACAGCGCGCCGCCAGCTTGGCGATGGTGGTGGTCTTGCCCACGCCGGTCGGCCCTACCAGCGCCAGCACGCCGGCTTCGGCAAGCAACTCGTCCTCGTGGCGCAGCACCGGCAGGTGGGTAACCAGCTCATTGCGGGCCCATGCACGCGCGCCCTCCCCGTCCAACTCGGGAGGCAGGCGTTCAAGCATGGCGCGTACCAGCGCCGTGCTAAAGCCCGCGCCCAACAGCAGGCGGAACAGCGCCATCGCCACCGGCGTGCGGCGTTCGCTCTTGCTCCAGGCGAGTGCGTCCAACCGGCTTTCGAGCGCGCCGCGCAGGTCAGTCAAGGCATCGGCGAGCTCCGCGGGCAAATAGCCGGCACGCGCAGGCTGCTGCGCGGATGCCACAGGACCGGCCGATAGCGACGGCATCGTGCGCGCGGCAGCCGGGGCACCTGCCGCGGCAGTCGCCGTCGATGCTGCGGGAATACTTGGAGCAATGGGAATACTTGACGCATCCGAAGTGCTTGAAGCCGCGGGCGCGGACGCAGCGGCTGCAGTCACGGGCGCAACCGTCGCGGCCCTCGCTGTCGTCGCAACCGAAGCCGCAGGCGCGATCGCCGCCACTGCAGCACCTTCGCCAGAAGGTGCGACGACAGGCGTAGCCGCGGACGCCGCAGCATACGCCGCGGCCACGGCCGAGGGTGCGGGCGGGACGGCCGGCATCGCCGCAGGCGCGGCGCCTTGCTCATCGAAGGCATCGGCATCAGTGGCAATCACCTCGACGCCGCCATCGACCGTGCGGCTGGATACGATGAGCGCATCCGGGCCAAGCGCCATCCTGACCAGGCGCATGACTTCCCGGTTGGTACTGGCCACGAAGCGGCGGATGCTCACGGCGCGCCTCCGCCGATCAGCGAAGTGATGCGCACGATGCGCTCGTCAGGGATTTCTGCGTTGGACAGCACGCCCATGTGCGGAATGTGATGGCGCAAGAACCGTGACAGCGACGCGCGCAGCGGCGGCGAGACCAGCAGCACCGGCGGATCGCCGTTGGCCTCCTGGCGCTTGACGGCGGCAGCGGCTTCGCGCAGCAAGGTTTCGGCCAGACCCGGCTCGAGCGCGCCGCTGGTCGACAACGCCTGCGTCAGCACCCGTTCGAGCTTGGCGTCCAGACCGATGACGCGCAGGTCGCCCTCGCCCGGGAACCATTGCTGCGTGATGGCGCGGCCTAGCGCGCGGCGCGCCAGGGCGACCAGCTCCTGCACGTCGGGCCCGGCGCCGGTCGCGGCGGCCGCCGCCGTCAGGCGTGGCCCATGCTCGGCCAGCACATCGACGATGCTGCGCATGTCGCGGATGGGGACTTCTTCCTCCAGCAGGCCCTGCAGCACCTTCTGGACAGTGGTGAGGCTGACCGTCTTGGGCACCAGGTCCTCCACCAGCTTGGGCGCGTCGCGACCGATGCGATCCAGCAGGCTCTGGACTTCCTGGCGGCCGAGCAGCTTGGCGCCGTGGCGGTGCATCAGGTGATTCAGGTGCGTGGCCACCACGGTGCTGGCATCGACCACGGTATAGCCCGCCACCTGCGCCTGGTCGCGCTGGCTCGCGTCGATCCAGACGGCTGGCAGGCCGAAGGCCGGGTCGGTGGTGGGCATGCCCGGCAGCTCGGCGGTCACGCCGCCGGGGTCGATGGCCAGCCACTGGCCGGGCGTGGCGGTGCCGCGCCCGATCTCCACCCCGTGCAACAGGATGCGGTAATCGTTGGGCTTTAGCTCCAGGTTGTCGCGGATGTGCACGACCGGCGGCAAAAAGCCCACGTCCTGCGCGAACTTCTTGCGCAGGCTGCGGATGCGGGCCAGTAGCTCGCCGTTCTGCGCATGGTCGACCAGGGGAATCAACCGGTAGCCGACCTCCAGGCCCAGCGGGTCGACCATGGACACGTCGTCCCAACTGGCCTCGGCCGCGGCGGCTTCGGCCGCCGCGGCGGCATCGGGCGGCGTTTCGGCTGCGCGCTGCGCGGCCTGCTGCTGGCGCTTGAGCACCACCCAGCCCGCGCCGGCCAGGGTGGTCGCCAGCAGCAGGAAGGCGACGTGCGGCATGTTGGGGATCAGCCCCATCAGGCCGATGATGCCGGCCGTGATGAACATCACGTTGGGATTGTCGAACAGCTGGCTGGTCATCTGCTGGCCGACGTCTTCGCCGGTCGCCACGCGCGAGACCACCACGCCCGCCGCGGTGGAGATGATCAGCGCCGGGATCTGCGCGACCAGCCCGTCGCCGATGGTCAGCAGCGTGTACACGCGCCCGGCGTCGCCAAAGGACAGGTCGTGCTGCGCCACGCCGACGATCAGCCCGCCGATGATGTTGATCACCATGATAAGCAGGCCCGCGATGGCGTCGCCGCGCACGAACTTGCTCGCACCGTCCATCGAGCCGTAGAACTCGGCCTCCTGGCCGACTTCCTGGCGGCGACGCCGCGCCTCGTCCTCGCCAATCAAGCCCGCGTTCAGGTCGGCGTCGATGGCCATCTGTTTGCCGGGCATGGCGTCCAGGGTAAAGCGCGCGCCCACCTCGGCGATCCGGCCGGCACCCTTGGTGATGACGATGAAGTTGATGATCACCAGGATGATGAACACCACGATGCCGACGGCGAAATTGCCGCCGACCAGGAAGTGGCCGAACGCCTCGATCACCTGCCCGGCCGCATCCGGCCCCTTATGGCCGTTGAGCAACACCACCCGGGTCGACGCCACGTTCAGCGCCAGCCGCAGCAGCGTGGCAAACAACAGCACCGCCGGAAAAGCCGCGAAATCCAGCGGCTTCTTGGTGAACATCGCCACCAGCAGGATCATCACCGACAGGCAGATGTTGAACGTAAACAGCAGGTCCAGCAGGAACGGCGGCAGCGGCAGGATCATCATGGCCATGACCATGACGATGAGCAGCGGCCCGGCCAGCAGCCGAACTTGGGCGCCGCCGCCGTTTCTCAGTGCTGCAAGCAATGCGCTCATTGATCAGGCTCCATGCAGCGCCCCGTGTTGCGGATCCAGGGCTGCGGGTACGGGCAGGTTGGCCGGCGGCGGCGGCTCGGCGCCGGGCGCGCCGCGCCAGGCGCGCAGTTGGAACACCCAGGCCAGCACCTCGGCCACCGCGGCGTAGAGCGCGGCCGGGATTTCTTGCCCGATTTCGACGTTATGGTGCAAGGCGCGCGCCAGGCTGGGTGCTTCTAGCAGCGGCACCTTGTGCTGCTGGGCGATCTCGCGGATGCGCGCGGCGATCAGGCCCGTGCCCTTGGCCACGACCACGGGCGCACCCGCGGACTGCGCGGCATAGTGCAGCGCCACCGCATAATGGGTGGGGTTGGTGACGACCACGTCGGCCGTGGGCACGGCCTGCATCATCCGGCGGCGCGCCATGGCGCGCTGCTGCTGGCGGATGCGCGCCTTGACGTGCGGGTCGCCTTCGCTTTCCTTGTGCTCCTGGCGCACGTCCTCGCGCGACATGCGCAGGCGCTTGAAGTAGCTGAAGAGCTGCCAGGGCGCGTCGATGAGCACGATCGCCACGAGCGAGGCGACGATCACCGTGCAGCACAGCGCGACCAGGTTCAGGCCGCGCGCCATGCCTGCCGGGGGCGCCGCGTGCATCAGCGCGAGCATCTCGTCATGGAAATGCCACAAGGCCCAGGCGGCGATGCCGCCGACCAAGAGCGCCTTGGCGATCGCCTTGGCGAGCTCGACCAGGGTTTGCATGGAAAACATGCGCCCCAGCCCCTTGGCCGGGTTCAGGCGCCCGAACTGCGGCTTGAGCGCCTCGGCGGAAATGAGAAAGCCGCCCAGCGCGATACTGCCCAGCACCGCGGCCATGGCCAGCGCGCCCAGGATGGGCAGCAGCACCGTGAGCGCGTCCATGGCCTGGCGCACCGCCTGTGCCATCATCACCGCGGTATCGCCGCCGATGCGCGGATCGAACGCCATGCCGCGGCGTATGACCCCGCTCAGGCCCCGATAGATGGCCTGCGCGCCTATCCAAAGCCCTGCCGCACCGGTGACCAGCATCAGGAAGGTGGCCAGCTCGCGGGATCGCGCCACCTGCCCCTGCTCGCGTGCCTTCTGCAGGCGCCGTGGCGAGGCTGGTTCGGTTTTTTCGAGATCGCTGTCTTCTGCCATGCGGCGGCGGGCTTTCGTTGCAAACCGCGCGGGAAATGGCCCGCGCCGGGGCGAGCACCTGCCGAGACACAGCTGCCCGCCGCGCATTCTAGGACGGGCGCCCAGGCGGCGATCGCCCAAGAAACGGGGCGATTGCCGCCTTATTCAGACACTTTTAGGATGGGGATGCGCGCCCCAGGTCAGAAGCCGAGGCTGGCCAGCAGTTCGTCGACCTGGTCCTGGTTGGTGACCACGTCGGCCTTGCCGTCCGGATTGACCTGCGGGCCGTTGAGCAGGCTGTTGGCTTCGTCGCGCTTTTCCTGCGGCACGTTCTCCAGCAGTACCTGCAGCAGTTCCTTCTCGATGGCGCTGACCACGTCCATCATCTTCATGATGACCTGACCGGTGAGGTCCTGGAAGTCCTGCGCCATGATGATTTCCAGCAGCTTGGCCTGGGTGGCCTGGGCGCGGCCAGGCACCTCCTGCAGGAATTGGCGCGTGTCGCGTACCAGGTCACGCGCCTCGGGCAGCTCCAGCGCAGAGGTCTCGAACCACTGCTGCCAACGCTCGTCGAGCGCGCGCGCGGCGCGCTGCAGGGCGTCCTGCTCGGGCTGGGCGCTTTCCGCGGCGTTGAGCACCCGGTGGGCGGCCTGCTCGGTCATGTGGGCCACATAGCGCAGCCGGTCGCGCGCATCCGGAATGGCCTGCGCGGCGTCCTTGATGGCCTGATCCAGACCCAGCTCGCGCATGCTGTCGCGCAGCATGCGGGTGAGCTGCGCGATACGCTGGATGATGTCCGGCGATTCGCCGGGCGGCGGTACGGCATTCTCCTGGGCATCCATAGCTGCTTACCCCAGTTTTTCGAAGATCTTGGTCAGCTTCTCTTCCAGGGTGGCGGCCGTAAAGGGCTTGACCACGTAACCGCTGGCACCGGCCTGGGCGGCGGCGACGATGTTTTCCTTCTTGGCCTCGGCCGTGACCATGAGCACGGGCAGCGACGACAGCTGCGGGTCGGCGCGGATCTGCTGCAGCATGGTCAGCCCGTCCATGTTGGGCATGTTCCAGTCCGACACGACGAACTGGAAGCCGCCGTTGCGCAGCTTTTCCAGCGCGATGGCGCCGTCTTCGGCTTCGTCCACGTTTTCGAAGCCCAGTTCCTTGAGCAGGTTGCGCACGATTCGGCGCATGGTGGGGAAATCGTCCACCACCAGGATTTTTATCGATTTGTCTACCATTGGAAACTCCAGGAAAAACCGTTGGCCGGACGGCGCTAGACGCGGTGCGCCCGCTCGCCCAGCCTGGCCAGGATGCGCTCGCTCATTTGCGACAGCGGCACGATTTCATCGACGGCGCCCAGCGCCACCGCTTCGCGGGGCATGCCGTACACCACACAGCTGGCCTCGTCCTGCGCCAGCGTCTGCGCGCCCGCCTTTTTCATCGCCAGCAGGCCGGCGGCGCCGTCCTTGCCCATGCCGGTCAGGATGACGCCGATGGCGTTCTTGCCAGCGGCCTCGGCGGCGGAATAGAACAGCACGTCCACCGATGGGCGGTGACGGTTGACCGGCTCGCTTGTTTCGAGCTCGATCACATAGTTGGCGCCGCTGCGCCCAAGCTTCATGTGCGCCTCGCCGCCCGGGGCCAGGTACACGTGGCCGGGCAGCACGCGTTCGCCGTGCACGGCCTCGCGCACCGTCACCGCGCACAGGTTGTCCAGGCGCTGCGCGAACGAGCGGGTAAAGCCCGCCGGCATGTGCTGGGTGATGAGGATGGCGGGGCTGTCCGGCGGCAGCGGCAGCAGCACTTCGCGTATGGCCTCGGTGCCGCCCGTGGACGCGCCAACGATGATGAGCTTTTCGGTGCTCGCCAGGGGCTTGCGTAGCATCGCTGGCGGCGCAGCCGACGCCGGGCGCGCGCGCGGTCGGGCGCGGGCCGTGGCCCGTATCTTGTCGGCGATGACCTCGGTGTACTCCAGCAATCCATCGCGGATGCCGAGCTTGGGCTTGGTGACGAAGTCGACCGCGCCCAGCTCCAGCGCGCGCAGCGTGATTTCCGACCCGCGCTCGGTCAACGACGACACCATCAGCACCGGCATGGGCCGCAGCCGCATCAGCCTTTCCAGGAAATCCAACCCGTCCATCCGGGGCATTTCCACGTCCAGCGTCAGCACGTCCGGGTTGTGGCGCTTGATCAGCTCACGCGCCACGAGCGGGTCTGGCGCGGTCGCGACGACCTCCATGTCCGGCTGGCTGTTGATGATTTCTGTCATCAGCCCGCGCACGAGGGCCGAATCGTCTACACAGAGCACGCGAATCTTCTTCATGGGTGGCTAGTTCGCTGGTCGTGGTCCGCCACCCCGCTACGCCGCTGCGCGCACGCAGTCGTAGACGGTCTGGCCACGCAGCCGGAACGCATCGGTGATATAAGTAAAGTTCTCGGAATGTCCCGCAAACAACAGCCCGCCCGGCTTGAGCAGCGGCACGAAGCGCTGCAGGATCGTCGCCTGGGTGGGTTTGTCGAAATAGATCATCACGTTGCGGCAGAAGATCGCGTCAAACCGGCGATCACCCAGCCGCCAGTCGGCCGCCAGCAGGTTCAGCGGCGCGAATTCCACCATCGCGGCGACTTCGGGCTTGACCTTGACCTGCCCGGCGCGGGCGCCCTTGCCGCGCAAGAAAAAGCGCTTGAGCCGCTCAGGCGATAGCCTTTCGACCCGGTCGATGGGGTAAACGCCTTCGCGGGCGCGCTGCAGCACGTTGGTGTCGATGTCGGTAGCGTAGACCGTGGCATTGGCCGCGCGCTGGCCCAGCGCCTCGATCAGCGTGATGGCAATCGAATAAGGCTCCTCGCCTGTGGACGCCGCGCAGCACCAAACGGCAAAGGGGCCGGGGCGGCTGCGCGCCAGGTCGGCCAGGATGGGAAAGTGATGCGGCTCGCGGAAAAACGCCGTCAGGTTGGTCGTCAACGCGTTGACGAAGTTCTGCCACTCAGCGCTGTCCGGGTCCTGCTCCAGGCCGTCCAGGTAGCTGGCAAAATCGCCTAACTCCAGGGCGCGCAGGCGCCGCGCGAGGCGGCTGTAGACCATCTCGCGCTTGTGCTCGCCCAGCGAAATCCCGGCGCGTTCGTAAATCATGCGCCGCACGCGGGCAAAGTCGGCGTCGCGAAACTCGAACTGACGCTCGACCGAAATATTCGGAGCCGCCACCGCGCTAGCCACCCCAGTCTTCGGCGGCCCGTCAGGCGGCCGCGCGCTCGACCAACGCCATTTCCTCGCTGGTCATCAGTTTTTCGATGTCGACCAGGATCAGCATGCGCTCGTCCACGGTGCCCAGCCCCGTCAGATATTCGGTCGACAGCGTCGCGCCGAACTCGGGCGCCGGCCGGATCTGCGCGGCACTGAGCATCAGCACGTCGGAGACGCCGTCGACGACGATGCCCACCACGCGGCGGTCCAGGTTCAGGATGATGACCACCGTCTGCTCGTTGTATTCGACCTTGCCCAGGTTGAACTTGATGCGCAGGTCGACGATGGGCACGATGATGCCGCGCAGATTGGTCACGCCCTTGATGAAGGGTGGCACGTTGGCGATGCGGGTCACCCCGTTGGCGTCATAGCCGCGGATTTCCTGAACCTTCAGGATGTCGATGCCGTATTCCTCGTCACCCAGCGTGAACACCAGGAATTCCCTGCCGACGTCCTCGGCGCGCCCGGTCTGGTTAGTCGAATGCGTGGCCATAACAATGCTCCGTCAATTCAGTATTGCGTCGGGCTGCGCCCATTTTTCCCGGTTGGCGCGCGACAGCGCGAAGACGTCGACGATCAGCGCGACGCTGCCGTCGCCCATGATGGTGGCTGCCGAAATGCCGGGCACCTTGCGGTAATTGGCTTCCAGGTTCTTGACCACGACCTGGTGCTGGCCGACCAAGTGGTCGACCAACAACGCGAAGCGCCGCTCCTCGGCCTGCATGATCACCGCGATGGCCTGGGTGGGGTCGGTCTGTGCGCCCTCGACCGAGAACACGCGGTGCAGCTCGACCAGCGGCAGGTATTCCCCGCGCACGTGGATGACGCGCTCGTTGCCCGCGACTGAATGGATCTGCTCCATGGTCGGCTGCAGCGACTCGGTGACGTGGTTCAGTGGCAAGATGAAGGTTTCGGCACCCACGCGCACCGACATGCCATCCAGGATGGCCAGCGTCAGCGGCAAGATGATGCGCGTGGTCGTGCCCTGGCCAGGCCGCGAGAACAGCTGCACGTGGCCGCCCATGTCCTGGATGTTGCGCCGGACCACGTCCATGCCCACGCCGCGGCCGGAAATGTCCGTGACCTGTTCGGCCGTGGAAAACCCAGGTGCAAAGATCAGTTGCCAGACCTCGTCGTCGCTGGCGTTTTCGCTGACCGGTATGCCCTGCTGGGCGGCCTTGGCCAGGATGCGCTCGCGGTTCAGGCCGGCGCCGTCGTCGCTGACCTCGATGACGATGTTGCCACCGTTGTGCTGCGCCGACAGGATGAGCTGGCCGACCGGGTCCTTGCCCGCGGCGATGCGCTTTTCAGGTGTTTCGATGCCGTGGTCCAGGCTGTTGCGCACCAAGTGCGTCAGCGGGTCGATGATGCGTTCGATCAGGCTCTTGTCGAGTTCGGTGGCGCGTCCATAGGTCTGCAGCTCGATCTGCTTGCCCATTTTGGCGGCGATGTCGCGCACCATGCGCGGGAATCGGCTGAACACGTAGTCCATCGGCATCATGCGGATGGACATGACCGCCTCTTGCAGGTCGCGCGCATTGCGCTCGAGCTGCTCCATGCCGTTGAGCAGCCGGTCGTGCAGCACCGGGTCCAGGGTCGAGGCCATTTGCGCCAGCATGGCCTGGGTGATGACCAGCTCACCGACAAGGTTGATGATCTGGTCGACCTTTTCCACGCCCACGCGGATGGAGCTGGATTCCTTGTCGGCCGCGGACTGCGCCGGGCGCGAGCGCGCCGGCGCATTGCCCGGCCGGGTGGCCGCAGGCTGAAGTGCGGCGGCGCGGGCAGCATCGGCGCCGGCCGCGGCCGATGCCTGCGCCGGCGCAGCCGGGGCGGCTTGCGGCGCGCCAGCGGCAAAGTTTTCCGCTGCCTGGGCAAAGGCATCCAGGTCGCCCGCGGCGGTGGCCGGGGTGGCCTCGGCCGCCGGCTGTGCCGGCAGCGGCTCGTGGGTGATGCTGATCTGGTCGGCGTCGATGATGAAGCAGCACACCGCCTCGATGTCCTCGGCGCTGCACGTGCTGTCGACCCAGGCCGTCAGCGTGTCCTCGCCCTGCTCGCTACGCAGCACGCGACCCAGGTTGCCGAGCTCTTCGAGTAGCGACTGCGCGTCCTTGGGCTTGACGCGCACGATGCGCACGCACAGCGGGCCTTGGCCAGCCTGGGCCGCGGAGGCGCCAGTGGGCGTGGCAGCCGGAGCCGGGACGGCCGAGGCAGCTTGCGCAGCGGGCGCCACGGGCTGGGAAGGCGCGGACTGGACGGGCGCAGGCGCGGCATCGGCCGGCACGGCGCCCTGCCCTCGCTCCTCCAGCGCCAGCTGGCGCAGCACGGCGCAGATCCGTTCGTAGGCTTGCGAATCGGGCTCCTCGGACGCCCGGTATGCATCAAGCTGGCCTTTGAGCACGTCCTTGGTTTCCAAAAAGGTATCGATCATGTGCGGACGCAGCGCCATCTCGCCGCGCCGGATGGCGTCGAGCAGGTTTTCCAGCAGGTGGGTGGTCTCGGCCAACTGGTTGAAGCAGCCAAACGTGGCCGCGCCGCCCTTGATCGAATGAGCGGCGCGGAAGATGGCGTTGAGCTGCTCGATGTCCGGGGAGCCCGCATCCAGCTCCAGCAGGAGCTGCTCCATTTCGGCCAGCAACTCGTCGGCCTCGTCGAAGAATGTCTCGTAGAACTGGCTAAGGTCCACGCCAGAAGTCATCTTGCCCTCGCCTGATCCTGCACCTGTGCGTACTCAAGCAACTCGGCAACCATGTCGATCAGCACCTCCGGATCCACTGGCTTGTTCAGCCAGCCGCTCACACCCAGACCGCGGGCGGCGTCCTTGCTGGCCTGGTCTTCCTCGGTGGTCAGCACCAGCACCGGGACTGCCCGGGTGGCGGCGTTGTCGCGCAACCCACGCACCAAGTCCAGCCCGCCCATGACCGGCATGTTCCAGTCAGTCACCACCAGGTCCGGCGCCGCCTGCTGCGCGCGCGCCAGCGCGTCGCGGCCGTTGCCCGCCGTCACCACCGACCAGCCCCGTTGCGCCAGCGCACTTTCGACGATCATGCGCATCGTCGTCGAATCGTCTGCCACCAGAATGGTTGCGGCCATGGCTAGCTCCCTGCTCCTGCTACTTGGGTCTGTCCGGCTGGCGCTGCGGCCGAAGCCGCCGCAGGCGCCCCGCTGGGCGCTGCCTGCCCACGCGCCGCTTGGATGATTTCTTCGCTGCTCATGGGGGTGACGCCGGCTGCAGCGGCGTTTTCCTCTTCGATGCGACGCTGGGTGCGTTCGTTGAGCACGACGAGGCTAATACGGCGGTTAACGGCAGCGTACGGGTCGTCTTTAACCAGGCTCATGCTGGAGGCCAGCCCCATGATGCGCATGACCTTGCCCTCCTGCAGGCCACCGGCGACCAGTTCTTGGCGCGACGCATTGGCCCGGTCGGCCGACAGCTCCCAGTTGCTGTAGGCACGCTCGCCGCGGGCGTATTGCACCGCGTCGGTGTGCCCGGCGATGCTGATCCGGTTGGGCAGTTCGTTGAGCAGCGGCCCCAGCTCGCGCAGGATGTCGCGCATGTAGGGCTGGACCGTGGCGCTGCCTGTGGCGAACATCGGCCGGTTCTGGTTGTCGATGATCTGGATGCGCAGGCCTTCGGACGTGATGTCCAGCAGCAGCTGCGGCCGGAACGCCTTGAGCACCGGGTTGGTCTCGATCAGGTTGTCCAGCTTGCGCTTGAGGTTTTCCAGCCGGATGCGGTCGCGACGCTCGCTGTCGGTTTCCTGTGGCCGCACGCGGTTGCCGTCGGCGCGGCGCACGTCGCCGTCGTTGCGGATCGGGTCGGCGCCGCCGCCCGGCACCGCGCTGGTGTTGGCGCTGTTGTTGGGCCCGGTCGTCAGCGCCACCGCCAGCGGCATGCGGAAATATTCGGCAATGCCCTTGAGGTTTTCCCGGGGGATGATGCTAAGCAGCCACATCACCAAGAAAAACGCCATCATGGCAGTAATGAAGTCCGCGTAGGCGATCTTCCAGCTTCCCCCGTAATGCGGGCCATGATGCGCCTTCTTGCGGCGGATCACCACCCGGTGGGTGTTGGCTGCGCTCATGACGACCCTCCGTCAGGCACGGCTGCTCTTGGCCTGGCGCACGTGCTCTTCGAGCTCGGTGAACGACGGGCGCACCATCGAGAACAGTACCTTGCGGCCGAATTCCACGGCCAGTTGCGGGGGATAGCCGTTCATGCTGGCAAGCAGCGTCGTCTTGATGCACTCAAGGATCTTGACCGACTCGCTGGTGCGCCGCTCCACCCGCGAGGCAAGCGGCGCGACGAAACCGTAGGCCAGCAGCACGCCCAGGAAGGTGCCCACCATGGCCTTGGAGATCAAATCGCCCAACACTGCGGGCGGCTGGTCCACCGCCGCGAGCGCCTTGATCACCCCCAGCACCGCCGCCACGATGCCGAAAGCTGGCAGCGCGTCGGCCACGTTGCGCAGCGCATGCGACGGCACGTCGCGCTCATGGCGGTAAGTTTCGATTTCCTCGTCCATGAGGGTTTCGATCTCGAAGGGGCTCATGTTGCCGCTGATCATGATACGCAGGTAATCCGTGATGAATTCCATCAACTTCGGATCACGCATGATGCTGGGGTAGTCGGCAAAGATCGGGCTGTTGGCTGGGTCTTCGATGTGCGATTCGATGGCCATTAGCCCTTCGCGGCGTGCCTTGTTCAGCAGCACGTACAGCAGGGCCATCAGCTCCATGTAGACCGCCTTGTTGTACGGCGCGCCCTTGATCGCGTGCGGGATGGATTGCATCACCAACCCCAGCGACTTGCGGCTATTGCCGGCCAGGAAAGCCCCCAGCGCCGACCCGGCGATCAGGGTCAGCTCGAATGGCTGGTACAACGCGCCAAGATGGCCGCCCAAGCCGATGAAGCTTCCGATGACGGAAACGAGGACGACCAGGTATCCAAAGACGATCAACACGAGAGGGCCTCTGCCAAGAATGAATCCGGAATCCGCCCCGCATCATCCCCTGATCGCCCCGCCGCAAAAGCGGGGGTCAGAGGGGATTTTCCGGGGTTTCTTGGAGCTTTTGGAGCTTGCCCGGGCGATCATGCCCGCGCGTCGGACGACAACGCGGCGCGCGCGGCCTTTTCGCGGGCGGCCGCGCGCGTCTTGCCGGCGCGTGGAGGCGGACGGCAGATCGCGCACACGAAATCCGCCTGCGGATCATGCGCATGGGCGATGAAGCGGCCACTGCACTGGCGGCATTCGGACAGCTGCAGCATGCCGCTGTCGAAAAAGCGCACCAGCATCCAGGCGCGGGTAAAGCTGAGCACCGGCTCGGTGGGGTCGGCACCGCCCGAGCGGTCGGTGTGCTCCAGGTAGAGCTTGTACGCGTCGATGACGGCGCGTATGCCCTGGCTGGGCGTGTTCTCCGTCAGGAAGCGGTAGACGTTGTAGAACAGCGACGAGTGGATGTTCGGCAGCCAGGTCATGAACCAGTCCACCGAAAACGGCAGCATCCCCTTCGGGGGCGAACAGCCGCGGATCTCGCGATACAGGCGCGCCAGCCTGTCATGGCTGAGGCTGGTTTCGGCCTCCAGCACCTGCAGGCGCGCGCCGAGCTCGATCATCTTGCTGGCAAGCAGGATCTCGTCCGCTTCCTTGGTGACGCTTTTGCTACCCATGATGCCCGGTCCGTCAGCTCATCTGCTCGACCGGCTGCTTGGACAGGAGAATCGTGGCGTGCGCTTGCTGCAAAGCGCCCCCCAGGACGTCGTGGGTCAGGGCGGAAAGCAGGCTGTAATCGTCGAAGCGGAAGCGGCACAACAGCGAGCTGGAACTGGCCAGCTTGACCAGCTGCGCCGGTGACAGCCGCATCAGGATATCGGCCACTTCGTTGCTGAACCCCAGGCGGAAAATCGCCGACGCGTAGTCGTCACGCAGCATGCGCTGGGCTAGCAGGAGGTAAGACAGGTTGACCTCGCGGATATCGCCAAGCAACGATTCATCAGCCAGTTTCACCACACCAGACTCCTTCCGGAGGGGATTGATGCAAAGCGGATGGCCGTCCCCCCGGTTGCTACTCGACGACCCCCACTCGGTTGAATCTTTAAGCGATTTGTATCATTTGATCGCATGTTTGATTCAATGTACCACGGATAGTGTCATTCTTGGCACCAAATATGACAAATTATGGGTCCTTTACAACAATACCTTTGTAACGCAACTGAATGAAAGGACGTTTGAGATTAATCAGGCGAACAAACGAGGGTTAGCGGCCCTACTTGCCCGATTGCCGCAGGGGCCGGCGGGCCGACAATCTCTGATCGCATTTGCCTTTCCGGACCGCCCTGCATGCCCCGTTCCGAGGACCGCCTGGCCGAAGAGCACGCCGCGCTGGTGCGCCGGCTGGCGCTGCAGCTGCTTGCCCGGCTGCCGGCCAGCATCGAGCTCGACGACCTCATCCAGGCCGGCATGATCGGCCTGCTGGACGCGGTGCGCCGCTACCGAGAACTGCCCGACGCGCAATTCGAAACCTACGCCACCGCCCGCATCCGCGGCGCCATGCTGGATGAGCTGCGCAACCAGGACTGGCTGCCACGCAGCGTGCGTACCAAGGCCCGCCGCATCGAACAAGCCGTGCAGCGCGCCGAACAGCGCCTGCAGCGCCCGCCGGGCGACGCCGAAATCGCCGAAGAACTGGGCCTGACCCTGGACGAATACCAGGCACTGCTTAGCGACGCCCAGGGCATCCAGATCCTGCACTATGAAGACTTCGGCGAAGACGCCTCCGAACCCTGGCAGGAACGCAGCGCGCCCGCCGACGCCGGCGCCGACCCCCTGTCGCGCTTGCTGGCCGGAGACCTGCGCGCAGCACTCATCCAGGCCATCGACGACCTGCCCGAACGGGAAAAACTGCTGCTGTCGCTGTACTACGAACAAGGCCTGAACCTGAAGGAAATCGGCGCCGTCATGGGCGTGACCGAAGGCCGCGTCTGCCAGCTGCGCAGCCAAGCCATTGCCCGCATCCGCGCCCACCTGCACGCCAGCGCCTGGCAGGACGTGCCCAGCGACGCCCAGATCGCACAGTTGATCTAGATGCGTCCCCGGGGGCTAAAGCTCGCAAATCTAATGCCGTTATCCGACGCAACAGGCGCCAACGCGCCTGCTAGTTGGGCGGCCCTTTAGCTGCCCAGTTTGAAGAAGCCTTTCTCTCTTGGGAGCTAACAATGGCTGCAGTGATCAACACCAACTACTTGTCCCTGGTTGCCCAAAACAACCTGAACAAGTCGCAATCGGCCCTGGGCAACGCCATCGAGCGCCTGTCCTCGGGCCTGCGCATCAACAGCGCCAAGGACGACGCCGCCGGCCTGGCGATCGCCAACCGCTTCACCGCCAACGTGCGCGGCCTGACCCAGGCGGCCCGCAACGCCAACGACGGCATCTCGCTGGCGCAAACGACCGAAGGGGCCACTGCCGAAATCACCACGCACCTGCAGCGCATCCGCGAGCTGGCGGTGCAGGCGCAAAACGGCACCTACTCGTCGAGCGATCTGGCCTCCATGCAGGCAGAAATCGACCAGCGCCTGGCCGACATCGACCGCATCAGCCAGCAAACCGACTTCAACGGCGTAAAGGTCCTGCAAAGCGACATCACGCTGAGCCTGCAAGTCGGCGCCCGCGATGGCGAAACCATCACCGTCAATTTGAAGGAAATCAGCGTCGAAACGCTGAAACTGGGAGAATTCAGCGTCGCCGGCCCGTCGGGCACCACCACTGCGTACAGCACCGGCTCCGCCACTGCCTTCTTCAAGTCGGTCAACGGTGCGGGCGAATCGGTTGGCGTCACCGCCGGCGACGTCACGCTGACGGATCTCGCCGGCCAGACGACCGTTGCCGTCACCGATCTGTACCAGGATGCGCGCGGCAACTGGTACGTGGAAGGCGCCGATGCCTCGGGCGCTACCGTCTACTTCGCGGCTACGGTCACGATCAAGGCCGGCGAGTCGGGTACGACCGCCTCGGATCCCACCTACAACCCCACCGCCACGGTGACCTTCGACTCCACCAAGGCCTTGAAGGTCGCCAGCACGGATCCGCTGGCTGCCATTGACGTGGCCTTGAACAAGGTCGACACGCTGCGCAGCGACCTGGGTGCCATCCAGAACCGGCTGGAATCGACGGTTGCGAACCTGAACAACATCGTCAACAACCTGTCGGCCTCCCGCTCGCGCATCGAGGATGCGGACTACGCCGTGGAAGTGTCCAACATGACCCGTGCGCAGATCCTGCAACAAGCAGGTACGGCGGTGCTGGCGCAAGCCAACCAAGTGCCTCAGACCGTTCTGTCGCTGTTGCGGTAAGCGGCCATCCAGATTGCGGCCGGCCTCACTCGGTCGGCCGCTTGGCCAAACAGCCCGATCCCGTTATCACGGGTTCGGGCTTTTTTTGGGCGCTTGATCCATGAATAGCGGCCGGTTTGGGCCGCACTCCCATCCATTGATCCTGCCGTGCCCACATTAGTATCGCCGGAGCTTTCCCGGTGATAGACCATGGCCCCACCTCGCCGCACACGCCCTGATGCACGCCGCCATCCACCCAAGATCTTAGGCTTGACGCTCGAAGAAGCCAGGGCTAGGACGCGCCAGTTCCCTAGGCAACCGTTGGGCTGGCAAAGCCTGGCGGCACACCTTGCCGAATCCGGCAATTTGGCTGAAGCGGAAAAAGCCCTTGCGCGCGCCCTCGAAAATGACCCGGATAACGCACAAACGCTACGGATTCTAGCCGACCTAGCTTCAAAAAAAGGCGATGACATAGGCGCAAGGCAATACCTGGAACGCGCCTTGGCTCTGGAGCCTGAGCACATCGGCGCGAACATCAAGCTCGCCGAACTGCTGCACCTGGCGGGTAGCCATGAAGACGCCCTGCAGTACCTGGACCGTGTTCCGGCGGATGGCAGCCATCGCGTGACTCTGCTCGCCCTGCGCGGCCTGGTCATGCTTGCCCAGGGGAGGCCCGTGGAGGCAGAACAATTGTTCTCGGCCCTGACAGCAGCCGAGCCGAACAATTTTTCGCACTGGAACAATCTGGGCAATGCCAAGCGCGAACTGGGCAAGCTGGAGGAAGCTGACGCGTGCTACCTGAAGGCCGCATCCCTGACCCGCGTCAACCCGCAGCCCCTGGCCAACCGGCTCACCAACCTGCACTACATGCCGGCAGCCACGCAGGAAGCCATCTTCGAGGCCTGCACCCAGTGGGGAGCCCTTTTCCAGCCCGAGCAGCGGCCGGTACGTCCCGAGCCGCGGGATAAATCGCCCGGCCGGACGCTGCGACTGGGCATGATCTCAGACGGCTTCCGGGCACATCCCGTCGGATCCATGACCACCACGGCGCTCGAACGGCTAGCGAGGCTCGGTTTCGAAATCTACGCCTATTCGAGCAGCAAGATCGTCGATCACATCACCCAGCGGTTGATGTCCATCGCCACTTCCTGGACGTCAATCCACCACCTGGGTGATGAAGCCCTGGCGCAAAAGATCCGCGACGACGGCATCGACATCCTCATCGATCTCTCCGGTTTTAATGCCGGGTCACGCATGCGCGTCATGGCGATGGAACCTGCCCCGATCCTCGTCAAATGGGTCGGCGGGCTGATCAATACCACTGGGGTCGCTGCGATCGATTACCTGATCACCGACGCCATAGAATCCCCGCCGGGCACCGACCAGCTGTACACCGAAAAGCTGATCCGGATGCCCGACGACTACATATGCTTCGTTCCGCCGCTACGTGCGCCGGCCGTGCAGCCCCCACCGCTATCGCGCAATGGTTACGTCACGTTTGGCTGCTTCAACAATCCGACGAAAGTCAACGAACCCTTGCTGAAGGAATGGGCCAAGCTCCTGCATGCCGTGCCCGGATCGAAGCTGTTCCTCAAAGGTGTGGCATTCGGGCATGAAAGTGGCCGGGAGCGGGTGCTGCGCATTCTGGCCGAATCGGGCATTGCGCGCGAACGCGTGCGGCTGGAGGGGAAATCACCCCATTCACAGTTGCTTGCCGCCTACAACGAAGTCGACATCGCGCTGGATCCCTGGCCCTATTCCGGTGGCCTGACCACCTGCGAGGCCATGTACATGGGGGTACCGGTGATTACCCGGCCCGGCCCGACTTTCGCCGGACGACACTCAGCCACCCACCTCATCAATGCTGGCATGCCGGAATTGGTGGCCAAGGATTGGGATGACTATAGGCGTCTTGCAATAGATCTAGCCTCCGATGTCGCCAGCCTGACGACGATACGCCGCCATTTGCGGGATATCCTGCTGCAATCCCCAGTATGCGACGCAGCCAGATTCTCCCGAAACTTGGCACACGCCCTGCGCGCTATATGGCAGCGATACTGCGCGGGCAAACCCCCCGCTTCCTTGCGCTTTGTCGATGGTCATCCGCAGTTCGAGGACGACGATGCCCCCACACTGTTGGCCGCGCCTTCTCCCGACAAGGACAGCTTTTCTTTTTCGTTCCAGGGCAAAGTGGTCGCGCTCGACCACGGCTGCACCTTGATCGACAACAGCGCGCTGCAAGCGATCAGCGACGTAAATGCGCTAGAACTCGTTTGCCTGGACCCGGCTGGCTGCCTTGGGCAATCCGGCAAGCAGTACCCCAAGCAATGCATTGCTTCCTACCACAGCCACATCGCCCTGGGTGACGGGCAGCCCGCCACGCTCTACGCTTGCATCGACGGCACGGCAAGTGGCACCTTGCAGCCGCACACCTCAGCCTACCTGCTACCAGTGATCCGGCTTTCCATGCAGGTCATCGCAAGGTTGCCCATTCCGACCGTGCGGTTGGATGACATCAAGGGTCTTTCCACCCTCGACTGGTTGGCCTTGGGGCCGGCCCATGACAACCAAGAAATTCTCCTTGGCGGTAAACGCCTCCTGCAACAAGCGCTCGTCATCCATGTCCGTGTGCCGCTGGTGGAAACCTATGAAAACCAATCCGACCTATCGGCGGTGATCCGGCTGCTCGCCGGCCACGGATTCCGTTTGCTGCACCTGACCAACCCGGCGTATCGAAGCTATTTCACTGAGAAGGACAGCTCGAATCCAAGTTCGGGATCCCAACAGATCTCGATTGACGCGGTCTTTATCCCGGACGAGGCGCGCCTGCAGGCGTTAGGCCCTAATCCGCTGAAGAAGCTGGCTTTTATCCTCCACACTGCTTACGGCGCTCACGACGCCGCCTACCATGCGTTGCAGCAGCTCGGCGACGACACTGCCGAGCGATACCTGGAAAGCCTGAACGCAAGTAAACCGAATCCCGTCGCTGCACTGCAGCCAGAATCGTCGTCCGCCATGCTGCGGACTCACCCTCAAAACAGAAAGATCGTGCATGTGTGCTTCAACAACATGCACGTCCAAAGCTTCATCCAGCTGGTTGCAGGGGAAAGCTTTTCGGATGGAATCCTGCACCAAGTCCTTATCGAGAAAACCCGTTCCGTCTCTGGCTACGACATTCCCACCGGCAACAGCGCCGATGTCAGGTACTTCGACAAGGAGACGCAACTCCAGGCGGTCACGGACTTCCTGCTGCAGCCAGATGTCGAAGCCATTTTCATCCACGGGTTGTTCTTCGACTGGCAAAAGCAACTGATCCGAGCGGTCGGCCCCACAAAAAAAATCATATGGGTGATCTGGGGCGGCGACCTGTACAACCCGATTGCCCGCAGGCAACCGCTGCGTGAAGTCGTGCGCCACATCAGTGCCGTCGCGACAGGCGTCGACGGCGACTACCGGCTCTTTGAACAGGTCTACGGCGCTCGCCCGCGCCTACAGTTTGCCTACCCGACACAAACGGAGTTCCAGTTCATCGAACAGCCCAAGGAGAAGTCGAGGCTAATTTTCGTGGGCAATAGCGGCGACCGCAGCAACGGGCACCTTGAGATCCTTGCATCCCTGTCCCGGAAAAGCGACATCGGCTCCTACGACATCGTCCTTCCCGTGGCATACAACCTTGCACCGGCATACGAAGAGGAACTGCGCAACCATATCCGGGTACTCGGTCTATCGAAGCGCACGCAGCTGCTCACCAAGCTGATGCCACAGGACCAGTATTTCGCCTGGCTGGCCACGGCAGAAATCCTGGTCACCGCACACCATCGCCAACAGGGAATGTTCAACCTGATGGCCGCACTGTACTTCGGTTGCAAGACGATCTTGCGCAAGGACATCCAGGTCGGCGACGTGCGCATGCGCAATCCGAGCTGGGAAGTCCTGACGGAAAAAATGAACGCCCAGATCACCGATTTTGATGACTTTGTAAGGCTGGAGAAACTCTCCGATCTGCCGGCACTGAGTGCATCTGCCTGGCAACGGCAGCGGGAAGGCGTGCTTCGCTTCAACCGGCGAAGCGACCTACAGGCCATGCTACGTGAGCAGTTTGCAAGGGCAAGAGACCTGCGGGCAGGCACACCGGTGATTGAGCCGGTCGCTTCGCGCATCGACGGTGACTGATCATGAACCGCACCTTGCCATTCAACAAACCGTTTCAGTCAGGAAACGAGCTGCGCTATGTTGCCCAAGCACAGGCAACCGGCCGGCTGGCGGGCGACGGTCCATTCACCAAGCGCTGCCACGCTTGGCTGGAAGCGCGCTGTGCCAGTCCGAGGGCTCTCCTGACGAACTCCTGTACCGCAGGATTGGAGTTGGCTGCGCTGCTGCTTGACATCCGACCAGGTGACGAGGTCATCATGCCTTCGTACACCTTCGTCTCCACGGCCAACGCCTTCGTGTTGCGAGGCGCCATCCCTGTTTTCGTCGACATCAGGCAGGACACGCTCAATCTCGACGAAGGCCGGATCGAGGATGCCATCACGCCCAAGACACGTGCGATCGTACCGGTGCACTATGCCGGTGTGGCGTGCGAAATGGATGCCATCATGGCAATCGCGCGGCGCCACGGATTGCAGGTGGTGGAAGACGCAGCGCAGGGCCTGTTGGCATCGTACAAAGGAGCCCCCCTGGGCAGCATCGGCGACGTCGGCGCGTTGAGTTTTCACGAAACGAAGAACGTCGTGTCCGGAGAAGGCGGCGCTCTGCTGGTGAACGACCCGCAGATGATCGCTCGTGCCGAAATCATCCGGGAAAAGGGCACGGACCGCAGCCGGTTCCTACGGGGCGAGATCGACAAGTACACGTGGCAGGAAGTCGGATCGTCTTTTCTTCCGAGCGAACTGATGGCCGCGTTCCTGCTGGCACAGCTCGAACACGCAGCCGACATCACCGAAGCGCGCATCCAAGCATGGAATTACTACCATAACGCGCTGGCGCCACTGGAAGAAAAAGGACTGTTGCGCCGTCCGGTCGTTCCAGCACATTGCCGGCACAACGCCCACATTTATTACGTCCTGCTCGATCCCTCCCGCGATAGGCAACGCCTGCTCACCAACCTGAAGGCATCGGGCGTGGCCGCCGCGTCGCACTACGTGCCACTGCATTCCTCCCCGGCGGGCCGCCGCTATGGCCGCGTCCACGGGGACATGCGTGTCACTGACTCTCTGTCAACGCAGATCGTGCGGCTGCCCTTGTGGGTCGGTTTGTCGCGCGTTGACCAGGATTACGTCGTCCAACAATTGGAAAAGGCCCTGGCCGGCCGCTGAGGCAATCCCAATAGCGATGAAAAACCGCATCCCGGATACCCCCGTCGTCGACGCTCCCCGGCGCAAGGGCATCATTCTCGCCGGCGGGAACGGAACCCGGCTCTATCCCATGACGCGTGGCATTAGCAAGCAACTGCTACCCGTCTTCGACAAGCCCATGATCTATTACCCGCTCTCGGTGCTCATGCTGGCGAGAATCCGGGAGATCCTGATCATTTCCACGCCTGGCGACCTGCCCCGGTTCCAACAACTACTGGGCACTGGCGAAGACATCGGCATCGAATTGACCTATGCCGTTCAACCGATACCGAGGGGGTTGCCGGACGCCTTCCTGGTGGGCGAAAAATTCATCGGAAATGACAGCGTCACCCTCATCCTCGGCGACAATATATTTTACGGAACGGGATTGAGCACCATGCTTGCGCGCGCCAACCAGCGCACCGACGGCGCCACGGTTTTTAGCTACCAGGTGACAGACCCTCGACCATTCGGTGTCGTGTCGTTCGACGAAAACGGCCGAGCCATCGACCTCGAAGAGAAACCACGATTTCCAAAATCCAACCACGTCGTCACCGGCCTCTATTACTACGACAACAAGGTGATCGAAATGGCCCGGGAACTTAAACCGTCCGCCCGTGGCGAAATCGAGATAACCGACCTCAACCGCCAGTACCTGGAACAGGGCAAATTGGCCGTTCAGCCGCTGGGACGTGGTTTTGCCTGGCTTGATACCGGAACGCCGGAAGGGCTGCTCGATGCCGCGAACTTTGTCGCCACGGTAGAACACCGCCAGGGTTTCAAGATTGCCTGCATAGAAGAGATTGCCTGGCGCCAGGGTTGGGTGGGAAACGAAGGACTGCTGAAGCTTTCCAGGAAATACGGCAAATGCGCATATGCTGACTATTTGTCCCGGTTGGCGCAAGACATGCCGACTGTGTCCTGACCGGCGCGCCCATGCGAACAGCCCCGATTTCCCCTTGGAGCGCACGCTGGCCGTGGCCCAATGCCTTGCTTCCCACGCCGGAGACAGGGTCTAGCGACCTTGTGGCGAGCTCCCCTTCCGCCCACATCGCTCCCCGGCGCACGCGACCAACTGCCGGCCATGTCGTCCGTCCATCGACCTGGGCGATGAATCATCGCCAGCATGGCAAGACTCGTCATTCCAGGAAACGTCGGTGATGAAAAAAATTGCCATCGTGCAGTCCAACTACATTCCCTGGAAGGGCTACTTCGACCTAATCGCCGCAGTCGACGAGTTCATCCTGTACGACGACATGCAGTACACGCGCCGGGATTGGAGAAATCGCAACCAAATCAAGACGCCGCAAGGAGTTCAATGGCTGACCGTCCCCGTGCGCGTCAAGGGTAGATTCCATCAAAAGATCCGAGATACGGAAATCGACGGACATGATTGGGCCGCACACCATTGGAAAACCTTGGCGCAGAACTATCGCCGCGCCCCATACTTCACCGCGCTATCAGAGTGGTTGGAACCGCTTTACCTGGCTAGTGAACCGGCCACCTACATCTCGGAACTAAACAGGCGCTTCATTGAGGCCATTTGCCGCTATTTGGGGATTTCGACGAAGATTACTTCCTCCTCCGATTACCAGCTCGTCGACGGCAAGACCGAAAGGCTTGCCCATCTATGCATCCAAGCTGGCGGTTCCGAGTATGTATCCGGTCCGGCCGCGGCGACCTACCTCGACGAACGCGTGTTCTCCGAAATGGACATCAAGCTCACATGGTTTGACTACGTGGGTTATCCGGAGTACCCGCAGCTTTGGGGGGGGTTCGTCCATGGCGTGACCATACTGGACCTCCTCTTCAACTGCGGCCCCGATAGCGCCCGTTACATGAAATACGTCAAGTGAGCCTTTATTCCATGCTCCACGCTCCCCGGGCCGTGCCGCACCCGTTCCGCGGGCGGTTCTGCACTATCGGCGCACCGGTTCCTGGCCGATCGACCACCCTCTCCTACCCAAAACGCCAATGGAAAACCTAGACCAGTACGTGCAAGCCTACGAGGCTTCGTTCCCGTATGCCCGTGACAACCATGGCGTCTTGACCGCTTATGCACGGCAGCTGGTGGACGCATGCTTGAAGTTTTCAGGATCCATCGACTTATGCAGCCTGGGTATCGGCTACGAAATCGTCAGCCGCAGCCTGGCGACCCAGATCGGTGAGAAGATCCAGACCTATACCGCGGTAGAAGGTTCGGCACTACTCATCCAACGCTACAGGCAGCGGTCGGATTTTCCTTACAAGCTGAATCTCGTCCATGACTATTTCGAGACGTTCGAGACCGACCAGCGCTTCGATGTCATTGAAATGGGGTTCGTGCTCGAGCATGTCGATGATCCGGCGTTGATCGTGGAGCGCTTCTCCCGGATGCTCAAGCCGGCAGGAGTCATTTGTGCCGCCGTCCCGAACGCGCTGTCCTTGCACCGCCTGCTGGGCGCGCGTGCCGGTCTCCTCAAGGACCCCTACGCCCTCAGCGAATGGGACCTGCAGCTCGGCCACAAGCGCTACTTCGACCGGGATTCCTTCATCGATCTCTTTAGGCAGTGCAATCTACGCATCACGAAAGAAGCGGGCCTAATGCTCAAACCCTTTTCCACCGCGCAGCTCAACGCACTTGATTTGCCCGACTCCGTGTGGGAAGTACTTTTCCACTCGGGTGACCTGGCACCTGCATATGCGTACGGCCTCTATGTGGAAGTCCGCCTTCCCGAGCGCCTACATGGCTAATACCGCGCTCGTCGTCGGTGGTGGCGGCTTCCAGGGACTGCCGGTCCTGCGCAGCCTGCACGCCATCGGCTGGCAGGCCGTCGTGGCCGACAGCGTGGCTCAGAGCCTGAACCGTTTCGAGGCTGATGGCTTCCACTTGATGCCGTTGGCCAAGTGCTTTGAGGCATTTCGGACGGAGTTGCTGTCTGCGATCCAGCGGCATGGCGTCAAGGCCATTTTCCCGACCACGATGTACGACCTTCCACCTCTGGCCAAGCTGCGACCGGCCTTGGAGAAGGCCGGCATCGAAGTCTATGCCAGCGCAGAAGAACTCGTCGCGCTCCTGGGCGACAAAGCTCGGACGATGGCGGCTTTCGCCGCAGACGGATTACCGGTCTTGGGAATCATGCATCCAGACCATCACGATTTCTCGTTTCCGCTGATTGGCAAACCGCGTGCCGGTTGGGGTGGCCAGGGCATCGTCCGAATAGCCACGGCCGATGCTTGGCGCGACTTCGCACGCACGCACGCCGCATCGGACTACCTTTGGCAAAGGGAACTCGACGATTTCACCGAATGGTCGGTCGACTTTGCCATCGGCAAGACTGGGAGCTTGTCAAGAATGGTGTGCCGCAGGCGGATCCGGTCGACTGGGGGCTTTGCGGTCATCAGTGAGGTAGCTGACTCAGCCCCGGTCGAATACATCGCCCGGCAGGCTGCTTCCTGGCTGGCTGGCCAAGGTGGATATGGAATTTTCAATATCCAGATACTGGAGAAGGACGGCCAGCGCTGGCTGAACGACGTCAACCCGCGGCCGGGCACGTCGTCGGTGGCGGCCCTGGCTGCCGGCACGAACCTAGTTGAATTCTTGCTTGACCCTGCCGCGGCACCGGAGCCGGCCAGGCCCGGCACGCTCATCCGCACACTGAAAGACAGCTTCATCCCGAAACGGCCCGCCCGGATCGGTGCAGTTGTCTTTGATCTCGACGAGACACTGATATGCCAGAAAAGTTGGATGATGGACAAACTGGAACTGCTGCTGGCCGATTTTCCCGTCGATCTTGGAGCCGATCCGCTTTACCGATTCCGCCTGGAAGCGCTGCGAGTCATCGACGAGGGTCCGTGGCATCAGCTCATTGACGTTGCACTTGCCCGATCGGGCTTGCCCGCGTCTCTGTCGGATACGCTGGTGGCACGGTGGCGGCAGCTCCATCCCGCCAAGGTTGCCATCCACCAGGATGGGCTAGCTTTCATCCGGGCACTCCAGGAAAGAAACATCCCTATCGCGCTGCTAAGCGACAATCCAGCCGCATCGCAGCGCCAGAAAATATCCCGCATCCCGGGCGATATCTCGTTTTCGTCAATCGTGCTCACTGAAACCCTTGGCGCCCCGAAACCCGATCCGAAAGGGTTTCTCCATGTGGCGCAGTCGCTGGACGTAGCGCCGGAGGAGCTGCTGATGGTCGGCGACAGCCCCTGGCGCGACGCGCTCGGTGCCCTGCACGCCGGCTACGCGGGAGCATGGATAGTTCGGCGTGCGGGCAGCATGACCAACGCAAAGCGTGACCTGTTTGAAAGAACATTCCCGTCCTTGAAAGACAGAATCGGGTGGATGGACTCACTATATGGTGCCGAGCATTTGCTTGAGCCCTGACGCTATCGCCGTCTGCCAGCGGGTCGGAGCGTCCGGCCAGGGCGCACGGAGATCAGCCCTGCGGCGGCAGCGGTGCCGCGCGAACGATGTCACTGCCATGACATGGCACCACGCCTGCGCAGCCGCTATGCTACGGGTTGCTTGCCTATCGGCTGCCGGCTCATGTCGGCGCATGCCTGCCGCCCGCCTGAGCTTCGTTCGCTTTTTATCCCTGGTTTCTTTCCTGACCGCATGCCCTCCCTTGATGCAGTAGGCCAGCATGGCGCTCCCGCGATCCTGATCACCGGCGGCGCCGGTTTCATCGGCTCGGCCGTCATCCGCTACATCCTGCGCCATACCGCGCACCGTGTCGTCAACGTCGACAAGCTGACCTACGCTGGCAACCTGGCCGCGGTGGCTGAAGTCAGCAGCGATCCCCGCTATGCGTTCGAGCGCATCGATATCTGCGATGCACACGCCATGCGCCGCGTCTTTGCACAGTACCGCCCTGCGGCGGTGATGCACCTGGCGGCAGAATCGCACGTGGACCGTTCGATCGAAGGGCCGGCGCCGTTTATTTCCACGAATATCGTGGGCACGTATACGCTGCTGGAAGTTGCCCGCGAATACTGGTCAAGCCTGGACGACGCCGGGCGCACGGCGTTTCGCTTTCATCACGTGTCGACCGATGAGGTCTACGGGGATTTGGACGGCAGCGACGCGCTGTTTACCGAAGACACGCCTTATGCGCCCAGCTCGCCCTATTCCGCCAGCAAGGCCGCGGCCGACCACTTGGTGCGCGCGTGGCACCGCACCTACGGGCTGCCGGTGCTGATCACCAATTGCTCCAACAATTACGGCCCCTACCAGTACCCAGAAAAGCTCATCCCCCTGGTGATCCGCAACGCCCTGGCCGGCCGGCCCCTGCCCGTCTATGGGCGCGGCGACCAGGTACGCGACTGGCTGTACGTCGAAGACCACGCCCGCGCCCTGTACGCCGTGCTGACCCGTGGGCGGGTCGGCGAGACTTACAACATCGGCGGGCACAACGAACAGCGCAACATCGACGTCGTGCGCCAAATCTGCGCGCTACTGGAAGAGCTGGCCCCGGACAAGCCTGCCGGCGTCAGGCGCTATGAAGACCTGATCACTTTCGTGCCGGACCGCCCCGGCCACGACCGCCGCTACGCCATCGACGCCAGCAAGATCGCCCGCGAACTGGGCTGGGTGCCGCAGGAGACGTTCGAGTCGGGGCTGAGGAAGACGGTGCAGTGGATGTTGGCGCAGCACCGCCACTAATTCGCGTGAAGCGCAAGCAACCGTACCGGGCGGCATCGAATACGGCGCCATCATCAATCCAGAAAAAGTTCACCTGGGATTGACGCGGAAATGCGCCGGAGTCGGTACGACTCGTCGCATGCTTGCGCACCAACGCAAACGCCGCACTTCCCCCACCCCAATAGGGCAGGTTCCGTGCGGCGCCTTGCTTTCCGCGTCTTGCTTTCCTTAAGCGCGTGAAGACCTACTAAAAAGCCCTTAAACCTTCAACCAGGCCTTAAGGCCCCGCTACTTCTTCCTCACCGGCGGCAGGTCGGTGCACACCCCTTCGGCGACTTCCGCAGCCATGCCGACGGATTCGCACAGCGTGGGGTGCGGGTGGATGGTTTTGCCGATGTCGACCATGTCGGCGCCCATTTCGATGGCCAGGGCGATTTCGCCGATCAGGTCGCCAGCGTGGGTGCCGACGATGCCGCCGCCGACGATGCGGTGGGTTTCAGCGTCAAAGAGCAGCTTGGTGAAGCCTTCGTCGCGGCCGTTGGCGATCGCCCGCCCCGACGCGGCCCAGGGGAAGAGGCCTTTTTCGACCTTGATGCCATCCTTGCGGGCTTGGTCTTCGGTCAGGCCGACCCAGGCGACTTCGGGGTCGGTGTAGGCCACGGCCGGGATGACGCGGGCGTCGAAGTGGCTCTTCAGGCCTGCGGCCGCTTCCGCGGCGACGTGGCCTTCATGCACGGCCTTGTGCGCCAGCATGGGCTGGCCGACGATGTCGCCGATGGCGTAGATATGCGGCACGTTGGTGCGCATCTGGCTGTCGACTTCGATGAAGCCGCGCTCGGTGACGGCCACGCCAGCCTTGTCGGCGCCGATTTTCTTGCCGTTGGGGCTGCGCCCGACCGCCTGCAGGACGAGGTCGTAGCGCTGCGGCTCCTTGGGTGCGCCTTCGCCTTCGAAGGTGACGTAGATGCCGTCCTTGCGCGCTTCGGCCGCGACGGTCTTGGTCTTGAGCATGATGTTGTCGAAGCGGTGCTCGTTCATCTTCTGCCAGACTTTGACCAGGTCGCGGTCGGCGCCCTGCATGAGGCCGTCCATCATTTCGACCACATCCAGGCGCGCGCCCAGGGTGGAGTAGACGGTGCCCATTTCCAGGCCGATGATGCCGCCGCCGATGACGAGCATCTTCTTGGGGATGCTACGCAGCAGCAGCGCGCCGGTGGAATCCACCACGCGCTCGTCATCGGGCAGGAAGGGCAGTTTCACCGATTGGCTGCCGGCGGCGATGATGGCGCTGCCGAATTTGATCGTGCGCGTCTTGCCGTCCTTGCCCTTGACGCCCAGGTGATGCGGGTCGAGGAATTCACCCACGCCCTGCACCACCTTGACCTTGCGGGCACGCGCCATGCCGGCCAGGCCGCCGGTCAACTTGGCCACGACCTTGTCCTTGAAGGCGCGCAGCTTGTCCAGGTCGACCTTGGGTTCGCCAAAGCTGATGCCGTGCTCGGCCAGGGACCGCGCTTCGTCGATGACGGCCGCGGTGTGCAGCAGCGCCTTGGACGGGATGCACCCCACGTTCAGGCACACGCCGCCCAGGGTATCGTAGCGCTCGACCAGAATGACCTGCTTGCCCAGGTCGGCAGCGCGAAACGCCGCCGAATACCCGCCGGGGCCGGCGCCCAGCACCAGCACGTCGCATTCCTCGTCGGCGCCGCCCGCGTAACTGGCTGCCGCAGGCGCCGCCGCGGCAGGCTTGTCGCCGCCCTGCGGCTGGCTCGATGCGGCAGCCGGCTGCGCGGCCTGGCCATCCTTGCCGCCGGCGTCGGCCTTGGGCGCGTCTTGCGCCCGTTGCGCGGCGTCCGTGGGCTCGACTTCGACCAGCACCGAACCCTGCGACACCTTGTCGCCGACCTTGACCTTGACCGCCTTGACGACCCCGCCCATCGAGGCCGGGATTTCCATCGAGGCCTTGTCCGACTCGACCGTCACCAGGCTTTGCTCGGCCTTGATGGTGTCGCCTTCGGCCACCAGGACTTCGATGACTTCCACGTCCTTGAAGTCGCCGATGTCCGGGACTTTGATTTCCGTCGTGCTCATCTGGTGCTCCCGCTCTAGAGGACGATGCGGCGGAAGTCCGCCAGCAGCCCGGCCAGGTAGGCATTGAACCGCGCCGCGGCCGCGCCGTCGATGACGCGGTGGTCATACGACAGCGACAGCGGCAGCATCAGGCGCGGCACGAATTGCCCGCCGTCCCAGACCGGCTTGTGATACGAGCGGGAAACACCCAGGATGGCCACCTCGGGCGCGTTGATGATGGGCGTGAAGTGCGTGCCGCCGATGCCGCCCAGCGACGAGATCGAGAAGCACCCGCCTTGCATTTCCGACGGCGAGAGCTTGCCCTCGCGGGCCTTCTTGGCCAGCTCGGCGGTTTCCTTGGCCAGGTCCAACACGCCCTTCTTGTCGGCATCCCGGATGACCGGCACCACCAGCCCGTTGGGCGTGTCGGCGGCAAAGCCGATGTGGTAGTACTGCTTCAGGACCAGGTTGTCGCCGTCCAGCGACGCGTTGAATTCGGGGAATTTCTTTAGCGCCGCGACTACGGCCTTGATCAGGAAGGCCAGCATGGTGACCTTGATGCCGGCCTTTTCGTTTTCTTTGTTCAGGGTGACCCGCAGCGCTTCCAGGTCGGTGATGTCCGCTTCGTCGTTATTGGTGACGTGCGGGATCATCACCCAGTTGCGGTGCAGGTTGGCGCCCGAAATCTTCTTGATGCGCGACAGCGGCTTGGATTCGACCGGCCCGAACTGCGCAAAATCCACCTGCGGCCAGGGCAGCAGGCCCAGCGCTGCGCCGCCCGCCGCAGCCGGCGCTGCCGCGCCCGCGCCGCCGGCCAGCGCCTGCTTGACGAACTGGCGCACGTCGTCGTGGGTAATGCGCTCCTTGGGGCCAGTGCCCTTGACGAGCGTCAGGTCCACGCCGAGCTCGCGCGCGAACTTGCGCACCGAGGGCGAGGCATGCGGCAGCTTGCCGGGCTGGCCGGGTTCGATCTGCGCCGTGGGCGACGGCCGCGTGCCGGCCGGCGCCGTGCTGGACTTGGCCGCGGCCTGCGCCGCCGGCTTGGCGG
>CALEQZ010000024.1 GCA_937908115.1 uncultured Alcaligenaceae bacterium | reverse complement strand
TGGTGCGAAAGGAGGGACTCGAACCCTCACGGGGTTACCCGCTGGAACCTAAATCCAGTGCGTCTACCAATTCCGCCACTTTCGCAGGTCGCCGGCATTGTAGCGGCGCGGCGGGGCAGTGCGATGCCGCCGCCGGAAAAAGAAAACGCCCGGGCTGGCCGGGCGTTTTCTTCGGTCTGGTGGGCCGTCAAGGATTCGAACCTTGGACCTACTGATTAAGAGTCAGTCTCTAGGCCCTGGCGCAGCATAGTCAACACGGCAGCGGATTGGCCGGAAATCCGCGTATTCATTGACTTTGACCACTGATCGTCTTACGTTTGGCTACGCATACTTTTCACAGCGGAAAAGTACACGACCAGTATACGGGGCAGGATCAGTGAGCAATCGCCACCACATCACCGACGCGTTCTGCCGCCGGGCCAAGGCCAAGCCGGGTCAGCGAATGACGGTCTATAGCGACACCGAGATGCGCGGGTTCTGCCTGGTCGTTACCGAAGCCGGGTCCAAGACCTTCGCGGTGCGCTACACGCTCAAGGACGGCGATGAGGCGGGCAAGCAGGCCCGCGTGACGCTGGGGCCGTACCTGGGCGCCGACGGCAAGTCCGTGGCCATGGCGCGCAAAGAGGCGGCCAAGATCATCGGCGACGCAGCCCGGGGGATCGACAAGGCGGCCAGGAATCGGGTGGCCCGGAAGGGCGCCAGCGTGGCGGACCTGTGCGAGAAGTACCTGGCCGAGCACGCCCCCACCAAGCGCAGCGCCGCGGAGGACGAGCGGCGCATTACCGCGCGGATCCTGCCCGCCTGGCGCAACCGGAAGGTGGCCAGCATCACCCGGAGCGACGTGCGCGCCCTGCTGGCCCCGATCGAGCATGGCGACGTGAAGGCCGGCCAGCGCCCGGCGCCCTACGAGGCTTGGGGTGTTCTGCGGCTGGTCAAGAAGCTGTTCAACTTCGCCATCGACGCCGAGATGGTCGACGCTAACCCGGCCGCGCGCATGAAGCTCTCGACCGAGCCCCAGGCCCGCGAGCGGGTGCTGGAGCGGGCCGACGAGCTGCGTGCTTTCTGGGAGCTGACCGAAGGCGACACCTACATGCCGGCCAGCTACGCGGCGGCCCTGCGCGTGCAGCTGCTGACCGGCTCCCGGCCCGGTGAGATCGTGGGCATGACCTGGGACGAACTGGACCTGGACGCCGGCGAGTGGGTCCTGCCGCGAGCACGGTCCAAGAACGGCCGCGAGCACCTGCTGCCGCTCACGCCGACCCTGCGCGGCATCATCGAGGCGCAAGGCGCGCGCTGGGCGCAGGAACAGGCCGCCCGCGAGGCGGCGGACAAGCCGGCGCGCACGACCCGCTACGTGTTCCCGGCCCTGCGCGGGGGGCGCTACACGGACCGTTGCCGCGCGCTGATGCTCGACGCGGCGCTGGCCGCGTACACCGAGGCGGGCCACAAGCTGGCGCGGTTTACGCCCCACGACCTGCGCCGCACGGCCGAGACGCTGATGGCCGCGGCCGGTGTAGACCGCGAGGTGCGCGATCGCGTGCTGAATCATGTGGACGGCAGCGTAGGCGGAAAGCACTACAACAAGCACGACTTCAAGGCCGAGAAGCTGGCCGCCCTGCAGGCACTGGAACACATCATCCACGCGCGCCTGGCTGCCAAGTCCACCAACGTGACACCCATTCGCCGCAAGGCGTAATCGCCGCCGGGCGAGCGACCGCCCGGCGACTTCCACCACCGTTCCCTAGGAGAACGAGCAATGGCAAGCACAACGTACAACATCCGTACCCCCCGTCCCGAGCTCGGCGACGGCGGCGAGACCCTGAAGCAGGCGCACAGCCTCGCCCTCCTGATGTCGACCAGCGATCGATTGGACGATGAGGGCCGCGACGGAGCGGTATTGATCCTGGACCTGCTGGAAAAGGCTTACGGCGAGCTCGAGAAGAGGTGCACGGCGGCCGCATAGCCCAATCCCACCCTCAGAACAGGGCGCCTCCGGGCGCCCTTTTTGTGGCGGCGCCAAGTGCTTGACACCCCGATTAGGTGTGCAACTATTTTCTCCACGGTAGCCAGTGACTGCGCGGTAAGGCCGCTATAAATCACTGAGTAGCCCTAAGGGGGCGGCGCGAATACGGTCGTCGCCCCTACAACTGAGAGCTGAGCGGACATCAACACCGCCCACCGGCAGCAAAGGTGGAGCAGGAACGCGATGGGAGCCGCTTAAGGTCGAAGGGCCGGCGATCAAGCCCGCTGCATGTGCAGCGTTCGCTTGCGCCGGCTCTTTCCCGTTCCCGGCGCAGGCACAGAATCGAGGCCTTCGCCGTGGAAAAATCCACCGATCACTCCAAGCCCAACCCGTTCGCGTGCCTGCTGACCAGGCAGGAATATTGTGACCTTCTCGGCATCTCCTATCGCACTGCGGAGATGCAGGCGCACAGGGGGCAGGGGCCCCGCGTTACACGCCTGGGCCGACGCGCGTTCTACCACGTCGATGACGTCAAGGCGTATGTGGAAGCCCAGCGCGCCAAGGCTACCAAGCGCTTCGGGGAGGCCGAATGAAGCCGCGCCTGACCATGCCGCCGATGCCCCCGAAGCTGCAGGGCCCCGACGCGGAGACGGAGCGGCAGCTCAAGTTGGCCGTCACCACGCCGAAGGGCCGCGAGCTGGCCCACCAGTACGCCGACACCCTCGAGCGCCTGATCGAGCGGCTCGATAACAACCGGGGGGTTTGGGGTGACACCCTGCGCCTGGTGCGGGAAGCGCTCGGGGAGGTGGAGGGATGAGCCCGATGACCCGCCACGAAGCCGCACAGTTGCTGCTCGACCTGACCCCGGCCGAACGTGACCGCTTGCCCACGCTCGCTGCCGAGCTCGCCCTGCGCCATGGCGACCTGGGCGCGGGACTGGTCGAAGCCCTGGAAGAGATCGCCCGCGGCCGCCGCGAAGGGGGTGCGCATGGGTAAGCATGCCCCGAAACGAAGGAAGCCACGGGGGCGAACCGTGGCTTCCAGGAACACACAGTCGGGCGGACTGCATGAGGCCGATCCTACGCTCACCGGGCTGATATTCAAGATCATGGCCCTGCCGGACGGATCGGTACACATCATGGGCGACCGATACCTGGCGATGACGCCGGAAGCCTGGACCCTGATCCGGCAGATGGCGGACAGGCTCACCCAGCTGGGTGGCGATGGCCCGCGCCATGTCGACAACGCGCTGCGCGTGCTGCAGCAAGGCGGGCGGGCATGAAGGCCCCGATCGATACGGTCCTGGCCGCCCTGGACCGCACCCGGAAGAGCGGCCAAGGCTGGACGGCACGCTGCCCGGCCCACGATGACCGCAACCCGTCCCTGTCCGTGCGGGAGGGCGACAACGGGGCGGTGCTGATCAAGTGCATGGCAGGCTGCGAGACGGCCGATGTCGTGGCCGCCATGGGCCTGCAGATGTCCGCCCTTTTCCCGCCCAGGGACAGCACGAGCCGCGGCAACGCGCCGGATCCTTTCCGTCCCAAGCGCAAGCCGACTACTGCGGTGGAGAAGCCGGCCGAGCCCGAGAGCGAAGGCCGCAAGATCGTCCAGTTCACGCGGGCGGACAGGATCGTCAGCCAGCCCACGCAGTGGCTTATCGACGGATGGCTGGTCCGAGACACGCTCGCCGGCCTGGTCGCCCCCTCGGGCGCGTGCAAGTCCTTCCTGGCCATCGACTGGTCCTGCCGCGTGGCCACGGGGACGCCGTGGTTCGGCCGTGAAGTGCGGCAGGGGGCCGTGTTCTACCTTGCCGGCGAGGGTGTCAGTGGCCTGCGCAAGCGCATCGCTGCATGGGAGAAGGCCGCCGGCGTATCCATTGAGGGTGCTCCGTTGTACATCGCCGACAGCCTGCCGTTCCTGTGTGACGGTGCGGTGGTGGAGGCTGTGGCCACTGCAGTTGAAGCGGTCGCAGAACAGGTGTTCTTTGAGGCCGGCGTGGAGCCGTCGCTTATCGTCATCGATACCCTCGCCCGCGCCATGGCAGGCGCCAACGAGAACAGCAGCGAGGACATGGGCGCCTTCATCCGGGCCAAGGATCTGCTGCGCACGCGCTGGGGCGCCACCGTGCTGTCGGTGCACCACACCGGGCACGACAAGGAAGCCCAGGACCGCGGCCGGGGTAGCTCAGCCTACAAGGCGGCGCTGGACTCCGAGTTCGTAATCAAGCCCGGCGACCCTGAGTTCACCGTGCGAAGCACGAAGGAGAAGGACTGGCCGAAGCCGCCACCGCTGTGCCTGCAACGGGTGGTGATCGAGGTCGAGGTGCGCATGGCCGACGGCTCAGTGGTGCGCGACACCAGCCTGGCCCTGCATGACGCTGCCGGCGCCGTCCTCGAGAACAACAGGCGCGCTCGGGTGCTGGAGCTGAGGGCACAGGGCGCGAAGTACGCCGACATCCACGAGGCCACCGGCGTGCCCATCTCCACGGCGCAGCGCTGGGTCAAAGAGGCCGGACAAGAGCCCCACCAGGAGGTGGCCTGAATTTCCCATCCCACGCGGGGTTACACCCCCGCTGTGGTGGGAAAGGAATTCCCGCGTGGGAAAAGGGCGTGGGAATCACTGGGAAAGTGGGAAAGGCATGACCGCTGGGGTAGGGGGTGGTGGCGTAGGAAATGCACGTAAAATCAATGACTTATGCGCCATTTTCGACCATTTTTTCTCTCCATCCGGGGGTGTATGGAGCTGCTGGACGATCATGAATCCTGATTCCTAATCAGTGGGCTTATGCAAGAAAACAGCAGGAAAAGCGCAGTGATGCTCAATTGAATACTTTCAGCGTACTAACTACTGTCGACAGTGCCCCGATACCGCAACGCGCGAATGCGCCAACCCCCTAAGGACCAGCCATGCCGCTGCCCCCCGACCTCTACCGAAACCTTCCCGCCGCGGCGCGCCAGAAGCTGGAGGACACCGACCTGACTCCCGCGGCCCTGCGGGGCAGGTTCGGCCCCCGGCTCAACCTGGACGCGGAGGACGAGAGCAACCCCTATGCGCCGCCGCCGCAGACCGACCTTGGCCGGCGCCTGGTCGCCCACGCGCAGCGATGCGAGCGCACGTGGCTGGGCATCCACACCGCCCACGCGCGCAGCCTGGCCGACAAGTCGGTGGATCCGACCACCGCGTTCCTGCGCAGCGCCCAGAGCGCCAAGGGCCACCTGTCGGACATCGACATCGAGGCCAACGCACTGATGGCCGAGGCAGAGCAGCGCGGGCAGTGGCTGCGGGAGCGCATGAGGGACGCGCGCAAGCCGCCCACTAGCGTCGGCGATGCCCAGATCGATGCCGAGGTGCGCGCCCTGATCCGCGCCGAGAAAGACCCGGTCAAGGCCGCCGACCTGGCCAAGGCGCACCCGCGTGCGGTGGCCACGGCCCCGGCGGTGGCGCTGGGCTGGTCCAGCGAGGCGCCGGCCTACCGGGAGGCCATCGAGGCGCACCTGCGCGCAGTGGCGCCGGAGATCGTGGCCGAGCGTGACGAACTGAGCGATGCGGTCGAGCAGTTCTCCCGCGCCGACAAGAACCTGTCCGAGCTGACCCGCTCGATCATCGACTTCGACCTGGCCGACAAGCTGCACAAGGGCGGCCAGTGGGACCAGGCCGCCTAAGGCGACCCGCGAGCACACCTGAGGAATCGCGCCATGGCAGACATCGCCACGCTCGGAATCAAGGTCACCACGCAGGGCGTGGACAAGGCGACGCGCCAGCTCGACAACCTGGGCGACGCAGCCGACGAGGCGGCCAGCAAGGTCGGCAAGTCGACCAAGGGCATGACCCGCGACGTCAAGGCGGCGGTGCGCGACCTGGAATCGCTCAAGCGCCCACTGCAGGTGGTTGGCATCGGGCTTGCCGCGGCGTTCGCCGGCGGTGCGCTGCTGGCGGTGAGCCAGTGGCGGGCCGCTTTCAAGGACCTGAAGCAGACCTTGGCCACTTCGCGCGAAGTGGGCGTGTCCGCCGAGCAGTTCTCGCGCCTGGAGTTCGCCGCCCGCGCCAGTGACGTGGCGGTCGAGGACCTGACTGCCGGCATGCGCAACCTCGCCCGCTTCATGACCGAGGCGGCCAAGGGCGGCAAGGAACAGGCCGGGCTGCTGGACCAACTGGGCGTGGCTGCCAAGAACGCGGACGGCTCGCTGCGGCCGATGCACGACGTCCTGCGCGACGTGGCGGACCAGTTCCCGAGGATCCAGGACCCGACCAACCGCGCCGCGCTGGCGGTGAAGCTGTTCGGCGAGCAGGGCGCCAAGCTGGCGCCGCTGCTGGCCGAGGGTGCCAAGGGCCTGGACCGCATGGCCGCCAAGTCCGACAAGCTGGGCTACACGCTCAACGGCCAGGTGCAGACCGGCGCCGAAGGGATCACCCGCAAGCTGGCCGAGATGAAGCTCACCATGGACGGGCTGTGGCGCCAGTCCCTCGGCGAGCTGCTGCCGCGACTGGACGACCTGGCCACCCTGCTCAACTCGCCGCAGTTCAAGAGCGGCTTCCAGGCGCTGGTGAGCGGGGCCACGTCGGCGGCGACCGCCTTTGCCGACCTGATCGGCAAGATCGGCCAGGTGAGCGAGGCGCTCAAGACCCAGGACAAGCAGACGGTCCAATTCCTGCAGGACCAGATCAACGCATACCAGCGCGAAATCGACGCGATCAACGCCGACCCGACCGGCGTCTGGAAGTTCCGCGCCAAGCTGGGGTTCGACAACCAGAAGGTGATCGATGACCTCAAGGCGCAGATGGCGCCACTGCAGGCCGAGATCGATCGCCGCATGCAGATCACCCTGCCGGCGGTGGAAGCGGTGCTGCCCAGCGGCAACAAGCCGCTCACGATCGACTGGGGCGCGCTTGGCGGCGGCGGTGACTTCAAGTTGCCCAATTTCCGCAGGGACAACTCCCTGCGCGAGGCGCTGGAGGAAGCCCAGCGGCTGGCCGAGGCCCAGGCCAACTGGCGCGACCGCATGCTCGACCTGCAGGCGCAGCTGGCCGGGCCGATGGCCGAGGTCATCCGCCAGCACGAGCGCGACATGGGCGAGCTGGACGCGGCCTACGCCCGCGGCGAGGTCACCCTGGCCGACTATGCGCGCGTGCAGGAACTGCTGACCCAGGCGCGCGACCGCGACGCGGACGCCCTGCGGAAGCAGCTGACGCCGGCGCAGCAGGTCATCGCCGACCTGCAGTTCGAGAACCAGCTCCTGGGCGCCACCCGGGACGAGTACCTGCGACTCACGGCCGCCCGGCTGGCCGGCGTCGACGCCACGCGCGAGCAGGTGGCCGAGACCTATCGCCTTCTGACGGCCAACGAGCAGCTGGCGGAGGCCCAGCGCAACTGGGAAGAGCTCAACCACACCATCGCCGACAGCCTCTACGACGTGATCACCAACGCCGAGTCCGCCGGCGACGCGATCAAGGGATTCCTGGACTCCTTGAACAGCCAGATCCTCCGGAACATCGCGCAGGACTGGGCCGACGCACTCACCGACTGGATGAAGGGCGCGGCGCGTGCTTCCGGTGGCGGCGCGGGCGGCGGTGGCTGGATCGCCGGCCTGCTGAGCGCGTTCGGCTTCGCGCGCGGCGGCTACACCGGCGACGGCCCCCGCAACCAGGTGGCCGGTGTCGTGCACCGCGGCGAGTACGTGCTCGACGCCGACACCACGCGCCGCATCGGTCGGGACAACCTGGCCGCGCTGTCCTCCGGCCGTGCACCGTCGGGCGGCACGCCGCACTACCAGGCGCCGGTCATGAACTTCAATGTGGCCGGCCACATCGACCGGCGCAGCGCCGGGGCGATCGCATCCGCTTCCGGCCGCGCGATCCAGCAAGCGTTGGCGAGGGCGTAATGGCCCGCCCCTGCAGCGCCTGCAACCACCCGGACCGGGCGGCCATCGAGATCGGGCTGGCCAATGGCATCGCCTGCCGCGTGCTGGGGGCCAAGTACGGGCTGGACGCTTCGCAGCTGTCTCGGCACCGGACCAAGCACATGCCGCAGGAACTGCTGCAGCGCCTGTGCGTGCGCGGCAGCCGCAGCGACGAAGAGCTGGCGAGGATCCGCGAGATCGAGGGGAAGGGCCTGATCGACAACATCGCCTGGCAACGCGCGCGCATGTACGCGAACGCCGACCGCGCCCTGGCCATCGGCGACTGGGCCGGCGAGCGGGCTGCGATCGCGGAGGCCGGCAAGGCGACCGATCGCATGGCCAAGTTGCTGGACGAGTACGGCACGCACGTCACGATCAACAACCTGCAGTTCAACCTGGTGGCCTCGCCCCAATGGCACGCGATCCGCACCGCGCTGGTGCGCGAGCTCCGGCCGCTGGGAGCGGAGGCCATGCAGGCGGCGGCGCGTGCGATCGCGCATGTCGAAGCCCTTGAGCTCCCGGCGCCGATCCCCACGGGCCGCATCCTCGAGCATGTGCCGAATGACCAGCGCGGCGGCGGCTGACTTCCTGCGCGCCGGCGACCCGGTGCTGGTGTTCACGGAGGGCGCGCGAGACGAAGAGGGAAACCCGATCGAGCCGGCGCCCTGGCAGGCCGAGGTGCTCCGCGGCAAGGCGCGGCGCGAGCTGATCCTGGTCAACCGGCAGGGCGGAAAGTCGACGGTGGTGGGCGCCAAGTGTGCGCACGGCCTGATGTACGAGCCGGGGCTGTACCTGATCATTGCCCCGACGCTGCGCCAGTCCAAGCTGCTTTTCAGGAAGGCCCGGGCGATCCTGCGACGTATCAAGGGCGGCCCGCGCATCGTCAAGGACAACGACACGGAGCTGGAACTGGAGAACGGCGCGCAGCTGGTGGCCCTGCCCGGCGACAACGACGCCAACATCCGCGGCTACAGCGCCCCGCGCTCGGTCTACATCGACGAGGCGGCCCGCGTCAGCGACACCGTATACGCGGCCCTGCGGCCGATGCTGGCCGCCTCGCGCACCGGGCAGATGATTGCCCTCACCACACCCTATGGCCGGCGTGGATGGTTCTTCGAATGCTGGGAGCGCGGCGGCGATGCCTGGGAGCGCACGACGATCACGGCCGAGCAGTGCCCGCACATCTCCGCGCAGTTCCTGGAGGAAGAGCGCGAGGGCATGAGCGAGTGGCAGTTCCGCAGCGAGTACCTGTGCGAGTTCGTGGACACCGAAGAGGCCTTTTTCAGCTCCGAGCTGATCGAGGCCATGACCGACCCCAACCTGGAGGCCTGGTAATGCGATTCACCCCGATGGAAGAGCGCCGGGTGGCGATAGGCGTCGACCTTGGCCAGTCCCGTGACCCCACCACGATCGCGGTGGTCGAGCGGGTGCGCGAGGTGGTGCCCGATTACCTGGTCCGCGATCTCGCGGGCGACCAGGAGCGGCTGGCCTACATGCGCGCCGAGTGCGCCAAGCCGGTCTACAACCTGCGCGTGCTCGAGCAGGCTCCGCTCAACGAGCCCTATACGCTGCAGGCGCATCGGATCAAGCGCATCCTGGCCAATCCAAACCTGCCCAACGAAGGTGTGCCGGTGTGGATGGACTACACCGGCGTTGGCCGGCCGGTGTTCGACATCTTCAACCAGGCAGGGTTGCAGAACCTGCGCCCGACCGTGCTCACCTTCAACGGCCAAGAAGGCCGCGGCCCGCATGGCGCCTACACGCTGCCCAAGGTCAACCTGGTCAGCCGCCTGCAGGCGCTGATGCACACCCGGCGCCTACATGTGCCGCAGGCGCTGCCGCTGCGCGCCACATTCAACCGCGAGCTGCAGGATTTCCGCATGTCGTATACGGCCGCCGGCAATGCCACATTCAACGCGCTGGAGGGGCGGCACGACGATACGCTCACCGCGGTGGGCCTGGCGGTGTATGGACTGCGCATTGAGCGCGAGGCGATCGTGCAGCCGCTGCAAATCTGAGGCACGAAGGCAAAGAAAAAGGGCCAACCTCGCGGCTGGCCCTTTCCCGTAGCTCTCACCCGTTAGGGTGGTCGCACGTCTCGTGGGGGTCATACTTATACTTGACCAGCGAAATGTCAAGCCATACATTCGACTGGCGTCGGCGCCCCCGTAGCTCAACTGGACAGAGCGCACGTCTCGTAAACGGCAGGTTGTGGGTTCGAATCCCACCGGGGGCTCATCTAAGACGCAACTGTAGTGAACAGGGATTACGACCTTGGGGGCCGCCGAAAGGCGGCCTTTTTTACTTTGGGCGCCAACTAGTACACAGGCAGTACACGGCCGGGCAGGGCAAAGAAAAAGGGCCTGCGATCACTCGCAAGCCCTTGATCTATCAGCAGAATTTGGTGGGCCGTCAAGGATTCGAACCTTGGACCTACTGATTAAGAGTCAGCTGCT
>CALEQZ010000023.1 GCA_937908115.1 uncultured Alcaligenaceae bacterium | reverse complement strand
GGGCGCAGCGGCGCGGCCGTCGGCGGGGGCGGCCCGGAGAATCGCTACAACGCCGGCCTGTCGGTTTCGTGGATGCCGGACCTGTGGGGCCGCGTGCGTCGCCAGATCGAAGCCAGCCGCGCCGACGCCCAGGCCAGCGCTGCGGATCTCGCCGCCGCGCGCCTGGCCGCACAATCCACGCTCGCCCAGGCGTATTTCCGCGTGCGCGTGCTGGACCGGCAGAAAACACTGCTCGAGCAAACGCAGCAGGCGTTCCAGCGATCGCTGGACCTGACACGCAACCAATACCAGGCCGGCCTGGTATCGAAGTCGGACGTGGTGCTGGCGCAGACCCAGCTCGCCCAGGTCCAGGTACAGCTGCGCGACCTGGACTGGCAACGCGCCCAGCAGGAAAACGCCATCGCGGTGCTGACCGGACGCGCGCCGGCCGATTTTGCGCTGGCGCCCACGAGCCAGATGCCGCAGCTGCCGCCGGTGCCACAGGCCGTGCCGTCGATCGTCCTGCAGCGCCGGCCGGACGTCGCGGCGGCCGAGCGCGCCGTGGCGGCGGCCAACGCGCGCATCGGCGTGGCGCAGACGGCCTGGTTCCCCGACCTGACGCTGTCGGCCTCGGGCGGCTACCAGGGCGGCTCGTTCGCAAATTGGATCAGCGCGCCCTTCCGCTACTGGTCCTTGGGGCCGGCGCTGGCCTTGACGCTGTTCGACGGAGGGGCCCGCGCGGCCGAGCGCGAGCGGGCGATGGCTGCCTATGACGAGCAGGTTGCCCGCTACCGGCAGACGGTGCTGGGTGCCTTCCAGGAAACTGAAGACGCGCTGGCTTTGCTCAGGGTATTGGAATCCGAAGTCCAAGCCCAGCGCGAGGTCGTGGCCCTGGCCGAGGAAAACGAAAACCTGGTGACCAACCGCTACCGGGCCGGCATGGTCAGCTACTTGGAAGTCGCGGTTGCGCAGAACACCACGCTGTCGGCGCGGCGCACCCTACTGGATCTGGAAGGCTCGCGCCTGCAAGCGAGCGTACAACTGATGGCGGCGCTCGGCGGCGGCTGGGACGGCAACTTGCAACCCGCCGCCAAGGCCAGCCCACCAGAAGGAGAAGGCACGCCGGCGCAGCCCGCCTCATCGGGCTGAGTGCCCGCCGGTCAGGCATTGCACAGGGCCATGCGAAACGGCACGTTGCCGGCAAACTGCTGGGGCTTGAGCTCGCCGTCCTGGGTGGAAAACCGTATCCACACCATGTATTTGTTGGCGCTGATTTCGGGGAAGGTCCCCAGCGTGTCGTCGACCCAGACGCGCAGCAACTGATAGACCTTTCCCCCCAGCATCTGCTGGTAGGTGCCGCCTTCGGCCACCACCTCGGAAGAGCGGCCGGATTCGCGCAGCAGCCGCAGCGCCATCGCCGTGCCCTCGAACAGCGGCATGAGCGGCGCCATCCAGCGCTGGAGGTCGGCGCAGCGCACCTCCTGCGGCTTGAGCTGCCAGGCATAGTAGGACGGCATGTCCACCTGCATCGCCCCACCCGGCACCGCCAGGCGTCCGCGCAGGCTGACCAGCCATTCGTTTTCGCGCAGCGCCTGGCCGGTCTTGCCTTGCGCCGACAGGCTGGCGCTGACCTTCTCGATGTCGCGCAGCGTCGCGTCCAGCGCATCCTGGGCCACGTCGGGATGGCCACGCAGCGCATTCAATGCCATGCGCTGCCGTTCCAGGTCTTGCAGCACCGCCCCCTTCATGTCGGTGCGCTCGGTGGCATCGAGGATGTCGAACAGCGAAGCGACCGCCACTTGGTGCATGCGGGCATCGCCCGGCTGCGAGAAAAAGAACAGGCGATCGAACAGGTACTCCAGCCTCAGGAAGGCGCGCACGCGTTCGTTGAAAGGGTATTCGTAGAGTGTCACGCGAAGAACAGGCCCATCGAAAAAACCGGCGCGCCAGCGCGCCGGCAGTTGTTCAGGGTGCCGGCGTGCACCGGCCCGATACCGCCGCCAGCTCGCACCAGCGTTCATGCAGAGACTTCGCCCGCGCCCGCAACTGTCCGGGATCGGTGCCGCCGTCGTTCAGGATGACATCGTCGGCTGCCGCCAACCGGGTCGCGCGCGCGGCCTGCGCCGCCATGATACGCCGGATGATCTCGGGCGTCAGCCCGCTTCGGGCCTGCACGCGGGCGACCTGCGTTTCGGGGTCGCAGTCGACCACGCAGATCCGGTCCACCCGGTCGCGCCAGCGGCCCGATTCCACAAGCAGCGGCACCACGTAGACCAGGTATGGGCCTTGCGCTCGCTCGGCCAGGCGCTTGGTTTCGCGGCCGATCATGGGGTGCAGGATGGCCTGCAGCCGCGCGCGCGCGGCGTCGTCGGAGAAGGCAATTTCCCGCATCGCCGCGCGATCGAGCGCGCCGCTGGCATCGATGACTTCGGGCCCGAACGCCTCGCGCAACGCCGGGATCGCCGCACCGCCGGGTGCGGTCAGCGCATGGGCCACCTGGTCGGTGTCGATGACCGCCGCCCCCCATTGGGCCAGCAGCTCTGCCACGCGCGTCTTGCCGGAACCTATCCCGCCGGTCAGGCCTATGCTGTACATGGTCATCGGCTTGTTCTCGTCACAAGGGGTTTCCGGCCAGGGCGGCGACCGCGGCGCCCGCGGCCAGGCACGGCCCGAAAGGCAAAGTCTGTCCGGGTCCCGCCCGGCCGGCGACCCGTCGGGCCAAGCCTACCGCCACGCCTAGGAACGATGCGGCCAGCAGGGTCACCGGCAGCGCGCCCACGCCCAGCCAGGCGCCGATGGCCGCCACCAGCTTGAAGTCGCCATGCCCCATGCCGATGCGCCCGGTCAGCAGGCGGTAGATATGGAACACGGACCACAGCACCGCATAGCCCAATGCCGCGCCCAGCACGGCGTGGGGCAACGGCACGAGCGCGCCGTGCAGGTTGACGAGCAAGCCCGCCCAGAGCAAGGGCAAGGTCACGATGTCGGGCAGCAGGCCCGATTCGGCGTCCACCCAGGCCAATAAAACCAATGCGCAGGCAAAGGCCATGAGGACGGCGGCAGCGGGGGTGGCGCCGTAGCGCCAAGCGCAGGCCGCGCACGCCGCGGCGCTGATCGCCGAAACACCGGCCGCGCGCCATGGCCTGCGATGACGCGGGACAGGCGCGGGCATCGGCGGCGCAAAGCCGTAGAGCTCGCTGCATTGCGCGCGCCATTCGCGTCCCACCCAGACCGGCAGCCAGTCGATGGCGCGCAACATTGCAATGCCTGCCGCCATGCCGGCGACGGCGGCGACGAACACGACGGCGGCCGGTGAAACGGCGTAGGCATGCCACATGGTGGACACATCATACCAGTGCATATCCTGCGGCAAATGCGTAGAATGGCCCATCGGAAAACCGCCAACGATAAGTCGCCCCTTGACCATGCCCAGCCAGCCTCGTCCCGCCTTCCGCCTGCAACGCCTGGCCCGGCCCGCCGGGCTCATGTTCGCCGTGGCCGCGCTCGGCCTGGCGGGATGCAGCCAGCAAAGGCAAGCCGGCTATTACGCGCCGCCGGCCGAAAGCACCATTACCGACGCGCAAGACCAGGCGCAAGATGCACGCAACCGGTCGCTGGTGCGCGCGCCCTCGCAGCTGCAGATAGACCTGCGGCGCGACGCCCCGGCTGCCCGCAACGGCGTCAGCGCCCTGCAAACGCCGCCCGAGGCGCAAGCCACGGCAAGCAGCCAACCGGTGCCGGCCGAGGCCGGCGCGGCGCCGGCGCCACTTAGCCGCGTCATCCCCCAACCGCAAACCTACCTGGGCACCTTGCCGTGCTTTCATCCGGGCATGCAATGCACCGCCCAGCGCATCACGGTAACGCTGGCGCCCAACCACCGCTGGCGCGCGCGCGCCGCCTACCTGGACGAATCGCACCAGGACGGCAGCGCGCTGGTCGACCAAGGCTGCTGGCGCGAGCTGGCCGAGCGCCCGCCCCGCATCCTGCTGGTCGAGCGCAACGGCAACGTCCGCGCAGACTTGTTGCTGGCGGCCAACACGCTGCGCGTGCTCGCCGTCAATGGCCAGGCGCCCAACCTGGCCTACAGTCTGACGCGCCAGCCCGACTTGGACGCGATCGACGAGCTTTCCGGCGAGCCGGCACCCAACTGCGACTGACGGCGTCGGCGCGCGGCGGCCTCACCCCGGCCGGGATGCGGCGCGACCCGATGCCTGCATGGGGGACTGGCTGGCCGTCTTGGCGACGACCGGCGCGGTATGCCCGCGCGGCGGCACGCCAACGGCACGCCCAGCCGGGGGCGCATCCCCTGGGCGTGGCTCCAGCAAGGCCGCTGCGGGCACATCCCACGTGTGCGGCGCATAGATGCGCCGGGCGAGCTCGACGGCGTTGCGCACCCCCATTTTGAAGAATATGCGCGCGCGGTGGGTCTCGACGGTGCGCATGGACAAGCCCAGCTCTATGGCAATGACCTTGTTGGACTTGCCGGCCGCGACGTAGTCCAGCACCTGCCGCTCGCGTGGCGTCAGCGCGGCAGGACCGGCTCCGGCCAGGTCGTGACGGCACAGCATGATCGTCTGCTCTCCATTTAGCCTCGACAACCGCATACTGCGCCTGTGCGCCGGGAAAGTAAGCTGTCAGTTCTGACAGGCGTAGTTTCCCTAAAAGGGTATTGACAACGGCGGGCCGCGCTGCAAGCTGCGCTGACAGTGGCTGCAGCGAAGGCCTCGCCGCGGGGGAACGCAGGCCTAGACCTCGAGGTTGTCGATCAAGCGTGTCGCCCCGAGCTTGGCCGCGGCCAGGACGACCAGGGGCTCGCTGGCAGCCAGGTCTGCGGCCTCGGGCTTTTTGAGGTCGCGCTGGCGGCGCACGGCGATGTAGTCGACCTTCCAGCCGCGTGCGGCCAAGGATTCGGCAGCCTCGCGCTCGAGCGCGGCCGGGTCGGCCCCGCCGTCGAGCAGGCGTGCGCGCAGCGCCTGCAGCGTCTGGTACAGCCGCGGCGCCTCGCGCCTTTCTTCGGGCGTCAGGTAGGCATTGCGCGAGGACAGCGCCAGGCCGTCTTCGTCACGCACCGTCTCGTGGGCGAGAATCTCGACCGGCAACTGGAACTGCCTGCACATATTGCGCACGATCATCAGCTGCTGGTAGTCCTTCTTGCCGAAAACCGCCACCCGCGGCTGCACGCAGGAAAACAGCTTGAGCACCACCGTGGTCACGCCGGTGAAAAAGCCGGGGCGGAATTCCCCCTCGAGGATGTCGCCCAGGTCGGTGGGAGGCAGCACCCGGTAGTTCTGCGGCTCGGGGTACATCTCACTTTCGTCCGGCGCAAACAGCACGTAAACGTCGCGCTCGCGCTCGAGCTTCTCGATGTCGGCCTGCAGTGTGCGGGGATAGCGCTCGAAGTCTTCGTTGGGCCCGAACTGCAGGCGGTTGACGAAAATGCTGGCGACCACGGGGTCGCCGTGCTGGCGCGCCATTTTCATCAGCGCCAGGTGGCCGGCGTGCAGGTTGCCCATGGTCGGGACGAACGCCACGCGCAGCTGCCCGCGCAGCTGATCGCGCAAATCCCTGATCGTGTGTACGACTTTCAACGGTGTCTCCTCGGGGCCGGGGGTGGGCGGCCTACTGCGTCACGCTGGTATAGGCCAGGCGCACGTAAATGGGCGCGTAGGGCTCGGCCTGGGTAATTTCCAGCAGCGACTCGCGCGCCAGCTCCAGAAGGGCCAGGAAATGGACGACGATGACGGCGGCCGGCGCCCCCTCGTCGATGCGCTCCATGAAGAGTTCGGTGAATTCCATGAAGCGCACGTTGGCGAGCCGGCGCAGGATGTGCGTCATGTGGTCGCGCACCGAGAGCTGCTCGCGCGTGATGTGGTGATGGGCGTTGAGCTTGGCGCGCTTGAGGATGTCGGCCCAGGCCGCGCGCAGGTCCTCGACGCTGACCTCGGGCAGCATGCGCTCGACCGACAGGTCGGCCACCCCGTGCGCCCGCTGGAAGTCCCGGCCCAGCTGCGGCAGCGCGTCCAGCTTTTGCGCCGCCAACTTCATCTGCTCGTATTCCAGCAGCCGACGGACGAGCTCGGCGCGCGGATCCTCGGGCTCCTCGCCGGTGTCGGTCTTGCGCACCGGCAGCAGCATGCGCGACTTGATCTCTATCAGCATCGCGGCCATCAACAGGTACTCGGCCGCCAGCTCCAGGTTCCGGGCGCGGATTTGCTCCACGTAGGACAAATACTGGCGGGTGACCTCCGCCATGGGAATGTCCAATACGTTGAAATTCTGCTTGCGGATCAGGTAGAGCAGCAGGTCCAGCGGGCCCTCGAAGGCCTCGAGGAAGACCTCCAGCGCATCCGGCGGGATGTAGAGATCCTGCGGGATGGAAAAGAGCGGCTCGCCGTACAGCCGCGCCAGGGCGACGGCGTCGACCACGTCCGGTGTGCTGTCGACCGGCGGCTGCACGAGCGCGCTCAGATCGTCACCAGAGACCGAAGAAACGCCCGACATGAGGCTCGGGGGGCGTCAATCGTTCTGGTAGACGTAGGGTTTTTGCGGAACCCGCGCGGCCCGGAAGCCTTCCTGCAGCTCCGGGTCCAGGACCTTGTCCCAAAGCAGGCCGCGGCCCTCGCGCTGGCGCTGCTCGACGTCGGGATGTTGCTTTTTGTATTCCTGCAGGAACTTGGTGATGTCGGACTGGTAATGGCTGGCCATGGAGCACTGCCTCATCGATGAATGAGGGCGAGTTTACTTCATGCCCGGGCCGTACAATCGCCCCATGCCGCCTGCCCAAGCTGCCGAAAGCCCTGCCGCGACCGCCGAGACGGGACGCGGCGCGCGCATGCTGCCGTTCATCGTCGGCTGCGCGCTGTTCATGCAGATGCTGGACTCGACGGTGGTCGCCACAGCCCTGCCGGCCATGGCCCAGGCGCTGGGCACCACCCCGGTGCGGCTGAACGTGGCGATCACCGCCTACCTGCTGTCCGTGGCCGTCTTCGTCCCCGTCAGCGGCTGGGCCGCCGATCGGTTCGGCGCGCGCCGCGTGTTTCTTGCGGCCATAGTCCTGTTCACGCTGAGCTCGGTGGCCTGCGCCGGCGCGCAGGACGTCCCGCAACTGGTGCTGGCCCGTATCGTGCAAGGGTTGGCCGGTGCCATGATGGTCCCCGTCGGGCGCATCATCCTGCTGCGCACCGTGCCCAAGCAGGATTTGCTGCGGGCCATGTCCTTCCTGTCCATCCCGGCCTTGCTGGGGCCCGTGATCGGGCCGCCGCTGGGCGGCTTCCTGGTCACCTATGCCTCCTGGCATTGGATATTCTTGATCAACGTGCCTATCGGCGCGCTGGGCATCGCGCTGGTGCGCCGCCACGTGCAGGAATACCGGGACGCCGACGCCCCGAGCCTGGATTGGCCGGGTTTCCTGCTAAGCAGCGGGTGCCTGGCGGCGCTGGTCTTCAGTTTCGACGCCATTGGCCACGCGGCGCTGCCGGCGCCGGTGCTGGCCGGCCTGGTGCTGTTCGGCGTGGCCTGCGGGCTGCTGTACCTGCGCCATGCCCGGCGCGCGGCGCACCCCATCATCGACCTGTCGCTGATGCGCGTGCCCACCTTTGCCATCTCCGTGCTAGGAGGCAACCTGTGCCGGTTCACCGTCGGGGCTACGCCCTTCCTGCTGGCGATGATGCTGCAGGTGGGGTTTGGCCTGACGCCTTTTGCGGCCGGCATGATCACCTTTGCCAGCGCAGCCGGGGCCTTGTTGATGAAGTTCGTCGCCACGCCCATCGTCCGGCGCTTCGGGTTTCGCCGCGTGCTGACCGTCAATGCCGTGCTGACCGGCGCCTTCGTGGCCACCTGCGCGGCCTTTACGCCGGCCACGCCGGGCTGGGCGATGATCGCCGTGCTGCTGGCGGGGGGATTCTTCCGGTCGTTGCAGTTCACCGCGGTCAATACCCTGACCTATGCGGACATTGCCGCCGGCCAGATGAGCCGCGCCAGCAGCTTCGCCGCGATGGCGCAACAGCTGGGCATCAGCCTGGGCGTGGCGGTGGCGGCGGTCACGCTCAACGTCAGCATGCAGCTTCGCGGCGGCCAGTCCCTGGCGGTGGGCGACGTGATCGCCGGCTTCCTCGTCATCGGCGCCCTGTGCGCGTCGGCCACCCTATCGTTTCGCAAACTGTCTCCCCTGGCAGGCGACCAGCTCAACCGGAGGACCCCTGCGCCATGAAGAAAAACGACTACATCCTGGCCCTGGACCAAGGCACCACCAGTTCGCGGGCCATCCTGTTCGACCGCGACGGCCAGGTGCGCGGGCTGGCCCAGCGCGAGTTCCGCCAGCACTATCCGCAACCCGGCTGGGTCGAGCACGACCCGATGGAGATCTGGGCAACGCAGCTGGAAACGGCACGCGAGGCCCTGCGCAACGCCGGCGCCACCGCCGCCGACGTCGCGGCCATAGGCATCACCAACCAACGCGAGACCACGGTGCTATGGGACCGCGCCACCGGCCGGCCGCTGGCACCGGCCATCGTCTGGCAGGACCGCCGCACGGCCGCGCTATGCGAGAAGCTGCGCGGCGAAGGAAAGGAGCCGCTGCTGCAAGCCCGCACCGGCCTGGTGCTGGACGCCTACTTCGCCGGCACCAAGCTCGCCTGGCTGCTCGAAAACCTGCCCGGGGCGCGTGCCGCGGCCGACCAGGGACGGCTGGCCTTCGGCACCATAGACACCTGGCTGGTGTGGCAGCTGACCGGCGGCGCCGTGCACAGCACCGACCACAGCAACGCGTCGCGCACGCTGCTGTACGACCTGGCCAAGGCCGACTGGAGCGACGAGCTGCTGGAAATCTTCGACGTGCCACGCAGCCTGCTACCGTCGATCGCCGGCAGCAGCGAGGTCATCGGCCACACCCTGCCAGCGCTTTTCGGCGGACCCATCCCCATCGCCGGGGTGGCCGGCGACCAACAGGCCGCCACCTTCGGCCAGGCGTGCTTTGCGCCGGGCATGGCCAAGAACACCTACGGCACCGGCTGCTTCATGCTGATGAACGTCGGCAGCCGGCCGGCGCAATCGCGGCAGCGGCTGCTGTCGACCGTGGGCTGGAAGCTGCCCGGGCGCAGCGACTACATGCTCGAAGGCAGCATCTTCATGGGCGGTGCCACCGTGCAATGGCTGCGCGACGGACTGGGAATGATCAGCCGTTCCGACGAAATCGAAGCCCTGGCCGCCAGCGTGCCCGACAGCGGCGACGTTTTCCTGGTGCCCGCCTTCACCGGGCTGGGTGCGCCCTACTGGGATCCTCACGCGCGGGGCACACTGGTCGGGCTGACCCGCGGCACGACCCGCGCCCACGTCGCCCGCGCGGCGCTCGACTCGATCGCCTTGCAAAGCGCCGAACTGCTTGAAAGCATGCGCCAGGACAGCGCCATCGCGCTCACCGAGCTGCGCGTCGACGGCGGGGCGTCGCGCAACGACCTGCTCATGCAAACCCAGGCCGACCTGCTGGGCGTGGCCGTCGTGCGTCCGCGCATCCCCGAATCCACCGCGCGCGGCGCGGCCGGCCTGGCCGGACTGGCCTGCGGCTTCTGGTCGGGATTGGATGAAATCGCCGCCCAGTGGCAGCCTGAGCGCACGTTCGAGCCCACCTGGAGCGAAGACCGCCGGCAGGCGTGCCTGGCGCGCTGGCGCCAGGCGGTCAAGCTGTCGCTGGGCTGGGCGGCGCCGCAAGGCGGTGCCGCCCCCGGCGCCTGAACGACGTGATCGATTAATTGACGCTTGCGCCCGAGATCTTGACGATCTCGCGGTACTTTTCGGCCTCTTTGGCGACCATTTCGGCAAAGGCCTGTGGCGACAGCGGCTCGGCCTCCGAGCCCATGGCCAGCAGCCGCTTGCGCACTTCGGGATCGCGCAGGGCATCCGAATACGCCTTGTTCAGCTTGGCCACGGCTTCGGACGGGGAGCCGCCGGTGGCGAACACGCCGAACCAAGTGCCTAGGTCGAAGCCCTTGACGCCGGCTTCATCGACGGTGGGCACGTCGGGCAGGATGGACGAGCGCTCGAGCGTGGTTACGGCCAGCGCCTTGACCTTGCCGTCGCGGATCAGGGGCGCGGCGGCCGCGAGGTTGTCGAACATGAAGTCGGACTGACCGGACAGCAACGCCAGCTGGGCAGGCGACGCGCCCTGGTAGGGAATGTGCACGGCGTCTATGCCTGCGCGCGCCTTGAGCAGCTCGCCGGCCAGGTGGCCGGCGCTGCCGTTGCCGCCGGAGCCGTAGTTCAGGCGGCCCGGGTTGGCCTTGGCGTAGGCGATGAGCGCGGCCAGGTCGTTGATGCCGTTCTTCTCGGCGAAATCCTTGTTGACCACCAGCACATTGGGGACCGACGCCACCAGGGTGATGGGAGCGAAGTCCTTGACCGGATCGTAGGGCAGGTTGGCATACAACCAGGGGTTGATCGCGTGCGTGGCCACCGCACCCATGACCAGCGTGTACCCGTCGGGCGCGGCCTTCGCGGCGAGGTCCGCGCCGATGTTGCCGCCGGCGCCGGCCTTGTTCTCGACGATCACCGGCTGGCCCAGCGCGGGGCGCACCTTCTCAGCCAACAACCGCGCCATGGTGTCCAGCGGCCCGCCCGGCGGATAGGGAACGATGAAGCGCAGCGGCTTGGCGGGAAACTCGGACTGCGCATGCACGGGCAATGCCAGCGCCGCGGCAATGGCGGTTCCCGCCGCGACCGCGCATAGGGCGCGGCGGACCAATGAAGTTGCCTGGGTCATGGGATCTCCTCTTCGGTCGGATTGGCAGGCGGCTAGCATAACCCGCGGCAGCGGCGCGACCGGCCGACGCTATGGATTCTTTAGTGTCGCCGCGCCGTCCGGCCTGCGCCCGCCGTTGCTGCCGGGCCGGTCAGTGCAAAATCTGGCTCAGGAACAGCTTGGTCCGATCGTTCTGCGGGTTCTCGAAGAACGCGTCCGGCTCGTTCTGCTCGATGATTTCGCCACGGTCCATGAAGATGACGCGGTCGGCGACCTTGCGCGCGAAGCCCATCTCGTGGGTGACGCACAGCATCGTCATGCCGCTTTCCTCGGCCAGGCTGACCATCACATCGAGCACCTCCTTGACCATCTCCGGATCCAGGGCGGAAGTCGGTTCGTCGAACAGCATCACCTTGGGGTTCATGCACAGCGAGCGGGCGATGGCCACGCGCTGCTGCTGGCCGCCGGAAAGCTGGCCGGGATACTTGTTGGCCTGCTCGGGGATGCGCACGCGCTCGAGGAACTTCATGGCAGTTGCCTCGGCCTCGGCGCGCGGCTTTTTCAGCACCCAGATCGGGCCCAGGGTCAGGTTCTCCAGCACCGTCAGGTGCGGGAACAGGTTGAAGTGCTGGAACACCATGCCCACGTCGCGGCGGATCGCCTCGATGTTGCGAAGGTCATTGGTCAGCTCGATGCCGTCGACTTCTATGGTGCCCTGCTGGTGCTCTTCCAGCCGGTTGATGCAGCGGATCATGGTCGACTTGCCCGACCCCGACGGCCCGCATATGACGATGCGCTCGCCGCGGGCGACTTCCAGATTGATGTTGCGCAACACGTGGAACTCGCCGTACCACTTGTTGACGTCTTTCATGCGAATGATGGCATCAGCCATGCCTGTACTCCCGGTTTTGGGCTGGGCCCGGCCTCCTGCTTGGGAAGGCCGCGGTAATCAGCGCTTATGACTTTTCGCCAGGCTCTTTTCCAGCTCCTGGCTGTATCTGGACATGGAAAAGCAGAACACGAAGTAGACCAGGGCGATGAACACATAGGCTTCGACGCCGAACCCACGCCAGGCGGCATCCGACAACGCCGCCTTGGCCGCCAGCGTCAGGTCGAAGATGCCGATGATCACCACCAGCGACGTGTCCTTGAACAGCGAGATGAAAATCCCTACCAGCGGCGGGATCACCACCCGCAGCGCCTGCGGCAGCACGATGATGCGCATCTGCTGCCAATAGGTCAGGCCCAGCGATTCGCCGCCCTCATACTGCCCCTTGGGGATGGACTGCAGCCCGCCGCGCACCGTCTCGGCGATGTAGGCCGCCGCGAACATCACGATGGCGATCTGCGCCCTCAGCAGCTTGTCGATGGAAAAGCCCACCGGCAGGAACAGCGGCAACATGACCGAGGACATGAACAGCAGGCTGATCAACGGCACGCCCCGGATCAGCTCGATGTAGACGACGCACATCGCCTTGATGGCGGGCATGCGCGAGCGCCGGCCCAGCGCAAGCAGCACACCCAGGGGAAAGGCGAACGCGATGCCAAAGGTCGCCAGGATGAGGGTGACCGGCAGTCCGCCCCAGCGGCTGTTCTCGACGTAGGTCAGGCCGAAGACGCCGCCCCACATCAGCACCGCCACCGCGGTCAGCGCCACCAACCAGACGAACAGCAGCCGCACGTTCCAGAAACGGCGCATGCCGCTGACGGCGATGACTGCGACCAGCAGGATGGAGGCGACCAGCGGGCGCCACTGCTCGTCGTAAGGGTAGGTGCCGAACAGGATGAGGCGGTGCTTTTCGACGATGAAGGCCCAGCAGGCGCCGGAAGCGGCCCGGCATTGCTGCGCGTTCTCGGCGGTGAAATCGGCACTGAGGAAGGCCCAATCGACCAGGGCCGGCACCGCCAGCAACAGGAACCACGCCGACAGCACGGTCAGCAGCACGCTCAACGGCGAAGAAAACAGCCGGGTGCGCATCCACGCCCACGCACCGGCCTGGCCGGACGGCGGCGGGGAGCCGGACGGCACGGCGGTATTGTGCAGTACGGCCATGGTTCAACGCTCCACCAGCGCGATGCGCTTGTTGTACCAGTTCATGAAAATCGAAATCGACAGGCTGACGGTAAGGTACGCGGCCATGATGATGAGGATGCCCTCGATGGCCTGTCCGGTTTGATTCAGCGTCGTGTTGACCACCGACACGATGTCGGGATAGCCGATGGCCACGGCCAGCGAGCTGTTCTTGGTCAGGTTCAGGTACTGGCTGGTCATGGGCGGCACGATCACCCGCAACGCCTGCGGCAGGATGACCAGCCGCAGCACTTGGGCACGGCGCAAGCCCAGCGATCCGGCCGCCTCCCACTGCCCCAGGCTGACCGCCTGGATGCCCGAACGCACGACCTCCGCGATGAACGCCGATGTGTAGATGACTAGGCCGGCCAGCAGCGCCGCGAACTCCGGCGAGAGCGTGATGCCCCCCGTGAAGTTAAAACCACGTAGCTGAGGCATATCCAGCGACAGCGATGCGCCGCCAGCCACCCACGCCAGCAGCGGCAGCGTCACCAGCAACGCGGCGCCGACCCAGCCCAAGGGAAAGATTTGGCCGGTGGCCTCCTGGCGACGGCGGGCCCAGTGCGCCAGCACGATGATGGCGGCGATGGCCGCCGCCAACCCGCCGAGGATCCAGTCCAGGCCGTCGCCTTCGAGCCCGGGCACCTTCAACCCCCGGTTGGAAATGAACACCCCAGGCAAGGGGTTGTAGGCCTGGCGCGGCCCCGGCATGTTTTCGGTGATCAGCGCATACCAGAAAAACAGCTGCAGCAGCAGCGGTACATTGCGCATCACCTCGACATAAATCGCGGCCAGCTTGGCGACCAGCCAGTTTTTCGACAGGCGGGCGATGCCGATGAAGGTGCCGAGCACGGTGGCGATAACGATGCCCAGCACCGCCACGCGCAGCGTATTGACCAGACCCACCAGGATGGCCCGGCCATACGTGTCGGCCGGGGAATACTCGATGAGGTTCTCGCCGATGGCGAACCCAGCCTCGCGTCCGAGGAAGGCAAAGCCCGTGGCGATGTTGCGTGCGGCCAGGTTGGCCAGCGTGTTGGATACGAGGAACCAGGCGACCAGGCCGACGAGCGCCAGCGCCACCGCCTGGTAGACGACGGCGCGCACGGCCGGGTCGTTCCAGGATATCCGGCGCGCAGGCGGCTGCGCCGACGGAACAGGATGCTTCTGTGGCGTCATGCTGAATGTGGATGAAGGGGAAACGGGCCGGGGATGCGTCCCGCGAGGGGCCGGTTCCACAGGAGGCGGGCCGATGCTGCACGCCACGGCAGGGCGGCATGCGACCGGGGAACCGGCTGCAAGAAACGACGCGGCGGCCCATCGCCGCCGCGCCTCATCCGGTTAGCGGACCGGCCAGCCGTACATCAGGCCGCCGTCCTTCCATTGCGCGTTGATGCCGCGCTCGAGCTTCATGGGGCTGCTCATGCCCAGCGTGACTTCGAAGCTTTCGCCGTAGTTGCCCACCTGCTTGATGATGTTGTAGGCCCATTTGTCGTCCACGCCCAGGTTCTTGCCCATGCCGGGGGTCACGCCCAGGATGCGCTGCACATTGGGGTTGGTGCTCTTGAGCATCTCGTCGACGTTCTTGGACGTGATGCCGTATTCCTCGGCCTCGAGCATGGCATTGAGCGTCCAGCGCACGACGTTGAACCACTGGTCGTCACCCTGGCGCACCATGGGCCCCAGCGGCTCCTTGGAGAAATCTTCCGGCAGGATGATGTAGTTGTCCGGATTTTCAAGCGTGGTGCGGGTCGAGGCCAGCTGCGACTTGTCGGTGGTGAAGGCGTCGCAACGGCCGGCCGAGAAGGCGCGCACGATTTCGTCGTACTTCTCGATGACCACGGGCTTGAACTGCAGGTTGTTGGAGCGGAACCAGTCGGCCAGGTTCAGCTCGGTGGTGGTGCCCGGCTGCACGCAGATGGTGGCGCCGTCGAGCTCCTTGGCGCTCTTGACGCCCAGGTCCTTGGACACCATGACGCCTTGGCTGTCGTAGTAGTTGATGCCGGCGCTGAGCAGCCCCAGCGTGGTGTCGCGGGTCAGCGTGGCCGTAGTGTTACGCGTCAGCACGTCGACTTCGCCCGACTGCAACGCGGTGAAGCGCTGCTGGGTATTGAGCGGCGTCACCTTGAACTTGGTCGCATCGTTGAACATCGTGGCCGCGATGGCACGGCACATGTCGATGTCTATGCCCTTCCATTCGCCCTTGCTGTCGGCCATGGAGAACCCGGGAATGCCGGTGGACACCCCGCACTGCACGAAACCTTTTTTCTTGACGGCGTCGAACGTGGCGCCGGCATGGACCGCGGTGCTTGCCGCGAACAGTGCAGCGCCGATGGCGGCAAGTTTCAGTACCTTCATGTTGTTGATCTCCGTATGCTCAACGAGACGACGCAGCGGCCTGATGGGCCGGGCGACCTGCCGCGCATCGTAGCGCCCGGATACACCCCTTTGACATGGGGGAAATCCCTTCCTGTGGTGCACAATTCCGGCGTCTCGCAGAAAACAGGGACATATTGATCCCCATCGCTGCAAATGGCGCGGCAAATGGGCGCCGCTCGACCGTTTAATATTGCTGCTTCACTTGCAGACGCCATGATCGAGTTCCAGCACGTCTTCAAATCGTATGGACGCGGCCGCAATATCCTGGCCGACATCAGCTTTCGCATCGCACCCGGGGAGTTCGTCTTCGTCTCCGGGCCGTCAGGCGCCGGCAAATCGACGCTGCTGAAGCTGATCGCGGGATTGGAGCCGCCGAGCCGGGGCTCCATCCTGGTCAACGGCCAGCGCCTGGACAAGCTGCCCGCGCGGGCGCGTCCCTACCTGCGGCGGGCGGTGGGCGTGATCCTGCAGGACACGCACTTGCTGTACGACCGCAGTGCTTTTGCCAACGTCATGCTGCCCCTGGCCGTGCTGGGCCTGGCGCCCGAAGCGGCGGCCGCGCGCGCGCGCGCGGCCATGGACAAGGTCGGCCTGGCCGGCAAGGAGGACTTCAATCCGGTGGAGCTGTCCGGCGGCGAGCAACAGCGCCTGGCCATCGCCCGCGCCATCGTCAACCGCCCGGCCGTGCTGGTCGTCGACGAACCCACGGCCAACCTGGACCGCGACAGCGCGCAGCGGATCATGGCGGTTTTCCGCGACTTCAACCGGGTCGGCGTCACGATGCTGATCGCGTCGCACGACGAAGCGCTCATGGCCGAGCACGCCACCCGCACGCTGCGGGTCGAGCCGGGCCGGTTCGGAGACTGGCCCGGCGTGCAACCCGGCCGCACGCTGGGCCCCTCGGGGCCAGGGCCGGAGCGCCGCCCGCCCGGACGGGCCGAGCCCGTGCTGGGCCGCGGATCCGATGCGCGCACCGATGCGGGGAGGCTGCAATGACGAGCTGGCTGCGGCAGCACCGCTACGCCCTGGACATCACCCTGCGGCGCCTGGCGCTGCAGCCCTTCTCATCCCTGGCCAACCTGATCGTCATGGCGCTGGCGTTGGCGCTGCCGCTGCTGGGCAGCGCCATCCTCGTCTCGGTCCAGCCCCTGGCCCGCGAGGTATCGGTCACGCCGGAGCTGACGGTATTCCTCCGGATGGATGCCCCGGCAGGGGCGGCCGCCCAAGTGGCCGAGCGCATCCGCCGCGAGTACGCCGACCAGGTCTCGCCCGTGCGCGTCGTCGAGCGCGACCGGGCGCTGGCCGAGCTGCGCCGCGACCCAGCCTGGGAACAGGCGCTGGCCGTGCTGCCGGAAAACCCCTTGCCCGACGCAGTAGTCGCCACGCTGGCTTCGGGCCCTGACCTGGCCGGCCGGGCAGCCGAGCTGGCCGCTGCATGGCGCCAGTGGCAGGACGTCGACCAGGTGCTGCTCGACAGCGCCTGGGTGCAGCGCCTGGAGGCCTTGCTGCGGTTTGGGCGCATCGGCCTGGGCCTGCTCGCGGCCGCTGTGGCCTTGGTGGTGCTGGCCACCGTCTTCAATACGGTGCGCATGCAGGCGCTGTCCCAGCGCGAGGAAATCGCCGTCGCCCGCCTGGTCGGCGCGACCGAATCCTTCGTGCGCCGGCCATTCCTGTATCTTGGGGCGCTCAGCGGTGGCCTAGCCGCCACGGTGGCGATCGCCATCGCCGCCGTGGCGCTGCGGCCCTTGAACCAGGCGCTGGCGGCGCTGGCACGCAGCTACGGCACCGACTTCGCGCTGCGCCTGCCCGACGCGGGGGTGCTGGCGCTGTCGGTGCTGGGCGTTGCCGTGCTGGGGGCGTTGTCGGCGCGGTGGTCGGTCACCCGCAATACCCGCTTTTGACCCGGTTTTGTGCCGCTAATGGCGGGTAAGGCGGCTGGGTCCGGCCGGTATATTCGAAAAATAGGCGCACTGTAAAAAAGTGTGGCATCATTACGCGCCCTATCCAATTGTGACCAAACATTTCGCCGCCGGCAGCCTAAATGCCCCACGACGCCCGCGCCACCCGCTTCTATCATGACAGCACGTTCGGCACGGCGGCCGTCAAGGTTTTGCCCAACGAATACTACGTCTCGTCCGAAGACGTGATGATCACCACGGTGCTGGGGTCCTGCGTGGCGGCCTGCCTCCGGGACCCAGTCACGGCAGTCGGCGGCATGAACCACTTCATGCTGCCCGAAGGCGACGCGTCTTCGCCAGCGTCTGCGACCATGCGCTACGGCGCCTTCGCGATGGAAGTCCTCATCAACGAGCTACTCAAGGCCGGCGCGGCGCGCGAGCGGCTCGAGGCCAAGGTGTTCGGCGGCGGGGCCGTCTTGAGCACCATGCAGCAGATGAACATCGGCGAGCGCAACGCGCGCTTCGTGCTCAACTACCTGAAGACCGAAGGCATACCCGTCCTGGCGCAGGATCTCGGCGACATCCACGCCAGGCGGATCAATTTCTTTCCGCGCACGGGCAAGGTGTTCGTGCGCAAGTTGGCCTCGCATCGCCGCGGCGAAGCGCTGATCGCCCAGCGCGAGGTGGCAGTGGCGCGCACCTTGACGCAGACCGCGACGGCCCGTCCGCGCGTCGAGCGCTTCGGGCCGCCGCCGCGGCGCCAGCCGGTCGAAACCGGCTGACGGCGCATCGGTCGGTCAGGCCGCGCGCGCCCCTATCGGCAGCACCGGGGCACGCAGTTCGGCCAGCAGCTCCTGCCTGCGCCGGGCCGCCCGCTCCATGCTGGCCGCCTTGACGTGCCCGTAGCCCCGGATCTGCTCGGGCAGGCTGGCCAGCTCCACCATTTTGTCCAGATTGTTCTTGTCCAGCTTCGGCAGCAAGGCCAGCAAGGTGTCGCGGTATTCGTCGATCAGCGCCCGCTCGGCGCGGCGCTCGGCCGTATGTCCGAAGGGATCGAACGCCGTGCCCCGCAGCACGCGCAGCTTGGCCAGCACGCCAAAGGCGCGCAGCATCCAGGGCCCATAGGTGCGCTTGACCAGGTGCCCCTGGTCATCGCGCTTGGCCAGGATGGGCGGGGCGAGATGGAACTTGAGCTTCCAGTCCCCCTCGAACTGCTCGGCGACGCGGCGCATGAATGTCCCGTCGCTGTACAGGCGCGCGACCTCGTATTCATCCTTATAGGCCATGAGCTTGTAGTAGTAGCGCGCCACCGCGGTGGCCAGCCGGTCAGTGCCGCAGGCCTGGCGCTCGGCCTCGGCGACGCGGTCGACCAAGTCCAGGTAGCGGCGAGCATAGGCCTCGTTTTGATAGACCCGCAGGTCCGCGGCGCGGTGTTCGCGCAGCCGCTGCAGTTCGCTCACGGGACGACGCAAGGCCACCACCGGACCGGAAGCGTCCTCGTCCGGCTGCCGCTTGGCCGCCTCCAGCAGCTTGCGCACGGCATGCGGCTCGCAGGCGGCGCGACGCCCCCAGGCGAACGCGACCAGGTTGTTGGCGACCTGCGTGCCGTTCAGTTCGATGGCACGCATGATCGAATCATGGTGCAGCGGCAGCCAGCCCTTTTGGTACGCGTAGCCCAGCATCACGGGGTTGGCGTAGAGGGCGTCGCCCAACGCCGCCACGGCCAGCTCGACCGCGTCGACGTGGTCCACGCAACCAGGCCCCGCGGCCGAGGCCAGGTCGCGCGCCAGGTCGGCGCCCGGCAACCGCCAGTCGGGATTGCCGATGAACGCCGCGGTCGGCGCGACGTCACTGTTGACCAGCACCCGGGTACGGCCAGCGGCGACCCGCGCCAGGGCTTCGCGACTGGTGCCGACGACCAGATCCGCGCAAAGCACCAGGTCCGCTTCGCCCATGGCCACGCGGGTATTTAGGATGGCGTCCGGCCGCTCGGCCAGCACGACATGGGAAAACACCGCCCCGCCCTTTTGCGCCAGCCCGGCCATGTCCAGCACCGATCCGCCCTTGCCTTCCAAATGGGCGGCCATGCCGAGCAGTTGGCCGATGGTGACCACGCCCGTGCCGCCCACGCCGGCGACGAAGATGCCGAATGGCCGCTCCAGGGCCGGCAGCGCCGGATCGGGCAGGCCCTGCGGGGCGCCGGCCTCCAGCCCGCGCGGCTTGCGCAGGCGGCCGCCCTCGACGGTGACCAAGCTCGGGCAGAAGCCGTTGAGGCAGGAAAAATCCTTGTTGCAGCTGGACTGGTTGATCGTCCGCTTGCGGCCGTAATCGGTTTCCAGGGGCTCGACCGACAGGCAGTTGGACTTCTCCGAGCAATCGCCGCAGCCTTCGCAGACGCGGTCGTTGATCACCACGCGTCGCGCCGGGTCGGGATAGGCACCGCGCTTGCGCCGCCGGCGCTTTTCGGTGGCGCAGGTCTGGTCATAGATCAGGACCGAGACGCCAGGGTATTCGCGCAGTTCGCGCTGCACCCGATCCAGGTGATCGCGGTGCTCGACCGGCACGCCCGGCGCCAGGTCGCGCACATGGGCGTACTTCTGCGGTTCGTCGGTGACGATGACGATCTTCTCGACGCCCTCGGCGGCCATCTGGCGGGTGATCATGGGCACGGTCAGCGGCCCGTCCACAGGTTGGCCGCCGGTCATGGCGACCGCATCGTTGAACAGGATCTTGTAGGTGATACGCGCCTTGGCGGCCACGGCCGCGCGCACGGCCAGCAGGCCGGAGTGGTAATACGTGCCGTCGCCCAGGTTGGCGAAGATATGGCGCTCCTCGGTGAACGGCGACTGTCCTATCCAGGGCACGCCCTCGCCGCCCATCTGGGTGAACACCTGGGTGTTGCGGCCCATCCAGTTGACCATGTAGTGGCAGCCGATGCCGGCCATGCCGCGCGAGCCTTCGGGCACGCGCGTGGATGTGTTGTGCGGGCAGCCCGAGCAAAACCAGGGCTTGCGTTCGGCCACCACCCGCGGGCGTGCCAGTGCACGCTCTTGCGCCTCGATGACGGCCAGCCGCGCTTCGATGCCCGCGCGCACGTCCTCGGGCAGCGCCATGCGCAGCAGGCGCGCGCCGATGACCTTGGCCACGATGGACGGGGAAAACTCGTAATGCGCCGGCAGCAGCCAATTGCCCTGCGGGACGGCCCATTCGCCGCCGTCCTTGTCGTCGAACTTGCCCACCACGCGCGGGATCTTGCGGCCCGACCCTATCCAGGCAAAGAGCTCTTCCTTGACCTGGTATTCCAGGACCTGGCGCTTTTCCTCGACCACGAGGATCTCGTCCAGCCCGTCCGCGAATTCCTGCAGGCCGGTGGCTTCCAGCGGCCAGACCATGCCTACCTTGAACAGGCGCACGCCGATGCGCCGGCAGACGTCCTCGCCCAGCCGCAGGTCGGCCAACGCCTGCCGGGTGTCCAGGTAGGCCTTGCCCGAGGTAATGATGCCGAAGCGCGCTTGGCCGGCCGGCACGTGCCAGAGCTGACGGTTCAGCCCATTGGCCCGCGCGTAGGCCAGGGCCGCGTACAGCTTGTAGTCGAGCAGGCGGGCTTCCTGCTCGAGCGGGGTATCGGGCAGCCGGATGTTCAGCCCGCCCGGCGGCATGACGAAATCGGTAGGCAGGCGCACCTGCACACGGTCGATGTCCACGTCCACCGATGCCGACACCTCGACGATGTCGGTGATGCACTTCATGCCCACCCAGACGCCGGCATAGCGGCTCATCGCCCAGCCGTGCAGGCCGTAATCGAGGATTTCCTGCACGCTGGCCGGAAACAGCACCGGCATCATGCAGGCCTTGAAGATATGGTCGCTCTGGTGCGGCAGGGTGGAGGACTTGGCCGGGTGGTCGTCGCCGGCGATCGCCAGCACACCGCCATGGGGCGAGGTGCCCGCCGCGTTGGCGTGCTTGAAGACGTCGCCGCACCGGTCCACGCCGGGACCCTTGCCGTACCACATGCCGAAGACGCCGTCGTACTTGGCGCCGGGGAACAAGTTGACCTGCTGCGACCCCCAGACGGCCGTGGCGGCGAGGTCCTCGTTGATGCCAGGCTGGAAGACGATGTGGTGGCGCTTGAGGTGCTCTGCCGCCTTCCACATATTCTGGTCCACGCCGCCCAAGGGCGAGCCGCGGTAACCGGAAATGAAGCCTGCGGTATTGAGGCCGGCGCGCGCATCGCGCAGGCGCTGCGTGATGGGCAGGCGCACCAGCGCATGGATGCCGCTCATCCAGGCGCGGCCGGATTCCAGGGTGTACTTGTCGTCCAGCTGGACCGAGGCCAGCGCGGCGCGCTGCTCGGGCGTGAGGGGGGCGTTCATTTGTCTCGACTCCGTGGGTATTGGAACGTCCGGCTGCGCCCGTCTGCCCGAGCTCTTGTGGAGCGGGCACGCGCGCGGCCGGCGCCGACTGCGCCAGCTTATCGTTATGTACCCCTTTTAACCGGGGCGCAACGTCACTGCAAGCCGGGACAGCCCGCAATGCCATAATCGCCGCATGGAATTCGCCTCCCGCCTCATCGACTGGCAACGCCAGCACGGCAGGCACGACCTGCCCTGGCAGCGCACCCGCGACCCGTACCGGATCTGGCTGTCCGAAATCATGCTGCAGCAGACCCAGGTCGCCACGGTGATCCCCTACTACGAACGCTTCCTGCAGCGCTTTCCCGACGTCACCGCGTTGGCCGCGGCCGAACAGGAGGACGTCATGCCGTACTGGGCGGGGCTGGGCTATTACGCGCGGGCGCGTAATCTGCACCGCTGCGCCCAGGCGCTGGTCGAACGGTGGGGCGGCCGCTTCCCGTGCGGCGTCGACGACATCGCCACTTTGCCCGGCATCGGCCCGTCGACCGCGGCAGCGATTGCCGCGTTTGCCTATGACCGCCGCGCCGCCATCCTGGACGGCAACGTCAAGCGCGTGCTGTGCCGGCACTTCGGCGTCGAAGGCGACCCCGGCAAGCGTGACACCGAGCGCCGGCTGTGGGACCTGGCCCGCTCGCTGCTGCCGGGCCACGGTGATACCGACCCGGACATGCCCGCCTATACGCAGGGCCTGATGGACCTTGGGGCCACCGTCTGCACGCGCGGCAAGCCCGGGTGCGGCGCGTGCCCGATCGCCCAAACATGCGTGGCGCGCCGCGACGGCCGGCAGGCCGAATTGCCCACACCCCGCGCGCGCAAGGCGCTGGCCGAGCGCGCGGTCGCCATGCTGCTGCTGGAATGCGACGGGCGCCTGCTGCTGCACAAGCGGCCTGCCTCCGGCATTTGGGGCGGGCTATGGAGCCTGCCGGAGTTTACCGCCGACGGCGATGCGCGCTCGGCCACGCGGCAGCTCGGCGTGCAGCCGCTGCAGGTGCAGGCCTTGGCGCCCTTGGCGCACACCTTCACGCACTTCCGGCTGCGTATCCACCCGTGGCACGTGCGAGGCTATTGCGACGCCTTGCACGAGCCTGCGCCTGGCCATGCCTGGGTGGCGTTGGACGCGCTGTCCGCCGCGGCGTTGCCTGCGCCGGTGCGCGCGCTGGTCGACGGCTATTTCGCCGCCGGCTTGGCCTAGCGGCGCGCCCGGCACGCCCGGCTCGTAGGTCGCGGTGTTGCGCCGGACGGGCTAGATCATGGACGGGCGATAACGGCTGATGCTCATCAGGATCCCGCAGGCCATGCCCAGCGTCAGCAGCGCCGTCCCGCCGTAGCTCATGAAGGGCAGGGGCACGCCCACCACGGGCAAGATACCCGTGACCATGCCGATGTTGACGAACACGTAGATGAAGAAAACCATGGTCAGCGCCCCCGCCAGCAGGCGCCCGAACTGCGTGCGCGCTTGCACCGCGATGGTCAAGCCGCGGGCAAGCAGCAGCGTGTAGAGCACCAACAGCAACACCCCGCCATACAGGCCGAATTCCTCGGCATAGACCGCGAAGACAAAGTCGGTCGTGCGCTCAGGGATGAAGTCCAGGTGGGTTTGCGTGCCCTGCATGTAGCCCTTGCCGTACAAGCCACCCGAACCCACCGCGATCATCGACTGGATGGTATGGAACCCCCTGCCCAGCGGATCGGCGTTCGGGTCGAGCAATGTGCAAACGCGATGCTTCTGGTAGTCGTGCAGCACGACCCAGTCCACGTCCGGCGCGCACAGCTGCTCCTCGTAATGGATGACGGTGCCTATGCCTATGGCCGCGACCAACGCCACCGGTACCAGCAGCCTGAACGACAGGCCAGCGAAGTAGATGACACAGAACCCGGCGCCGAACACCAGCAGCGCCGTGCCCAGGTCCGGCTGAAGCACGATCAGGGCGAAAGGCACCGCCAACAACAGGGCCGCCACGAAAAAATCGCGCACCCGCAGGTCGCCCTCGTGGCGCTGGAAGTACCAGGCCAGCATCATGGGCACGGTCAGTTTCATCATTTCCGACGGCTGTATCCGGGTCACGCCCAAGTTCAGCCAGCGCGTGGCACCCTTGCTCGTTTCGCCGAAAAATTCCACGCCCAGCAACAGCACCACGCCGACCAGGTAAAAAGGCAGCGCCAGCCGGCACAGCGTGGGCGGGGGGATCAAGGCCACCGCCCACATGGCCACGAACGCCACGAGGAAGTTCCGCGCCTGGTCGGCAAAGCGCCAGTCCGTGCCGCCGACGGCCGAATGCATGACGGTCAGCCCCAACCCGGCCAGCAGCAGCAGGATCAAAAGCAAAGGCCAGTCGAACGCCGTCAGGACGCGGACGAGGTATTGCAACAGCCGCTTCATTGCGTGCGGCTCTCTGCGAAGGCCGGCGCCGCGCGGGCCACCGTGGCGGGCACGGGTCGACCCACGGGGTCGGCACGGCTGAGCCAGTAATCGAACACCTTGCGCGCGATGGGCGCGGCCGCGGTCGACCCCCACCCCCCGTTTTCGACGATGAGCGCGACCGCGATCTGCGGCGACTGCGCCGGGGCAAACGCCATGAAAAGCGCATGGTCGCGCAAGCGTTCGTCGACCTCCGACGCCCGGTATTTGGCCCCGCGCAGGCTAAAGACCTGGGCCGTGCCGGTCTTGCCCGCCGCCTGGTAGGCGGCGCCCTCGAACGCCTGGCGCGCCGTGCCCTTGCGCACCACGTCGACCAGCGCGGCCTTGACCGCGCGCACGTTCTCCGGGCGCAGGGGGATCGTGTAGGACGGCTCGGACACCGTCAGCGTGCGCTCGCCAGTGCGGGGGTCTTCCACCGCGCGAACCAGGTGCGGCTTCATGTAGACGCCGTCATTGGCCAGCACTGCAGTGGCCTGTGCCAGCTGCAGCAGCGTAAAGGCGTTATAGCCCTGGCCAACCGCCACGGAAATCGTCTCGCCCGTATACCAGCGCTGCTGCTCGCGCGTCTTGTAGGTCTTGCGCTTCCACTCGGTCGAAGGCAGCACGCCGGTGCGCTCGCCCTCCAGGTCGATGCCGGTGAGCTGGCCGAACCCGAACGGCTTCATGAAGTCGTGCAGGGCGTTGACGCCGATCTCCGGCCCGAGCGAATAGAAGTAGGTGTCGGACGACACCACCAGCGCCTTGTGCATATCGGTCATGCCATAGGACACCGACCCGGCATTGCGAAAGCGCTGCCCGGCAAACTCGAAATAACCCGGGTCGTAGACCCGCTCGGTGGCGGTGCGCTTGCCCAGTTCCAGCGCGGCCAGCGCGACGAAGGGCTTATAGGTCGAACCGATGGGATACGTGCCGTACAGCGGCCGGTTGATCAGCGGATGGTCGGGCGACTCGTTCAGCTGGCGCCAGCTTTCGACATCTATCCCGTCGACGAAGAGGTTGGGGTCGAAGGACGGCACCGAGACGAAGGCCAGCACGTCGCCCGTGGCCGGCTCGATGGCCACCAGCGCCCCGCGCCGGCCCTCGAAAGCCTGTTCCGCCACGCGCTGCAGCCCCATGTCCAGGGACAGCACGAGGTTGGCGCCCGGCACCGGGTCGATGCGGCGCAAGGTGCGCACAGGCCGGCCCGTAGCCGTGACCTCGACCTCCTCCAGGCCGGTGCGCCCGTGCAGCACCTGCTCCCAAGTCTTTTCCAGGCCTTTCTTGCCGATCACGTCGGTGCCACGGTAGTTGCCGAGCACGCCCTCTTCGTCCAGCGCCTGCAGGTCCGCCTCGGATATGCGGCCGATGTAGCCCAGCACGTGCGCAGCCGACGTGCCCTGCGGATACTCGCGCACCCAGCGTGCCTTGAGCTCTACGCCGGGAAAGCGGAAGGCGTGCGCGGCAAACCAGGCAGCCTCGGTGTCGTTGAGGTTGTTGCGCAGCAGCACGCTTGCATAGCGGCTGGACTCCGCCACGCGGCGCTTGAAGCGGCGCTGCTCGGCCGGGCTGACGTAGACCACCTGCCGGAGGGCGTCGAGCATCGCGTCGATGTCCTCGACGTGCGCAGGCACCACCTCCAGCGTATAGCTGCGGTAGTTGCGCGCCAGCACCTCGCCATTGCGGTCGACGATCTCGCCGCGCCGCGGCGGCACCGGCACCACGGCGATGCGGTTGCGGTCGGCGCGCGCGGCGAGCCCTTCATGCCGGTCCACCTGCAATTGCCAGAGCCGGCCGGTCAGCAAGCCAAACCCGGCCAGCACGACCACGCCGGCCACCCAGGCCCGCAGGCAGAAGCGCTGCTTTTGCAACTGGCCGGTTTTCTTGAAATCGAACATCGCCTGCCTCCGCTAGACCGCCGAGGCTTCGGAGTCTTCGGACCGGCGCTGGGGCAGCTGCAGCAGCCATCCGGCCAGCGGCCACAGCGCCGCGGTCAGGGCGCAGCTCGTCGCCCATTGCCACCCCGGCCAGGCACCTGACAGCCACGCGTGCAGCACCCGCACCAGCAGCTGCGCCGCGAAGAACAGCGGCAGCATATGCATGGCCTGGCTCCACAGGTCGAAGTGCTGCAGCCGGCGATGCAGCGCGATGGCCCCGTACGAGACCAGGGTGTACTGCAGCGCGTGCTCGCCCAGTATTCCCGAATCGTGCACGTCCATGAGCAGGCCGAAGACGAAGGCGGCGGTCATGCCTACGCGGCGCGGCTCGTGCACGCTCCAGAACGCCAGGACCAACAGCAGCAAGTCGGGCGCAGGCGGCCACAGCCGCCACGGCAGCAGTGACACCAGCCAGACCACCAACACGGTGAACCAGACGAATCCCGCGTGCGCGGGCACGGTCAGGTGCTCGGGCGTGACCGATTTCGGCCGCGGCACCGGGGGGTGCTCGGCCGGCTTGCGCCCGGGCCTGAGGTTCTCTGGGCTATGGCGCGGCACCGGCATTGTCCTCCATGGACGGGGCTGCGGGTGTGTCCAGGGCTGGCGGCGCCTGGACCGGAACCTCGGCGTCCGGCTCGGCGTCGTCGACGGACACCTGCAGCACCAGGAAGTGCCGATAACGCTCGGGATGGGACAGCGGCTGGGCAATGGCGCGCGCAAACCCCGAGGCCGAGTCGCGCTCGACCTTCTCGACCCTGGCCACCGGCAGGCCGGCGGGAAACAGCTTGCCCACGCCGCTGGTAATCAGCACATCGCCCTCGCGGATATCGGCATCGGCAGCAAAATACCGCACTTCGACCTTGCCCGGCACATTGCCGCCAAAAGCGATAAGACGCAAGCCATTGCGCAGAAGTTGCACGGGGATGGAGACGCGCTCGTCGGTCAGCAGGGCGGCCTCGGCGGTCATAGGCGTGACGCGCACGATCTGCCCCACCACGCCGCCCTCGTCGATGACGGGCATGCCGGGGGCGATGCCGCTTGCGCTACCCTTGTTGAAGACCAGCCGGCGGTTGAACGAGTCGGGTGGCTCGTAAAACACCTCGACCACCACCGCCGACTGCGAAACCGAGTCGCTTACCCCCAGCAGCCGCCGCAGCTGGGCGTTTTCGGCGGCCAACTGGGCGGCGTGCGTGGCGACCTGGGCCAGTTCGATGCGCTGGCGCTGCAGCGCTTCGTTTTCGGTACGCACCAGGCGGGCCGCATTGAGCCAATCGTTGACCTGGACCACGGCGTCGCGCGGCAACAGCACTGCCCGCTGGAACGGGTAGAGCACCACGGCCACAGCCTGGCGCAACGGCTCGAGCACCCGCATCTGCGAGTCCAGGACCAGGAAAACCACCGCCAGCAGGGCCAGGACGAACAGGCGGATTTCGGCCGAGGGTTCATGCCTGAACAGCCTGAGGGTCCCGTGTGGTTGCATTGGCGGTCGGGAGCCGGGCGCCGCCCGGCACATCCCGGTCTCGGTCGACCGGCGTGGCGGCGGCCGGCCGTACCTGCTAGTCGTTGATGAAGATGGGGCCGAGCTTGTCCAGGTGCTCCAGGGCGTCACCGCAACCGCGCACCACGCAGGTCAGGGGATCGTCGGCCACCACAACGGGCAGGCCGGTCTCTTCCTGCAGCAGGCGATCCAGGTCGCGCAGCAAGGCGCCGCCTCCGGTCAGCGCGATGCCCTTGTCGGTGATGTCGGCGCCGAGTTCGGGCGGGGTATTTTCCAGGGCGATCTTGACCGCTGAGACGATCTGGTTGAGGGGATCAGTGAGCGATTCGAGGATTTCGTTGGACGAGACCGTGAAGCTGCGCGGCACGCCTTCTGCCAGGTTGCGGCCCTTGACCTCGATCTCGCGCACTTCGGCGCCGGGAAAGGCCGAGCCGATCTCCTTCTTGATGAGCTCGGCCGTCGGCTCGCCGATCAGCATGCCGTAGTTGCGGCGGATGTAATTGACGATGGCCTCGTCGAACTTGTCGCCGCCCACGCGCACCGAGCCCTTGTAGACCATACCGCCCAGCGAAATGACGGCCACCTCGGTGGTCCCACCGCCGATGTCCACCACCATGGAGCCGCTGGCATCCGAGACGTTCAGTCCGGCGCCGATGGCCGCGGCCATGGGCTCCTCGATGAGGTAGACCTGGCTGGCGCCCGCCCCCAAGGCCGATTCGCGGATGGCGCGGCGCTCGACCTGGGTGGAGCCGCAAGGCACGCACACGATGATCCGCGGGCTCGGGGCCAGCATGTGACGCGGATGCACCATGCGGATGAACTGCTTGAGCATCTGCTCGGTGACGGTGAAGTCGGCGATAACGCCGTCCTTCATGGGGCGGATGGCTTCGATGTTGCCTGGTACGCGCCCCAGCATTTGCTTGGCCTCGTGCCCGACCGCCTGGATGATCTTCTTGCCGTTGGGCCCGCCTTCGTGGCGGATCGCGACGACCGACGGCTCGTCCAGCACGATACCCTTGCCCCGGACGTATATCAGCGTATTGGCCGTGCCGAGGTCGATGGCCATGTCGCTGGAAAAGTAACTGCGCAGGAATCCGAACATGGGTACTCTGCTAGATCAGGGGAGTGGATGTTAGAGGTACGCGCCGACCTCCCGCACATGCGTACGGCCGCCGTGGTACGTACTGCAATTAAACGATGAATGATAACTTATAATTGCGCGGATACAGGCCGTAGACACTGGCTTATCCGGCTGTAAACCCCCGTTTCCGGCAGGGCCGGCCCAGCGCCCGCCGCCGGATCGTCGCCTTCCCGATTCCCCATGGCCCTTACCGAAAACGACGTGGCCCGCATCGCCCGGCTGGCCAGACTCGACATGACCCCGCAAAGGCTGGAGCAGGCGCGTGCCGAACTGAACGGCATCATGGACTTGATCGCCCGGCTGCAGGCGGTCGACACCAAGGGCGTCGAGCCACTGGCCCACCCGCTGTCGGCCCACGATGACGTCGTGCTGCGCCTGCGCGAAGACGTGGTCACCGAAACCGGCGACCCGGCGCAGCGGCGCGAGGCGCTCATGGCCAACGCCCCCGCGGCCAGCAACGGCTTGTTCCTGGTTCCCAAGGTCATCGAATAACGCACAGGCCATGACGCAGCCCCTGCATACCCGTTACGAGGGCATCGCCGCCCTGCGCGCCGCCCTGGCCGCGCGCGAAGTCACCGCCACGGAGCTGGCCGAAAGCGCCCTGGCCGCGGTGTCGGCCCAATCCTCGCTCAACGCCTTCCTGCACGTGGACCCTGAACTGACCCTGGCCCAGGCCGCCGCGGCCGACCGCGCCATCGCCGACGGCTCGGCCGGGCCGCTCGCGGGGATCCCCATCGCCCACAAGGACGTGTTCGTCACCCGCGGCTGGCGCACGACGGCCGGCAGCCGCATGCTGGCCGACTACGTCAGCCCCTTCGACGCCACGGTGGTGGAAAACCTGTCGCGCGCCGGTGCCGTTTCCCTGGGCAAGCTCAACTGTGACGAGTTTGCGATGGGTTCGGGCAACGAGAATTCCGCCTTCGGCCCGGTGGCCAACCCCTGGGATCCCCGGGCGGTGCCCGGCGGCTCCTCCGGCGGATCGGCCGCGGCGGTGGCCGCCGGCTTGGTGGCAGCCGCCACCGGCACCGACACGGGCGGCTCGGTACGCCAGCCCGCCGCCCTGTGCGGGGTCAGCGGCATCAAGCCCACGTATGGCACCGTGTCGCGCTTTGGCATGGTGGCCTTCGGCTCCAGCCTGGACCAGGCTGGGCCGCTGGCACCCAGCGCCCGAGACCTGCTGGAACTGCTCGACGTCATGGCCGGCTTCGACGAGCGTGACTCCACCAGCGTGGAACGCTGCAACGGTGCACCCAATGCCCCGGGACGGGTGCGCAAGGATTTCGAGCAAGCCGCCGCGCGCTTTGACGCCGGCGGCGCCCGTCCCCTGGCGGGGCTGCGCATCGGCGTGCCACGCGAGTACTTCGGCGCCGGGTTGGCCGCGGAAGTGGGTGACGCGGTCGAAGCCGCGCTGCGCCAGTTCGAGGCCCTGGGCGCCCAGCGGGTGGAAATCTCCCTGCCGCGCACCGAGCTGTCCATCCCCGCTTACTACGTCATCGCCCCGGCCGAGGCGTCCAGCAACCTGGCCCGCTACGACGGAGTGCGCTACGGCCACCGGGCGTCCTCGTACCGCGACCTGGCCGACATGACCGCGAAGTCGCGCGCCGAAGGGTTCGGCCCGGAAGTGCAGCGGCGCATCCTGGTGGGCACCTACGTGTTGTCGCACGGCTATTACGACGCCTATTACCTGCAGGCCCAGCGCCTGCGCCGCATGATCGCGGACGATTTCCGCCAGGCCTTTGCCGGGCAGTGCGACGTCATCATGGGACCGGTCGCGCCGTCGGTGGCCAAGGACATCGGCGAGAACCGCGACGACCCGACCGCCGACTGGCTGGCCGACGTCTACACTCTGGGTGTCAGCCTAGCGGGGCTGCCGGCCATGTCCGTGCCCTGCGGATTCGGCCAAGGCGAGCATGCGCGCCGGCCGGTCGGCCTGCAGATCATCGGCAATTATTTCGACGAAGGCCTCCTGCTGGCGCTGGCGGACCGCTACCAGCAGCACACCGACTGGCACCGGCACAAGCCGTGGCAGGACGGCGCCGGCCAGGGGGCGGCATCCGACGGAGCAAACCTCGTGCAGCAACAGGAGAGCCGTCCATGAGTGCGGCTTGGGAAATCGTCATTGGCCTGGAAACGCACGTCCAGCTTTCCACGCTGTCCAAGATCTTCTCGGGCAGCAGCACCCGCTTCGGCGCCGAGCCCAACACCCAGGCCAACCTGGTGGACCTGGCCCTGCCCGGCAGCCTGCCCGTGCTCAACCGCGGCGCGGTCGAACGCGCCATCCGCTTCGGGCTGGCGGTGGGCGCGCACATCGCGCCGCGCTCGGTGTTCGCGCGCAAGAACTACTTCTATCCGGACCTGCCCAAGAACTACCAGATCAGCCAATACGAAATCCCCGTGGTGCAAGGCGGCTCGCTGACCTTTTTCGTGGGCGAGCAAGAGAAAACCGTGCGGCTGACGCGCGCGCACCTGGAGGAAGACGCCGGCAAGTCCCTGCACGAGAACGGCCTGCAGGGGCCGCAGGGGGAACCGGCCAGCGGCATCGACCTGAACCGCGCGGGCACGCCGCTGCTGGAAATCGTTTCCGAGCCGGACATGCGCTCGGCGGCCGAGGCCGTGGCCTATGCGCGCGCGCTGCATGCGCTGGTGGTGTGGCTGGGCATCTGCGACGGCAACATGCAGGAAGGGTCGTTCCGCGTCGACGCCAACGTATCCGTGCGCCCGGCCGGCCAGCAGGCATTCGGCACGCGCACCGAGATCAAGAACGTCAACTCCTTCCGCTTCCTCGAGCGCGCCATCCTGTTCGAGGCGCGCCGCCAGATCGAACTGATCGAAGACGGCGGCACCGTGGTGCAGGAAACCCGGCTGTACGACGCCGACCGGGACGAGACGCGCAGCATGCGCAGCAAGGAAGACGCCCACGATTACCGGTACTTCCCTGACCCCGACCTGCCGCCGCTGGTCATCGGACAGGACTGGATCGAGGCGGTGCGCGCCGACATGCCCGAGCTTCCTGCCGCGATGCGCGAGCGCTTCCAGGCGCAATACGGCGTGACCGCCTACGACGCCGCCCAACTGACCGCCAGCCGCGACGTCGCCGCCTACTTCGAGGCGGTCTGCCAGGCGCTGCCGGCCGGCCAGGCCAAGACGGCGGCCAACTGGGTCATGGGCGAAGTCGCCGCGGCGCTCAACCGCGACGAGCTGGAGATCGCCGCCTGCCCCGTGCCGCCGGCCGCGCTGGCCGGGCTGCTTGGCCGGATCGCCGACGGCACGATTTCCAACAAGATTGCCCGCGAGGTCTTTGCAGCCATGTGGGCGGGCGAACACGGCGGATCGGCCGACGCCATCATCGAGGCGCGCGGGCTGAAGCAGATCAGCGACACCGGCGCCATCGCCGCGATGATCGACGACGTGCTGGCGGCCAACCCCGGCGTCGTCGCCGAATACCGCGCCGGCAAGCAAAAGGCCTTCAATTCGCTGGTCGGACAGGTGATGAAGGCTGCCCGCGGCAAGGCCAACCCGCAGCAGGTCAACGAGCTGCTCAAGGCCAAGCTCGACGGCTGATCCCCTGCGCCTGCCGGGGCCTTGCGCTTACGCGCCGGCGCGATCCGCGCCGGCGGCCAGCAGGTCGACGCAGGCGTGATCGAGCAGAAGGATTGCCTGGGTCCGGCCGCATCCGCGCGCCAGCAGAAAATCAGCTCGCCGCACCCGTCGTCGAATCTCGACGTTGCACGACACGGTCGGCCTAGGCCACGCCGTAGCGGCGCCGGTAGGCCTGGACCGCGTCGCGGTGCTCGGCGAATCGCGCGTCACCTTCGAGCAGCGCCAGGATATCTTCCAGCGTGGCGATGCTCACGACGGGGATGCCATAGGTGCGGGCCACCTTCTGGACGGCAGAATGCGCCGACAGCGCGCCGTCGGGACCGGCGCGCTCCATGCGGTCCAGGGCGATCAGCACCGCCGCGGGCTCGGCGCCGGCCGCGCGGATGATGTCCACGGACTCGCGCACCGAGGTGCCGGCGGTGATGACGTCGTCGATGATGACCACCCGGCCCGCGAGCGGCGCCCCCACCAGCGTGCCGCCCTCGCCGTGATCCTTGGCTTCCTTGCGGTTGAATGCGAACGGAACGTCGCGCCCGGCCATTTCCGGCTCGGCAGCCAGGGCGATCGCCGTGGCCGTGGCCAGCGGAATGCCCTTGTAGGCGGGACCGAACAGCATGTCGAACTGCACGCCCGAATCCAGCAGGGCTCGAGCGTAGAACTTGGCCAGCCTGCCGATCGATCCGCCGCGGTTGAACAGGCCTGCGTTGAAGAAATACGGGCTGGTGCGCCCCGATTTAACGACGAAGCTGCCAAAGCGCAGCACGCCCTCGTCCAGGGCAAAGCGGACGAAATCGATGCGTGAAAAGGCCATACGGGGATCCGGGACGGAAAGGAGTATTCGAAAACGGCGCCATTATCCGCCATGACGCCCCGCCTTGTCCGGGCCAAGCGGCCCGGCTGCGCCAATCGGGTACCCTACGGCCTGTGCCGCGCGGCGCCAGCAGCCCGCGCCTGACCCATTTCCCCTTGCTTCGAATTGCCCATGCGCATCATTTCCGCCAACCTCAACGGCATCCGCTCCGCCGTCAACAAGGGATTCCTTCCGTGGCTGGCCGCCCAGGACGCCGACTTCGTCTGCGTCCAAGAACTCAAGGCCCAGGCCGCCGACATGAAGGCCGAGATGCTCAATCCGCCTGGCATGTACGGCTACTTCCACTACGCCGAAAAGAAGGGCTACAGCGGGGTGGGCGTCTATGCCCGCCAGCAGCCGCTGCAAATCATCGAAGGGCTCGGCGTGCCCGAAATCGACGCCGAAGGACGTTACCTCGAACTGGTCTACGACAAGTTCTCGGTCCTGTCGGTGTACCTGCCTTCCGGGTCCAGCGGCGAACACCGCCAGGCGGCCAAGTTCGCCTTCATGGAGCATTTCTTCGGCCACTTGTCGCAGCTCGCTCGCTGCGGACGCCAGGTGGTTATGTGCGGCGACTGGAACATCGCCCACAAGGAAATCGACCTGAAGAACTGGAAGGGCAACCTGAAGAACAGCGGCTTCTTGCCCGAAGAGCGCGCGTGGCTGACCCGGGTCTTCGACGAGCTGGGCTGGGTCGACGTCTACCGGCTGCTGCACCCCGACGCCACCGACGAGTGCTACACATGGTGGAGCAACCGCGGGCAAGCCTGGGCCAAGAACGTGGGCTGGCGCATCGACTACCAGATCGCCACCCCGGAATTCGCCCGCACTGCACGCTCGGCCTCGATCTACAAGGCCGAACGCTTTAGCGACCACGCGCCGCTGACGATCGATTACGACTGGCAGCCGTAACGCGCAAGGCGCTTGCGCCTAGTTCCAATCGTCCCGGTAAACGAAGCGCGGCATCTGCCAGTTCCAGCGCAACGCCATCAGGCGCAGCGCCAGCCCCGCGGCCATGCCGCAGGCCATGGCCCACGCATCGGGCGCGCCGGCATGCAGGGTCGTGAAGTACAGCGCGCCGGTCAACAGCGACGCGCTGGCGTACAGCTCGCTGCGAAACAACAACGGGATGTCGTTGCACAGCACGTCGCGCAGCACGCCCCCGGCGCAGCCGGTCAGCATGCCGCTAAGCAGCACGATGGTCACGGGCAGGTCCATGGCCATGGCCACGCGGCAGCCGATCACGGTGAACACCACCAGCCCCAGAGCGTCGAGCAGCAGGAACAGCCTGCGCAGGCGCTTGAGCGCGGGCGCCACCAGGGCCGTGAGCAGCGCCGCCCCGGCGGTGATCCAAAGGTATTCCGGATGCCTGACCCAGGTCAGCGGGTAGTGGCCGAGCAGGACATCGCGCAAGGATCCGCCTCCCAGCGCGGTCACGCACGCAAGTATGCATACGCCCACCCAGTCCATTTCACGGCGGCCCGCGGCCAGCGCAGCGGTCATGGCTTCGGCGGTGATCGCGACGACATACAGGACGGTCAGCAGCATGGCGGGGTCTCCAAGACGGCGCATCGACGCGATTGTAGGAGCCCGCCTGCGGCGTGCGCGGCGACTCGCGCACGCCGCGATCACGGCTCCGGCGGCCGGCCGCGACCGTCACCACGCCGCGGCAGCCGCATCGCACCGGCTGCCAGCCGGGTCAGGACGCCGGGTCGGCCCGGTCCGCGCGCTCGACGTCCGCGCGCCGCCAGCGCAGCAGCGCAAGGCCGGGCAGCGCGATGAGCACGGTGAACATGAAAAACGCTGGCCAGCCCATGCTTTGGACCAGCGGCGGCGTCAACGGCCCAGCCAGGTAGGTGCGCCCGACGGCCGACAACGCCGACAGCAGCGCAAACTGCGTGGCGGTAAAGCGCGCATCGCACAGGCCCATCAGCAACGCGACGAAGGCAGCCGTGCCCAGGCCGCCGCAGAGGTTTTCCACGCCGACGGCCGCGGCCATCAGCGCCAGGCTCTTGGGGCTGACCGCGATCAGCCAGTAGCCCAGGTTGGACACTGCCTGCAACAGCCCAAACAGCATCAGCGAACGGTACAAGCCCAGCCGGGACATCAACGCGCCGCCGGCAAGCGCCCCGACGATGGTCGCCGCCAGCCCGAGCACCTTGTTGACCGTGCCGACCTCGGCAGGAGAAAACCCCGCCCCGCGGATGAGGAAGGTGGTCGACAGTGCGCCTGCGAACGCATCACCCAGCTTATACAGGACGATGAGCAGCAGCATGGTGACCGCTTCCGGCCGCGAGAAGAACTCCTGGAAGGGTTTGGCCACGGCGTGCGCGAGCGAGCGCGGCGCCTGCGCGGGGGTGTCCGGTTCCGGCGCGGCCAGCGTGACCAGCGCGCACAGCGCCATCAACGCGCCCATGAGCACGTAGGTGCTGCCCCAGCCCAGCCAGCGGTCGGCCAGGATCAGCGCCAGCCCGCCCGAGACGAGCATGGCCAACCGGTATCCGAGCACCGAAAGCGCGGCACCGGCGCCGCGCTCGGATTGATGCAGCACATCGGTGCGATAGGCGTCGAAGGCGATGTCTTGGGTGGCGGAAAAGAAAGCGACGGCCACCGCCAGCAAGGCCAGCGGCAGCAGCGCGCTGCCCGGTGACAGCACGCCCATCGCCATGATCCCCAGCGCAAGCAGCAGCTGCGTCATGAACATCCATCCGCGCCGCCGGCCCAGCAGGGGCGGCACGTAGCGGTCGACCAGTGGCGCCCATAGGAATTTCAGCGTGTAGGCGGTGCCGACCAGGGTCAGGAAGCCGATCTCCTGCAGCGACACGCCCTCGACCGTTGCCCAGGCCTGTAGCGTACCGCCGGTCAAGGCCAGCGGCAGGCCGCTGGCAAAGCCCAGCACCAGCAAGGGCGCCACCCGCCGGCCGGTATAGAGTTGCCATGAGCGCACGATGGCGGGCTCCTGTACGCAAAAAGGGTTGAAGACCGGCGGCGGACGCCGCCGGCGCTAGGATAACGTCAGGCGGTAGACGGCGAGCGTGCTGCGCCAACCCGGCAGCACGCGGACTTCACGCGCCCCGTTGAACGTGGCGCGCTCGACGATGCGCATGCCCAACTTGTGCGCCAGGCGCTCGAAGTCCTGCAGCGTGCACAGGTGGATGTTGGGCGTGTTGTACCACTCATAGGGCATCTGCCCGGTGACCGGCATGCGCCCGCGCAGAATGGACAGGCCGTGCGTCCAATAACCGAAGTTCGGGAAAGACACCACGCCGTGGCGGCCGACACGCATCATTTCTCGCAGGATGTGCTCGGTGTGGTGCATGGACTGCAGGGTCTGCGACAGCACCACCGTGTCGAATTGCCCGTCGTCGAACAGGGCCAACCCATCCTCGAGGTTTTGCTGGATGACTTCGACGCCGCGCCGCACGCATGCGATGACGCAGCCGTCGCTGATCTCCACGCCCGTGCCCTGCACTTGGCGCTCGTCGCGCAGCCATGCCAGCAGCGCGCCGTCGCCGCAGCCCAGGTCCAGCACGCGGCTGCCCGGCGCGATCCAGCTTGCGATGCGGGCCAGGTCCGGGCGCAGCGCGGCCGGTCCCGGTTGGTTGCGGGCCGGGCTCATTGCAGCGCCTCCGCGGACGGGACCGGCTCGCCGGCGCGGTCGCCCAGGCCCAGGGTGCGGGCGATGCGGTCGAAGTAACCGGCCACGACGGCGTGGTAGCGCGCATCATCCAACAGGAAGGCGTCGTGGCCATGCGGCGCGTCGATCTCGGCATAGGTAACCGGACGCTTGTTGTTGACCAGCGCCCGCACGATCTCGCGCGAACGCTCCGGCGGAAAGCGCCAGTCGGTGGTGAACGACACCAGGAGGAAGTCGGCCGTGGCTGGCGCCAGCGCGCGCGCCAAGTCGCCGCCGTGCTTGCGCGCCGGATCGAAGTAATCCAGCGCACGCGTAATCAGCAGATAGGTGTTGGCGTCGAAATAGCGCGAGAATTTTTCGCCCTGGTAGCGCAGGTACGACTCGACCTCGAATTCGACGTCGTACCCGTAGCGGTAGGAGCCGTCCTGCGACGGCTCGCGCTGGTTGCGGCCGAACTTGGCGGCCATGTCGTCATCGGATAGGTAAGTGATGTGGCCGAGCATGCGCGCCACCGACAGGCCGCGCCGCGGCACGGTGTTGTGCGCGTAATAGTCGCCGCCATGGAAGTCCGGGTCGGTGATGATGGCGCGGCGCGCCACCTCGTTGAAGGCAATGTTCTGCGCCGACAGCCGCGGCGTACTGGCGATGACCACGCAGTGCGCCACGCGCTCGGGCCAGGTGATCGCCCAGCTCAGCGCCTGCATGCCCCCGAGCGATCCGCCCATGACGGCGGCAAAGCGCTCGATGCCGAACCGGTCGGCCAGCCTGGCCTGCGCGTTGACCCAGTCTTCGACGGTCAGCACCGGAAACGCCGCCCCCCAGGGACGCCCCGTGGCCGGATTGATGCTTGCCGGCCCGGTCGAGCCGAAGCACGAACCGAGGTTGTTGACGCCGATGACGAAATAGCGGTCGGTATCGACCGGCTTGCCCGGCCCGACCATGTTGTCCCACCAGCCAATGTCGTTCGGATCGTTGGCCGAGATGCCGGCGACGTGATGCGAGGCGTTCAGCGCATGGCATATGAGGACGGCGTTGCTGCGATCGGCGTTGAGCGTGCCGTAGGTTTCGACCGCCAGCTCGTAGGCATCGATCCGGGCGCCGCTGGCCAACTGCAAGGGTTCGTCGAACGCGACCAAGCTGGAATGGACCACGCCTACGGACCGGCCGGACGGCGCAGCGACATTGGAGCAGGAGGCGGCAGGGGTCGGGGAGAGCGTGTCCGCGAGGGACGAGGAGGGATCAGTCACGGGGACCTCTTTAGCTGAATTTATTCAGGCGCCCGCAAGCGGATCAGGCAAATCGGCGCCGATAACGAGGAAAAAGGAATAAGTTAATGGCGGATTCTAGCATTGCCGCCTGGTACGCCCCGACACTACAGTTCAGGCAGCGGGTGCGCCGGGTTCCTGTCCGATGTACTCGTAGCCCTGTGTGTTGACGCGCGAAACGCGCCATTCCACGGGCCGGTGGTGATAGGAAAACGCCACGCGCCGGATTTCCAGAAGCGGCGCGCCTTGATCGACGCCCAGCCAGCGCGCCTGGGCCGCGTCGGCCTGGCAGACCCGCAGGCGTTCGTCGGTGGCGATGACGTTGATGCCATAGGCGTCTTGGTACAGGTTGTATAGCGTGCTCGGGCGCTCGCGCAGCTGCTTTTCGGTCAAGCCGGAAAACAGCGCCTCGGGCAGGGTGATGTCGTCCACCATCACCACGTCGCCGTTCAAGGAGAGCACGTTTGAGAATTCATAGACGTACGCGCCCGGGCCGAGCAGCAGCTTCTCGCGCGCGACCGCTCCTGCCCGCACGCGGCGAAAGCGCACCAGCTGGGTGACGGGGTACGACTTATGGCCGTCATTGCGCACGATGCGGAAGAACTTGAAGAAGTGCTGGTTGCGTGCATGGATCGCCACGAAAGTGCCGCGCCCCTGGTGGCGGATCAGGATGTTCTCGGCTGCCAGCTCGTCGATGGCCTTGCGCAGGGTGCCGATGGATACGCCGAAGCGTTCGGCCAGCGTCCTTTCCGGGGGTACGGCTTCGCCCTGCTTCCATTCCCCGCGCGACAAGGCGGCGAGCATGGCTTGCTTGACTTGCTTGTACAGGGGGCTTCCCAGCGGCACGGGGTGAGACGCGGAAATCTTCATCAGTTGGAACAACGGTTCGGAGGTGGCGGGAATTGTAGCGCCGGCCCCTATTCATATGAGTCATATATATGATATGTTTGACCAAATGTGGCGGCCTTCCCACCATCCCAGGCAGCGGGCGGGCGGCCGCATGCAGACGGGACCCCTTCATGCCCGGAACCCACCACGAGAGGACGCAATGATTCACGCTGTATTGCACGACGCCAAGGACACTGTCGCAGTGGCAGTGGTCGAAGGCATCACCGCAGGCACGGAACTGAACGCCTGGATCATGGATGAGGACAAGATCATCCAGGTCAAGGCCCTGCAAGACATTCCCATCGGTCACAAGGTCGCGCTCAAGGACATGGCCGTCGGCGACACCGTCTACAAGTACGGCATCGACATCGGCCGGGTCGTGGCGCCCATCAAGGCAGGCGAGCACGCCCACGTCCACAACATCAAGACCAAGCGCTGGTAAGCCCAACGCGTACCGCTAGCTACCGACAAGGAATCCCATCATGGCAGTCGTAACCCCCAACACCACCTTCATGGGCTATCGGCGCGACAACGGCCGCGTCGGCGTGCGCAACCACGTCATCATCCTGCCCGTGGACGACATCTCCAACGCCGCCGCCGAGGCAGTGGCCAACAACATCAAGGGGACCATGGCCCTGCCCCACCCCTACGGCCGGCTGCAATTCGGCGAAGACCTGGAGCTGCACTTCCGCACCCTGATCGGCACGGGCTGCAACCCCAATGTCGCCGCCGTCATCGTCATCGGCATCGAAGAAGGCTGGACCCAGCGGGTGGTCGACGGCATCGCCGCCACCGGCAAGCCGGTCGCCGGCTTCGGCATCGAGCTGCACGGCGACCACGACACCATCATGCGCGCCTCGCGCAAGGCCAAGGAATTCGTGCACTACGCGACCTCGCTGCGCCGCGAGGAATGCGCGATCAACGAGCTTTGGGTTTCGACCAAGTGCGGCGAGTCCGACACCACCTCCGGCTGTGGCGCCAACCCCACCGTGGGCAATGCCTTCGACAAGCTGTACGAGCTGGGCAACACCCTGCTGTTTGGCGAGACCTCCGAGCTGACCGGCGGCGAGCACGTCGTGGCCGCGCGCTGCGCCAACGACCAGGTTCGCGAACGCTTCATGTTCATGTTCAACCGCTACCAGGACATGATCAACCGCTGGAAGACCAGCGACCTGTCCGAGTCGCAGCCGACCAAGGGCAACATCGCCGGCGGCCTGACGACCATCGAGGAGAAGGCGCTGGGCAACATCCAGAAGATCGGCAAGCGCTGCAAGGTCGACGGCGTGCTGGACAAGGCCGAGACGCCCACCGGGCCCGGGCTGTGGTTCATGGACTCGTCCTCGGCTGCCGCCGAAATGGTCACCCTGTGCGCGGCGGCAGGCTTCGCGGTGCACTTCTTCCCGACTGGCCAGGGCAACGTCATCGGCAACCCCATCCTGCCGGTCATCAAGATTTGCGCCAACCCGCGCACCGTGCGCACCATGTCCGAGCACATCGACGTGGATACCAGCGGGCTGCTGCAGCGCGAGATCGACCTGGACCAGGCCGGTGACAAGCTGCTGGAGTGCATGTTGGCCACGGCCAATGGCCGGTGGACGGCTGCCGAGGTGCTGGGCCACCGCGAGTTCGTCCTGACGCGGCTGTACGAAAGCGCCTGACCCGGCGCGCGTCCTTCCCGCGCAAGCGGGGCGCCAGACCCCGCGGGACGGGCGCAGCCCCCACCGCCGGCCGAAACGGATCTCCTTTTCGGCCGGCCACCCAGAGCCGGGCGCGCATGTCACCTGCGCCAGGCGCGACAAGCGCCCCGGTTCTTTCCATGAGGAGGAAGGCATGAAATCCACCAAGCTACTTGCCGGCTTCGGCCTGGCACTGGCCTTGCTGGCCAATTCGGCGCGTGCGGAAGTCTCCGAACTGCGCGTGGCGATCCAGCCTGGGATCAGCTACCTGTCGCTGATGATCATGCAGGACCGCAAGCTGATCGAAAATCACGCCGAAAAGGCGGGCATCAAGGACTTGAAGGTCACTTGGTCCACCTTTGCCGGCGGCAACGTCATGAACGACGCGTTGCTGGCAGGTGCGCTGCACTTCGCCTCCGGCGGCGTCGGGCCGATGGTGACCATGTGGGCGCGTACGCAGGCCAACCTGAAGGTCAAGGCGGTATCGGCGATCAACTCCATGCCGCTGTACCTGAACACCCGCAACCCCAACGTCAAGACGATCAAGGACTTCACCGAGAAAGACAAGATCGCCCTGCCGGCGGTGCGCGTCTCCATACAAGCCGTGACGCTGCAGATGGCCGCCGAGCAAGCATTCGGTGAGGGCCAGCAAAACAAGCTCGATCCCCTGACCGTCTCGCTCAGCCACCCCGATGCGATGACGGCGCTGCTGTCGGGATCGGGCGAGGTCACCGCGCACTTCACGTCGCCGCCCTTCCAGGAAGCCGAGCTGCGCGAGCCGGGCATCCACCGCGTGCTGTCCTCGTATGAGGTGCTGGGCGGGCCGGCCACCTTCAACCTGGTCTGGACCACCCAGAAGTTCCACGACGAGAACCCCAAGCTCTACGCGGCCTTCGTCGATGCCCTGACCGAAGCGACCGACCTGATCAACCAGGACAAGAAACAGGCTGCGGCCGACTACATCCGACTGACGGGCGACAAGCGCAACACCCTGGACGACATCGTCAAATTGCTGGAAAACCCCGAGATCGTCTATACGCTGACGCCCAACAACGTCATGAAGTACGTGGACTTCATGCACAAGGTCGGCTCGATCAAGGTCCGCCCCGAGTCCTGGAAAGACCTGTTCTTCCCGAACGCGCATAGCCTGTCGGGCAGCTGACGCGGCCGGCGCCCAAGGAGTCCGAGATGAACGACGTCACCCTGGGCGCGCCGCTGCTCGATGTCAGCGGCGTGACCCTGCAGTACAAGACGCGCGAGCACCTGATCACCGCCACGTACCGCGTGGACTTCAAGGTCTACCCGTCCGACCGCTTCATCCTGCTGGGCCCCTCGGGCTGCGGCAAGTCCACGCTGCTCAAGGCCGTCGGCGGCTACCTGCAGCCGGTCGAAGGAGAGATCCGGCTAAAAGGGTCGCCGATCGGGCGGCCCGGTCCGGACCGCATGATGGTGTTCCAGGAATTCGACCAGTTGCTTCCCTGGAAGACCGTGCTGGAAAACGTGATGTTCCCGCTGGTGGCCAGCGGCAAGCTGCATGGCGCGGCCGCGCGCGACAAGGCCATGCACTACATCGACAAGGTCAACCTGACCAAGTTCGCCGACAGCTTTCCGCACATGCTGTCCGGCGGCATGAAGCAGCGCGTGGCGATCGCGCGCGGCATGGCGATGGAGCCGGACATCCTGCTGATGGACGAACCCTTCGCCGCGCTGGATGCGCTCACGCGCAGGAAGATGCAGGACGAGTTGCTGCAGCTGTGGGACGAGACGCGCTTTACGGTGCTGTTCGTAACGCACTCCATCCCCGAGGCCATCACCATCGGCAACCGCATCCTGCTGCTGTCGCCCCATCCCGGCCAGGTCAAGGCTGAGATCAATAGCCTGGCCCGCGGCGACACCGATCCCGTGCGCGCCAAGGAACTGGAAGACCGGATCAACGCCATGCTGTTTTCAGATCGCATCGAACAGGAGGAGGCGGCCCATGAGTGACGCCGCTCGCACCCCGCCGCATCGCCCGGAGATCCACCGCGAGACCGAGCAGGCCAAGACCTTCGGTGTGGTGGAAAAGCCGCTTTCGGCTTGGGAGCGGGTCTACAACCTGGGCTTCGTGCGCAAGCTGGCGCTGCTGGCGGTGCTGGCGCTGGCGTGGGAACTGTATGCCCGCTCCATCGACAATTCGCTGATCTTCCCGACATTTTCCGCCACCGCACGGGCGCTCTATGAGGGTTTCGTCGAAGGCGGCTTGCTCCTGCGCGCCTGGACATCGATCCGCGTGCTGCTGATGGGATACGCGGCGGGCCTTGCCCTGGCTGCGGTGTTGACCGTGCTGGCCATCACCACCCGCGTGGGCACGGACCTGCTCGAGACACTGACGGCGATGTTCAACCCCCTGCCGGCCATCGCCCTGCTGCCCTTGGCGCTGATCTGGTTCGGCCTGGGCGAGGCCAGCCTGATCTTCGTGCTGATCCACTCGGTGCTGTGGGCGGTCGCGCTCAACACCCATTCCGGCTTCATGTCGGTGTCGATGACGCTGCGCATGGTGGGCCGCAACTACGGCCTGACCGGCCTGCGCTACGTCGCCGGCATCCTCATCCCGGCGGCGTTTCCCAGCATCCTGACCGGCCTGAAGATCGGCTGGGCATTCGCCTGGCGCACGCTTATTGCCGCCGAGCTCGTCTTCGGCGTCAGCTCAGGTTCTGGCGGGCTGGGATGGTTCATCTACGAAAACAAGAATCTTCTCGAGATCCAAAACGTTTTCGCCGGCCTGTTCACGGTCATCTTGATCGGCCTGCTGGTCGAAAACGTGATCTTCCGGACGGTGGAGATCCGCACGATCCGGAAATGGGGGATGCAGCACTAGGCGATTTGCCACAAGCGAAATCGATGTACGCAAATCTCGAAGGAGGCAATTGAATGGTGAAGTTCCCGCATGACGTCGACCTGACGCGGCGTCGCACACTGGTTGCGGCCGGCTCGGCCGGGCTGCTGGCCGCAGCGCCCTGGACCGGGGCCCTGGCGCAAGCTTTGAAGGACCAGCCGATCAACTACGTGGTCCCGTTCTCGCCAGGTGGCCTGACCGACGTCGCGGCGCGCACGGTGGCCAAGGCGGTGTCGGAAGCCAAAGGTTGGAACGTGGTGGTCGAGAACAAGCCTGGCGGCAACGCCAACATCGGAGCGGCCTACGTCGCCCGGGCCAAGCCGGACGGCCACACCTGGCTGGCAATCACCCTGACCCATGCGGCCAACGCGACGCTGTTCCAAGGCAAGGCCGGGTACGACCTGCTGACGGACCTGCGGGCGGTGGCCGGCCTGGCTTCGTCCACCATGCTGGTGGTGGTCAATGCCAAGAGCAACATCAAGACCATGGACGACCTGCTCAAGGCCGCCAAGGGCGGCAAGCTGACGGCCGCCTCCAGCGGCAACGGCACGCCGCCTCACCTGACCCTGGCGCTGTACCAGAAGCTGACCGGAACCTCGATCATGCACATCCCCTACAAGGGCGGTGCGCCGTCGGTCACCGACCTGATCGGCGGCCATGTGGACGTGATCTTCTCCAATTACCCGGAATCGCTGTCCCATGTGCAAAGCGGCGCGCTGCGCGCCTTGGCCATCACCACCGCGCAGCGCAGCCCCGACCTGCCCGACGTGCCCACCGTGGCCGAGGCCGGGATGCCCGACCTGTTGGTGGAAAACTTCACCGGCGTGCTGGCGCCGGCAGGCACGCCCGATGCCGTGGTCGAGGAAGCCGGCCAGGCCATCGTGGCCGAAATGCGCAAGCCCGAAATGCAGAAGACCATGGTCAAGCTCGGTTTCATTCCGCAACCGCGCGGCCCAGCCGAGTTCGGCGAATACCTGCGCAAGGAAGTTCAGCGCTGGGGCGCCATCATCAAGGAGGCAGGCATCCAGGCCGCGTAATGCGGATGCCGCCCGCGGCCGGCCGTCGGCGAAGCCTGCGCCGGCGGCCGGCCTGTCGTTTTCACCGTCGCCAGGCTTGGATTGCCCGCAACCCCTCGCAGGATGTCTGACATGCATATCGTGATCACGGAATTCATGGACGAGCCGGCCGTGGCCGCGCTGTCCCGGCGCTTCGACGTGCGCTATGACCCGCAGTTGGTCGATGCGCGCGACGAACTGCTGCAGGCTTGCGCGGCAGCTGACGCGCTGATCGTGCGCAACCGCACCCGCGTCGATGCCGCGTTGCTGGCGGCCGCGCCCAAGCTGCGCGCGGTCGGACGATTGGGCGTGGGCCTGGACAACATCGACGTGCAGGCCTGCCGCGCGCGCGACATCGCGGTGCTGCCTGCAACCGGCGCCAACGCGCGCTCGGTGGCCGAATACGTCATCGCCACGGCACTGGTGCTGTTGCGCGGCGCCTATACGCACAGCCATGAAGTCGCCGCCGGCAAATGGCCCCGCAATGCGCTGTCCGGCGGACTGGAGGCGGCCGGACGCACCCTGGGGATCGTCGGCTTCGGCGGCATCGGCCAGCTGACCGCGCAGCTTGCCCGAGGCCTAGGCATGCGGGTGGTCGCGCATGACGCGATGGTGGACGCCGCCGCGCCCATCTGGACGCAGACCGGCGTCGAACCCGTGGCGCTGGACGACCTGCTGGCGCGCAGCGATGTCGTCACGCTGCACATTCCGCTCACGGCCGCGACCGCCGGCCTGCTCGACGCGTCGCGACTGGCGCGCATGAAGCCAGGCGCCATCCTGATCAACACGGCGCGCGGCGGCATCGTCGACGAATCGGCGCTCGCGCAGGCCCTGCGCAGCGGCGCGCTGGGCGGCGCGGCCATCGATGTCTTCGACCAAGAGCCGCTGCCGGCCGGCAGCCCGCTGGCCGACGCGCCCAACCTCATCCTGACGCCCCACATTGCCGGCCTGACGCGAGAAGCCAACGAACGGGTATCGTCGCTGGTGGCCCAGCGCGTGGCGCAGGCCCTAGGCAGCAATCTTTGAGGATTTCATGGCACGCATCTCCCTAGACGAACTGCAAGATCTGGCCAGCGCTGCGCTGGCCGGCGCCGGCGCCAACCCCGAAATGGCCGAAGCCACCGCGCGCGCACTGGTCCAGGCCGACGCCCAAGGCTTGGCGTCGCACGGCGTATCCCGGGTGCCGGCCTACGCCGCCCCCCTGCGCAACGGCCGCGCCGATGGCGCCGCCCGCCCC
>CALEQZ010000022.1 GCA_937908115.1 uncultured Alcaligenaceae bacterium | reverse complement strand
CACCCGCTCGGGCTGCCGTTCCCGCACACGGCCATCATCCCCAACAACAAGGACCGCATCGCGGACAACCTTGCGGCCTTCGTGCGCGACAACTTCCTGGACCCGCCAGCCTTGCTCGAGAAACTGCGCGTGTTCGACCCGGCTGTGCGCCTCGGGCGGGCCGGTGGGGGCGATGTACTGGTACGTCTTGGACAGGATAAACGGCGGGACGGCGTTGGTGGAGTGCCAGTCGGGCACGCCGGCGCCCATCGGCCGGCAGCGCCGGCCTGCCCGGCTGGCGCGCGGGGCCGGCGACCATCGGCGCGCATCCAAAAATGAGAATGAGTATTAGAGTCGAACATTATTTTTCGATCTCCCTGCGCCTTTCCCCCATGTCCCGCCCCGCCCAGCCCAGGAAAGACTGGCTTGCCCACTATGCCGACCTTATCGGCAAGTGGCGGCGGGGCGGGTCGGGCCGCGAGGAGCGCCTGGACGCCATGCACGACACCGTGCTGGGCATGCTCGAAGGCGGCGTGGGCGCCATCTGCGACCCGCGGGCCTATATGGCGCGCGGCACCTCCAATCGCCTGGTCAGCCGGCATCGCCATCTCAATGCGCTGGAGATCGCATCCCTGGACGCCATGGACGAAGTCGAGCATCCTGCCACGGCCCCGGCCGACGACGGCGTCCGCTTCCAGCAGCTGGCCGACGCGCTGGCGGCCGCGCTGGAGGAGCTGCCGGTCAAATGCCGGCAGGTCTACGTCTTGTGCCGCCTGGAGGGGTGGACGCACACCGAGATCGCCCATCGCATGGGCCTGTCGCGCAGCATGGTGGAGAAGTACATGACGCGCTCCGTACGACACATCAACGACCGGCTGCAGCACCATGCCCCCCACTGATTCCGGCTTCCAGGCAGGCCGGGCGCACGGGGATGCGCCCGATGCGCTAGAACATCCGCGCGATGCCGCGGCATGGTTCTCGCGCATGCATTCCGGCGAGGCGACCGACCAGGACCGACAGGCCTTCGCCGCGTGGTGCAGCGCCGATCCGGCCAACGAACGCGCGTACCGCCGGCTGGCCTGTCTGTGGGATGTTGCGCTGGCCGTGCCCGAGCAGCGCCTGCGCGCGCTGATGCACGAAGACGCCGGGCCGTCCGCCCAGCCCCGGCTGGCGCGCCGGCGGGCCGGCCTGGGGCTGGCGCTGGCCTGTACGCTGGCTGCGGCGGCAGGCCTGGCCGGCGCCTGGCGCGGGCTGGGCCAGGCCGCGGACGGGGCGGAGCTTGCCACGCGCAAGGGCCAGCGGCATCTGGCCCGCCTGCCGGACGGCTCCAGCGTGCACCTGAACGGCGATACCCGGCTCGTCGTGCGCTTCGGCCGGGAGCAGCGGCGCATCGAGCTGCAGCGCGGCGAGGCCTTCTTCGACGTGCGGCGCGATCCTGCCCGCCCCTTCGTCGTGGACGGGGGGATGGGCCGCGTCACCGTCACGGGCACGCGCTTCAACGTGCGCCGCGACGCCCAGGCGCTGCAGGTCAGCGTGGCGTCCGGCTCGGTGCGCCTGGCCTCGGGCCGCTGGTGGCAGCCGGCCCAACGCCGGCTGGCGGAAGGCGAGCAGGCCGTGGCCCTGGCCGACGGCACGCTGGGCGAGGTCGTGCGCGTCGACGTCGGCCATCTCACGGCCTGGCAGGACGGCAAGGTGGTCTTCAGGGATATGCCGCTGGCCGCGGTCATCCAGGAGATGAACCGCTACCTGGCGCAGCCGGCCCGCCTGGCCGCGCCCGAGCTCGGCCGGCACCGCGTGTCCGGCGTCTTCAGCATCGACGACCCCGAGGCCATGATCGCCGCCCTGCCCGCCATCGCGCCGGTGCGCGTATATCGCCTGGCCGACGGCCGGGTGAGCGTCGTGGCGCCCTGAGCGGTGCGCGCCGCCGCCTGCGCCACCCGGGCGTCCGTCCCGCGCAGCAGCCGGGCATGGCCTGCCGCCACCGCCTGCCCGTGCTGTTACAAAATAGTAGCGATTCTTATTCCGGTGGCACGGCCGCTCATGCGTCTGGATAGATGAAGGGACAGTCCGCAGGACAGGCCCCGTTCAGACCCAAGCATGATCGCGCGCCGCCTGACGGCCGCCCACTACCGGAACCCGCATCTTGACTACCGCATCCTCCCGGCGCGACGGACGCTTTGCGCCGCGCGCAGCACTGACCGCCCTGGCTTTGTCGCTTTCGCTGGCCTTCGCTGCGGCCCCCGCCCCTGTCCTGGCACGGGAAACCCCCGTCCGGGTCAGCATCCAGGCGCAGCCGCTGGGCGATGCGCTGCTGCAGCTGGGCCAGCAGACGCCCCTGCAGATCTTCTTTTCCCAGGACGTGGTGGCCGGCATGAGCGCACCCGCCGTGTCCGGCAGCCTCGCACCCGAGGAGGCGCTGCGCCGGCTGCTGGACGGGACCGGCATCCAGTACCGGCGCAGCGGCAACGACGTGACGCTGTCGCACCCCGGCCCGGACTCGGTGGCCGAACTGGCGCCGGTGACGGTAAGCGCCGGCATCCTGGGCGAGCTGTCCGCGCCCTACGCCGGCGGGCAGCTGGCCACCGGCGGCAGCCTGGGCCTGCTCGGGGCCGAGGACGTGATGGACAGCCCGTTCAGCACGACCAACTACACCTCCGAACTGCTGTACGACCAGCAGGCGCGCACGCTTGCCGACGTGGTGGTCAACGACGCCTCGGTGCGCAACCTGACCTCCACCGGCGGCTTCGGCGAGGACTTCCAGATCCGCGGCTTTGCGGTGGGCAGCGGCGACGTCAGCGTCAACGGCCTGTACGGCCTGGTGTCGTCCAGCCGCGTGCCGGTGCAGATCCTCGAACGCGTCGAAGTGCTCAAGGGCCCGGGCACGCTCATGCGCGGCATTCCGCCGGGAGGCAGCGTCGGCGGCGCCATCAACGTCGTGACCAAGCGCGCCGAGGACGAACCACTTACGCGCACCACGCTGGGCTACTCCAGCGAGTCCAACTTCACCGGCCAGCTCGACCTGGGCCGGCGCTTCGGCCCGGACAATGCCTGGGGCCTGCGCTTCAACGGCGTCAAGCGCGGCGGCGAAGCCACGCTGCGCGACGGCGAGCAGGGCCTGGACATGGCCGCGCTGGGCCTGGACTACCGCGGCGACCGCCTGCGCTGGTCCATCGACGCCATCCACCAGGAAGACGAGATCGAGAACTTCCGCTCGCAGATCGGCTGGCAGCCCGACGTCACGGAACTGCCGTCCCCGCCGGACGGGCGCACCAACTTCTACCCGGGCACCCGGCTCACCCAGCGCGACACCACCGTCATGTCGCGCCTGGAGTACGACGTCACCGACACCGTGACGACCCACGTCGCCCTGGGCTACCGGGACGGCAAGGTGCGCCAGATCTTTCCGGTGCCCGTCGACGAGATGGGCAACCGCCAATCCGTGGACGCCGACGGCAACTTCAACGTCATGACCACGTACTACGACTCCTACTCCAAGACCCTGAGCGGCGATGCCGGCGTGAGCGCGCGCTTCGACACCGGCCCCATCGCGCACCGGCTGGCGCTGGGCGTGACCTACCTGGAGCAGGAAGCCGGCAACGCCTACTCCCCCGGTTCGACCATCGTCCCGTCGAACATCTACGACCCCACGCCCATCCCCGCGGGCCCGGCCGAGCGGCTGACGCCGCAGAAGGCGTCCAATACCGCGCTGACCAGCTTCGCCATCGCCGACACCCTGTCGTTTGCCGACGATCGCGTGCTGCTGACGCTGGGCGCGCGCCGCCAGACGGTGGACGTCGACAGCTACGACACGCTGACGGGCGCGGTCACCAGCCGGTACCGGGCCAACGCGACCTCGCCCGTGGCCGGCATCGTCGTCAAGCCGCTGTACAACGTGTCGGTCTACGCCAACTACACCGAGGGGCTGACGCGCGGGACCATCGTCGCCAATCAATACGCCAACCGGGGCGAAGTGCTGGCGCCCTTCAAGTCCAAGCAGTACGAGGCCGGCGTCAAGGTGGACTGGGGCGACATCACCACCACGGCGGCGCTGTTCCAGATCGCGCGGCCTCCGGGCCAGGCCAACGAGGCCAATGTCTACGGCTATTTCGGCGAGCAGCGCAACCGCGGCCTCGAGCTGACGGCCTACGGCGAGATCGTGCAGGGCCTGCGCCTGATGGCCAGCGCGTCCTTCATCGACAGCGAGCTCACCAAGACCCCGGGCGGCGTCAACCGGGGCAACCGGCCGTCCGGCGTGCCGACCAGCACGTACAACCTGGGGCTGGACTGGGACACGCCCTGGGTGCAGGGGCTGAGCCTGAACGGGCGGGTGATCCGTACGTCGTCGGTGTACCTGAACAATGACAATACGCTGGACCTGCCAGCCTACACGCGCTTCGATCTCGGAGCGCGCTATCTGACCGAGATCGCGGGCAAGGATGTGGTGCTGCGGTTCAACGTGGAGAACGTGGCCGACAAGCGCTATTGGCTGGCGTCCGGGTCGTTCGTGACGAATGCGGCGGGGCGGACTTATATGTTGTCGGCGTCGATCAATTATTGATCTGCGGTGGCGTGAGGTCGACGCGTTGCTTGAGGGGCAATCTGGGCGTCGCTTGGGTGACGGTCGGCGTACCGCTTGGTTGATTGCGAGGCCGCTTGGTTGACGTTCGCTGGGGCGCTTGGTTGACGGTCGCCGCACCGGGGCAGGCCGGCGCCGCCCTGCAGCGGCTTGGGTTGCGGGGTCGCAGGGGCGGTAGGTGTGCTTGGCATGCTGGCCGGCGGGTTCTCTAGTTCCGAAGATCTTGCGGGGCTGCCGGCATGGGCCGCCCTGCGCGGCCCATGCCGGCGTTCGAATGGAGGTCGGGCGTAGGTGCGCGCCGTGTAGGCTACGGATCGAATGTCAGCCGGCCCGCAGGGGGCCGGCTGGCGGCCCTGCAGATGACCGACCCGACCCGACAGCCCCGCCAACGCCCGACCCCGACCCACCGCCGAATGCTTGGGATGGCCGCGCAGGGCGGCCATCCCAAGCGGCCCCGCAAAGTCTTCCGAGCCGCCCCCAACGCCACGCCAGAATGCCAAGCACACCTGCCCCGGTGCGGCGACCGTCAACCAAGCAGTCTCGCCGTCAACCAAGCGGTCTCACTGTCAACCAAGCACCGCACCGGCAAAAAAAACAAACCCCCGCATGGCAAGCCATGCAGGGGCAGGACACTACTGCTGGGAGCGGCCGGCGACGCGATGCGCGCCGGTCGCAGCCGCGATTGCTTACTCGGCTGCTTCTTCCGCGCCCTCGGCCTCCTGGGGCTCCGGACGGTCGACCAGCTCCATGAAGGCCATCGGCGCATTGTCGCCCTGGCGGAAGCCCATCTTCAGCACGCGCGTATAGCCGCCATTGCGGTTCTTGTAGCGCGGGCCGAGTACTTCGAACAGCTTGACCACGGTCGCACGATCGCGCAGGCGGGCGAACGCCAGGCGCTTGTTGGCCAACGTGGGCTCCTTGCCCAGCGTGATCAACGGCTCGACCACGCGGCGCAATTCCTTGGCCTTGGGCAGCGTGGTCTTGATGGCTTCGTGGGTCAGCAGCGCCACGGCCATGTTGCGGAACATGGCCAGACGGTGGCTGCTGGTGCGGTTCAGTTTGCGCAAGCCTTTGCGGTGACGCATGGTATTTCCTTTGAATCTAATGACGGCCGCAAGGCCGCCGGGTTGCCGGATCTTCTATCGTCCGCCGGCTGGCGGTCGCGGTCCGGTGGGAAACTTTGCCTTGCCGCGCAATGCGCGGCAGTCATCGGTACTGCAAAACGACCAGGTGCGCAGCCGGCCCCGGGCAAGGGGCCCGGCTACCGGGATCAGGGACGCTCCAGGCCCAGGGGCGGCCAGTTTTCGAGCTTCATGCCCAGCGTCAGGCCGCGCGCGGCCAACACTTCCTTGATCTCGTTGAGCGACTTGCGGCCCAGGTTCGGCGTCTTGAGCAGCTCGTTTTCCGTGCGCTGGATCAGGTCGCCGATGTAGTAGATGTTTTCGGCCTTCAGGCAGTTGGCCGAACGCACCGTCAGCTCCAGGTCGTCGACCGGACGCAGCAGCACCGGATCGATTTGCGGCGTGCCGCGGGCTGGCGCTTCGTATGCGTCGCCGGCGCCTTCGAGCGCGGCGAACACCGAAATCTGGTCCATCAGGATGCGGGCCGCCTGGCGCACCGCCTCTTCGGGGGTGAGCACGCCGTTGGTTTCGATGTCCAGGACCAGCTTGTCCAGGTCGGTGCGCTGCTCGACGCGGGCGCTTTCGACCGAATAGCTCACGCGACGCACCGGGCTGAAGGAAGCGTCCAGCACGATGCGGCCGATGGTGTGGCTGCGGTCCTCGGACAGCGCACGCACGTTGCCGGGCACGTAGCCGCGGCCTTTCTCGACCTTGATCTGCATCTCCAGCTTGCCGTTCTCGGTCAGGTTGGCGATCACATGATCAGGGTTGACGATTTCGGCGTCGTGCGGCAGCTCGATGTCGGCGGCGGTGACGGGACCTTCGCCCTGCTTGCGCAGCACCAGGGTCACCTCGTCGCGATTGTGCAGCTTGAAAACCACGCCCTTGAGGTTGAGCAGGATGTCGACCACGTCCTCGCGCACGCCGGGGATGGTCGAGTATTCGTGCACCACGCCCGTGATCTGCACTTCGGTCGGCGCGTAGCCGGTCATCGAAGACAGCAGGATGCGGCGCAGCGCGTTGCCCAGCGTATGGCCGTAGCCGCGCTCGAAGGGCTCCATGATGATCTTGGCATGGTGCGTGCCTTGCGGCTCGACCTCGATGGAGCGCGGCTTCAGAAAACCTTGAGTCGACATGAATCTTTCCCTTTCAATACCCTCGGCTCGTTACACCGATAAGGCTGATGGAATGGGCGGCCGGCCAAAAAACACCGGCCGCGTCAGACGCGAAACCCGCGGCCATCGGATTGGCGCGGGCTTGGCGGATTTGGCTCCGGGCGGCTGCCGCCACCCGGCGCATAAAGCTATCAACGCGAATACAGTTCGACGACCATCGATTCGTTGACGTCGCGGGCCACGTCGGCGCGGTCCGGCACCTGCTTGAAGACACCCGACAGCTTGTTGGCGTCGACTTCCACCCACTGGGGCAGGCCTTGGCTGGTGGCCAGTTCCAGCGCCTCGCGGATGCGGGCCTGCTTCTTGGCCTTTTCGCGCACGGCGATGACGTCGCCGGCCTTGACCAGCATCGACGGGATGTCGGCGGTGCGGCCGTTGACCTCGATCGCGCGGTGCGACACCAGTTGGCGCGCCTCGGCGCGGGTCGAACCAAAGCCCATGCGGTAGACGACGTTGTCCAGGCGCGATTCCAGCAGTTGGATCAGCGTTTCACCGGTGTTGCCACGGCGACGGTCGGCTTCCTCGAAGTACTTGCGGAACTGCTTCTCGAGCACGCCGTACATGCGCTTGAGCTTTTGCTTTTCGCGCAGTTGCAGGCCGTAGTCCGACGTACGGGCGCCGGAAGTGCGGCCGTGTTGGCCAGGCTTGGAATCCAGCTTGCACTTGGAATCCAGCGAGCGACGGGCGCTCTTCAGAAACAGATCGGTGCCCTCGCGGCGCGAGAGCTTGCACTTGGGTCCAATGTAACGAGCCACGAGTTGCTCCCTTAGATACGACGACGCTTGGGCGGCCGGCAACCGTTGTGCGGCAGCGGCGTGATGTCCGCGATGCTGGAGATCTTGATGCCCAGCGCGTTCAGCGCACGCACGGAGGATTCGCGCCCCGGACCCGGGCCCTTGATGCGCACTTCCAGCGTCTTGATGCCGTATTCCATCGCCACGCGGCCGGCCGTTTCGGCGGCCACCTGCGCGGCAAAGGGCGTGGACTTGCGCGAGCCCTTGAAGCCGGCGCCGCCCGAAGTCGCCCAAGACAGCGCGTTGCCCTGGCGGTCGGTGATGGTGATGATGGTGTTGTTGAACGACGCGTGAACGTGCGCGATCCCGTCCGAGACGTTCTTCTTGACCTTCTTGCGCACGCGCGAAGCGCCGCTGGTGGAAGCTTTCGCCATGTTATCTATCCTCGATTATTTCTTCAGGGAGGCAGCCGCCCGGCGCGGGCCCTTGCGGGTGCGCGCGTTGGTACGGGTGCGCTGGCCGCGCACCGGCAGGCCGCGCTTGTGGCGCATGCCGCGATAGGTTCCGAGGTCGATCAGGCGCTTGATCGACAGCTGGATCTCACGACGCAGGTCGCCTTCGACGGTGAACGTGCTGACCTGCTCGCGGATGCGCTCGAGCTCGGCGTCGTTCAGATCTTTAACCTTCTTGGTAGGCGGCACGCCGGCGGCCTCGCAAATCTTGCGGGCGCGCGTGCGACCGATGCCGTAGATGGCGGTCAGACCGATCTCGGCGTGCTGTTGCGGCGGAATATTGATGCCAGCAATACGGGCCATGACTGTTCCTTGATTGAATCCGTTCTCTTAGCAGCCAGCCGGTCAACCCTGGCGCTGCTTGTGCCGCGGGTCGGTGCAGATGACACGCACCACGCCGTGGCGTTTGATGATTTTGCAGTTGCGGCAGATCCGCTTGACCGATGCCATTACTTTCATGGTTGACTCCTTGTTTTCCCGGCCGCTTATTTCGAGCGGAACACGATCCTGGCCCTGGACAGGTCATAGGGCGTGAGCTCCACCGTGACCTTGTCGCCCGGAAGGATCCGGATGTAATGCATGCGCATCTTGCCCGAAATATGGCCAAGAACCACATGGCCGTTTTCCAGCTTGACGCGGAATGTAGCGTTGGGGAGGTTCTCGATGACCTCGCCCTGCATCTGAATGACGTCGTCCTTTGCCATATCCCGGCTTACCGCATCGGCAGACCCGGGCCCTTGAAGTTCGCCTTCTTGAGCAGCGAGTCGTACTGGTGGGACATCATGTAGGCCTGGACCTGCGCCATGAAATCCATCGTCACCACCACAATGATCAACAGCGAAGTGCCACCGAAATAGAACGGCACGTTCCAGCGCATGACCAGGAATTCCGGCAGCAGGCACACCAGCGTGATGTAGATGGCGCCGGCCAACGTCAAGCGCATCAGGATCTTGTCGATGTAGCGAGCCGTCTGCTCGCCCGGACGGATCCCGGGAACGAATGCGCCGCTTCTCTTCAGGTTGTCTGCCGTCTCACGGCTGTTGAACACCAAGGCCGTGTAGAAGAAGCAGAAGAAGATGATCGCAGCCGAATACAGGGTGATGTACAGCGGCTGGCGCGGCGACAGCGCTGCAGCCAGGTCGCTAAGCCAGCGCATGCCGTCGTTGCTGGAGAACCAGCTGGCGATCGTCGCCGGAAACAGGATGATCGACGAGGCGAAGATGGGCGGGATCACCCCGGCCATGTTCAGCTTCAACGGCAGGTGCGAGCTTTGGCCCCCGTAGATCTTGTTGCCGACTTGGCGCTTGGCATAGTTGACGGTGATCTTGCGCTGGCCGCGCTCGACGAACACCACCAGGCCGGTCACCAGCACGGCCAGCGCCACGATGAACAGCGCCGAAGGCACCGACATCGCACTGGTGCGCACCAGGTCCAACAGCCCGGCCAGGGCCGTCGGCAACCCCGCCACGATACCGGCAAAGATGATGATCGATATGCCGTTGCCCAGGCCGCGCTCGGTGATCTGCTCGCCCAGCCACATGATGAACATGGTGCCGGTGACCAGCGTGATCACCGTGGTCATGCGGAACATCAGGCCAGGATCGATGACCAACCCCGGTTGGGATTCCAGCGCGATCGAAATCCCGACCGCCTGCACCAGCGCCAGCAGCACCGTGCCGTAGCGGGTGTACTGGGTGATCTTGCGTCGCCCCGCCTCGCCTTCTTTCTTGAGGGCTTCGAGCGAAGGCACCACCACCGACATCAATTGCATGATGATGGAGGCGGAAATGTACGGCATGATCCCCAGGGCGAAGATCGAGAAGCGCGACAGCGCCCCGCCCGAGAACATGTTGAACAGGCCCAGGATGCCGCCCTGGTTCTGCTGGAACAACGCGGCCAGCTCGTCCGGGTTGATGCCCGGAACCGGGATGTGCGTGCCCAGCCGATACACGATCAGCGCGAGCACCAGGAACACCAGGCGACGCTTGAGGTCGCCATAGCGTGCTCCCGACTTGCCCAGTGCCTGTGCGTTAGCCACTCGTCACTCCGTCTCAGGCCAGCGAACCGCCGGCCGCTTCGATCGCCGCGCGCGCGCCGGCCGTGGCCGAAACGCCCTTGAGCGTGACCTTGCGGGTGAGTTCGCCCGACTTGATGACCTTGGCGTAGCGCACCGATTGGCCGATCACGCCGGCCTGCTTGAGCACCTGGACGTCGATCTCGTCGACGGGCAGGGCCTGCAGGTCGGACAGGCGCACCTCGGCGTACAGGTGCCGGCCCAGCGACTTGAAGCCGCGCTTGGGCAGGCGGCGCTGCAGCGGCATTTGGCCGCCTTCGAAGCCCACCTTGTGGAAGCCGCCGGAGCGGGACTTCTGGCCCTTGTGGCCACGGCCGGCGGTCTTGCCCAGGCCCGAGCCGATGCCACGGCCGACACGCCGCTTGGCATGCTTGGAGCCTTCAGCAGGCTTGAGCGTATTGAGTTGGATTTCCGACATCGCGATTCCTTCAGGCGTCCGAAACGCTGACGAGATAGTCCACCTTGCGGATCATGCCGCGCACCTCGGGCGTATCGGGCAGCACACGGGAGCTGTTGACCCGGCGCAGCCCCAGGCCGCGCACGGTTTCGCGGTGGGATTGCTTGGTGCCGATGACCGAACGCACCAGGGTCACCTTGATCTGTTTCTGTGCCATGACTTACCCCAGGATTTCCTCGACGGTCTTGCCGCGCTTGGCGGCAACTTCCGCGGGGGTCAGCGATGCGCGCAGGCCGTTGAGCGTGGCACGCACCAAGTTGTAGGGATTGCTCGAGCCCAGGCTCTTGGCGACGACGTTGCGCACGCCCATCACTTCGAAGATGGCGCGCATGGGGCCGCCGGCGATCACGCCGGTACCTTCGGCCGCCGGCGAGATCAGCACCGTCGAGGCGCCATGCTTGCCGACCACCGAGTGGTGCAGCGTGCCGTTCTTCAGCGACACCTTGAACAGGTTGCGGCGGGCTTGCTCCATCGCCTTTTGCACGGCCACGGGCACTTCGCGGGCCTTGCCCTTGCCCATGCCGATGCGGCCGTCGCCGTCGCCGACCACGGTCAGGGCAGCGAAGCTCATCGTACGGCCGCCCTTGACGACCTTGCTGACGCGGTTGACCGCGATCATCTTTTCGCGAAGGCCGTCGTCACGCTCCTGGTCCGCGGCGCCCTTGCCTTGTACTTTAGCCATTTGCCAATTCCTCGCTTAGAACTTCAGGCCGGCTTCGCGCGCGGCCTCGGCCAGCGCCTTGACCCGGCCGTGGTAACGGAAGCCCGAGCGGTCGAAGGCAACCGTCTCGATGCCGGCGGCCTTGGCCTTTTCGGCCACACGCTTGCCGATCAGGGCTGCCGCGGCCACATTGCCGCCGCCGCCGCTCTTGCCGGCCAGCTGCTGGCGCACTTCGGGCTCCTGCGTGGAGGCGCTGACCAGCACGCGATTGCCTTCCGGCGAAATGATGCTCGCGTAGATATGCTGGTTCGAGCGAAAGACCGTGAGGCGATTGACTCGCAGCTCGGCGATCTTGCGACGGGTCGGCACCGCACGACGCAAACGGGAGAGTTTCTTGTCCATGATTCGTCCTTGCCTGGCCGGTTACTTCTTCTTGGTTTCCTTGATGACCACGCGCTCATCGGCATAACGCACGCCCTTGCCCTTGTAGGGCTCGGGACGGCGGTAGGCACGGATATCGGCGGCCACCTGGCCCACGACCTGCTTGTCGGCGCCCTTGACGACGATTTCCGTCTGCGAGGGGCACTCGACCTTCACACCGGCAGGCATCTTGTGCACGATGTCGTGCGAAAAACCCAGCTGCAGCTTCAGCGCGTCGCCCTGGACCTGGGCGCGATAACCCACGCCGACCAGGGTCAGCTTGCGCTCGAAGCCCTTGCTCACGCCGGTGACCATGTTGTTGACCAGCGCGCGCATCGTGCCGGACATGGCCTTGGCTTGGCGCGAATCGTTGGCAGCGGCGAACGTCAGCTTGCCGTTGTCGAGCGCGACGGTGACGTCGTTCGACAGCGCTTGCGTCAGCGTGCCCAGCGGCCCCTTGACCGTGATTTGGTCCTGGGTGATGTTGGCTTCGACGCCCTTGGGCAGCTCGACCGGATACTTGGCGATACGTGACATACGGTTCTCCTTAGGCCACGTAGCACAGGATTTCGCCGCCGACGCCGGTGGCGCGGGCCTTGCGGTCCGTCATCACGCCGCGCGAGGTCGACACGATGGCCACGCCCAGGCCGTTCATGACCTGAGGAATGTTGCTGCGGCCCTTGTAGATGCGCAGGCCGGGACGCGAGACGCGCTCGATGCGCTCGATCACGGGACGGCCGGCGTAGTACTTGAGGGTGATTTCCAGCTCAGGCTTGGCGGGATCGCCCTTGACTTCGAAGCCTTCGATATAGCCTTCGTCGCGCAACACCTGGGCGATGGACACCTTCAGCTTGGACGAAGGCATCGTCACCGTGGGCTTGTCCACCTGCTGCGCATTGCGGATGCGCGTCAGCATATCGGCGATGGGATCGCTCATGCTCATGTTTTATTCTCCTACCAGCTGGCCTTGATGACGCCGGGCACTTCGCCCCTCATCGCCATCTCGCGCAGCTTGTGACGGGCCAGGCCGAACTTGCGGAACACGCCGCGCGGGCGGCCGGTCACCACGCAACGGTTGCGCTGGCGGGTGGGGTTGGCATTGCGCGGCAGCTTCTGCAGCTGCAGCCGGGCTTGGTAGCGCTCCTCGTCGGACTTGGAAGCATCGTTGATGATCGCCTTGAGGGCGGCACGCTTGGCGGCGTACTTTTCAACCAGCTTGGCGCGCTTGATATCGCGATTGATCAGAGAAAGTTTGGCCACGTCGTCGCCCCTTAATTGCGGAACGGGAAGCTGAACGCAGACAGCAGCGCCTTGGCTTCTTCGTCGGTCTTGGCGGTGGTGGTGATGCTGATGTTCAGCCCACGCAGCGCGTCGATCTTGTCGTACTCGATTTCGGGGAAGATGATCTGTTCCTTGACCCCGACGTTGTAGTTGCCGCGGCCGTCGAAGGCCCGGCCGGACACGCCGCGGAAGTCGCGCACGCGCGGCAGCGCGATCGACACCAGGCGATCCAGGAATTCGTACATGCGACGCCCGCGCAGGGTGACCATGCAGCCGATCGGGTAGTTCTCGCGGATCTTGAAGCCGGCGATGGCCTTGCGGGTCTTGGTGACCACGGCCTTTTGGCCGGCGATCTTGGTCAGGTCGTTGACCGCGTGCTCGATGACCTTGCGGTCGGCCACGGCTTCCGAGACACCCATGTTCAGGGTGATCTTGGTGATGCGCGGCACTTCCATCACGCTCTTGTAGCCGAACTTGGCCTTCAGGTCGGGAACGACCTTTTCCTGATAAAACTGTTGCAGACGAGCCATTTGCTGAAGCTCCTTAGGCCTTGGCGCCGACAACGGCACCATTGGAGCGGAACACCCGCACCTTGCGCCCGTCGATTTCCTTGATGGCGACGCGATCGGCGCGCCCCGTGGCGGGATTGAACAGCGCCACGTTGGAAATATGGATCGGCATGGTCTTTTCCACGATGCCGCCAGGGTTGTTGGTCATCGGGTTGGGACGGGTGTGCTTCTTGACGACGTTCACGCCTTCGACCAGCACGTGCTCGGCGCCGACGCGAGCCAGCACGATGCCGCGACGCTTCTTGTCGCGGCCGGTCAGGACGATGACTTCGTCGCCTTTGCGAATCTTGTTCATCGTGGGCTCCTTACAGCACTTCCGGCGCCAGCGACACGATCTTCATGAAGCGCTCGGTACGTAGCTCGCGCGTGACCGGGCCGAAGATGCGGGTGCCGATCGGCTCCAGCTTCGAGTTGAGCAACACGGCAGCGTTGCTGCCGAACCGGATCAGCGAGCCGTCCTTGCGGCGCACGCCCTTGGCGGTGCGCACGACGACCGCGTTGTAGATTTCGCCTTTCTTGACGCGCCCGCGCGGAGCCGCATCCTTGACGCTCACCTTGATGATGTCGCCGATGCCGGCATAACGGCGCTTGGAACCGCCGAGCACCTTGATGCACATGACGGCACGCGCACCGGTGTTGTCGGCCACGTCCAGCGTGGTCTGCATTTGGATCATGTTTTTTCCTGTTCCAACTTAACCAGATGATGCCCCGCCCAAGAAGGCAGGACCGCTTCCGGCCAGTTTTGGTCCCGTCAGGCGCTTCGCGCCCTGGGTTGAATTCCAGCGGACTTCCCCGCGACCTGCCCGCACAAGCCGCCTGCATGCCTGCATACGCAGCCTGTAAAACCCTTGGCCGGCCCACAAGAACGCTTGCGATGCGGCAAAAAGGGTTGGCAAATCTCGGGTAAGCCGCAAATTCTATCGCGTAAAGCCAGCCGACGCAAGTCGTCGTGATTCGCCACGCTACGATCCCGGCTTGGCGGCGGGCAGGCGCACGACCGCCTGGACGGAAGCCGGCGTCTGGGGCATGGCGGCGAGCTCGCCCAGGGTCAGCGGCTTGACCGGGAAACGGGTGCGGTAGGCGCCCACCTCGCCGGGCGGGGCCCGGCGCACGCTGGCGATGATCTCGGTGACCGTCGCCCCGCACAACCGGCCCTGGCAAGGGCCCATGCCGCAGCGCAGGAAGCTCTTGACCTGGTTGGGGCCGGCCGCGCCCAGGCGGGCCGCCTCGGCCACCTGGGCGGCTGTGACTTCCTCGCAACGGCAGACGATGGTGTCCCCCTCGGGCACCAGAAAGGCCCGGCCCGGCAGGTACATGGCGTCGATGAAGGCCCGGCCCCGCCCCCAGCGCGCCAGCTCGCGGCGCAGCGGCGCCGCCAGGGCGTCGCGCCGCGCAGCATCGATGGCCCCCAGCCCGCAGGCGGCGCCCAGGGCGGCGATCCCGCCCTCGATCTCGGCCACGCGCGCCCCGCCTATGGCCGCGCCGTCGCCGGCCACGCTCACCCCCGGCACGCTGGCCGCCCCCCAGGCGTCGCGCCTGACGACGAAGCAGCGCTGCGCGGGATCCCAGTCGTGTGCGCAACCCAGCGCCCGCGTCAGGTTGGTGTTGGGGATCACACCCTGGTGCAGCAGCAGGGTGTCGGCGGCCACGGTCTCGCTGCGCCCGCCGCGCGCGTAGCGCACCCGCGCCAGGCCCTCCCCGCCCAGCGCCTCGACGGCGGTCACGCCGCGGATCACCGGCACGCGCGCGACGGCCTCGCGGTAGATGGCCAGTCCCTTGGCCAGGTAGGGCGACAGCAGGAAGCCGGGCGCATGCCGCCAGGCGCTGCGCCACCGGCCGCCGGGCGTGGTGTCCAGCATCAGGTCCATCTTCGCGCCGGCGCGCGCCAGTTGAGCGGCCAGCAGGTACAGCAGCGGGCCCGTGCCGGCCAGGACTACCCTGCCTGCCGGCGCCAGGCCGGCGGTCTTGAGCAGTATCTGCGCCGCGCCGGCGGTCATGACGCCCGGCAGCGTCCAGCCGGGCACCGGGAAGGGGCGCTCCAGCGCGCCCGTGGCGACGACGACGCGGCGCGCCCTGACCAGGCGCGCCCGGCCTGCGCGGCTGACGCCGACCTGCCAGCCCTCGCCCGCCTCGTCCGGCAGCACCGACCAGACCGTGCTGGCCTGTTCCACCCGCGCGTCGCTGGCCGACAGGCGCTCGACCAGTTCCTGGCCGTGCCAGTAGTCCTCTCCGAGCACGCGGCGCTCGCGCACCGGCGTGCCCGTAATGCCGCGGTAGATCTGGCCGCCGGGCGCCTGCTGCTCGTCCAGCAGCAGGGTCGCCAGGCCCTGGCCTGCGCAGCCGGCGGCAGCCGCCATGCCGGCGGGACCGGCACCGATCACCACCACGTCGTAGCGCTGTGCGTCGTCCACGGTCATGCCTGCTCCTCCAGCGCCTGCAGCGGCCTGGGCCGCGGCTGGGTGCGCACCTGCATGCCGGCGCGCAGGGGGATCATGCAGCCCTGCTGGTTGGCTGCCCCGTCTATCGTGACCAGGCAGTCGAAGCACACGCCCATCATGCAATAGGGTCCCCGGGGGCTGCCGCCGACCGGCGTGCGCCGGCCCGCGCGCACGCCGTTGGCCAGCAGCGCCGCGGCCACGGTGTCGCCGGGCGCGCCGGCCATGGAACGGCCGTCGAAAGTGAACGGGACCTCCCCGGCGGGCCCGGGCTGGGCCGGCCTGGCGGGACCGGTGCTAGCTATCCTTTTGAACATCGAAGCGATCCATCGAAAAGGCGGAGACGTCGTCGCCCAGCGAACCGGCGGCGATCCTGGGCGCGAGCGCCAGCGCGTGCACGGCCGCCAGCGTCACGCCGGAATGGCAGGTGGCGGCGAAGGCGCCCGGCATGGCGGCCGACTGCCCGTAGATGGGGAAACCGTCCGGGCTCATCACCCGCAGGGCGCCCCACATGCGCACCACGCGCGCCTGGGCCAGCGCCGGAAAGATGCGCGCGGCCCGGTCGGCCAGCGTGGCGAGCACGGGCGTGCCCACGGCGTCGTCCAGCCCCACCTCCTCCAGGGAATCGCCGATCAGGACGGTGCCCTCGTCGGTCTGGCGCAGCGTCACGATGGGATAGTCCATGAAGCGCGGCATGCGCTCGAGCACCAGGATCTGGCCGCGCTGCGGCCGCACCGGCACGTCCAGGCCGACCTGCGGGGCCAGGCGGGCATTGTCCAGGCCGGCGGCCAGCACCACCTGGCCGGCGGCGACGTCGCCGCGCGGCGTGCGCAGCAGGAAGCCGCCGCCGTCGCGGTCTATCGACGAGACCCGCGCCTGCGGGCGGTAGTCGGCACCGTGGCGCTGCGCGGCCGCGTGCAGGGCGCGGAACAGGCGCAGCGCGTTGACGTGCCCGTCCAGCCGCGTGTAGGTGCCGCCGACGACCTCCGGGCCGATGCCCGGGTAGACGCGGCGCAGCGCCGCGTTGTCGTAGACCTGGTAGTCGTAGCGCGCCAAGCCCGGCTGGGCCATCAGCCGCTCCATGCTGTCGAGCTTGGCCTGCATCTCTGCCTCGGACAGGCAGACCTGGAAGCCGCCGGGCTGCTCCAGCGAAACGTCCACGCCCGCATCGGCGGCCAGCAGTCCGGCCAGCTCTGGCCACAGGCCGGCCGAGCGCTGCGTCCAGTTGCTGTAGGGGCTCAGTCCCAGGCCCTTGCCCTGCACCCAGACCAGACCGAAATTGCCGCGCGAGGCACGGTAGGCGATGTCGCCTTCGTCCAGCACCACGACCGACCGGCCGATGCGCGCCATGCCGTAGGCCAGCGCCATGCCGACCAGGCCGCCGCCGACCACGGCGACGTCGAACGAGCGTGCTTTCATGCGGCGCGCCCCCCTGCGCCCGCCGACCCCGCGCCGGCCGCGCCGCCGTCGCCCTCGGCGCTGCGCGGCC
>CALEQZ010000021.1 GCA_937908115.1 uncultured Alcaligenaceae bacterium | reverse complement strand
CCAGCACCGGCCTGCAGCCGCGTTTCCTGGGGCAGGAAGATTTCCGCAAATTCATAATTGAGCGGCGGTGTGCGTTTCGATCACTACAAGGCCGAAACCGACGGACGCACGCTGGTCACCGCAAACAATGCTGCGAGTTATCCCGGTTATGCGGTCGGCCAGTTGGCGCCCGACCAACTGAAAAAATCGGGCAATCTGTTGAGCTGGAAGCTCGGCGCGTTGTACAAGCCGGCGCCGAACGGCAGCATTTACGCCGCAATCGCCAATTCGCAAACGCCGCCGGGCGGCGACAACTTCTCGCTCAGTTCGACCGCGACCAACATCAACAGCCCGTCGCTCGATCCGCAGAAGGCAAGAAACTACGAGATCGGCACCAAGTGGGACGTGCTGCAGAAGAAATTGTCGCTGACCGCCGCCGTGTACCGGACCGATTTTTCGAATGAACTCGTGGTTCAGGATCCGCTGACGAACGCGGTTGCCCAGTTCGGCAAGCGGCGGGTGGAGGGCGTCGAACTCGGCGCCATCGGCCAGATCACCGACGCCTGGCAAATCGCGGCCGGCATCGCGACAATGAAGACCAAGGTGCTGGACGGTTCGACCGGGAACAACACGACGGGTGCGGCAACCCGCTGGTCGCCGGATCTGACCGCAACGCTGTGGACCACGTACAAGTTGAACGGCAACTGGACCATCGGTGGCGGTGCCCGTTACGTGTCGGAGCAGAAGCGCGTCGTCAATCCGACGTTGGCGATCGCCACCCAGAACATGCCGAACATCCCGTCTTACTGGGTTGCCGACGCGGTGGTCGCGTATCAGGCCAGCAAGAACGTCACGGTGCAACTGAACGTGTTCAATCTGTTCGACAAGTTCTATATCAACACGCTGAACAACAGCGGTGCACGCTACACGCCGGGCACGCCGCGTTCGGCGATGCTGACGGCAAGACTGCAGTTCTGATGATCTCCGGAGCCGCCGGCCGATTGCGGGGTTCCCGAATCGGCTGACGGGAAGGGCGGTGCAACATGATACTACACATACCCGGCGTACTCACGCCGGAGCAGGTCGCTGACATCCGGCGTGCGCTGGATGGTGATTCGTGGGTGGACGGGCTGGCGACCGCCGGCGAGCAGGCGTCCCGGGTCAAACACAATCAGCAGCTCGATGCATCATCCGCGGTCGCGAAACAGGCCGGTGACCTGATCGCATCCGCATTGCGCCGCCATCCTCTGTTCGTTTCCGCGACGCTGCCGAAACACATGTTGCCGCCGCTGTTCAACCGTTACCAGGGCGGCGGCAATTACGGCAGCCATGTCGACAGCGCAAGCCATCATGATCCGGCCCGCGCCGCCAGCGTGCGCACCGATGTCTCGACCACGGTTTTCCTGAGCGACCCCGACGAATACGAAGGCGGAGAACTGGTGGTCGTCGACAACTACGGCGCGCATGAAGTGAAGCTGCCGGCAGGCGACGCGATCGTCTACCCGGCGACCAGCCTGCATCACGTCGAGCCGGTCACGCGCGGCGTGCGCATCGGTTCCTTTCTGTGGACGCAAAGCATGGTGCGCGACGACTGGCGCCGCAGCATGCTGTTCGATCTCGACATGACGATCGTGAAGCTGCGCAACCGACTCGGAGACAGCGAGGAAGTGGTCTCACTGACCGCGCACTACCACAATCTGCTGAGGCAGTGGGCCGAGTTGTGAACGCAAACCTGCCCGGTGTATTGAGCGCGATTCCGGCCGATATTGCCGCCGTCAGCGACTACGAACGATATGCGCGTGAACGGCTCGACGATAACGCATGGGAATACCTGACCGGGGGGCAGCCGATGAAATCACGCTGCGCGACAACCGCAATGCTTTCGACCGTCTGCGATTGAAGGGAAGGGTGCTGACTCCGGTCAGCGGCGGGCATACCCGGCTGCAGTTGTTCGGCGTCGGGTACGAGCACCCTGTTTTCGTGGCGCCGCTCGCTTACCAGAAACTGTTTCATCCCGATGGAGAGCTGGCGACCGCACTCGGCGCGTCGGCAATGGCAGCCTGCATGACGGTGAGCACGCTGGCGACGACGCCCGTCGAGGAAATCTCCGCCGTCACCCGTTCGCCCTGGTGGTTTCAACTGTATTTCCAGCCGACCCGCGAAGCGACGCTGGAACTGGTGCAGCGCGCCGAAGCGGCGGGTTGTCAGGCCCTGGTCGTCACCGTCGACGCCCCGATCGCGGGCATCCGCAACCGCGAGCAGCGGGTCCGGTTCCGGCTGCCGCAAGGCGTGGCGGCGGTCAATCTGCCCCGGATCGCCCCGCAATCGACCGTTGAAGCGCCCGGCCAGAACGCCGTATTCGACGGCCTGATGAGCGCGGCGCCGACATGGTCGGACATCGCCTGGCTCGCGTCGGCGACGCGTCTCCCGCTGCTGGTCAAAGGGATACTCGACGCCGATGATGCGTTGCGGGCGCTTGATCACGGCGCTGCCGGAATCGTCGTCTCCAATCATGGTGGACGGATTCAGGACACGCTGCCGGCAACGGTGGATGCACTGCCGGCGATCGCCGACGCCGTCGCGGGCCGGGCGCCGGTGCTGCTGGACGGCGGAATCCGCCGTGGCAGCGATGTCTTCAAGGCGATCGCGCTCGGCGCATCCGCCGTGATGGTCGGTCGACCATGCATGCATGCGCTGGCAGCTGCGGGCGCATTGGGGGTCGCGCACGTGCTGCGAACGCTGCGCGAGGAACTGGAAGTGGTGATGGCGTTGAACGGGTGCGCGACCTTGCAAGCGATCGATCGGGGATCGTTGTTTGTACAAAAGGCCTGGTAGCCGGGTACGGCTGTCGGGTGGGGGCTTTACCGGAATTGTGCCTGGATTCGCTGCCGGCCAAGCGCATCCGCTATTTTACATAATACACATTATGCGCATTGCGGAGGCATCCCGGCGGCTTGAGCTTGCCAGCACCGGCTGGGCCCTGGCCGTCATGCCTAGCCGACCCGAAATCCACCACTAGACCGACAAATGCCGCCGGACATCCTCGCCATCCATCTGCGCGCGGTCACCGCGCGCGACGACTTCGCCGCGCGACAGCACCACGAACTCATCAGCCAGCTCGCGCGCAAAGTCGAAGTACTGCTCGCACAGCAAGATGCCGACGTCGCCGCGTTCGCGCAGCATGGCAATGACCCGGCCGATGTCCTTGATGATGGACGGCTGTATGCCCTCGGTCGGCTCGTCGAAGATGATGAGCCGCGGCTCGGCAGCCAGCGCCCGGGCAATCGCCAGCTGCTGCTGCTGGCCGCCAGACAGGTCGCCGCCGCGGCGCCTGAGCATGGACTTGAGCACGGGAAAGAGCTCGTAGATTTCGTCGCGGATCCGCCTGGCCTGCGCGGCCGGCTTGGCGGCCATGCCCATCAGGATGTTTTCCTCGACCGTGAGCCGGGCGAAGATGTCGCGCCCCTGCGGCACGTAGGCCATGCCGAGCGCTGCGCGCCGGTGCGGCGGCAGGCGCGAGATGTCCTGCCCGTCCAGGGTGATCCGGCCGCTTGCCAGCGGCAGCACGCCCATCAGGCACTTGAGCAGCGTGGTCTTGCCCACGCCGTTGCGGCCCAGCAGCGCCAGGCATTGGCCCTTGCGCACTGCAAGCGACACGCCGCGCAGGGTGTGGCTGCCACCATAGTATTGGTTGATCGATTCAGCTTGCAGCATCGCCGTCTTCCGCCTCCGTTCAGCGCCCCAAATAGACTTCGATGACGCGCGGGTCGGCCTGTACCTCGGCCATGGTGCCTTCTGCCAGCACCGAGCCTTCGTGCAGCACGGTGACCTTGCCGCCGTCGGCGATCTGCGCGACGAAATCCATGTCATGCTCGACCACCACCAGCGAATGCTTGCCGCGCAGGTCGTTGAGCAACTCGCCGGTGCGCTCGGTCTCCGCGTCCGTCATGCCTGCCACCGGCTCGTCCAGCAGCAGCAATTGCGGCTGTTGCATCAGCAGCATGCCGATTTCCAGCCATTGTTTCTGGCCGTGTGACAACAGCCCGGCCAGGCGCCCGGCCTGGTTGCCCAGCCGGATCAGGTCCAGGGTCTGGGCGATACGGTCGGCCGCCTCGCTGTCGAGCCGCGCGAACAGCGTCGGCCGCACGCGCTTGTCGGCCTTCATCGCCAGTTCCAGGTTTTCCAACACGGTGTGGTGTTCGAAAACCGTGGGCCGCTGGAACTTGCGGCCAATGCCGGCGCGGGCGATTTCGGCTTCGTTCAGCTTGGTCAGGTCTATGCTTTGCCCGAAAAACGCCGTGCCTGACGTGGGGCGCGTCTTGCCGGTGATCACGTCCATCATGGTCGTCTTGCCGGCGCCGTTCGGGCCGATGATGCAGCGCAGCTCCCCCACCCCGATGTCCAGGGTCAGGTCGTTCAGCGCCTTGAAACCGTCGAAGCTGACCGTGATGCCGTCCAGGTAAAGGATGGCGCCATGGCTGGTGTCCACGCCCGCCGGCTTGACGCGGCCATAGCTCGCCTCGCCGCCCGGGCCGGCGTATTCCTCGCCGGCAGCGTCGACCGGCCCTTTGATGTCTGCAAGCTTGTTCATTGCCCTGCTCCTGCCCCGCGGCGCCGGCCGATGCGCTCGCACGCCTGGCGCACCAGCCCCACGATGCCCTGCGGCAGCAACAGCGTGACCAGTACGAAAATCAGCCCCAGGACATACAGCCAGAGTTCGGGCAGCACACTGGTAAACCAGGTCTTCAGCCCGTTGACCGCGCCGGCGCCCACGATGGGGCCGACCAGCGTACCCCGCCCGCCGGTGGCCACCCAGATCACCATCTCGATGGAGTTTTCCGGCGACATTTCGCTGGGATTGATGATGCCGACCTGCGGCACGTAAAGGGCACCGGCCACGCCGCACATCACCGCCGACAGCGTCCAGACGAACAGCTTGAACCCCAGCGGCTCGTAGCCCAGGAAGCGCACGCGGGCCTCGGCGTCGCGCACCGCGGTCAGCACGCGCCCCAGCCGCGACTGCGTTACCGCGCGCGCCAGCACCAGGCAGCCAGCGAGCGCGGCCAGCGTGCACCAGTACAGCGCCGCGCGGGTGCCTGGGGCGGTGATGGGAAAGCCCAGGATGCGGCGAAAGTCCGTGAACCCGTTGTTGCCGCCAAAACCCGTGTCGTTGCGAAAGAACAGCAGCATGGCCGCGAAGGTCAGCGCCTGCGTGATGATGGAGAAGTACACGCCGGTGATGCGCGAGCGGAACGCGAAATAGCCGAACACGAAGGCAAGCAACCCCGGCACCAGCACAGCCAGCAGCGCCGCATACCAAAAATGCTCCGTGAACGCCCAATACCAGGGGTACGCCTTCCAATTCAGGAAAACCATGAAGTCCGGCAAGTCGCTCTGGTACACGCCGTCGCGGCCGATGGCGCGCATCAGGTACATGCCGTGGGCGTAGCCGCCCAGCGCGAAGAACAGCCCGTGGCCCAGCGACAGGATACCGGCATAGCCCCAGACCAGGTCCAAGGCCAGCGCGGCAAGGGCATAGCACATGAACTTGCCCAGCAGCGCCACCGCGTACGACGACACATGCAGCGGATGACCGGGCTCGAACACGAGGTTGAGCCCGGGCAGCAGCGCGAGCGCCACACAGGCTGCGGCCAGGCCGGCCCAGGCGCGGGGGGAAAACAGCGGTCGCCTGGCCAGCGCCGCCAGGTCGGTGACAGATGCTCCGTTCATTCGACGCTCCTGCCGCGCGGGGCGAACAGGCCTTGGGGACGTTTCTGGACGAACAGGACGATCAGCGCCAGGATGGCGATCTTGGCCATCACGGCGCCCGCGTAAGGTTCGAGGAATTTATTGATGCCGCCCAGGCCGAGCGCAGCCACGACGGTGCCGGCCAGCTGCCCCACCCCGCCGAGCACCACCACCATGAACGAATCGACCAGGTAAGCCCGGCCCAGGTCGGGCCCGACATTGCCCAACTGCGACAGCGCCACGCCGGCCAGCCCGGCGATGCCAGCGCCCAGTCCGAAGGCCAGCATGTCCACGCGCCCGGTGGGCACGCCCACGCAGTCGGCCATGCGGCGGTTTTGCGTGATCGCGCGCACGAACAGCCCCAACCGCGTGTGGTTGAGCAGCAGCCACACCAGCGCCACCACCAGCAGCGAAAAGACGATGATGGCCATGCGGTTGTAGGTCAGCACCAGGCCACCGTCGAACACCGCCAACCCGCCGCTCATCCAGCTAGGGTTGCCGACTTCGACGTTTTGCGCCCCGAACAGGCTGCGCACCGCCTGCATCAACATCAGGCTGATGCCCCAGGTGGCCAGCAGCGTCTCCAGCGGGCGGCCGTACAGCCAGCGGATCACCGTACGCTCCAGCGCCATGCCGACCAGCGCGGTGACCACGAAGGCCACCGGCAGCGCGGCGATCACGTACCAATCGAGCCACCCCGGCGCCCAGGCGCGAAACGCGGACTGCACGACATAGGTGGCGTAGGCACCGATCATCAGCAGCTCACCGTGCGCCATGTTGATCACCCCCATCAGACCGAACGTGATGGCCAGGCCGAGCGCGGCCAGCAGCAGCACGCTGCCCAGGCTCAGCCCGTAGAACAGGTTGCCGCTCCATTCGACCGCGGCCGCGCGCCGGTCGATGGCGCGCAGCGCCGCCCGGGCGGCTTCCCGCACGCTTTCATCGGGCTCCGCGTAAGCCCCCTGCTCGTCCTGCGCGAGCAAGGCCTGTAGCACGGGACGGTAGGAAGACCGCCCCGTCTGGCCCAGCGCGGCGACGGCGGCCCGTCGCCGCGCGGGATCGTCGCTGGATAAGTCGATGTTGGCCAGCGCCACTTCCAGCGCGGCCTTCACCTCGCCGCTGCTTTCCTGCTGCAGCGCCTTTTCCAAGACGGGACGGAAGGATTCGTTGGCGCCTTCCTGCAGGCGCCGTGCCGCAGCCAGCCGCTGGCCGGCTTCGGCGGCAAACAATTGCGAGACGGCCAGCGCGTCCTGTATCGCGCGGCGCAACCGGTTGTTGATGACGATGCGCTTGGCATCGCCCGGCATGGGCAGCGCCTGTCCGCTGGCAGGATCGATCGCGCCAGCGCCGGTGTCGATCAGCACCCGCCCATCGCCCGCGGCGTACAGCCGGCCGCCGGCCAAGGCCTGCAACACCTCGGCGGCCAGCGGGTCAGGCAGCCTGCCCAACGCGGCGACCGCATCGAGCCGCTCGTCCATCTTGGTGCTGGCAAGCGGCGCCAGCAACGCCGGGTCGACGCTCGCAGCCCACGCGGGCGTGGCCAGGGCCAAGACCCCGGCCAGCGCCAGCGCGCGCAACAATACCGCGATCACGCGCATGGCCGCCCTGCCCTTACAGGTTCTGCTTGCCTTCGTTGCCGGGGATGAACGGGCTCCACGGCTGGGCGCGGATCGGGCCTTCGGTCTTCCAGACGACGTCGAACTGCCCGTCATCGCGGATTTCGCCGATGTAGACCGGCTTGTGCAGGTGGTGGTTGGTCTCGTCCATCTTGACGGTAAAGCCGCTGGGCGCCTGGAAGGTTTGTCCGCCCATGGCCTCGATCACCTTGTCGACGTCGACCGTGCCGGCCTTTTCGACCGCCTGCTTCCACATGTGAATGCCGATATAGGTGGCTTCCATCGGGTCATTGGTCACGACGGTATCGGAATTGGGCAGGTTCTTGGCCTTGGCGTACGCCTTCCACTTGCTGATGAAGGCCTCATTGACGGGGTTGTCGATGGACTGGAAGTAGTTCCATGCGGCCAGGTGCCCGACCAGAGGTGCCGTGTCGATGCCGCGCAATTCTTCTTCGCCCACGGAGAACGCCACCACCGGCACGTCGGTGGCCTTCAGCCCCGCGTTGCCCAGTTCCTTGTAGAAGGGCACGTTGGAATCGCCGTTGATCGTCG
>CALEQZ010000020.1 GCA_937908115.1 uncultured Alcaligenaceae bacterium | reverse complement strand
CAAGAAAAAGAAGAAGAAGCGGAGCAAGAAGAAGGCCGCTGCCGCCAGCGGCGCCCAGGCCCCCGCGCCCAAGGCGCCGGCTGCGCCCGCCGTGCCCGCGCCGTCGGTTTCGCTGGACGGCCGTCCCGAGCAGCGCGTGCCCATGAGCCGCCTGCGCGCCCGCGTGGCCGAGCGCCTGCTGCAGTCCCAGCGCGAGAACGCCATCCTGACGACCTTCAACGAGGTCAACATGCAGGCCGTCATCGACCTGCGCAACAAGTACAAGGAAAAGTTCGAGAAGGAGCACGGCGTCAAGCTCGGCTTCATGTCCTTCTTCGTCAAGGCCGCGGTTGCCGCGCTCAAGAAGTTCCCGATCATCAACGCCTCGGTCGACGGCAAGGACATCATCTACCACGGCTACTTCGACATCGGCATCGCCGTGGGCAGCCCGCGCGGCCTGGTCGTGCCCATCCTGCGCAATGCCGACCAGCTGTCGATCGCCGAGATCGAAAAGCAGATCGCCGACTTCGGCAAGCGTGCGGCCGAGGGCAAGCTGGGGCTGGAAGAGCTCACCGGCGGCACGTTCTCGATCTCCAACGGCGGCGTCTTCGGTTCCATGCTGTCCACCCCCATCATCAACCCGCCGCAATCGGCCATCCTGGGCATCCACGCCACCAAGGAGCGCCCGGTGGTGGAAAACGGCCAGATCGTCATCCGGCCCATGAACTACCTCGCCCTGTCCTATGACCACCGCATCATCGACGGCCGCGAAGCCGTGCTGTCGCTGGTGGCCATCAAGGAGGCGCTGGAAGACCCGCAGCGCCTGCTGCTGGACCTGTAAGGCGGGGGAGAGCACATGGCCAAGCAATTCGACGTCGTCGTCATCGGCGCGGGTCCCGGCGGCTACATCGCCGCCATACGCGCCGCGCAGCTGGGCATGTCGGTGGCCTGCATCGACGCCTGGCAAAATGGGCAGGGCGGCCCCGCCCCGGGCGGCACTTGCACCAACGTGGGCTGCATCCCGTCCAAGGCGCTGCTGCAATCGTCCGAGCACTACGAGCAGGCCGCGCATCACTTTGCCGACCATGGCATCCAGGTCAAGGGCCTGGGCATCGATGTCCAGGCCATGATCGGCCGCAAGAATGCCGTGGTCAAGCAGAACAACGACGGCATCCTGTACCTGTTCAAGAAGAACAAGGTCACCTTCTTCCACGGCAAGGGCTCGTTCGCGGGCCAGGTCGACGGTGGCTGGTCGATCAAGGTCAGCGGCACGGCCGATGAAGACCTGGTGGCCAAGCACGTCGTGGTGGCCACGGGCTCGTCGCCGCGCGAGCTGCCCGGGCTGCCGTTTGACGAAAAGCTGGTGCTGTCCAACGACGGTGCGCTCAACATCTCTGCCGTGCCCAAGAAGCTGGGCGTGATCGGCGCCGGCGTCATCGGCCTGGAGATGGGCAGCGTTTGGCGCCGCCTGGGCGCCGAGGTCACCGTGCTCGAGGCGATGCCGGACTTCCTGGCCGCGGCCGACCAGCAGGTGGCCAAGGAGGCACTCAAGGCCTTCACCAAGCAGGGCCTGACCATCCACACCGGGGTCAAGATCGGCGAGGTCAAGGTCGGCGCCAAGCAGGTCACCGTGCCGTACACCGATTCGGCCGGCGCCGAGCAAAAGCTCGTCGTGGACAAGCTCATCGTTTCGATCGGCCGGGTGCCCTATACCGGTGGCCTGAATGCCGAGGCCGTTGGCCTGAAGCTCGATGAGCGCGGCTTCATCGTCGTCGACGAGGACTGCAAGACCAACCTGCCCAACGTTTGGGCGGTGGGCGACGTGGTGCGCGGGCCCATGCTGGCGCACAAGGCCGAGGAAGAAGGCGTGGCGGTGGCCGAGCGCATCGCCGGCCAGCATGGCCATGTCAATTTCGCGACCATCCCGTGGGTCATCTACACCTCGCCCGAGATCGCCTGGGTGGGCAAGACGGAGCAGCAGCTCAAGAACGAGGGCCGTGAGTACAAGGCCGGCAGCTTCCCATTCATGGCCAACGGCCGGGCCCGTGCGCTGGGTGACACCACTGGCTTCGTCAAGGTGCTGGCCGATGCCAAGACCGACGAAGTGCTGGGCGTGCATATCGTCGGCCCGATGGCCTCCGAGCTGATTTCGGAAGCCGTGACCATCATGGAGTTCCGCGGCGCCGCCGAAGACATCGCACGGATCTGCCACGCGCACCCGACGCTGTCCGAAGCCATGAAGGAAGCGGCCCTGGCCGTGGACAAGCGCACGCTCAACTTCTGATCCCGCCGTCGGCGTCGCGCCAGGCACCAGGGCGGGCTGTTCGCGCGGCCCGCCCTTTTCTATGCCCGCGGCGCGCCTGCGTCCCGTCGCGACGCCTTCGATCGGCGGCACGGCGCCCCGTGACTGATCGATCGGCCCTGTCCTCTTCAAGCCCATGAACGTACGCGAGTATTACGAGCACGAACTGGCCAAGCGCGGCTACCGGCCCGACCCGGCGCAGCGCGCGGCCATCGACCGGCTGCAGCGGTATTACGATGACTGGGTGCGTTTTCGCGCCATGCGCTCCAATGTGCTGAAAAAGCTGCTCAACCGTGCCGAGGTGCCTCGCGGCGTCTACATGTGGGGCGGCGTCGGCCGGGGCAAGAGCTTCCTGATGGATGCCTTCTATGCCACCGTGCCGGTGGTGCGCAAGACGCGGCTGCATTTCCACGAGTTCATGCGCGGCGTGCACCGGCAGCTCGAAGAGGTGCGCGGCATGCAGGATCCGCTGGACGAGGTGGCGCGCCGCGTGGCCAAGCGGTATCGCCTGATCTGCTTCGACGAGTTCCATGTCTCGGACGTGGCCGATGCGATGATCCTGCACCGCCTGCTGTCCAAGCTGTTCGAATATGGCACCTCGTTCGTCATGACGTCGAACTACGAGCCGTCCACCCTCTATCCGGACGGCCTGCACCGCGACCGCATCCTGCCGGCGATCGCCTTGATCCAGGCACGCATGGATGTCTTGAACGTCGATGCCGGCGTCGATTACCGCCGGCGCGCCCTGGAGCAGGTCCAGATGTATCACTGCCCGCTGGATGACGCGGCTGCGCGCGCGCTGCAGGATGCTTTCGATCGCCTGGCCGACACCGTGCCGCAGGAGCCGGTCCTGCACATCGAGCACCGCGAACTGCGTGCGCACGCCTTGGCCGGCACCGTAGTGTGGTTCGACTTTGCGACGCTGTGCGGCGGGCCGCGCTCGCAGAACGACTACTTGGAACTCGCCAGCCGCTTCCACGCCATCATCCTTTCGGGCGTGCCGCGCATGGGGCCGCGCCAGGCATCGGAGGCGCGACGCTTTACCTGGCTGGTGGACGTGCTCTACGACCACAAGGTCAAGCTCATCATGTCGGCCGAGTGTCCCCCCGAGGCGCTCTATACGGACGGGCCGCTGGCCAACGAATTCCATCGCACGGTCTCGCGCATACTGGAGATGCAGTCGCGCGAGTACCTGGATGCCGAGCGGCGCGGGACCGTCGAACTATAGGCGCCATGGTGCGGCCGGGCCGGCGGCAGCGATGAATCTGCCCGACGCCCCGGTCGCGGCAGCCGGCATGCCCTGGACGCCACGGTAAACTTGCGCCTTTGCGATCCACTTGTCCGAGCCGCCTGCGGCTTGCCTCGTCCATGAACACCCGCGTCCTTACCGGCATTACCACCACGGGCACGCCCCACCTGGGCAACTACGTGGGCGCCATCCGGCCGGCGATTGCCGCCAGCACCCGGCCTGGCGTCGACGCCTTTTTCTTCCTGGCCGACTACCACGCCTTGATCAAGTGCGACGATCCGGTGCGCATCGCCCGTTCGCGGCTGGAGCTGGCCGCGACGTGGCTGGCCGCCGGCCTGGATCCGGAGCGCGTGACCTTTTACCGTCAGTCGGATATCCCCGAGATCCCTGAGCTGTGCTGGATGCTGACCTGCGTCACGTCCAAGGGGCTGATGAACCGTGCGCACGCCTACAAGGCGGCGGTCGACCAAAACGAGGCCAAGGGCGCCGAGCCCGATGACGGCATCACCATGGGGCTGTTTTCCTATCCCGTGCTGATGGCCGCAGACATCCTGATGTTCAATGCCCACAAGGTGCCGGTCGGCCGCGACCAGGTCCAGCACCTGGAGATGGCGCGCGACATCGCCCAGCGTTTCAACCACCTGTACGGGGCGGGGCAGGACTTCTTCGTGCTGCCCGAGGCGGTGGTCGAGGAGGAAGTCGCCACGCTGCCGGGCCTGGACGGGCGCAAGATGTCCAAGAGCTACAACAACACGATTCCGCTGTTCGAGGGCGGCGCCAAGGCGCTGCGCTCGGCGGTCATGCGCATCGTGACCGATTCGCGCGAGCCCGGCGAACCCAAGGATGCCGAGAATTCGCACGTCTACATGCTCTATCGCGCGTTCGCCCGGCCGGACGAGTCGGCGGCCTTCCGCAAGGAGCTCGAATCCGGCATGGGCTGGGGCGACGCCAAGCAGGCGCTGTACGAGCGCATCGAGCGCGAGATCGCGCCCATGCGCGCGCGCTATGACGAGCTCATCGCCGACCCGGCGAGGCTGGAGGAAATCTTGCAGGCCGGCGCGGCCAAGGCGCGGCGCCTGGCTGCGCCGTTCATCGCCCGGCTGCGCGAGGCGGTGGGGCTGCGCAACGGTGCCCCGGTCGCCGCGGGCGCGGGCCAGCCGCGCAAGGCCCGCAAGGATGCCCGCGCGCGCTTCGTGAGCTTTCGCGATGACGACGGCCGCTTCCGTTTCCGGTTGCTGGCCGCCGAAGGCGACGAATTGCTGGTGTCGCAACCCTACGAGGATCCCAAGCAGGCCGGGGCCGTGATGCGCCGGCTGCAGGACCTGGTGCGCGACGGCGCGGTCGATGGGCTGGACCCGGCGCGCGGCGCCATCGTGATGGACGGACAGGTCGTCGCCCAGGGGCCGCAGGCGGCCGACGAGGCCGCCCGCGCGCAATGGGCCGCGCGCCTGGCCCAGGCGCTGGCTTCGCTGGCCGCCTAGAGCGGCCGGCGGCTGCCTTGGCCCGGCGCGGCCGGGGTGGCCTTGCCGGCCGGCAGTGGCACCACGAGCCTGCCGTTTTCCACGGCCAGCATCGTGCCGTTGATGTGCTCCAGGACGTCGCCGTCGACGTGGCCGACCACCCGGGGGCTTTTCTGCCACATGAGGTTGGAAAAGGGCGCATAGCGCAGCCGGCCGGTGCCGCCGCTGGCGAACTCCACCGTGGTCATGGCGACGACTTCCGGCTCGGACAGGTTCGCGTCCATGACCAGCATGCAGCCGGGGCCGATGCGGTACAGGACGCTTGCGCCGATGCTGGCGAACGCGAGTTCTCCTATCCGCACGGTTGCGCCGTTGATCAGATCCACCGTGCGGGGTCCCAGGCGTTCCAGCGTGATGTCGTTGAGCACCAGTTCGACGCCGTCCAGCACCAGCTTGCTTTGCTGGGCGAGCACGACGCCCTTGTAAACACCGCCTGCCGGTGCATTGCTTGGACCGATGATCTCCGTTTCGTGTGCCGCCAGCTTCAGGCTCGCCATGTCGGTGTCTCCGGAAAATGAGGATGCAATCGGGGCGCGCACGCGTCGGGCGGACGCGTGCGCGGACCACGGCAAATGGGGATGCAGACAGCGTGACGCGGCGCGGGACCTTGGGCTAAGGAAACGTTAATGGCTAAGGAAACGTTAATTCCCGCGTTCAAGCGAGCGCGACTTTACTGGATTCTAATGCGCTTGGTTATAAGGAATCCTTAGTTTTGCGGGTTCGCCGCCTTGGGGTTTTCCCGCGCCCCGGCGGCGCGCCGCTTATCGCTTCAGGCGGGCGAATGCCTCGGCCATCGCGCCGGCCATGGCCGAGGCCGGTTGGGGCGGGCGAGGGCGGTTGCCGGCGCGCGCGCCGGAGCGTTCGTCGCTGCTGCGGCGCGCGGGCAGCGCGTCGTCGTTCAGGCGCATGGTCAGCGAAATGCGCTTGCGCGCCCCATCGACCTCCAGCACTTTGACCTTGACGGTCTGGCCCACCCGTACGACGTCGCGCGGGTCCTTGACGAATTTTTCCGACAGGGCGGAGATGTGCACCAAACCGTCCTGGTGCACGCCGATGTCGACGAAGGCGCCGAAGTTGGCCACGTTGGTCACCACGCCTTCCAGGATCATGCCCGGCAGCAGATCGTCCAGGGTTTCCACCCCTTCCTTGAACTGAGCGGTCTTGAATTCGGGCCGGGGGTCGCGCCCCGGTTTTTCCAGCTCGGCGAAGATGTCGCGCACCGTCGGCAGGCCGAAGCGCTCGTCGGTGAAGTCGGCCGGCGACAGGCCCTTGAGCGCATTGCGGTTGCCGATGACCTGGCGCACGTCGGCCTGGATGCGCGCCAGGATGCGCTCGACCACCGGATAGGCCTCGGGGTGCACGGCCGAGGCGTCCAAGGGGTTTTCGCCGTTCGGTATGCGCAAGAAGCCCGCCGCCTGCTCGAACGCCTTTTCGCCGAAGCGGGGGACGTCGCGCAGCGCCATGCGCGTCGGGAAAGGCCCGTGCGCATCGCGGTAGGCGACGATGTTCTTGGCCAGCAGGCTGTTCAGGCCCGAGACGCGCGCCAGCAACGCCGCCGAGGCGGTGTTGACGTCCACGCCGACCGCGTTGACGCAGTCCTCGACCACCGCGTCCAGCGAGCGGGCCAATTCGCGCTGGTTGACGTCGTGCTGGTATTGGCCGACGCCGATCGCCTTGGGCTCGATCTTGACCAGCTCGGCCAGCGGGTCCTGCAGGCGGCGGGCGATCGACACCGCGCCGCGCAGGCTCACGTCCAGGTCAGGGAATTCCTGTGCGGCGATCTCGGAGGCCGAGTACACCGATGCGCCGGCCTCGGACACCACGACCCGCGTCAGCTTCAGCTCCGGGTGGCGGCCCATCAGGTCAGCCACGAGTTTTTCGGTTTCTCGTGAGGCCGTGCCGTTGCCGATGGCAACCAGCTCGATGCGGTGCTTGGCGGCCAGGGCCGCCAGCGTGGCGATCGCGCCCTCCCGGTCGCGGCGCGGCTCGAAGGGGTAGACCGTGGCCGTCTCGAGCAGCTTGCCCGTGCGGTCGATGGCGGCGACCTTGACCCCCGTGCGGATGCCGGGATCCAGGCCCAGCACGGGGCGCGGGCCGGCCGGTGCGGCCAGCAGCAGGTCCTTGAGGTTGGCGGCGAACACGCGTATGGCCTCGGCCTCGGCTGATTCACGCAGCCGCGCGATGAATTCGGTTTCGAATGCCGTCAGCAGCTTGACGCGCCACGTCCAGCGGCAGACTTCGCCCAGCCAGCGCGCCCGCGGCCCGGCGTCGGCGGCGAACAAATCCTTGCCAAGCTGCAGGAACTCCGCCACGCGCGCCACGCAGGGGTGGGGCACCTCGGCTTCGCGCTCGGGCTCCAATCCGACGCGCAGTTCCAGCACGCCTTGCTGGCGGCCGCGCAACAGCGCCAGCACGCGGTGCGACGGCAGGGTGCGCAGCGGCTCGCTGAAATCGAACCAATCGCGGAAGTTGGCGCCCTCGGTTTCCTTGCCTTCGACGACCTTGGAGATGAGCAGGCCGCTTTTCCACAGATAGTCGCGCAGGTCGGCGAGCAAATCGGCATGTTCCGCATAGCGCTCGGCCAGGATGTCGCGCGCGCCGTCGAGCGCTGCCTTGGCGTCGGCCACGCCGGCTTCGGCGTTGGCATAGCCGGCCGCAAGTGCCAGGGGGTCGCAGGCTGGGTCGGCCAGGATGGCGTCGGCCAGCGGTTCCAGGCCTGCCTCGCGTGCGATCTGCGCGCGGGTGCGCCGCTTGGGCTTGTAAGGCGCGTAAAGGTCTTCGAGCCGCTGCTTGGTATCGGCTGCCTCGATCTCGGCCTTGAGCGCTTCGGTGAGCTTGCCCTGCTGCGCGATCGACTCCAGGATGGCCGTGCGGCGGTCTTCGAGCTCGCGCAGATAGGCCAGCCGCACTTCCAGGTTGCGCAGCACCGTGTCGTCCAATCCACCGGTGGCCTCCTTGCGGTAGCGCGCGATGAAGGGCACCGTGGCGCCGTCGTCGAGCAGCGCGACGGCGGCGGCCACCTGCGCGGGCCGTACGCCCAGCTCCTGGGCCAGCTGGGCCAGGATGCGGGCATTCTGGGCGGCGGGGTCGGCGGCGACGGTGACGACGGTATCGGACATCGGTATTCGGCGTGGCAAGGATGGTGAGGACAAGCCGCGGATTGTGCCACACCGGGCCGCGGCGGTGCCGGCCGCGGCGCTGTATCATCGTATTGCGCCGACCGTGCGCCGGCTTGCCGGCCGCGGCGCGTATTCGCGCCCTCGCCTGCCCCAGGGGCGCGGGTTCCGTCCAGCGCGCCCGCCCTTTCCATGCCCGATTCCGACATCGCCCAAGTCTTCGCCGCCGACGGCCCGCTGGCGCGTGCGCTGCCCGGCTATCGCGTGCGCGCGCCGCAGGTCGAGATGGCCACCGCCATCGACGACGCCATCTCGCGGCGCGCGACGCTGGTTGCCGAGGCGGGCACAGGGGTGGGCAAGACCTGGGCGTACCTGGTGCCGGCCTTGCTGGCCGGCGGCAAGGTGTTGATCTCCACCGGCACGCGCACGCTGCAGGACCAGCTTTTCTCGCGCGACTTGCCGCGCGTGCGCGACGCGCTGGCCGTGCCGGTGACGGCCGCGCTGCTCAAGGGCCGCGGCAATTATGTCTGCCACTATCACCTGGAGCGGCTGCAGGCGGACGATCGCGCGCTCAAGTCGCGCGCAGAGGTCGCGCAGCTGCGGCGCATCCAGGTCTTTGCCCGCGAGTCGCGCACGGGCGACCGCGCCGATCTGGCCGACGTGCCCGAAGAAGCCGACATCTGGCAGCGCGTGACGTCCACGCGCGAGAACTGCCTCGGCCAGGATTGTCCCAGGGTCCGTGACTGCTTCGTGCTCAAGGCGCGCCGCCAGGCACAGGACGCCGAAGTCGTGGTGGTCAACCATGCGCTGTTCCTGGCCGACCTGGTCTTGCGCGATGAAGGCGTCACCGACCTGCTGCCGCAGGCCGATACGGTGATCTTCGACGAAGCCCACCAGTTGCCCGATACGGCTACCCGCTTTCTCGGCACCAGCGTGTCGACCCACCAATTGCTGGACTTGGCGCGCACCGTCGAGGCCGTGGGGTTGGCGCACGCCCGCGAGTCGGCCGACTGGACCCAGGCCGCGCGACGGCTGGAGCACCTGGCGCGCGAGCTGAGGCTGTCCTGCGCCGCGCTCGAGCGCTTGCCCGGCCGCAAGGCCACTTTCGAGGCCATGCCTGAGCCCCAGGCGTTCGACGCGGCGCTGGCCGCGCTCTGCGCCGAGACCCATGCGCTGTCCGGGATGCTGCAGGCAGTGTCGGAACGCCACCCGGACCTGGCCGCCGCCGCGCGCGAGGCCGGCGAGCTGTCGGCCCGGCTGCATCGCTGGAACCAGCCGCCGCGCAGTGCTTCGGCCCCGGATGCGGTTGGCACGCCTGCGGACGACGCCGGGCAGGCCGTCGGCTTGGACGCCGCCCTGGCGGGCAGGGACGGAGACGGCCCCGCCGTGCGCTGGGTGGAGCAGGGCACGCACCACGTGCGGCTGCATGCCGCGCCCCTGTCCGTGGCCGAGGCGTTCTCTCGTTACCGCCGGCCCGGCCAGGCCTGGGTGTTTACATCGGCCACGTTGTCGGTGCACGGCGATTTTTCGCATTTCACGTCCCAGCTCGGGTTGCGCGGCGCGCAGGCCATGCGCTGGGAATCGCCCTTCGACTACGGCAGCCAGGCCCTGCTGTTCGTGCCGCGCGATTTGCCGCTGCCACAGGCGCCGGATTTCACCGAGCGGTTCGTGCGGACGCTGCTGCCCATGCTGCAGGTCAACCCGGGCGGCGCGCTGGTGCTGTGTACGACGCTGCGCGCAGTGGACAGGGTGGCGCAACTGCTGGCCGAAGCCGAGTGGGACGACGGCGCCTCGCACCAGGTGCTGCGCCAGGGCCAAATGCCGCGCCGGCAGCTGCTGGAGCGGTTCCGCCAGGCGCGCCAGGCGGTCCTGGTAGGCAGCGCAAGTTTCTGGGAAGGCGTGGATCTGCCGGGCGACGCGGTGACGCTGGTGGCCATCGACAAGCTGCCGTTCGCACCGCCGGACGACCCTGTCCTGGACGCGCGCCTGCGCGCCTGCCGTGCGCGCGGGGGCAATCCTTTCGTGGAGTACCAAGTGCCCGAGGCGGCGATCGCGCTCAAGCAGGGGGCGGGTCGGTTGATCCGCACCGAGTCCGACTGGGGGGTGTTGATGGTCGGCGACGTGCGGCTCGTCGACCGGCCCTATGGCAAGCGGCTGTGGCGAGGGCTGCCGCCGTTTGCGCGCACCCGCGATTTGGCACAAGTGCTGGCGTTTTATCGCAGCCGCCAGGCCGGCTGCCAGCAGCCGGCGCCGGCCGAGGCCGGTACGGCGGCGTGAGCCAGCCGCATCCGCCGAGGATGCAGCCTGTGCGCTAGAAGCGATAGCCGATGCCGAGGGTCACGACCCAGGGGTCGACGCGTGCGGTGCCGATGCGCTGCCCGTCGAGCTTGACCTTGGACGAGATGTCCACATAGCGCAGGTCGGCGTTGACGAACCAGCGATCGTCGAGCTTGACGTCCACGCCGACCTGGCCGGCAATGCCCCAGGAGTCACCGAGTTCCAGGTCTGATCCAGACAGGGCGCCGCGCGTGTCGACGTCGAAGAAATGCGTGTAGTTCAGGCCGATGCCCACGTAAGGCTGCACGCGTGCCTCGGGCAGGAAATGCCATTGCAGGCTGAGCGTGGGAGGCAGGTGCTTGGCCTGGGCGATCCTGCCTAGCCCGCTGCTGCCTCGGATGTCGTGCTGGAACGGCCAGGCCGCAAGCAGTTCGATGCCGAGGTTGCGGGTGGCCATGTAGGTGACGGTGAAGCTGGGCCGGACGCTGTTGCCGATATCCAGGTTCACGCTGCCGTCCAGCACCGTGCCGTTGTCGGATTTGGGACGGACCTGGGTGGCGCCGACCTTGAACAGCCAGTCTCCGGCCTCGTGCGCGGACGCGGCGGGGCAGGCGAGCAGGCCGGCGGCGCATAGCAGCGCAGCCAGGGGAATGCGTGATGACATGAAATCTTCTCTTCAAGGGCGTTGTTGGCAATGAGGAGCTTCTCAGGTCGCCGCCGTTGGCGGCTTGATCCATGTCAGGGATCCGCAGGGTTGGGCGGCTGCGGGCGCCACGCGCGGCCCCGGCCGTTGCGCTGTGGCCACGGTACGCATGGCGCCGGGGACGTTGCAGCCGCGCGGCGCCGTTTCGGCGAAAGGGGGGATGAGGACGAGGCGGTCAGAACCAGCTGGTCGGATCCCACCAGGGCGCTTGGCGCCGGCCGAAGCCTTCCTTGAGCAGGCGACTGTCCGGATAGTTGGCCAGCAGCACGCGGCGCGCGTCGTCGCGCAGTTCCGGCATGCCGAGCTTGTCGTAGGACAGCATCATGATGTAGAGGGCTTCTTCGGCGGCGGGCGCGCCTTCGAAGTCCGTGATCACGGTCTGCGCGCGGTTGACCGCGGCGACGTAGGCGCCGCGCTCATAGTAGTAGCGCGCCACGTGCACCTCGTTCATGGCGATGGTGTTGACCAGCCAGGTCTGGCGCTTTCGCGCATCGTCGGCATAGCGACTTTGCGGGAAGCGCTCGATCAATTCGCGGAAGGCGTCGTAGGACTGGCGCAGGCCCTTGGGGTCGCGCTCGGACGGATCCTGGCGCGTGATGCCCGACATGAAGGCGCTGGGCGGAGTGAACGTGACCAACCCCTTCAGGTACAGCATGTAGTCGGTGGCGGGATGGTTGGGATAGAGCTGCTGGAACCGGTCTATGGTGGCCAGCGCCTGCTCGGGCTCTTCATCGCGCCAGTTGACGTAGGCAAGGTCGATGAGCGCCTGCTGCGCATAGACGCCGAAGGGGTAGCGCGCCTCGATCGCAGTCAGGCGTTCGCGGGCCTCGGACCAGTTGCGCGCGCTGATCTGTTCCTTGGCGTCCTGGTACAGGCGCTCGGCCGACCAGTTGGCCGTCGGGTCCACCTCGGCCTTCTGGGTGCCGCAGCCGGCAATGAGCGCCGCGGCCGCAAAGGCGGCGAGCATGCGCCACGCACGGCCGGGCCGGCGGGCGCGCAGCAGGGAGACTGCGGTCGAGATCACGAGGCTTTCCTTGGTGTTAGCATGGCACGCCGATTATATGATTTGTACCCATGTCCCATACAGCGGTTTCCGATAGCCTGGCGCCCGATGACGAGCCCCTCGTGCTGAAGGTGCCGCCCGAGGCCGCCGCGGACCGCCTGGACAAAGTCCTGGCCGGCCTGCTGCCCGGCCATTCCCGCAGCCGCCTGCAGGGCTGGATCGCCGACGGCCACGTGCAGGTCAACGGGCGCGCGGCAAAGGCCCGCCAGCCGGTGGGCCCGGGAGACGTGGTCACCGTCTGGGAACAACCCGCGCCCGAGGAGCTGGCCTTCGAGCCCGTGCCGGTCGACTTCGAAGTCGTGGCCGACAGCGCCGAATGGATCGTGGTCAACAAGCCCGTGGGGCTGGTCACCCATCCGGGCGCGGGCAACTGGTCGGGCACCCTGTTGAACGGGTTGCTCTACCGCTACCCTGAGCTGCGCCACGTCGCGCGTGCGGGCATCGTGCATCGCCTGGACAAGGACACGTCGGGCTTGCTGGTAGTGGCGCGCACCGAGCGCGCGCAGACGCACTTGGTGCGCCAGCTGCAGGCGCGCACCATGGGCAGGGAATACCTGGCGCTGGTCCACGGCTGGCTCGATGACGACGGCACGGTGGACCGGCCCATCGGCCGCGACCCGCGCGTGCCGGTGCGCATGGCGGCCGACCACCCCATCGCCGCACGGCCGGCAGTCACCCATTACGCGCCGCTGCGCAAAGGGGCGGCCGGCACCCTGCCGGTGACCGAGGTCGCCTGCCGGCTGGAGACCGGCCGCACCCACCAGATCCGCGTACACCTGTCATGGCTGGGACATCCGCTGCTGGGCGATACGCTCTATGGCGGCCGCGCCCTGGCCGGCGCGGCGCGGCAGATGCTGCATGCGCGCGTGCTGCATTTCGACGATCCGGGCGGCGCAGGCAGGGTGATGTTCGAGTCTGCCGTGCCTGCCGACATGCGCGCGGTCCAGGAGGGCATCGCATGGGACACTTGAACCGTCCCGGGCCCCGTGAGGGAGCCGCGGCGCGAGGGTCGTCGGCGAGCGTTGCGCCCGTGTTTGCCGAGCAGGCGGGATTGCCCGTGGTGCCGGGGCCGGATTGGCCCGGCGTGCGCTGCTTTTGCACGACCCGCGCCGGTGGCGCGGGCAGCGCGCCGTACGACACATTGAACCTCGGCATGAAGGCGGGTGATGATCCGGCGACAGTGGACGAGAACCGGCGCCGCCTTCGGGCCGCCGTGCCGTCGGACCCCTTTTGGCTGGCGCAGGTGCACGGCAGCCGCGTCCTTGACGCCGATGCGCCGGGCGACGATCGCCAGGCCGATGCCTCGGTGACCGCCACTCCCGGTACGGTGCTGGCCATCTTGACCGCCGACTGCCTGCCGGTGGTGATCACCGATGCGGATGCACGCGTGCTCGGCGCGGCCCACGCCGGTTGGCGCGGATTGGCCGGCGGCGTGCTGGAGAACACCTTGCGGGCGTTGCGCGACAGGCATCCGCGCGCCAGGGGCTGGCGCGCCTGGATCGCCCCGGGCATCGGACCTGCGGCCTTCGAGGTCGGCAGCGACGTGCGCGAGGCCTTCGCGCCCGATGGCGCCGCGGCGCTTGCCGCCTTCGCGCCGCGCGCCGGCGTGCCGGGCAAGTGGATGGCCGACCTGCCGCGCCTGGCCGAGCTGCGCTTGCGCCGCGCCGGCGTGGAGCAGGTGATCCAGTCCGGGCTGTGCACCGCCAGCCATCCGGAACTGTTCTTTTCCTATCGGCGCGACGGGCGCACCGGCCGCATGGCCACCTTGGCGTGGCTGTTGGTATACCCCGATTGACACGGCACGCGGCCGGCCGGCACCATCGTCCGGGCGGTTTCTTCCATAACAAGGTGTCCATGTGAATGCCCCGTCTCCCCCTGCATGGCCCGTCCCGGTCGGCCTCGCGCCCGAGGCGCTGGCCGATATCCAGGCCGATTTCCTGCGCGAGTGGGCGCGGCTGTCGCAGGCGGCAAGCGAGGGCCGGCTCGAGCCGGCGGCGGACCGGCGCTTTGCCGCCAAGGCATGGCAAGACAGCCCTGTCCACACCTTCCTGGCGCATGCCTACCTGCTGTCGGCCAAGACCATGCTGCGCATGGTCGATGCCGCCGAGGTCAGCGAACCCTTGCGCGAAAGGCTGCGCTTTTCGGTCATGCAATGGCTGGACGCGCTGTCGCCGGCCAACTTCCTTGCGCTCAATCCCGATGCCTTGCAGGCGGTCATCGACAGCGGCGGGCAAGCCTTGTACCAGGGGGCGGTCAACCTGCTGCAGGATTTGCGCAAGGGCCGTATTTCGCAGACCGACGAAAGCCGCTTCGAGGTCGGACGCAATCTCGCCGTCACGCCAGGCAGCGTGGTGTTCGAGAACCGGCTGTTCCAGCTGATCCAGTACCGGCCGGCCACGCCACAGGTCTACCGGCGGCCGCTGGTCATCGTTCCGCCTTGCATCAACAAGTACTACGTGCTGGACCTGCAGCCGGAAAATTCCTTCGTGCGCCACGCAGTCGGGCAGGGGCACACGGTGTTCATGATGTCCTGGCGCAACCCGCTGCCGAACGACGACGACGGCGTGGACCAGGCCACGTGGCTCGATTACCTGGACGAAGGCGTGCTCCGTGCGCTGGCTGTGGCCGCGGATATTTGCGGACAGGACCAGGTCAACGCGCTGGGCTTTTGCGTGGGCGGCACGCTGTTGGCCAGCGCGCTGGCGCTGGCGCAGGCGCGCGGCCACCGTCCGGCGGCATCGCTGACGCTGTTGACCTGCCTGCTGGACTACCGCGACACGGGCGTGCTGCGCGTGTTCGTCGACGAGGGCCATGCGCGGCTGCGCGAGCAGCAGCTCGGCGCCGGCGGCCTGATGTCGGCGCGCGAGTTGGCCGCGACGTTCTCGTTCTTGCGGCCCAACGAACTGGTATGGAACTACGTGGTGTCCAACTATCTCAAGGGCCAGACGCCGCCGGCATTCGACCTGCTGTACTGGAACGCCGACGGCACCAACCTGCCGGGGCCGTTTTTCGCCTGGTACTTCCGCAACACCTATCTGGAGAACAACCTGAAGGAGCCTGGCCGGATCAAGCTCGGCAGCCATGGGTTGGACCTGACGTCGCTGGACATGCCTGCGTACGTCTACGGCTCGCGCGAGGACCACATCGTGCCGTGGAAATCGGCGTATGACTCGACGTCGCTGCTGCGCGGTCCTTGCCGCTTCGTGCTCGGCGCGTCGGGCCATATCGCCGGGGTGATCAATCCACCCGCGCAGGGGCGCCGTAGCCATTGGGTTGGCGATGACGAGGGCAGGCCGCCCGGCGATCCCGAGGCATGGCTGGCGCGGGCCGAAGAGCGTCCCGGCAGCTGGTGGCCGGATTGGTCGAAATGGTTGTCGGCGATGGGTGGCGGCAAGGTGCGCGCCCGCTCGCGGTTGGGCAATGCGCGCCATCGCCCGATCGAGCCCGCGCCGGGTCGCTACGTCAAGGTGCGGGCGCTGTAGTGCGGCGCAGCGGGACGTGGCGGCGACTCTGTTAAGGTGTGTATTGCCGGCGACAAGGTCGGCTCAGGAGACGTGCAATGAACGGCAAATTGGCATATGTCACGGGAGGCATGGGCGGAATCGGCACGGCGATATGCCAGCGCCTGGCCAAGGAAGGCTTCAAGGTCGTGGCAGGGTGCGGCCCCAGCCGCAATTACCAGCAATGGCTGGATGAGCAGGCGGCGCTGGGCTACACCTTCTATGCGTCCGTGGGCAACGTCGCAGATTGGGATTCCACCGTACAGGCGTTCGAGAAAGTCCGTGCCGAGCACGGGCCGGTCGATGTGCTGGTCAACAACGCGGGGATCACGCGAGACGGGCTGTTTCGCAAGATGTCCCTGGATGATTGGCGGGCGGTCATCGACACCAACCTGAACAGCCTGTTCAACGTGACCAAGCAGGTCATCGACGACATGGTCGAGCGCCAATGGGGGCGCATCATCAACATCAGCTCGGTCAATGGCCAGAAGGGGCAGTTCGGGCAGACCAACTATTCCACCGCCAAGGCCGGGATACACGGGTTCACCATGGCGCTGGCGCAGGAAGTGGCGAGCAAGGGCGTCACCGTCAATACGGTATCGCCTGGCTACATCGGCACCGACATGGTCCGCGCCATCCGGCCGGACGTGCTCGAGAAGATCGTCAGCACCATACCCGTCAAGCGCCTGGGCCGCCCGGAGGAAATCGCCTCGGTGGTGGCCTGGCTCGCCTCGGACGAGGCCGGTTTTGCGACGGGTGCGGATTTTTCGCTCAACGGCGGCTTGCACATGGGCTAGGCGCAGGCCGGCGCCTGGCGCCGCTGCCGCCATTTCCCGTTGGCAGGATTGCGGTAAATTAGCTTCGCGATGCACATCGCGTTCGGGGACATCGACATGACGCAAACGCAACAGGGCGCCGGTCTGCGCCTGATAAAGAAATATCCCAACCGGCGCCTCTACGATACCCAGACCAGCACGTACATCACACTGGCCGACGTCAAGCAGCTGGTGCTGCAGCACGAGGACTTCCAGGTCGTCGACGCCAAGACCGGCGCGGACCTGACGCGCAGCATCCTGCTGCAGATCATCCTCGAAGAGGAGGGCGGCGGCGTGCCGATGTTTTCCTCGAACATGCTCGCCCAGATCATTCGTTTCTACGGCCATGCGATGCAGGGCATCATGGGTTCGTACCTGGAAAAGAACATCCAGGCCTTCATGGAAATCCAGGACCGCATGGCCGAACAGTCCAAGAGCCTGTACGGGGCCAACGGGCAGTTCGGCCCCGAAGCCTGGGCGCAGTTCATGAACGTGCAGGCGCCGATGATGCAGAACATGATGAACAACTACATCGAACAGAGCAAGAACTTGTTCGTGCAGATGCAGGACCAAATGCAGGATCAGGCGCGTAGCATGTTCGCCAACTTCCCCTTCAAGACGCCCGGCGGCGGTTCGCAGAAGTCGTCGTAGGGCGCCCGCGCGGGCGTTGCGCCCGCCAGCCTGTCGCCCGCGGGCGCCGCCGCCAGAGCGGCCGGCGTCCGACCCCATCCCCTTCCAGATCATTCCCATGCCGCGCGGCTGCCATGAGGCGGCAGGCGCAGGTCTTTCCTTCGTTCCATCGTCCGTCTACCGCGGCGGGGTCGCTGCCGCGCCCCCCGGCACGGCCGCCGGGCATGGCGTTTGCGAGGGCCGGTCCTCGGCGGCTTTCCTTTGCGCGAGGCGCGGGAGAATTGACATGGCATCCACGGCGGACCGACCCATCGTGCTGATCACCGGCGCATCTGGCAACCTGGGGGGATCCATTGCCGCGGCGTTGCGGGAACGCTATCAGATCGTTGGCCTGGATCGCAGCCGTGCGCAAGGGCGGGACGATCCGATGCTGGAAATCGACCTGACCGAGGACGACTCGGTCGCGGCAGCGCTGCGGCAGGTTGGTGAGCGTTACGGCAAGCGGTTGGCGGCGGTCATTCATTTGGTTGCCTATTTCGATTCCAGCGGCGAGGACCATCCCTTGTACCAGGCGGTCAACGTCGACGGCACGCGCCGCCTGCTGCGCGCCTTGCGTGGCTTCGACGTGCAGCGCTTCATCTATGCAGGCACGATGCTGGTGCATAAGCCTGGCAAGCCTGGGCAAGCCATCGATGAGACGCAACCGTTCGGGCCGCAGTACATCTATCCCAAATCCAAGCTACAGGCCGAGGAAATCATCCGCAGCGAGTGCGGCCCCATGCCTTATGCCATTTTGCGGCTGGCAGGCGTCTACGACGAGCGCGTGGTGGTGCCCACCCTGGCCAACCAGATCGCGCGCATTTACGAGCGCGACCTGCAAAGCCACTTCTATCCGGCCTCGCCCTTGGTCGGGCAGTCGATGCTCCATCGCGACGATATGGTCGATGCCTTCGTGCGCACGGTCGATCGCCGCAGTGAGCTGCCCGATGCCGCCGAAATGCTGATTGGCGAGCCTGAGCCGTTGGGCTATGACGCGCTGCAGGACGAAATCGGCTATCTCATCCACGGCCAGGAAGACTGGCCCACATTGCGCTTGCCCAAGGCGATCGCTGCCGCCGGCGCTTGGGCGCAGGCCAAGCTCGAACCGGTCGTACCCGATGCCCTGGACCAGGGCGAGCAGCCGTTTATCCGGCCCTACATGGTGGCGATGGCGGATGCGCATTACGCGCTGGACATTGGACGCGCGCAGCGCCTGCTGGGATGGCAGCCCCGGCATCGCTTGAAGGACGCGCTGCCGGCCATCGTCGCTGCGCTCAAGCGGGACCCCGTGGGGTGGTACCAGGCCAATGGCGCGACGCCGCCTCCCGGCCTGGGACAGGCCAAGCGCGTTTCAGGCGATGCCGAGGGGCTGCGTGCCCAGGCCGAGCGGTGCTATCGCCGCGAGCACGGGCAAAGCCGGTGGGCACACTTCGTCAATATTGCCCTGGGTAGTTGGTTGGTCACCCAGCCGCCGCTGATCGGACTGGACGAGCCGTGGCTGCGCGGCGCCGAGATCGTGCTCGGCGTCGCACTGATGGTGTTTGCGTGCCTGTCGCTGAGCTGGCAGCTGCGTGCGGCCCGGTGGGTATGCGCTGGCATCGGCGCCCTGGTCATGGCCGCGCCCTTCGTGTTCTGGACGGACAATGCGGCCGCCTTCCTGTCCGACACCCTGGTCGGCGCCCTAGCGTTCGGCCTGGCGGTGGCGTTGCCGCCGGTGCCTGGGCCGAGCGATGTCGCCCGCATGACCGGGCCGCAGACGCCACCCGGTTGGACCTACAACCCATCGGACTGGACGCAGCGGGTGCCCATCATCGCGCTGGCGCTGGTCGGCCTGTACGTGTCGCGCTACCTCGCCGCGTATCAGCTTGGCCAAGTCGGCGGCGTATGGGAGCCGTTTTTTGCAGGCTCGTCTGCCGACCCGCGCAATGGCACCGAGGAGATCGTTACATCCAGCGTTTCACAGGCATGGCCCGTGCCGGATGCGGCGCTGGGTGGCTATACCTATATGCTGGAAATCCTGACCGGCCTGGTCGGTTCGCGCGCCCGCTGGCGGACCATGCCCTGGCTGGTCGTCGCGTTCGGCTTCATGATCGTGCCGTTGGGTATCGTATCGATCGTCTTCATCATTATCCAGCCCATCGTCATCGGCACCTGGAGTACCCTGGCGCTGATCGGCGCGGTGGCGATGCTGCTGCAGATCCCGTATTCGATCGACGAAATCCTGGCGTCTTTCCAGTTCTTGAAGCGCCGGCGCGAGGCGGGCTGCAGCATGCTGCGCGTGTTCCTGTTCGGGGATACGGATGACGGCCTGGGGCAGCGGCAGGACGATGAGTTCGACCGGGCGCCGGCGGCGGTGTTGCGCGACATGGCCGCCGGCGGCGTGTCTTTGCCGTGGAACCTGTGGGCGGCCGTGGCCGTCGGCGCGTGGCTCATGCTCACGCGGATCACGCTCGGGACTGACGGCGCCATGGCCAATGCCGAGCATTTGGTCGGCGCGGTGGCACTGACGGTGTTGTCGGTGGCGGCGGCCGAACCGGCACGCGCGGCGCGCCTGCTGCTCGTCCCGCTGGCGGCGGGGCTGCTGGCTGCCGCATTGTCGCTGGGCGAGGATCCCTTTGCCATGGCCGTCGACGCGGTCGCCGCGGTCGCGCTCGCAGCGCTTGGCGTGCGGCGCGGGCCGATAAGGGCGCGTTACGGGAAATGGGATAGGATGATAATCTAAAAAAGGGCCCAAATGGGCCGCCTAACCGACGTCCGGCGCGCGATTGCGAGCGTCGTCCAGCATACCGTCCCCCAAACTTTCGGTCGATTTTTTCGCAGAGCTTGCGAAGCGACGGAAGGGGAAAACCATGGCTAGTCAAATGCTTGGCGTGGCCGCGGCCAACCTTCCGCAGGCAGGCATGTGCGTATAGCCGCCAGCGCGGCGTACCTCGGCTGGGTGGCGTGGCGGTGTGTGGGGCGGGCCGGGCGTGTCGTCGTACTGGATACGTGCTGCATGTCGCTACTGATCATCGTCCTGTTGCCGTTCGCGGGCAGCCTGTGCGCGGCGCTGCTGCCACCCAATGCCCGCAACGTCGAAGCGTGGCTCGCGGGAGTGATCGCGTTGACCTGCGCCGTGCTCGCGGCTGGGCAATACCCTGCCGTGGCTGACGGCGGGGTGGTGCGCTTTGCACTGCCGTGGGTGCCGTCGATCGGGCTAGAGTTCAGCCTGCGCATGGACGGGCTGGCGTGGCTGTTTACCATGCTGATCACCGTGATCGGCACCCTGGTGGTGCTGTACGCGCGCTATTACATGTCGCCGCAGGATCCGGTGCCGCGCTTTTTCTCCTTCTTGCTGGCGTTCATGGGCGCGATGCTCGGGGTGGTCGTCTCGGGCAACTTGATCCAGCTTGCGCTGTTCTGGGAGCTGACCAGCCTGGCGTCGTTCCTGCTCATCGCCTATTGGCACCACCGGGTCGACGCGCGCCAAGGCGCGCGCATGGCCTTTACCGTGACCGCCATGGGCGGGTTGTGCCTGCTGGGCGGCCTGCTGCTGCTGGGCCGCATCGCCGGCAGCTACGAACTGGATGCGGTGCTTGCTGCCGGCGATGTCGTGCGGGCCAATCCGGACTACCCCATCGTGCTGGCGCTGGTCGCGCTGGGGGCTTTGACCAAGAGCGCGCAATTTCCGTTTCACTTCTGGCTGCCGCACGCGATGGCCGCCCCCACGCCGGTGTCGGCCTTCCTGCATTCGGCCACCATGGTCAAGGCAGGCGTGTTCCTGCTGGTGCGGCTATACCCGGTGCTGGGCGGGACCGAGCAGTGGCTGTGGATCATTGGCGGTGCCGGGGGCATCACCCTGGTGCTGGGCGCCTATGCGGCCATGTTCCAGCATGACCTCAAGGGGGTACTGGCCTATTCGACCATCAGCCATCTCGGGCTGATCACTTTGCTGCTGGGCATGCAAAGCGACCTGGCCACGGTTGCGGCCATCTTCCATATCGTCAACCACGCTACCTTCAAGGCGTCGCTGTTCATGGCCGTCGGCATCATCGACCATGAAACCGGCACGCGCGACATCCGGCGCCTGAGCGGGCTGGCCCGGGTCATGCCCATCACCGCAGGGCTGGCCATTATCGCCAGCGCGGCGATGGCGGGGGTGCCGCTGCTCAATGGCTTCCTGTCCAAGGAAATGTTCTTCGCCGAAACGGTCATGGTCGGAGGCTCGGCGCTGCAGCGCTACGGGTTGCCTATCGCCGCCACGCTGGCCGGCGCCTTCGGGGTGATCTATTCGCTGCGCTTCATCCACCAGGTCTTCTTCGGCCCGGTGGCCCAGGACCTGCCGCGCGAGCCGCACGAAGCGCCGCGCTGGATGCGGTTTCCCGTCGAACTGCTGGTGCTGGCTTGCCTGGTGGTCGGTACGCTGCCGGCGGTCACCGTGGGCCCCTTCCTGCACACCGCGGCCCTGTCCGTGCTCGGCGACAAGCTGCCCGAATACAGCCTGGCGATCTGGCATGGCGTCACTACCCCCTTGGTCATGAGCATGCTGGCCACGGGCGGCGGCGTGGTCATCTATGTATTGATGCGGCGCTACCTGCGCCAGGGTTCGATCGACGGCACGCCGCTCATCTATCGCTTCGACGGCCGGCGCACCTATGAAAGCCTGCAGGAGGCGGTGACGCTGGGCGCCGAGTGGGTGGTGCGGCTGGCCAGTTCCGCGCGCCTGCAGCCGCAGATGGCGGTGATCGCCTGCGCCAGCCTGGCCGCGGGCGCCGTGCCCGTGCTGGCCAGCGCCAGCGGCTGGGCGGCCTGGCCGCCGACGCCGGCGGACCCGCTTTTTGCACTGCTGTGGGCGATAGGCGGCGCCTGCGCGATCGCCGCGGCCTACCAAGCCAAGTATCACCGGCTGGCCGCGCTCATCCTGATGGGCGGGGCCGGGCTGGTCACCTGCCTGACTTTCGTTTGGCTGTCGGCGCCGGATCTCGCGCTGACCCAGCTCGCGGTCGAAGTGGTGACGGTGGTCCTGATCCTGCTGGGCCTGCGTTGGCTACCCAAGCGCCTGCCCGAGATCTACGACACGCGTCCGCCTGCGCGCGTGCGCTTGCGCCGCCTGCGCGACTTCGCCATCGCCACGGCGACCGGGGCTGGGCTGGCATGGGCTTCGTACGCCGCGCTCGTCCATGGACTGCCGGAGTCGATCGCGCCGTTTTTCCTGGAGCACGCGTTGCCCGACGGGGGCGGCGCCAACGTCGTCAATGTCATCCTGGTGGACTTCCGCGGCTTCGATACCATGGGCGAGATCGTCGTGCTCGGCGTGGTGGCGCTGACCGTCTACGCGCTGTTGCGCCGTTTCCGCCCCGCGCCCGAGAGCATGGACTTGCCCGAGCAGCAGCGCGACCCGGCGGCCTATCGCCCGGCGCCAGAGCGCATCGAGACCGACCTGCCGCGCGATTACCTGATGGTGCCGGCGGTGTGGGTGCGGCTGCTGCTGCCGATGGCGGCGATGGTGTCCCTGTTCTTCCTGCTTCGCGGGCACAACCTGCCTGGCGGCGGTTTCGTTGGTGGGCTGGTGATGGCCGTGGCCATCATCGTGCAATACATGGTGGGGGGCACCGCGTGGGTGGAATCGCGCATGCGCTTGCACCCGCAGCAATGGATGGGCCTGGGCTTGTTGTTTGTCGTGCTGACTGGGGCGTCGCCGTGGCTGGCCGGACAGTACTTCCTGGATGCCTCGGACGTCCACCTCGACATACCGGGCATCGGCGACGTGCATCTGTCTTCGGTGCTGCTATTCGACCTGGGCGTCTACATGCTGGTGGTGGGTGCCACCGTGCTGGTGCTGGTGGCACTCGCCCACCAGTCCGCGCGCGTGCATCGTGCGCGCGCGGCGGCCCAGGCGCAGGCCGAGCATGCGGCCCTGCAGGAGGAAATCCGATGGAATTGATACTGGCCCTGGCCATAGGCGTGCTGGGCGGGTCGGGCGTCTGGCTGCTGCTGCGCCCGCGTACCTTTCAAGTCATCATGGGGCTGTCGCTGCTGTCCTATGCGGTGAACCTGTTCATCTTCAGCATGGGACGGCTGCGCGTCGGACGCGCGCCCGTAATCGAGCCGGGCGTGGCAGCCGACTTGGCCAATTACGCCGACCCGGTGCCCCAGGCGCTGGTGTTGACTGCGATCGTCATCGGCTTTGCCATGACCGCGCTGTTCCTGGTGGTGCTGCTGGCCGCGCGCGGCCTGACCGGCACCGACCACGTCGACGGCACGGAGGGTGACGCGTGACTGGCTGGACTGCCCACCTGACCATCTTGCCGGTGGTCATGCCCATGATCGCCGGGGCGGCCATGCTGCTCATGGGCGAGGGCCGCCGCAACTGGCGCATCCGGCTGGGGCTGGCCTCGGTGCTGGCCCAGCTGGCGGTGGCGGCGATGCTCATGGCACGGGCCGACACCGGCGCGATGGGGGTTTACCTGCTGGCTGACTGGGCGGCGCCGTTTGGCATCGTGCTGGTGGCTGACCGGCTGGCGGCGATGATGCTGGCCGTCGTCGCCTGCATCGGCCTGGCCACGCTGGTGTTTTCACTGGCGCGCTGGGACAAGGCCGGGGTGCATTTCCACGCGCTGTTCCAGTTCCAACTGATGGGGCTCAATGGCGCCTTCCTGACCGGCGACTTGTTCAACCTTTTCGTTTTCTTCGAGATCCTGCTTGCTGCGTCGTACGGCTTGCTGCTGCACGGGTCGGGCATCGCGCGGGTCAAGTCCGGGCTGCACTACATCGCGGTCAACCTCACTGCGTCCGCAGTCTTCCTGGTGGGCGTCAGCTTGGTCTACGGCGCGGCCGGCACGCTCAACATGGCAGACCTGGCCGTGCGCATCGGCCAGCTGGCCGGGCAGGACAGGGTGCTGCTCGACATGGGGCTGTCGGTGCTGGGCTGCGCCTTCCTGATCAAGGCGGCTGCCTGGCCGCTGAACTTCTGGTTGCCCGCCGCGTATGCATCGGCTGCCGCACCCGTGGCGGCGCTGTTTGCCATCATGACCAAGGTCGGGGTCTATGCGGTGCTGCGCGTGGCGTCATTGCTGGCCGGCGACACGTCGGGCGGGGGCGCCTTGTACGGCGGGTCGTGGATATTCGGCCTGGGCGTGGCAACGCTGGCGTTTGCCGCTGCCGGCCTGTTGGCCGCCCAGGACCTGCGCCGCCAGGCCGCCTACGCCATCATGGTGTCATCGGGCACGCTGCTGGCGGCGATCGGATACGCCCAGGCCGACGTGCTGGGCCCGGCCCTGTATTACCTGCCCGTATCGACGCTGACGGCGGCGGCCTTTTTCCTGTTGATCGAGATCATCGAGCAGGATCGGCCGGCGGGCGCCAACGTGCTGGCGCTGACGCTGGAAGCGTTCGGGTTGGAGGATGAACCCGTCGAGCCCGACCAGCCCGAAGAGATCGTCGGGGTGAGCATCCCCGCGGCCACTGCCATCCTGGGCGTGGCCTTCGTGAGCTGCGCGCTGCTGATCACCGGGCTGCCGCCGCTTGCGGGCTTCGTGGCCAAGTTCGCCATGCTGGCCGCGACGCTGGCCGGCACAGGCAGCGAGCCTTCGCCACCTGCGCCGGCCTGGGTCATGATGGCTGCGGTGCTCGGTTCCGGCCTTGCCGGCGTGATCGGGTTGGCCCGTTCCGGCATCCGCACGTTCTGGGCGGTCGAGCGCAACCTGACGCGCCTGCGGCCGGTCGAAGCCCTGCCCATGCTTGGCCTGTTGGCCCTGTGCGGGGCGATGACGGCCGCGGCGCAACCTGTCATGCGCTACGTCGATGCCACGGCGCAGGCTTTGCGCACCCCGCAGGGCTACGTCGACGCCGTCATGTCCCAGCCGGCGCTGCGTGCCCTGCCCAAGGAGATCACGCCATGAAGGAACGCGTCGACAAGCCGGGGCAGCGCGGCCTGCGCAAGTGGCTGCCGTCGCCGCCGTTGACTGCCGCGTTGTTCTTGCTGTGGCTATTGCTCAACCGTTCGGCCAGCCCAGGCAACGTGGTGCTGGGTGCCGCGCTGGCGGTCATTGGCCCGGTTGCCGGCGCTGCCTTGCGGCCCCTGCAGGCCAGTCCGCGCCTGTGCCTGGCGATCGTGCAGCTGGCCGCCAGCGTCGTGTTCGACGTGATAAGGTCCAATTTCGCCGTGGCGCGCATCATCCTGCGCCGGCGCCACCAACGGCTCGTCTCGGATTTCGTCGAAGTTCCACTGACGTTGCGCGACCCGCATGCGATCGCCACGCTTGCGTGCATCGTCACGATCACGCCGGGCACGGTGTGGGCCGGGCTGAACCATGACACGGGGACGCTTATCCTGCATGTGCTGGACGTGCGCGACCCGCAGGAGTGGGTCAGGTTCATCCAGGGCCGCTACGAACGCCCCTTGAAGGAGATTTTCGAATGAGCCAAATCTTGCCCTGGGCGGTCAACTTCGCGGCGCTGTGCGTCATCCTGGCGATGGGCTGCGCGGCGGTGCGCATCATGCGCGGCCCGTCGGCGCAGGATCGCATCCTTGCGCTGGACGCTTTCTACGTCAACGGCATGCTGCTGATACTGATACTGGGGCTGCGCTTTGCCTCGCCCTTGTATTTCGAGATCGCGCTGCTGATTGCGTTGTTCGGTTTCGTCGGCAGCGTGGCGATGGCCAAGTTCCTGCTGCGCGGCGAGGTGATCGAGCCATGATGGGCCTGGACATTCCTCTTTGGGCGGCGGTGCCGGCGACGTTGCTGTTGGTGTTGGGCGGCGCGCTGGCACTGATCGGCGGGATCGGCCTGTTGCGGCTGCCGGATTTCTATCAGCGCATGCACGCGCCGACGCTGTCGAACACGCTGGGTTGCGGCTGCGTGTTGCTGGCAAGCTTGTTGTGCTTCTCGGCGCTGGAAGGCAGGATCGTGCCGAACCAGCTCTTGATCGTGCTGTTCATCGCCATTACTTCGCCCTTGACCTCGATGCTGCTGATCAAGGCGGCGATGTACCGGCAGCGGCGCACCCGCCCGCGCGAGCGTGACGACATGCCAAAGCGTGACGACGCGCAGCTCGAATAAAAAGTAAAAAAAGAACCCTGCAACACGCCGTGCTGCAGGGTACCCAGGTCCCGCGCGGATCCCATGGTTGCGGCGGGGAAAACGCAAGCTGGGGATGGCTCCGCCGGGACAAGGTTACGTAAAGGCTTGGCGGTTAGTTGCCCTTGACCTTGATTTCGTTTTCGACGCCTTTGACGCCTTCGATGCCGCGGGCCACGCGTTCGGCCGCCTCGCGCTGCGCAGCCTCGTCGACCTCGCCGCCCAAGTGGACGACGCCGTCGCGCGTTTGCACCGCGATGTCCAGCGCGCTGAGATTTTTCTCGGCGACGAAGGCGGCCTTGACTTTGCCCGTGACAAGCGCATCCGAAGCGTATTCGCCGGCCGATTGCGCGGGCGCTTGCGCTTCGGCGGCAGGGCCCGCCGCGATCGACATCTGGGCCATCGCCGCTGCACCGAGGGTGCAGGCGGCAAGCAGGGTGCGTAGCTTCATACCTTTGTGCTCCTTCGTATCCGGACCGCGCGGCCGGCAGGGCCGCACGACAGCGACGTCATCACTTGCGCCGGAAGGCGCCGCTCAAGAGCGAGATCACCGCAAGCACGATGAAGATGAAGAACAGTATCTTGGCAATCGAGGCCGCCCCGGATGCGATCCCGCCGAAGCCGAGCACGGCGGCGATCAGGGCGATGACGAAGAAAACGACGGCGTAGTGCAGCATGGCATGCTCCTTTCCTGCCTGGTGGGATTACGGGTTGTCGCGAAAGAACGCATCGACTTCGCGCTGCGCTTCTTCGCGCGTCTTGCCGTAGCGTTCCTGGATCACGCCCGCCAGCCGCTCGGCATTGCCATCTATGCGCGCCCAGTCGTCGTCGGTGAGATCGCCCCACGCGGTTTTGGCCTTGCCGGCCAGCTGCTTCCATTTGCCGGCGATGATGTCCTGGTTGACCATGGTGTGCTCCTGTTGTCGGGCGGAATCCGGTGGCGGTAGCCAGGGTTTGCGCCATTGGGTTGCGATCCGTTGATTGATCGACTAAGTCCACCGTACGGCGGCGCCGAAAGCGGTGTCAAACCCTGCTTGTGGGCAAATGTAATGACACGGCGTGCGCGGCCGGCACCACACTTTTGCCGTGCGCTGCGCGGGCCGCGGCTTGCCACCCGCTTGGCGGGCTGGCCCGGGCGCGCGCGTGGCCTGGGGCGGGTTACATTTCAACAACGCTTGACCGGCTTTGAGCCCGCGCCGTAACAGGAAGGCGGATGCCTTTGGCGCAGATTACGTCATGTACAATGCGCGGCGTCTTGGGGAGTAGCCGTCCCTCTCAAGCAGGGAACCTGCGTCAACACGCTTGCCTTCCGGCATGGCGCAGGTGGTTTTCGGACTTGGCCAGACCATGGACCGCGCGGCTTCGCATGGCCGGGCAGGCGCGCGGTCTTCGGTATCACCGGCCGGAGTTCCGTTTTGGAAGCGTTCCTCGTCTCCACCGGCATCGTCGCCTTGGCCGAAATGGGCGACAAGACGCAGCTGCTGTCCTTGCTGCTGGCGGCGCGCTTTCGTCGACCCGTTCCCATCATCCTGGGCATATTGGCGGCCACGCTATTCAATCACGCATTGGCTGGCGCCGTTGGCGCGTGGCTGACGCAGTATGTCGGCGGCGACGTCATGCGCTGGGTGCTCGGCGCATCGTTCATTGCCATGGCCGTCTGGATGCTGATCCCCGACAAGCTCGACAAGGACGAGTCCGACACCTGCCGGTTCGGCGTGTTCGGCACAACGCTGATGGCCTTTTTCCTTGCCGAGATGGGCGACAAAACGCAGGTGGCCACTGTGGCGCTGGCGGCGCAGTATTCGGCTTTCTATCCCGTGGTGCTTGGTACGACCGTGGGCATGATGTTGGCCAATGTGCCGGCGGTGCTGTTGGGCGAACGCGTCACGCGCAAGGTTCCGATCAAGGCGATACACGCTGTGGCAGCGCTGATCTTCCTGGTGCTGGGCATCATGGCGCTTTTTGACATTGGGGTGCCGGGCTGATGGCGGGCAAGCAGGCGAGCGTGCGCGACGATCCGCATCGGCCCGGGCCCGTGCCAGCGGGCGCCGACGGCGAACTGCGTGCCTTGGCGCTGCAGGCGCTTGTCGTACCCGGCTGGGCGCAGAAGATGGCGGCCGTCGCCGCCATCGCCGCCGATGGGCCCGTGGACCCGGACCGCATCCTGGCTGCGCCACCGGGCTTGCCGGGCCGGCCCGAGCGGCCGCAGCTGGTGGCGCCGTCGCAGCTTCGCCAGCGATCGGTCGGCACGGTGCAGGGCAGGGCCGCGCTGTTGCATGCGCTCGCCCACATCGAGTTCAACGCCATCAACCTCGCGCTCGACGCGGTGTGGCGCTTTGCGGGCATGCCGGTCGAGTATTACCGCGATTGGATGCGTGTCGCCCGCGAGGAGGCGCATCACTTCGACCTGCTGAGGCAGCGCCTGCAGGCCCTGGGCCATGCGTACGGGGATTTCCCGGCCCACGACGGATTGTGGGAGATGGCGCAGCGCACGAGCGGCGATCTGCTTGCGCGGATGGCGCTGGTGCCCCGGACCCTGGAGGCGCGCGGCTTGGATGCCTCGCCGGCGATCCGCGACAAGCTTGCCCGGGCGGGCGACGCCGAGGCGGCTGCCATCCTGGACATCATCCTGCGCGACGAGATCGGCCACGTGGCCATCGGCAACCGCTGGTACAAGTGGCTGTGCCGCGCCCGCGGTCTGGACCCTGTTACCGCCTATGCCGACCTGGCGCGGCGCTACCGCGCGCCGCGCCTTAAAGGCCCCTTCAATTTACCGGCGCGCCGCGCCGCCGGCTTCGACGAAAGCGAACTCCAGGCCCTGCAGGCCCCCTGACCCACCTCCAAGGGGTGCGCTGGTCAAAGGGCACCGCCCCTGATATGTTGGAAAGTTCCCGGGCGACAGGGCGCATTTGCCCAGGCGAACGGGCCTTATCCCGGCTTGAATGGCCTTTTTTCGCTGCGCTTTCGCCACACTGGTGGGCCGCCCTCAATACTTTTTCGTCATATGTATATATACGATTCCGTCGACCAGCAGCTGGTCGAGCAGCGCGTGGCACAATTCGCCGACCAGACCCGGCGCTTCCTGGCCGGCCAGCTGAGCGAAGACGAATTTCGCACGCTGCGGCTGCAGAACGGCCTGTACATCCAGCGCCATGCACCGATGCTGCGCGTGGCCATCCCCTACGGCATGCTGAGCTCGCGCCAGTTGCGCACGCTGGCCTACATCGCCCGCAAATGGGACAGGGGTTACGGGCATTTCAGCACGCGCCAGAACATCCAATTCAACTGGCCGCGCCTGGAGGACGTACCCGACATCCTGGCCGAACTGGCCAAGGTGCAGATGCATGCGATCCAAACCAGCGGCAATTGCATCCGCAATACCACCACCGATCACTTTGCCGGCATCGCGCCGGACGAGCACGTCAATCCGCTGGTCTGGTGCGAGATCATCCGGCAGTGGTCGACGTTGCATCCTGAGTTCGCCTTCCTGCCGCGCAAGTTCAAGATCGCCGTCAGCGGCGCGCAGTCGGACCGGGCCGCGGTGGGCGTGCATGACATCGGCTTGCTGGCCGTCGAGGAAAACGGGCAGGTCGGCTTTCGCGTCTGGGTCGGCGGCGGCCTGGGCCGCACGCCCATCGTCGGCAAGCTGATCAAGCCGTTCGTGGCCTGGCCCGACCTGCTGACCTATCTACAGGCGGTCCTGCGGGTATATAACCTGCACGGGCGGCGCGACAACAAGTACAAGGCGCGCATCAAGATCCTGGTCAAGGACCTGGGTGCGGAAAGTTTTGCCGCGCAAGTCGAGGAGCAGTGGCAGTTGCTGCGCGGCGGGCCCGAGACGCTGACCGAAGAGCACGTCCAACGCATCGCCGCGCGCTTTACACAACCGGACTACGACCCGGCCGCCGCCGGCGACCCCGATCCGAGCGCAGCGCTGGCCGAGTCCGACCGGCGCTTTGCCAGGTGGCTGCGCGTCAACACCCATGCGCACCGCGTGCCGGGCTATGCGGCGGTGACGGTTTCGCTCAAGGCGACGGGTTCGCCGCCCGGCGACATCACGGCCGACCAGATGGATGCCGTTGCCGAGCTCGCCGACCGGTATTCGTTCGGCGAGCTGCGCGTCACCCACGAGCAGAACCTGGTGCTGGCCGACGTGCGGCGCAGCCGCCTGCCCGAGTTGTGGCGGGAGCTCGACGCGCTGGGTCTGGCCACGGCCAACGTCGGATTGCTGACCAACATCATCGCCTGCCCGGGCGGCGATTTTTGCGCGCTGGCCAACGCGGTGTCCATTCCCGTGGCCGAGGCCATCCAGCGCCGCTTCGACGACCTCGATTACGTGCACGACATCGGCGAACTGGACCTGAACATTTCCGGCTGCATCAATTCCTGCGGCCATCACCACGTCGGCCACATCGGCATCCTCGGCGTGGACAAGGCCGGCGAGGAGTGGTACCAGGTCACCCTCGGCGGGCGCCAGGCAAGCGCGGTCGACGGCCTGGATCTGGCCGAGCGGCGCGGCGGGGGCGCATCCATCGGGCGCATCATCGGCCCGTCGTTCGCGCGCGACCAAGTGCCCGACGTCGTCGAAAAGCTCATCCAAACCTATCTGCGACTGCGGGACAGCGAAGCCGAGCGGTTCATCGACGTGGTCGACCGCGTTGGCATCGAACCCTTCAAGGCCGACGTATACGCCGACCCGGCCCTGTCCAAGCCCAAGGCCCAGGAGGCCGTCCATGCCTGAACTTTCCGCACAGACCGCCGCCGCGGGCGAGCCGCTGCGGTTGATCCGCAACGGCGCGCTGCACGCCGATGACTCCCGCCTGCACGAACCCGCCGACGGGGCGCAGTTACCGCCCGACGAGCCGGGGTGGGTGGTACGCCTGGCTATCTGGCGGGCGCATGCCGATGCGCTGCGCCGGCGCACGCACCCGGTGGGGGTGCTGATCGCACCGGACGACGATGTGCGCGCGCTGGCCGGCGCCGACGGCAAGATCGACCCGGCTGGCATCGCCTTTCTGGCAGTGGACTTCCCGGTCTACACCGATGGCCGCGGGTATTCGCATGCGCAATTACTGCGCCACCGCCACGGTTGGCAAGGCGAGCTGCGCGCGGTGGGCGACGTGATGATAGACACCATCCACTATCAGGCGCGTTGCGGCTTCGACAGCTTCCTGGTCAAGCCCGGGCACGATCCGCGCCAGGCGCTTGCCGCGCTGGGTGCGTTCACCGTCCATTACCAGAAGGCCTATCCCAAGCCGGCGGCGCCGGTGGCCGCCTAAAGCCGCGATCCGCCCAACCATTCGCCTGGGCGCGCCTGGGCGCGCCTGGGCGCTGGCCGCGCCCGGGCGGGGCACACCGGCCATCCCCCGCCGGGCCGGCGGCTGCGCCGCAAGGCGGCTTGCCCCTCTACAATGTCGCTGCGCCGGCCCCCGGGCGTTGTGGACGCCCGCGGCCGGCGCGTCCGACCCGGACCGGACCCGTGTGCGCCGGATCGCCTCGCGCCGGCGCTGCTTTTCGCCAGGCGGCGCGCAAGGCGTCGAGGGATGGGCCCATGAGCAACTCGAATCTGCACAACCGGTTCTTCCTGTTCCTGTTGGCGGTGGTCACCATCGCTTTCGGATGGCTGCTCTGGCCGTTCTATGGGGCGGTGTTCTGGGGCGCGATCCTGGCGATCCTGTTCAAGCCGGTACACCGCCGGCTGCTGCCCTTGCTGGGCAACCGGCCCAACCTGACGGCGCTCGTGTCGGTGCTGATCTGCCTGGTCATCGTCATCCTGCCGACGGCGATGATCACCGCTTCACTGATCAGCGAAGGCGTCGCCTTCTATGCCCGCATCAAATCCGGCGAGCTGGCCATCGGCGAATACTTCCAGCGCGTGTTCGACGCCATGCCGCCGTTCATGCACCAGCTCTTGATGCGCCTGGGCGTGACCGACATTTCCAGCTTGCAGGAAAGGCTGACTGCGGGCCTGATGGAAGGCGGCCAGGCCATTGCCAGCCAGGCGCTCAACATCGGGCAGAACACCGCGCAGTTCTTCGTCAGCCTGGGCATCATGCTGTACCTGCTGTTTTTCCTGATCCGCGACGGATCCAGCCTGTCGCGCGGCATCAAGCAGGCCATTCCCTTGAGCGAGACGCATAAGCGCACGCTGTTTCGCAAGTTCACCGCCGTCGTGCGCGCCACCGTCAAGGGCAACATCGTCGTGGCGATCGTCCAGGGCGCGCTCGGTGGCCTGATGTTTTGGGTGCTGGATATCCAGGGCGCGCTGCTCTGGGGCGTCATCATGTCCATCCTGTCGCTGCTGCCGGCCTTGGGCGCAGCGCTTATCTGGGGACCGGTGGCCATTTACTACTTGGCGTCTGGCCAGTGGGCGCTGGGCTTGGGCGTGCTGGCGTTTGGCGTGATCGTGATCGGGCTCGTGGACAACATCCTGCGTCCCCTGCTGGTCGGCAAGGACACCCAAATGCCGGACTACCTGGTGCTGGTCTCCACGCTGGGGGGGCTGGCGCTGTTCGGCCTGAACGGCTTCGTCATCGGGCCGCTGATCGCCGCGTTGTTCATCGCAGCCTGGGACCTGTTCGTGGCGCCCGACGAAGTCACGCTGGAGTAGCGGCGCCAAACGCGTAATGCGTCAAGGGGCGGACCCTGCCAGGTGCGAGCTACCGTCCACGGGCGCCATCGGCAACCGCAGCAGGCGCATCAGGGTGCGCGCATCCGTGGGCGCACGCACCTTCATGTCGTTGTCGAAGTAGCAGTACACGTCGCGCCATGGCGCGGCGGGGCCCGGGTGGTCGCATACCCGCCTGGCGTGGGCGGGCTCGGCGCCGCTTGCCGTATCGGCGACCACCAGGGCCACGCCATGGCGGCGCAACAGGGCCACGAAGGCTGGGTCGGCGAAGCTGTGGTGGCGCACCTCCAGCGCGTGGCGCAGGGGCCGGCAGCGGTCGATCGCGAAGCTGGCGCGCCCGCGCATGCGTGGCTCACAGCGCCTGGCCAGTCGCTGCGCGGCCTGCGTGTCGTGCGGCAGCAGGGCAAGGAATGCCTCGATGCTCGCGGCCGAGAAAGGCAGGCTGGGTGGCAGCTGCCACAGGATCGGCCCGAGCTTGTCGTCCAGCCGCAGCAGCCCCGAAGCGAAGAAGTTGGCCAGGGGCAGGCGTACATCGCGCAGCCGCAGCACGTGCGTCACATAGCGCGGCGCCTTGATGCTGAAGGTGAAGCCGCCCGGCGTGGCCGCATACCAGGCCGCGTAGCGTCCGGGCGTCTGCAGCGAATAGAACGAGCCGTTCAGCTCGATGGTGGGTAGCTGGCGCGACGCGTACGCGAGCTCGTCCTTTTGCGCCAGGCCGTCGGGATAGAACACGCCACGCCAGGGTGGGTAGCGCCAGCCGGATATGCCTATGCGCAGCGCCGCGGCCTGCGGCTGCATGCCTGCCATGACGGCCTCCTGTCGCGATCCCCGCGGCGCGCGCCGCCGCGGGGTCGGCGTAAGGGGATACTATCCGGCCCGCCGGGGTCTGGGAACGCGGACGAACCCGGGCGTTACATCTTCCTGGGTTTGTCATCGGCCGGGTAACGGGTTGCATCCCGCCGCACGACATGGCTTTTTGCCCATGCTTGGGCTCGGCACTGGGGCCGGGACGCCCGCGCGCTGCCGGCGGTGATAGCATGATGGCCATGGCTCAATATTTTTCCGTTCATTCCGCCAATCCGCAGCCTCGCCTGTTGCGCCAGGCTGCCCAATTGCTGCGCGAAGGCGGCCTGGTCGCCTTGCCCACCGACTCCAGCTATGCCGTGGTCGCGCCGCTGGACGACAAGGCCGCGGCCGATGCGCTGCGGCGCCTGCGCGGCCTGGACGAGCGCCACCACCTGACCGTTTTGTGCCGTGACTTGGCCGAAATCGCGCAGTTTGCGCGCGTGGACAACGCCCAATACCGGCTGCTCAAGGCGGCGACCCCGGGGCCCTGGACCTTCATCCTGGAGGCGACGCGCGAAGTGCCGCGCCGTGTCTCGCACCCCTCGCGCAAGACCATAGGCATCCGCGTGCCCGACCATCCGGTGGCGCTCGCGCTGTTGGAGCTGGCCTCGGGGGCGGTCATGTCGACCACGCTCATCCCCGAAGGCGAGACGCTGCCGTTGAACGACCCCGAGGAAATCCGCCGCCGTTACCAGCACGAACTGGCCGCGGTCATCGATGCCGGGGCGTGCTCGCTGGACCCGACCACGGTGCTGGACCTGACCACTGATCCGGTGCAGGTGCTGCGGGTGGGCAAGGGCGATCCGGCCCGCCTGGGGCTGCAACCGTAACCCGCGCGGCGCGCACGGCGTGCGGGCACGCATACAATGCCGCCATGAACGAGCTCATCCAGACCATCGCGGTCTACGCGCTCCCCGTGCTGTTTGCCATCACGCTGCACGAGGCCGCACACGGCTACGTCGCGCGCATGTTCGGCGATCCGACCGCGGCGCAGGCCGGACGCATCACGCTCAACCCGATGCGCCACATCGATCCCGTCGGGACCGTGCTGGTCCCGCTAGGCATGTTGCTATTGACCAAGCTCGCCGGCGGGGCCGGGGTGCTCTTTGGCTGGGCCAAGCCGGTGCCGGTGGACTTCGGCCGGCTGCGCCGGCCCAAGCGCGACATGCTTTGGGTGGCCGCGGCCGGGCCCGTGGCCAACCTGGCCATGGCGATACTGTGGGCCTTGTCCCTGCGGCTGTTGTTCGAGAGCGGGGCGGCCGAAGACTTCTGGTTCGAGATGGCGATCGCCGGCGTGCAGGTCAACCTGGTGCTCATGGCGCTGAACCTGCTGCCCATCCTGCCATTGGACGGGGGGCGCATCGTGTTCAGCCTGTTGCCCAACCGCATGGCCTGGCAGTATTCGCGCATCGAGCCCTACGGCATGGTCATCGTGGTGGTGCTGCTGGTCAGCGGCCTGCTCTGGACCGTCCTGGAGCCCGTGCTGGCCCTGGGGCGCGGAATCGTCGGGTTATTCCTGTAAGCGGCGCACCCGTATCCGGTAAAATGCCCGGTTTGTTCACATCTGCCCGGCATCGCCCCGTCCCGGGCCAGGAGCCCCGATAAATGGCATCACAAGATCGTTCCGGCCGCCCGGTGTTCCAGGGCAGTATGGTGGCGCTGGCCACGCCCATGCAGCCAGACGGCAGCTTGGACTTGGCCGCGTACCGCGCGCTGATCGACTGGCATGTCGCCGAGGGCACCGACGCCCTGGTCGTGGTTGGTACCACGGGCGAGTCCCCCACCGTGTCGATGGAGGAGCATGCCGAGCTGATCCGCGTGGCCGTCGAGCATGCCGCCGGACGCATCCCGGTCATTGCCGGCGTGGGCGCGAACTCGACCGAAGAAGCCATCCATTTGGCCAAGCACGCGCGCGCCGTGGGCGCCGATGCGGGGCTGTCGGTGGTCCCCTACTACAACAAGCCGTCGCAGGAAGGCCTGTACCGGCACTTCCGGGCCATCCAGGAGGCGGTGGACCTGCCGACCATCCTGTACAACGTGCCCGGCCGGACGGTGGCCGACATGTCGCTGGACACCATCCTGCGGCTGGCGCAAGTGCCGGGCATCATCGGCATCAAGGACGCCACCGGCGACATCGGCCGCGGCGCCTTGCTGCTGCGCGAAAAGCCTGCCGAGTTCCAGGTTTTCAGTGGCGACGATCCCACGGCCGCAGCGCTCATGCTGCTGGGCGCGCAGGGCAACATCTCCGTGACCGCCAACGTCGCCCCGCGCCTGATGCACGAATTGTGCGCAGCCGCAATCGCCGGCGACGTGCCTCGGGTCCGTGAACTTAACGGCCGCCTCGCCCGTCTGAACAAGGCTTTGTTCGTCGAAGCCAATCCGATCCCCGTGAAGTGGGCGCTTGCCGAGCTTGGCCGTACGGCCCTGGGCTACCGGCTGCCGTTGGTCGAGCTTGGCCAGCAGCACCATGAAACGGTGCGCCAGGCGCTGCGCGACGCGGGGCTGCTCTGAATCCACATGAGGATGCGTATGAAATCACGCCATGCCGGGGCGCTGGCCTTGACGGCCCTTTTGTCGCTGACTGCCTGCAGCGACATCAACGAATTTCTCGGCAACGACGATTCGGTCGACTACAAGAGCGCGCGCCGGGGTGATCCGCTGAGCATTCCGCCCGACCTGACCCAGGCGGCCAGCGACCCGCGTTACCGCGCGCCGGAAACCGGCGCCACGACGTTCTCGGAATACCAGCAGCAGGGGCAGGCGGCCCAGCAGGCCGCCAGCGTCGGCCAGCCGAGCGTATTGCCCCAGCGCAACGACATGCGGGTCGAGCGCGATGGGCAGCTGCGCTGGCTGTCGATCGACCGGCCGCCAGAAGAGGTCTTTCCCAAGCTGGTCGACTTCTGGAACGAGCAGGGCTTTAACGTGGTGGTCAACAACCCGCAGGCCGGCCTGATCCAGACCGATTGGGCCGAGAACCGGGCCAAGATCCCCGAAGGCTGGATCCGCCAGGCGCTGGGCAAGATCATCGATTTCGCCTTCGACAGCGGCGAGCGGGAACGCTTCCGCACCCGGGTCGAACGCGTCGACGGTAACCGCACCGAAGTGTTCGTCTCGCACGAACAGATGATCGAGAAGCGCAGCGATTCGACCGACTTGGTGTCCTGGACGCCAGGCAAGGAAGACCCGGGCCTGAACGCCGCAATGCTGGCGCGCATGTTGGTCTACCTGGGCACCGACGTCGACCGCGCGCGTACCCTGGTCGCGCAGGCCGAGGAATCCCGGCAGCGTCCAGCCGTTCAGCAGGTGGACCGGGCCACGGGCGCCGAGCTGCACGTCAACGAGCCCTTCGACCGCGCCTGGCGCAGGGTGGGCGTGGCCTTGGATTCGGGCGGCTTTACGGTGGATGACCGCGACCGCGCCGCGGGCGACTTCTACGTGCGTTATCTGGACACGGACACCGGCGAGAAGCGCGAGCAGCCCAACCTGTTGTCGCGTATGTTCGGTGGCCGCAACATGACGCAGCCCGAGCAGTTCCGCGTCCATTTGGCCGAACAGGGCGGCAGCACCGTCGTCACGGTGCTCGACGCCGAGGGCAATCGCACGACCAACGCGACCGCCCAGCGGCTGCTCAACGTGCTGGCCGACAAGCTCTGACGCCCGTTGTGTGGCGGTGCGCTGGCGCCGCCCGCAAAATGCGAAGGCCCGGCCGCCTATCCAGGCGGCCGGGCCTTTTCGCGCCGGGTTGGCTGAAAAAGTTATTGCGGGGCCGTGCCGCTGGGGGCCGCGGGCGTGGCGGCCCCGCCCGGGGCCGATTCGGGCGCGGGGGCCGGCGCCGGGGCGGGCGCCGGGCTGGGGGTCGCCGCCGGAGCCGGCGATTCGGCCGCCGGCGGCATGCTGGTGTTGTTTTCCTCTTCTTGCCCGCAGGCGGTCAGCGTCAGTGCAAAGATCGAGGCAAGAATCAGGCTCTTGTTCATGTGCAGGACTCCTAGTGGTTTGATTCCGGTTTCCCGGGCAAGCACCACCCAGGCTACCGGAATCACCCCAGCCTTTCCGTTTGGAAATGGAAGTGGGCGTTCCCCAAACGAAACAAGGTTTACGGTCCTGTGTCCCATATTGCGCGGTGTGTCCGGGAAAACCCTGGGCCGTCCTCCCATCCCTAAGGGAAAACCAGGATCCGGCCTATCACCCGCCTTACGTTCTGTAATGCAGCCAACCGTTGTGCAACCACTGCACGAGGCAGTCCCGCAGCGCCGGGCCGGCGCGGCGGACCCGTGGATCGGCGCAATCCAGCTGCCGCTCGTCGGCGAGCCGGCGCATCAATGGATGGGCCGGCACGGGCGCCAGTTCCCCGTTGATAAAGAGTTGCCGGCCGCGGTAGAGCATGCGGGTACGGCGATCCAGCTGCAGCGTTCCGGTACTCGGCCAGTCCACGAGCAGGTCCGGCAAGTCCTCTGGCGGCGGCTCGAAGACGGCCTCGCGGTGCGGCTCGGTCAGCCAGCAGCCCAGGAAGCGCACTGCCAGTGCCTCGTCGAAGGCCAGACGCTGCACGGCGCGCAACGTTTCGTCGACCATGCGCTGGGGTAGTTGCGCTGGATGCGCCACGGCGGGTTGCCCGGGGTCGCGGTAAAGGCCTTGGAGGGCTGGCCCGGGCAGGGGAGGATCGGCGTAGGGGCCGGCTCCCATGCCGGCACGGGCGGCGACCTGCTCGGCCGCTGCTTCCAGCATGCCGCGGGCCAGGGCCGCCTGCCCCGGCGCGCGGAAACCCACCGAAATCGTCATGCAGTCCGCGCCGACGGCCACGCCGTCGTGCGCAACCTGGGGCGGCAAGTAAAGCATGTCGCCCGGCTCCAGGACGAATTCCTGTTCCGGCGCGAACCGGCGCAGGATCTTCAGTGGCAGCCCGGGTGCCAAATCCAGGTCGCGCTGGCGGCCGATGCGCCAGCGGCGCCGGCCCTGGGCCTGCAGCAGGAAAACGTCATAACTATCGAAGTGCGGACCGACGCCGCCGGCATCACCCGCGATGCTGATCATCAGGTCATCGAGGCGGGCGTCGGGCACGAAGCGAAAGCGCTGCAGCAGGGCAGCCGCGGCATCGTCGTACTGCTCGACGCTTTGCACCAGCAGCGTCCAATCCCGTTCGCGCGCAGCGGGCAGCCGGGCGAAGGGGCCGTGCTCCATGTGCCATTGGCCTTGCTCGCGCCAGATCAGCCGCGATTGCACGTCGTCACGCTTGGCCAGCCGGCGCAGCGCCGCGGCCGACAGGGGCGGACGCATGCCGGGGATGGCTTGGCGGATGAGCAGGGGACGGCGCTGCCAATAGCGCCGCATGAACTGCGCCGGGCTGATGCCGCCCAGCAGCGCCAAGGGGGCGTCGGGATCCACCGTCATAGCATGCTCTTGAGGCGGTATAGCGCTTCCAGCGCTTCGCGCGGGGTCAGGCTGTCGGGGTCGATTTGCGCCAGTTCGTCGCGCAAGGCGCGAAGCGCGGCGTGCTCGGCGTCGTCGCCCGATGGTGCAGCGTCGGCAGACGGCGCGGCGAACAGCCCCAGTTGCGGTGAGGGCGCGCCCTGCGACTCCAGGCGCTCCAGCTCGCGCGCGGCCAGCCGGATGACGGGCGCGGGCACGCCGGCGCGCTGTGCGACCTGGATGCCGTAGCTGCGGCTGGCCGGCCCTTCGCGCACCTCATGCAAAAACACGATACCACCGGGCGATTCGGCCGCGGCCAGGTGCACGTTGGCCGCCGTCGGCTGCTCGGTCGGCATGCGAGTCAATTCGAAATAGTGCGTGGCAAACAGCGTCAGCGCGCGGTTGTGCGTCAGCAGCCGGTGCGCGATCGCCCAGGCCAGCGCCAGGCCGTCGTAGGTGGACGTGCCGCGGCCGATTTCGTCCATCAGCACCAGGCTGTTGGCGGTGCTGGCCGTCAGGATGGCCGCTGCCTCGGTCATCTCCATCATGAAGGTCGAGCGTCCGCCGGCCAGGTCATCGGCCGCGCCGATGCGCGTGAAGATGCGGTCAATGCGGCCGATGCGCGCGCGCGCGGCGGGCACGAAGCTGCCGGTGCGCGCCAGCAGCACGATCAGCGCCACCTGTCGCATGTAGGTGGATTTGCCGCCCATGTTCGGGCCGGTGATCAGCAGCATGGACCGCGTGGGATCCAGGCGGCAGCCGTTGGGCGTGAAGCGCTCGATGCTGCGCTCGACCACCGGGTGGCGGCCGGCCTCGATGTCGATCTCGGGGCCGTCGGCAAGCTGCGGCGCGCACCAGTCGTGGCGGCGTGCGTGCTCGGCCAGCGTGGCCAGCACGTCGAGTTCGGCCAGTGCCGCAGCGCAGTCCGAGAGCGCACGCACATAAGGCGCCAGGTTGTCGAGCAGTTGCTCGTACAGCCACTTCTCGCGCGCAAGCGCGCGGTCCTGCGCCGACAGGACGCGGTCCTCCCAGGTCTTGAGCTCCGGCGTGATGTAGCGTTCGACATTCTTCAGCGTCTGGCGCCGGCGGTAATCGTCGGGGACCTTGTTGGCCTGGCCCTTGGTGACTTCGATATAGAAGCCGTGCACGCGGTTGTATTCGACCCGCAGGTTGGCGATGCCGGTACGTTCGCGCTCGCGCGCCTCGATGCGCAGGAGCACGTCGCCGCTGTCGGTGGCCAGCGTGCGCAGTTCGTCTAGCTCGGCGTCCAGCCCGGCGGCGATGACGCCGCCGTCGCGTATGCTCGCCGCCGGCTCAGGCGCAATGGACCGGCCGAGCAATTGCGCCATCTCGGGATCGAGGTCGAGCTGGCCGGCCAGCGCCGCCAGCCGCGTGCCGGCCGCCTTGCCCAGCGCCGGTTCGAGCAGCGCGCGCACGCACGGCAAGGCGGCCAGCGCGTCGCGCAAGCTGGCCAGCTCGCGCGGGCGCACCGAGCGCAGCGCCAGCCGGGCAGCAATGCGTTCCAGGTCGGGCAACCCCTTGAGCGCGTGCCGTAAAGGGCCGAGCAGCGCCGGGGCGCCCAGGTCATCGTCTTGCGTGCCGACGGTGCCGCTGCGAGCTTGCAGCAGGCAGGCAATCGCGCGTTGGCGCGCCAGCACGGGGTCATTGTCGCGCAGCGGGTGGTGCAGCCATCGGCGCAGCAGCCGGCTGCCCATGGGCGTGCTGCAATCGTCCAGCACGGAAAACAGTGTCGGCGATTCTTCGCCGGAAAGCGTGCGCGTCAGCTCCAGGTTGCGGCGCGTGACCGGGTCGAGCAGCACATATTGGCTGGCGCGGTCGGGCGCGATCGCCTGCACGTGCGACAACGACTGTGACTGCGTGCGCGCCGCGTAGCGAAGCAGCGCACCGGCTGCCCGTATCGCCTCGGGCATGTCCTCGATGTCGAAGCCGGCCAGGCTGTCCGTGCCGAAGTGCGACAGCAAGTGGCTGCGCGCCCCGTCGGCGTCGAAATGCCAGTCCGGCACGCGCGAGCACGCGCCTTCGAAGGTGACCGGCAGGCTGGCGCTTTCGGCCAGCACGAGCTCGGCCGGCGCGATGCGGTGCAGCTCCGAATCGAGCTGCTCGGGCGGGCATTCGGTGACACGGAACTCGCCGCTCGCCAGGTTGAGCCAGGCCAGCCCGGCCATTGCGCCGCGCGTCTCGCGCCGCGGCAGGCAGGCCGCGGCCAGCGCCCGGTCGGCCTTGGCCGGCAGCAGCGCCTCGTCGGTCAGCGTGCCCGGCGTGACGATGCGCACGATGCGCCGCTCGACCGGCCCCTTGCTCGTGGCCGGATCGCCGATTTGCTCGCAGATCGCCACCGATTCGCCCAGCGCCACCAGCCGCGCCAGGTATTGCTCCAGCGCATGCACCGGCACCCCCGCCATGGGAATGGGCGCCCCGTTGGACACGCCGCGCTTGGTCAGTGTCAGGTTCAGCAATCTTGCCCCGCGTTCGGCGTCTTCGTAGAACATCTCGTAGAAGTCGCCCATGCGGTAGAGCAGCAGCAGTGGGCCTGCCTCCTGCTTCAGGCGCAGGTACTGCTGCATCATAGGAGTATGTTTAGAATCAACCACTTAGCTCGGATTTTTTTAGACGCGTCTAATATTATGCAGTCTGCCGTTGCGACGACGGTGGGGATGGTCCGTCGACGATAGGTACTTCCCGGAGGCGGATGTACCTGTCGGTCATGGCGGCTGATGCATGGCCTGCCAGGGCCTGGGCATCCCTACCTTGGCGCTTGGCATCCGTCAGCGCCTTGGCCCGAAGATCATGGATGTGAGCATCTTCGACCTTGGCTAGCTTCACAGCATTGTCCCACTGATCGCGGACCGTCCTGTAAGAGGGTGGGGTTGCAGCACGGTTCCGCGTCCGGAACAAGTAGGGGCCTAGTACGTTGCCTCTGAGATCTAGAGCTCGTTTGACCGCATCGCGTAGCGCTGGTGTCCAGCGGACAATCAAGCGTGTCCCAGTCTTTTCCTGCGTGAACGAGATCCCATCTTCGACCAGATCCGTCATCCTGATCTTGAGGATGTCGCCTACGCGCTGACCTGTCAGATAGCACAGGTCCATGATGACCTGCATCCTGGGCACAGCGTGCGCATAGATGGCTGCGTATTCCTGATCTGTGATGTACCGCTTTCGCTTTGCTTCAGCGTGGCGCTGGATCCCTACGCATGGGTTAAAGTCTGCCTCCTGCCACTCGACAGCATGGGTGAAAACGAGCCTGAGGAATGACAGGACTCGGTTTGCCATGTTCGGAGTCGAGGCCATGTCAGCCTTTAGCGCGGCGACGTGTTTCGGCATGACCTGTCTCGGGGTGAACTCGGCGAACGCCTCCTTGACCCGATTGGCCGCAATTCTGTACTGGGCAACGGTGTTCTTGGACAGCCGGGGTCTGACATGCGTGAAAACGCGCTCGACCAAATCAGCCATCCCGCCCTTGGGATTCTCGAATCGGCGGGCATACTCGGCCAGGGCATCGGAAAGGTCCGATCCTAGCCGGTACCACTTCCCGGCCTTGACGAAGTAGTAGGCCCCGTGCTTCTCGTAGACGCATTGGGGCAGGTGCTTACCGGATTTGCGCCGACGGCCCATTGCGTAACCTCAATCGCGGCTCAGGGGCTGCCATTGTATCGATTCGGCCCCGGTCAATTGCGTGTCGATAGACCAGCAAGGTGCCGTCAGACCTGACCTGGAAGCGGATCCCCAGGGCCTTAAGCTCTCGCGCTTGGGCAGATGGTCTCTTTCGGCGGGTGATTTCCTCAATTTCCTCGTCCGTTAAGGTCAGCATTGCACCTCCAGACTGAATTCGATTGTGGCTAGATAGGCCCTCATGAAAGCTGAGCTATTACCTGCCCAGTCACCCTGGCGGACTCCCGCAGGTCGGCGCACATCATCTGCGCGTGCTCGTCGCTGATGGCGTAGATGTACGTGCTAAATGTCCCATCTGGGGTGTCAAATTCGATGGCATACGGGTGCCAGACGCGGCCTTGGGCGTCGGTGTAGGAGTAGGGGAGGTGGATCATCCCCCGTCTCCCGTCGACCCAAAGCCGCCTGCGCCGCGCTCGGTCGTCGACAACTCGTCGGCCTCGATCAACTCCACGGACGGCACTGGCAGGACCATCGCCTGGGCGATCCGGTCGCCTTTCTCAACTTGTAGCGGGGCGGTGCCATCATTGCGCAGTTTGACGATGATTTCGCCCCGGTAATCGCTGTCGATGACGCCGGTGCAGTTCGCCAACCGCACGCCGTATCGGAAGCCGTGTCCGCTGCGGCTGTAGACCAGCATGACGTGACTGGCCGGTAGCTCGACGGCCAGTCCGGTACGGATCTCACACGCCATGCCCGGCGCTACCGTGTCAGCGCTGATGGTGTGCAGGTCCAGACACGCAGCGCCGGCCGTGGCGTAGCGCGGGATGATGGCGTCGGGATGCAGTCGTTTGAGCTTCAGTGGGATCATTGCTCGCCCTCCTGCGCGGGCCAGCCGTGCGTCATCCTGGCGCTTGACTTCTTGAATCCTAAACCCGGCCTCTAGCCCTTGCTGGTAGGCGTCTTGGTGCATCTTACGCAGCGCCTTGATCTCCCTCACCGCGCACTCGTAGTGCTTCGGCCCCCAGCCCCAACAGTCGTGGCCGTGTGTGCTTTGGCGGTCAGTCATTGCTTACCTCCCTTGCGGTAGGCGGCGAGGGCGGCTCGGGCGATGTTTACTGCATCTTGCAATACAGCTCGTTCGCCATTGTGCGGGACTGCTACTGCGCAGGCTCCGATGATCATGCACTCCAGCGCCTCCGCCAGCCGCTTGTTCTCAGCGTGTGCGTCGTTCGCTTCGGCCTCCGCGGTAGCTTGATCAACGGTCGCGAGGCGCAACTGTTCGTGCAGCCGCTCGATCTCTGCCTGCTGCGCGTCCCGCTCCTCCAGCAGCGCCTCGCGGATTCGTGCGTAGCGGTCAGTCATTGATCCCCCTCCGCGCCTTGATCATGGCGTCGGCGACATGCCAAGCAAAATCGGCCACATCCTCTGCGGTGCAATTGCACCAGTTCCACCCGCTCATGCCGTTTGCCTGAATCGGGCCGCCGGGGTTGGCGAGTAGCCCTTGCATCGCCTTCGCAGCGAAGTAGTCGCGCAGGGACATGCCAGGCGCGTCGCTAGACACAGGCTCTTTCAGCGGAAACGCTGGCCCGCCGTCGTTGATGTGCTTGTCGTTCATTGCTTGCCCTCCTTGCTCATGGCGGCGTCGGCTGGCGGGGCGGGTAGGGGCTGCCAGTGGGTTGCGCGGCCGTGCCACCATCTATTGCTATATCCATCCGGGTAGCGTTCGCCTGCCGATGCCAAGGCTATTTCTTGCTTAAACACTCCACTTTCGTACCAGCCGAGGACGACAAGGGTCTCGTGTGGAGCCGTCTCAATAGGCTGCCACTGCCGCGCCTGTAGCTCTGCGCGTAGGGCGTCTATCTCGTCGAGAAGGGCGGATACGGTGGCAGGGTTGGCCTGGACGATGAATCGCTGATCCGTTTCAGGGATAGGCGATACTCCATCTGGGGCATTCTCATAAATGTCATCACCCATGTCGCACCAAGCGTCGATGCCGGCTTCGGCATTCAGGGCGGCTAATGCTTCCCTGAGCTCTTGCGTGTTAACTGTCATGGTGAAACTCCTGGGGGATGGGGTACGATTGGCGCACATGCAACTCGCGAGGGAGCCGACGTGAAGATCTGCAGCAATTGCTTGTCGTTGAACGGACAACCCTACGAAGCTCGCCCACATGACGATCTAGACCTGCAGTGTGTGGCGGACCCAATCCGGGCGTCCGGCCCAACGATGGAGACATATCGGTGTAGAGGTTGCGGAACGTGGATGAGACGTCACACAAGCAAAAGCGAATTCGCCGACCAATGGCAGGCGACGGTAAGGACGCCTATCAACGTCAATGGTTACTTGGTGGACGGTGAGGCATTCGTAAGCGACGGATCGGAGTTGTTCGACGCGACTTACGAAATTCGACTGGTGGACGCCAGTGGAAATGCGCGCATCGTGCACAGCCCTGGTGTAGTGAGCAAAGGGCACAAGACGCATTACGAAGCGCTGGCAGACGCTCTAGAGCTGGGCGCTGCCCACGCTAAGGGCCTTCCGCCAGGTTAAGAGGCAGCCCACCTAAGTAGGGCTGCATTTGGTTAAGGTGAGCTGCCGGGGAGTCAAAACGGGACATCGTCGTCCATCTCTGCCAGCCTAGTAGGCTGTGGTGCTGCGCCATCCTTGGCCCGCTTGTAGTCGTTGACCTTCGGGCGTTCGGATCCTTCGTCACGATTGCCGAGCATTTGCATCTGCTCGGCGATCACTTCGGTCACCTGGCGGGCGTTGCCTTCCTTGTCCTGCCACTTGCGCGTCTTCAGGCGCCCTTCGACGTAGACCGAGCGGCCCTTGCGCAGGTATTCGCCGGCGATTTCTGCCAGCTTGCCGTAGAAGACGACCCGCACCCACTCGGTTTCTTCCTTGCGATCGCCCGTGGCCTTGTCTTTCCAGCTGTTCGTGCAGGCGATGGACACGGAGCAAACGGCCGTCCCGTCTGCCGAATAGCGCAGCTCAGGGTCGCGACCAAGGTTCCCGATACCAATCCACTTGTTTACAGATGCCATAGTCACGCGGCCAGCCGGCTGACCGCCTCCATTTCGTCATCCACGGATTTGAGGAAGGCACGGACCTCTTTTTCGAGGCCCGCGATGTACTGCTCGTCACGCTCTATGCGGACGATGAAAAGCTGCAAGTGCTCAGGAAACTCCGGGTGGTAGCTCACGAAGTCCCACCATTTTCGTCCGGTGATCCACATGCAGCCCTGGACCTGGGGCATGTGCTCGGCGGGCATTGCCTGTGCCTTGAGGGTGTCAAGGTGAGTTGCCTTGGTCGGGCACTTGATCTCCAAGCCGCCTTCCTCGCCGATCAGGCCATCCGGCGAGCACCCGGCCATAAGCTGCGGGTGCTGGATAAAGCCGACTTCTTCAACGTTTGCACCGGTGGCCGCGATGTAGGCGATCCTTGCAAACGGCTCCTGCTCGGTGCCCCAACGCATGGCGGCGTTTTCGTATCCCTCGTCAGCCTTGCCGGTCAGGCGCTCGACCACAAGTTGGGCCCGGTAGTTGCGCCGGTCGGCAGCTTCTCCGGACTTGATCTTGGCGAGGATGCGCCGGAAGTTGCTGGCGGTCGCCTTGCCGGCTCGGGCAGAAAACCACTCATCACTGCGCTGCTCCATCCTCGCCTCCCTTGAGCTCAGCCATGCGCTGCTGGAAGTAGGGCAGGTACTTCTTGCGCTCTTCAGCCTTGAGCGTGTTCATGACCTTTGCCAGATCCTGGACCGTCTGAGCTTCCTTCATAGCGGGATGCTCCAGCGGGGCACCGGGCTGGATCGGGTTGCCTTCCTCGTCGGCGGCACCGCGCAGTTCTTCCGGCAGATCTTCAATGTCCTGCGTGAAGATGTCAGACGCGCCCAGGGCGGTCAGGGTGAAGTCGATTTGAGCCCGCTTCTTGGCCATCTTCAGGACGGTATTGGCCAGATCTGCCGGCTCGGTGCGCACCTGTTTGATCTGCAAGATCGTGTAGCCGCCGCCTCGCTTGTTCCAGCTCTTGACGAACTTCACCCGACGGCGGGATTCAGGGTAAGCATCCCATTCCTCGTCGCATACGGCAGTTCGCCACTTGTATTTTTCCTCGTTGGTCGAGCACTCGCCGATGCCTTCGCCGACGATGGTGCCAGTCGGCTGGTGGAATCCGACGGCCTTGACCCGATAGCGGATCTCGTCGGCGCTCGACAGATCTTCCACCTCAAGGCGCAGGCCCATGTGGAAGGTGGTCAGAAGCACTTCCGAGCCCGCCTTGTAGAGGGTAGGCTTTTGGGTGCCTGGGATCTTGCCGTAATGGGTGTCTTCCTTCATCACGGCTTGCATGACTTTCTGGACGGCATTGATGCGCTCGCGCATCTGGTCTGCCGACATGATCTGAGTCCGTCCAGCTTCGACTATCGCGTTCATGGTTGTGTCCTAATCGGTTAGCTGCGCCACCATTGCATGCCGGTCTTCTGCAGCCTTGTCCAGCGTCGGGCCAAGCACGGCAAGCGAAAAGACAAAAATCAGGGCATACAGGGCCGTCTCGGCATGGACCCGCAAGAACCGGAGTACCCGGCTGCGCGGGGGATCCCAAGGCCACTGGGCGACGATCCCGAGGGCAGCAGCCACGCAGACGACCAGGATCAGAAGGGAATTCGGGCTCATGGCTCGCTCCGTAGTTGGGTCATGACGTAGTCGCCTAGCAGTGCCAGTGGGTAGGCAGCTGCCAGGCCGGCGATCGCGAATATGAGGACGCTACTCATCGTTGGCTCTCCGCCTACAGATTTCCCGTAGCAGCGATCGGGTGAACTGCGCCGATTCGCTATCCGGGTCTAGCAGAGCGATCAAGATCGTGGTCGAGATGTTCGCCAGGTCTTGATTCAGCAGGTCATCAAAAAGGAACTCAGCCAGTTCACCCTGCTGGTAGCCGAATGCCTCTTTCCGGCGTCCGGTCAGCACATCCAGAGTCATGCGGACTGCGTCGTCTGCCGAGATCGGTTCCGGCTCGGGGACGTCTGGCGGGTCTGTGTCGCCTGGCCCTGGATACGCAAGCCAGGGCATGGAATCGGTGTAGACGGCCATGTTGTGGCTCCAATCGATTGCAGCACCCTCAAGGCGACCCACCCCGGTGGGCATGAAGCAGCCCAGAGGGAGTCACGTGTTGGAACAAGGGTTGAGAAGGAAAGATGACGGCGCTAACCCGCCATCGCGGGGTAGGTCGGCTTGAGGGTGCTGACTGAGGGTGTCTAAGGTGCTTGCCGAGCGGTCTCGACCAGGTCGCCGTAGTCGTTGATGACGCCTCGGACGATCATGGACGGATCTACCGACGGATGTTGCCAGGCCATCCAGAATCGGCGATCGTCTTCGCGGCGTCCTGCATATAGTCCTTCGGGCTCGGACCAAATCGAGCTCATGAAGTCTCCGGCAACGATTTTCCGGCTCGGCGATTGGGTATCCATGTTGGCCTCCTGTTGGGTGATGGTGGCCGGGCGCTATAGGGATCACAGATGGATTCCATCCGTCAGCCAGCGCTCGATGAACGGGCTGGCGGATGAATCGCCACGCTGTTCCCGGGCAACCCCGGCTCGTGGCTCCTGCCAGGGCTGGCTAGAGTCCCTGGCTGCCGTCTTGTCCGCCTGCCCGGTCGGTCCCTCCACGGCTCCCCGCGATTTTTCGCAGCACGGGTGCTGCATCTGCCCGTCGGCTGGGCTGCCCGCATGTCGCCGGTTGGTCTCCCGGCTGCGCCCCTGTCGGGGGTGACGCCTACTGCGCTGCCCCTTGGGGCTAGGCGCGTCGTGCGTCGGTGAATGAATCTTGCCACAAGAAAATCTAGCATGCAAGAAAAACTAGTGTCGCGGGGTGTGGGAATCCGGCCACACTAGGGCAAACCCCTAGGTGAAGATCGAAAAAAGGCCGCCTTCATGGCGGCCGCAGGACGTAAACGGAGATCCGGAGAAGGGCCGGGGGATCGAATCAGTCGAATTTGAGGGATGATTGGCCAAACACTTTCTCGGCTATGTGGCGCTCGTACTCTTCCCGGGTGTCGGACACGATGGCAATGCCGGTGATTTTGCCGATTTGCGTGCGTAAAGCCTTGACGCCGATCTCTGATAGAAATTGGTGAATCTTGTCGTTCGCTTCGCCGTGGTTGGCCTTGTTCAGCTTGGCCAATTCGAAGACCTTCCCAGCGCTCTTAGCTAGCGGCTTATATATGTGATCGATCGTCAAATATCGGAACTCCCACGGCCTGCCTCGAACGGGCTTGTGTAGGCCATAGAGCCTGTACCACTGTTCATAGAGCTCTGGGGTGAACTCTCGTTCGTATTCTCTCGCCTCCTCCCGAACGTACATCTTGTACGCCTCGATGACCTCTTCTTTTGTCTGGTCATAGCCAGCAAGGGCGTAGACAAGGTTCTTAATCCCAGCCTTCGCTGAGGCGCTAAGGATGATCCGGGCGCTTTTCGCCACGTGCTCCTGCTGCTTTTGGAGCTTCCCATCTGCCTCCGCTTGAATGATCGCCCTGCAGATGTCAACCAGGAGCGTGACGTCATAGCCGTGGACTTCGACGGGGGGGTGCGCGCCACCGGGATCCCATTGAAATTTAAGGGGATTTTGGATTTTTTCGATGATGTGCGCGCCAACGTAGCCCGACATAACCTTGCCACCGATGAAGCGAGGGAGCGCGTTTCCACGTGGGGCAAGCCCTAGTGCAGCGCCCATCCCGATTTGACTGATGACAGCGGTCTTGTTGGCGTCGTCGATGACATAACAGTCGACATCAATACCAAAATCCTTCTTGAAGTTACCGCGGCGAATAGCCTTGTACCCCCAACGGGCCGCCGCTGCCTTCCTAGCACGGGCAGCTTTTTGCTCAGGAGTCAGCTTCGCGGCCACCGCAATGCCGCCGCGTGCGCGACCAGGCACTTTCTTCTTTGATGCATCCATGCAAGCACCTTTCTGCAGTTAGATGCTTGCATGCTAACCAATTGCGCAGCCTCTTGCAAGCATGACTTCGAAGCCATGCTTGCAATTTGGCGTCGATATGACATCGAACAGCCTTGCCCGGTAGTCCGGAGCCCCTAGGGCAAACCCCTAGGAGGGGCGGGGATCTAGCGGGGGCTTAACTGGGGCTATGGCTTGGCGAGGGCCCGCTGCGTGCAGGCAACAAAAAAGCCGCCCGAGGGCGGCTGCAAATTGCTAGTGATCCTTCAAAGCAAGGGGTGGTGCCCGATCTGGGCCGTCAGCTTGTCTAGCAGTGGCCCTTCACGTCCCTCTTCATACACCTCAATGGCCTCGTGAGGGATCTTCTGCAGAATCTTGAGTGCTTTAGTAAAAGCGTCTTGCAGACCTGGCCGCTTTGGAGGCGAGACCACGTAGTAGACAGCGAACGGCTCAATTGCATCCCTTATGCCCACGATCTCTCCAGCACACTTGTGAGCCTTATCTCGCACTGAGTCTGCTTTGGCTAGGTCTAATGAAATCGTTTCAATGCAATGCCAAATGCCGTTCTTCCACGCAAACGGAAATTTGACCTCGTCCGTGTCGCTCACTATAGATTTCTCGCTGAAGTACGACAGCATGTTCCTCGTAGCTAGCTTCAAGCGGAAATCCTTGAGGACCTCGTCATCGGTTCGACCCTTTGAAGGAATCTTCCGGTCATACTTGCCGCAATACCGTGCATACAGGCGGCCCAGTGTGGCCTCAATGTCTTTCGTGAGGCCATCCTTGGGTTCGCTCCATTGCAGTGTGCTGTCATCGCTCGGCATCACGTCGAGCAATGCTTGTTTCAATGACCCATAGAGCTTTGGGTCGATGCTCCGGCTATTCAGCGAAACTTCATCAGTACGCGCTTTCAAGTACTTCAGCAGCGAGCGTGCATTCGACGCTAGGTCAGTCTCAAGCAGATCGCCGAATTTCCCAAGGCTCGGCCGCACCTTGAACCACACTTCCCCTCGACAAAACACCGCCACGCCGATGTTGATGAACTCACCAGCGACTACGTCGTGGTAGTAGCGCAAGAGGGCGTACGAATAGACAATTTGACTCATCGGAGTACCCCCAGGGATTCTCGAACCACATCACGGATGTGAGACCGGACATCCATTAGATACCGGATCAGGTTGTCTCGAAAGGGATTCGGCTGTTGCCATTCTAGCGGAATTGCTTCAAAGTATTCATTAAATCGGGACGCATCAAGGTTTTCCCAGGCGGCGATGAACCTGTCTAGGTCGTCTGGGCAGTGGGCAAGCCTTGGCTTGGCAAAGATATGGCCGTCTGGTGAGGCGTACCACGAGAACCCACCATTTGACCAGGGTTCGCGCCAACCGAGCAATTGGTGCGGCGCCAAACTCAGCTCATGATCGATGATGGCCAATGCGCTGCCAGAGAACAAGCAATTCGGGAAGTCAGGCCGACGATCGTTATTAACAATGATGCCATCAAACGTAAAGATTTCTGCGGCCTGTACGGATAGCTCTTCAGGTACGGTTTGACCTTTTGCCCATACGGAAAAGCCGCTAGGCAGATGTTCGGTACCGTAGGCCAGTGGGCAGCTCGACCGAATTCTGTGCTGTACCTCTGGCCAGGCCCCGAGGATGTCAACAAACGCGGGGGGGATTCGTACAACGAAATGCTTTGGGATCGGGAGTCCTAGGTCGGCCGCAAGCATTGCGGCGATAGCCTCGATGAGCAAGTTTTTTTCGCGCTCCATCGTGCTCGCAGAGAACTTTGCGACGACCTCAATGATGTCTCCGTTGCCTCGCTCACATTCCAGCCGGCAGGGCTGGGTTCGTCCATTACCAACCGGCCCGATGAAGCCCACAGCAGTAACGATATCAAGCATGTTGTCGTCCAAATTCTGAGGTTCCGTGGCGGTCAGCCCGAACTGGCATCACTCTCCAGAGGCAGATCCATCCTGCAGCCGCCTGGGATCAACAGGGCCAGGAGGGAGAGCAGGAAGGGACGCATGGGTCAGGGCCACCACGCCAGCTTGCAGAGCGCCACAGTCGAGATGACGGCGCACAGGCCTATCAAGGTCGAGTTCGCCGAGATCGTTCGCAGACGTTCCTTGCACTGATAGACCTCGCGCTCGAACTCACTTAGCCGATTCTCGATGCGATCGGCGCGATCATCCAAGCCGTGCCCTTCGTGCAGCCAGGTCACGATGCCTATCCAAGCGGCACGGCTGTCGATAACTAATGACAGTGCACCGTCCCCGTCTTCTTATCCATATGGCAGCACTTGCCCGGGGGCGAGTCCTTCCTGCAGCCGCCGCCGTGGGCGCTGGCGTAGAGTGGGTAGGCAAGGGCAGTGGCCAGGATGGCGGCCAGGGCTAGACGGATCATGATCGGTCTCCTCTGAGGTTTGCTGCGTCCCCCGGAATCCAACAGCTTGGTATGTTCGTGTGGGTCGATCAGCGATTCCCGATGCCTTCCAGGCGCATCTTGCCGTCGGCCAAAGCGCACTCTCCGATCTGAGGTACTGTCAGGCCGATTCCGTTCTTTGCGGTGAAGGCGATACGTATGACGATTTCGCCGGTCGGTGTCACTGACGCCTGCACCCCGCCTTGCTCGCGGCTGTATGACGAAGGGAAGTGCAGACTACTCTTAATCATGGCCTCGCATAGGGCATGGTTCTCGAACGTATCGGCGGCCTTTAACTTCTCGGCATTGGAGGACGGGACCGTGCCAGCTTTGACCATCTGTTCTGTAACGTAGTACCGGGTGCCGTTGGTACAGTCCACAAACCACTGCAGCTGGCTCTTGGTTGCCCTGTTCGAGAGTTCCACCAGCTGCACTGACACGCATCGATCAGCTCGGCTGACCAGCTCGGCCACTTTCGGTGCTAGCTCGTTGGCTCGCTGTGCTGCATCGGCGCCCAGCTTCTGGTAGGTCTTGGGGTAGTTCTTGGCATCGATCCGGGTGACAGCGCCGTCCAGTATTTTGGGCAGATGGGAAGGTGGCGGCGGCAAATCGGCGCCTACGCTCGGCGAGCTCATTGCTGGTTCGGCTGGAGCCGGTTCGGGCGTCTTTCCCTTGAGGAAGGAGTAGCCGACCAAGGTCAGAATGCCTACTAGCAGAATCCCTCGATTCCTGGCCCTGCGGTGCGATTGTTCGGCGCCCGCCGCGGAGACTGGCGCCCCACACCCTGGACATGTCGACGCCAGGGTGCTTAAGCGTTTCTTGCATTCTGGGCAACGGGTCAAGGCCATGGGCTGGGCTCCCGGACTTGCTCAGCTCGGCAACTCGTCTGGCGGCTGGTCCTTGACGTTGAAGCTATTGCACAACGCCTCGTTTGAGCCCCAAACGATGCCCGCGCGAGTCCTGGCATTGGACTCTTCGCAGGTCATCCACTTATCCGATTTGCCGAGCAAGTAGTCCATCCTTGCCCAGAAGATGTCGTAAATGGCCGAGCCCGTTACATTGCCAGCCATCGCCGGGAGCGATCCAGCCGCCATGTCGCCTCCGGTCGTTGGCATTGGCAGGACGCTTCCCATAGACGTGTTAAGTGCGACTGCTACCTTCGTGCCGCCTTCTACTGGGCGTGCTCTGACTGTCCAGGTGTCCGTGCCAGCGGCGCCACCTATGACGATGTACACCAGCCAGCTGCGCGTTGCCACCAGCGAATCCTCGGTGTGGAAGAAGCGGAAGTCGTCCCCATCGGCCAGGCGAAACAACTTTTCAGCCGCCGAGTAGACATCTTCTGGGGTCTTGCCCTCGTAGGTTCTTTGCGTCAGACGTAGGAACTCCTCCCTAGACATTTGTGGTTGCTTCACCGCACACCCGACCAGCGCGGCGAATGTCACAAGCAGGATCACAAATCTCATTTGGTTACAGTAGAAAGTGCGACCGATCTCGCTGAGAGGACCATATATCAGAAGTCACGTTCGAGTCTGACAACGCGTCCAATAATAAATGTATTCTCAGTGCATTCCCTCGGCGGGTAGGTTTTCTGGTCGCTGTTGTCTGAGACCAGCCACCAGCGCCGATGCTCGTACTTCAACCGTTTCACCGTGAATTCCCCCTCGTGGTTCACGGCGCAGATCGCGTCCTTCTCTTTGCGGACGTTGCCAGTGTCTATCACCACGACATCGTCGTGTTGAAGTGTAGGCTCCATGCTGCAACCGGACACACGTACCGCATACAGCTTCGCAGGGTCGAGCCGGTTCTTCTCGGCCCATGACTTGGGGTAGTACAGCGGGGCTCCTTCTCCATTGTCCCGGAATTCAACGGCGAACCCGGCGATGCCGGCACTGATCCGAAAGAAAACTTTTCGGACTTTGATGGTATCTGGCGCCTCGTCCAAGTCGATTCCCCGGGCGTCAGTCCCAGCTGACGCTCCACCGGTCAGCAAGAAGTCGACTGTTGTCCCAAGGGTTGCCGCGACGAGCTCAAGCCGCTTGCGCTTGGGTGCAGTCTTCCCGTTTTCCCACTGCTGGACAGTCTGCCAGGCGACCCCTACGGCCTTACCCAAGCCTTCCATCGATAGGCCCGCCTTTTCCCGCAGCTGCTTGATTCGGTCGTGGATGGTCTGCATGGCGGCGAGCGTAAACACAAGGGGTTCTTGTGTCACCACAGGAAAATCTTGCATGCTAGATTTTCTTGTAATAGGATGCGGGCATGGACAAGAACCCGCACATTGCTACCGCGATCAGCCGGCTCGGCGGGCCGGTTGCGGCCGCCAGGGCTCTTCAGCTGACGCACTATCAGACCGCCCAGCAATGGGTCAGGAATGGCAACGTCCCTGCGGCTTATGCCAGGCGCATTGAAGAGCTGACCGGGATATCCCGCAGCCTGCTCTGCCGCCAATGGAAGGCAATCTGGCCGGACTTGCCCGCTGCTGAAACGTTGGGAGGGGAGGGCGCTTGATGCTTGCATCAGTGCAACACCCGGACCAGCGGGATGGTCAGCTCTTCCCGTTTGCAGTCGAGCTCATAACAGAGTCTTCGAAACACGGCCAGCACGAGTTCTTGCCCTGGCTGGCCGACTTGTCGTTCCGCGATTTCTTGCGCCTGGCGAAGCAGGGCTTCGGTTTCTGTGTCTTCCATGTCTGCAGTGTTCTCCGGTCCTTGGCGGCGGTCTATGCGGGATTCCCGCGATCCCACACAAAAAATTTTGCCCGGCTGGGTACCGGAAAGTAGAGGAAATCATCATGACGGTACGTGCGCCAACGCAACTCACGATTGACTTCACCCCGGGGTTAACCGAGCGGCACCCCACGATCATGGACTGCATCAGGGAGTGCGCCTACACCCACCGGAATCCGCTCAAGACCATCGCGGCGGATATGGACATGTCTGCGTCCGAGTTGAGCCGCAAGCTCACCAACAACCCTGACGACCCGCGCCGGATGTCGGTCGAGGATCTCGTGCGTTTTATCGCCGCGACCGGCGACACGACCCCGATTCAATGGCTGGTCGAGCGATTCATGCAGGACGAGAACGCGAAACAGCAGCGAGCACTGTCTGAGCTGGTGCGCAAGATGCCGGACATCCTGGCGCTGCTCAAGCAGGCCTCGGGAGCGACGGTATGACCGCGCGTCGCATTCGGCTATCCCCTGCGACACGCCAGATGGTCATTCAGGCCGTGCTGGATACACCGGATGGGCACTACGTCTCGATTCAAGAGCCGTCGCGCACGCTGGATCAAAACGCCAAGCTGCACGCGATGCTGGCCGACATCGCCCACCAGTGCACGTGGATGGGCCAGCACTGGGAGGCAGATGATTGGAAGCGCCTTTTAGTCGACGCCTGGGCGCGTCAGGAAGGCGGGCACGCTGCGCGGGTGGTCCCGTCGCTTGATGGCCATGGGGTGGTGACGCTAGGCGCTCAGACACGCAACTTAGGCGTTCGGGACATGGCCAGCCTGATCGAGTCGATCTACGCCTGGGGAGCCGAGCAGGGTGTTCAGTGGTCAGAGCCGGTCGAAGTGCCGGGGTGGGTACGCGCATGATGTTTCCGAAGCTAACCCGCCTGCGCAGCGAAAAGCACCGCCGCAATGTCTCGCAGCTGGCCTGCGTGTGCTGCGGACGACCCGGCCCAAGTCAATGCGCCCATGCCAATTTTGGCAAGGGCATGGGCATCAAGGCGTGCGACTCCCAGACTTTCCCGATGTGCCCCGATTGCCACCGGCACCATGACACTGGCGGCATACCAAAGGAAACCCGCCGCAAGCTAGAGGTCATCTATGTCGACCGTTGCCGGGCCGAATTGATCGCTCGCAGCTTGTGGACGCCAGACGTTGAGGCCGCCTATCGGCGAGCCTATCCAGCAATGAAGGCAGCGGCATGAAAAGACCATCGTTCCAGTTCTATCCCGCTGACTGGCGCACTGACTCTGCCTTGCAGAGCTGCTCGCTCGCTGCTCGTGGCCTTTGGCACGAGATGCTGTGCCTGATGCATGAGTGCGAGCCTTACGGGCATCTGGCAGTCAACGGGAAGCCCATGAAACCCGCTCAGGTCGCCCGGCTGGTGGGTATCTCTGAGAGGGAATACCAGAAGTTGCTAGCCGAGCTAATGGATGCTGGCGTGCCATCCTTGTCCGAAGAAGGTTGCATCTATTCCCGTCGGATGGTTCGGGATGAGCATATCCGGAATGTTCGCGCCGAGGCCGGCAAGAAGGGTGGAAATCCGAATTTGCTTGGGAATTTGGTTAAGCAAAAGGTTAACCAAACATCCAACCAAACGCCCAACCAAACCGGCAACCAAGAGGCCAAGCAAGCGGACAAGCAAAGTCCAACCCCTTCATCTTCTTCTTCATCTTCAAAGATAACCCCCCTTATCCCCCCTTCGGGGGAGGTTGGGTGGTCTTTGCCCGATTGGGTGCCTGCTGACCTGTGGAGGCAGTTCGAGGAGATGCGGCGACGGAAGAAGAAGCCTTTGACCGATGCCGCACGCAAGCTGGCGGTGAACCGCTTGGAGCGCCTGCGCAGCCAGGGCCATGACGTCCGCGACCTGCTGAACGAGTCGATTCTGCACTGCTGGGACACGTTCTACCCGCCGAAGGAGCAGCCTTCGGCGCCTGCATCTCAGCCCGTCTGGGGGACCGCGATATGACCGGCCACAAGAGCATCACGGCGCTTCGCATGCGCGGCTTTGCACCTGCTGCGGTCTGGGTTTTTGCCCTGGATCGCGAGCCGCAGCACTCCCCCGGCACAGACCCGGAGAACGACCTTGCAAACGGGTTTCTGCCTGGCATCGAGATCGGCCCGACCGAGTCGGTTTGTGGGTTGGATTTTCGATGCCTGCGGGGCCTGACGGTGCATCTGCATGGCACGGATCGCAAGCGGGTTGAAACCATTCTTGACCGCATCCAGGCATTCGAACCGGCCCGCGTGATTGCGTCGGGTTTCGGCGACCTGATCGACACGGAGCAAGCATGCAAAACGTTGTCCCACTGATTACGCCCGACACGTTCGACTTCCAGCAGTACATGGTCGAGGCCGAACCGCAGGCGAAGGTCTTGCCCGCAGAAGCTTGGCGAGATGAGCTAATCGCGTCGACCCGAGGCGGCGATGTGGTGACCGGTGCCCGGCTTCCCTGGTCGAAGACGCACGACCACATCCGCTTTCGTGGCGGGGAAGTGACCCTCTGGCAGGGCATCAACGGCCACGGGAAAAGCCAGCTTCTAGGGCAAGCGAGCCTCGGATTCGGAGCGCAGGGCGAGCGCACCTGCATCGCCTCGTTCGAGATGAAGCCGCTGTCGACCCTCAAGCGCATGCTCCGCCAGGCTGCTCGGGTGGAGAACCCGAGTGAGCACTTCGCCGCCAGGTTCATGGACTGGATTCAGGGCCGATTCTGGATCTACGACCAGCTGGGGCAGGTCAAGCCGGAGATGATTTACGCGGTTATTCGGTACTGCGCAACCAGGCTGCAGATCAAGCACATCATCATCGATAGCCTGATGAAGTGCGTCCGGGGTGAAGACGACTACAACGGGCAAAAAGACTTCGTGGACCTGCTCACGAGCCTTGCCCGCGATCACAACGTCCACATCCACCTGGTGCACCACGTCCGGAAGAAAGAAAACGAGGATTCGGTACCGGGCAAGTTTGACGCTAAGGGGTCGGGCTCGATTTCTGATCAGGTTGACCAGGTGCTGACCGTCTGGCGAAACAAGAAGAAGGAGCGGGCAAGGGAACAGGCGCTTCGTACTGGTGCTGAGATGCCAGCCGACCTAGCAGACGCGCCTGACGCGATGCTGATCTGCGACAAAAACCGGCACGGGGAATGGGAAGGGAGCATTGCCCTGTGGTACCACGCGCCGTCGCTTCAATACGTCGGTGACAGCCGATGCATCCCGCTGGACATGATCGGAGACGACCGGTGAGCAAAGAGAAACGCTATGCCCTTGGCCGTCTCAAGACCGGTCAGATGAACCGCACGGAGCAGGCCTACGCGGAGTTCCTCTCCAAGCTGCAAGCGGTAGGCGGGATTCTCTGGCACAAGTTTGAAGGGGTGAAGCTGCGCCTGGCTGACAACACGTTCTACACCCCGGATTTCGTGCTGATGCAGCCTGATGGGCGGATCGAATGCCATGAGGTCAAGGGATTCTGGCAGGACGACGCCCGCGTGAAGATCAAAGTCGCCGCACATATGTACCCGTTCAAGTTCGTGGCCGTTCGTCCTCGCCCGAAAAAGGACGGCGGTGGCTGGCAGGTTGAGGAGTTCTGACGTGAACAGCGCACTCGCACGCATCCAGCTTCAGCAGATGCTGGACAAGCTCGACAGGTTGACCAGGACGCCAAGGGTTACAGAAGAAGCCTTGGACGTCGCCAAGCAAGTCATGGATCAAGCCGCCCAGCTGTGGCGGGAAATGGTGAAGGAGAAGAAGGATGACTGAAGCGCAAGTGAGGAAAGCGGCGGTCGCCAAGCTCAAGGAGCACGGCATCACAGTCCACCGGTACCGCCAGAGCGCACATGAGATCGCCAAGCTCGTCCAGTTTCTGGACCCGTCTATAGGCGGGACGCCCGAGAACATCCTTCGTCGGTTTGTGGGATTAGAGCGCCAGGCGTACACGCCCAGCCGTCCCAGGCGCGAGTACATGCCTGATCTGCGGATGCGCCAGGCGATAGAACGGGCCCGGCAGTGGCAGCCGCCTATCCTGCCGCTGTCGACCCGAGTTCCCTACACGGAGCTGGGCGCGTGAGGTCGAACCTCGAGATCCTGCTGTCGGAATGGGGAGCCTGGAAGCGAGGCGAGAATCGCAGCGCTTTGGGCTACCCCGACATGGCCGCATTCGCTCGGATGCGCGTCGACGGGCAGCGTCGTGCAGATCCGGATGCGTTCCTGGTTGATGACGACGTGCGTCGACTCGACGCCGCTATTGAGCGCCTGCACCCGGATATGAAACTCGTGGTAGTCGCCCATTACGTGTGGCTGGGTCCGGTGAAGCAGAAGATTGAGCGCTTGCGGATCCCGCGGACGATCTACTACCGGCACTACGAGTTTGCGCACAAGACGCTGGCCGCGGTGTTGGGCGGGCGCTACTTGTCTGGGTATGAGCCAAACTATTTTGTCCCCACACATTGCCAAACTGTGGGGACATAACTAGGATCATTTCTGTAGGCTGTCGCATTGTCAGCCTATTAGCCGTACCGTCTCCTCTAGTGGCCCAGCGGCGGGCCTTTGATCGCCCCGGTTTGAGCATTCTGCTCGCCGGGGCGAGTCTTTTTGGCTCCGAGAATCAGGGAGGTCCCTAAGTGACTGGCCTTCCGCTGATTGCGATGCTGTAGCGCCTTGTTCCAAGGAGGAAATGAGTATGGCCAGAAAGATCATTCAGATCACTGCGACTACCATTGTTTCGGGGAACTCGCACAGCACGACCTCGGTCCCGGCGTTGTTCGCCCTTGCCGACGACGGAACGATTTGGCAATACCGGCCAAGTTGGGGAGGCCCAGTTCCCACTCACAAACAGTGGCAACAGGTTCCGGAATTGCCGCAATCGCCTGAATAGACGCGTCAGCGCGGAATCGACCGCCCTTCGGGGCGGTTTTTTGTTGGCGGAAATCATGACGTGCACTGCATGCGCCCGACGCAGGGCAGCCCTCAAGCGGTACGCCCGCATAGCCTACGAAAGAGCCGCCCGTCTGTTGGCAAGGGTAAAGCGCCCGTGAGTTGGAGAGAGGATAAGCGCACAGCAGCCCAGAGAGGCTACGGAAGCAAGTGGCGCAAGGCACGCGAATCTTTCCTTTGGCGCAATCCACTGTGCGCCTACTGTGAACAGGAAGGGCGGATTGAACCCGCCACAGTGGTGGACCACAAGATCCCACATAAAGGGGACAAGAAGCTCTTCTGGGACAGAACGAACTGGCAGCCGCTATGCAAGCGGTGCCATGACAGCATCAAGCGAAGGGAAGAGACCGGCACAGACCTGCAGCCGATCGGGCTCGATGGGTGGCCGGTCGATACCCAGGGGGGGTAGGTCGGCGCGAAGTCGGCGCATCGCTCGAGACCGCGCGCCCACCCTTCCTTTTCTAAACGTCCAGAATTTCTCGGATTCATATCGTGGCACAACGAGGCAGACAGTCAGCTGCAGCAGCTGAGCTCGCCGCCCTAGTTGCGCCCGTGGTCCGGGCGGACCGTCTGGCACCACCGGCAACTTTGACGGATGCAGAGCGCGAGGTATGGATCCAGACGGTAGAGGACCAGCCTGCCGATGCCTTCACGCCAGTGCACGGGCCATTGTTGGAGATGTACTGCCGGCATGTGGTCCAGGCTCGGTTGATTGCGGACGAGATTCTGAACTTCGACCGGCAGTGGCTGGCCGATGATGATGGGCTGAAGCGGTACGACCGCTTGTTGGCCATGCAGGAGCGTGAGGTTCGATCGGCGTCGTCCTTGGCGACTCGTCTGAGGATCACGCGCCAGGCGACCACTGATCCGAAGACGGTGGGGCGGGCTAATCGGAACCTTGCCCGGACAAGGAAGCCGTGGGAACTGCCAAAAGACTGACCCGTGGCGATCGGAACATCCGGTGGATCGAAGAGCACTGCCTGGTGCCGGATGGGAAGCTCGTCGGGCAGCCGGTCAGATTGACCGCCGAGCAGAAGGGGTGGATCAAGCAGATCTACGACACGCCGACGCGCACGTTCATCTTGAGCATGGCGCGAAAGAACGCGAAGACGGCGACGAGCGCATTTCTGCTTCTGCTGCACCTCTGCGGACCGGAAGCAAAGCCAAACAGCCAGCTCTACAGCGCGGCACAGTCTCGCGAGCAGGCAGCGATTCTGTTCGGATACGCGGCCAAGGTGGTGCGGATGTCGCCTACGCTGGCGGAGTACGTGCAGGTCAAGGAGTCGACAAAGATCCTGGTCTGCCCAGAGCTGGGGACGACGTACCGGGCTTTGTCGGCGGATGCGTCGACGGCCTATGGGCTGAGCCCTGTGTTCGCGGTGCATGACGAGTTGGGGCAGGTGCGTGGGCCGAGGTCGGAGCTGTACGAGGCCATCGAAACGGCGTCGGCGGCTCACGAGGAACCCCTGTCGATCATCATCAGCACCCAAGCGCCAACGGATGCCGACCTGCTGAGCATCCTGATCGATGACGCCCTGACTGGTGCAGATCCCAGGGTCAAAGTTGCGTTGTACACGGCTCCGCTGGACCTGGACCCATTCTCGGACGAGGCGATCCGGGCGGCAAACCCGCACTTCGATGTCTTCATGAACAAGGCCGAGGTGCGTAAGCAAGCGGCAGACGCCAAGCGGCTGCCTAGCATGGAAGCCGGATACCGGAACCTCATACTCAATCAGCGTTGTGAGGCGAAGTCGCCCTTTGTGACGCGGGCAGTATGGGCGGAGAACGGTGGGCAGCCGATCGACCTGGAAGGAGAGGAAGTCTGGGGCGGGTTGGATCTGTCCAGTGTGTCCGACCTGACCGCACTGACGCTGGTGGGTCGGGATGGCAGTGTCCAGTGCGTGTTCTGGCTGCCGGCTGATGGGATAGCCGAGAAGAGCCGAGCCGACAAGGTTCCATACGACGTGTGGGCAAAGCAAGGCCACTTGCAGCTCACCCCTGGACGGGCGATCGAGTACGAGTACGTCGCCGAGTACCTGCGCGGTGTCTTCGACCGATACAAGGTCCAGGCGCTGGCGTTCGATCGATACAACATGCGCTTTCTGCGGCCTTGGCTTGAGAAGGTTGGCTTCACTGCTGACGAGCTCGCCAAGTTCGTGGAATTTGGCCAAGGCTTCGCGTCCATGAGCCCGGCGCTACGCGAGCTTGAAGCGAGGCTTCTGGGCAAGAAGCTCAAGCACGGCAACCACCCGGTATTGACCATGTGCGCGGCTAATGCGGTGACGGTCGACGGACCCACTGCTGGGACGAGGAAATTCGCCAAACCATCTGAGCGGCGCCGCATTGACGGCATGGTTGCCCTGGCCATGGCGATCGGAGTCATGCCGCAGGACGTGGAGAAACCGAAGAAGTTGGTCCTGGCTGTGGCCGGGTAAGGGAACAGACGATGAAAACCGTTCAACGAGCGTACAGCCTGTTTGACGTGCAGAGCGTGGACGCGGACCAGCGCGTCTTCAAGGGCATTGCCACGACGCCCAATCCGGACCGAGTCGGGGACACGATCAATCCCCTTGGCGTTCAGTTCAAGAATCCGTTGCCATTGCTGCACCAGCACGACCATGACGAGCCCGTTGGGCTGGTGGAGTTCGGACGCCCGACCAAGGATGGGATTGCGTTTACAGCGGAAATTCCTCGGATCGAGGAGGAGGGGCTGCTGAAGGAGCGCGTTGACACCGCCTGGGGAGAGATCAAGTACGGGCTAGTGCGGGCCGTGTCGATCGGCTTTCGTCCGATCAAGTACGCCTTCCGTGACGATGGCGGGATCGACTTTCAGGAGACGGAAGTCTACGAGCTTTCGATGGTGACGATCCCGGCCAATGCCGAGGCGGTCATCACCGCGGTGAAGTCGATGAAGTTGACGCCCGACCTGATCACTCAGATTAAGCGTTTCGAGCTGAGCAAGAAGGGTGTCGTTCAACTGATCCAACCTGCCAAGCAGGAGCAAAGCATTCCGAAAGGGGCCGTTCGCTTGATCCGCCCCACCCGATCCGCCGCCTAACGAGGGCCGCTGGGATCGCATCCGTTGCCGCCTGAGAGCGGCGCTGTCGAGTCATGACCGCCTTTCGAGGCGGTTTTTTTATTTCTGGAGGACGTCATGCCGACGTTTGCTGATCAAGTCGAGGCCCTCAAGGCGACGAAAGCCACGAAGGAGGCCGAAATCAAGGAAATCGCCAAGAAGGCAGCGGAAGAAAGCCGCACCATGGATCCTGCCGAGGTCGAGCAGTTCGACACCCTGCAGGGGGAAATCAAGGCGATTGACGCTGACATCCAGCGCTTCAGCGTGCTGGCTGAGCAGGAAAAGGCGTCTGCCACGCCGGTGGATACTTCTGACAGTGCCAACCGTCCGGCTGCGGGTGGCGCCAAGGCCGTGCCGGTGCAGGTGAAGAACACCCAGAAGCTTGAGCCTGGCATTGCGTTCGCGCGTGCTGCCAAGTGCCTGGCGCTCGGTCACCTTGAGCATCGTTATGCCGTGGATATTGCCAAGGCGATGTATGGTGATTACGAGCAGATCGTCAAGGCGACCGAAGCGATGGTCCGCAAGGCGGCGGTCGCTGCGGCCACGACTGGTAACTCGGACTGGGCGGGCAATTTGGTCGGCGATGAAACCGCCGTGTTCGCGGACTTCGTTGAGTTCCTGCGCCCGCAGACGATTCTGGGCCGCTTCGGGACGAACGGAATTCCGTCTCTGCGTCGAGTGCCGTTCCGCACGCCTCTGGTCGGTCAGACCTCGGGCGGGTCTGGGTACTGGGTGGGCGAAGGTCAAGCCAAGCCGCTGACCAAGTTCGACTTCAGCCGCACCACGCTGGAACCGCTGAAGGTTGCCAACATCGCCGTGGCCACCATGGAGGTTATCCGCGATTCCAGCCCCTCGGCTGACGTGATCATCCGAGACCAGCTGGCTGCCGCGCTGCGCGAGCGCCTGGACATTGACTTCATCGACCCCGCCAAGTCGGCGGTTGCTGGGGTCTCTCCGGCCTCGATCCTGAACGGTGTCACCGGTATCGCCTCGAGCGGCACCGACGCCGATGCGGTGCGTGCCGACATCAAGGCGCTATTCGATGCCTTCATTGCGGCCAACAACGCCCCGACCTCTGGCGTGTTCATCATGCCGGCCACGACTGCTCTGGCTCTGAGCCTGATGCAGAACCCGTTGGGTCAAGCCGAGTTCCCGGGCATCTCGATGACCGGCGGTACGCTGTTCGGCCTGCCTGTCATCGTGTCCGAGTATGTGCCGAAGGACTCCTCGGGTGCCGTGGTGGCGCTGGTCAACGCGAGCGACATCTACCTGGGTGATGACGGCGGCATCGAGATCTCGATGTCGACTGAAGCGTCCCTGCAGATGGACGATTCCCCGGACAACCCGACGACTGCGTCGACGGTGCTGGTCTCGCTCTGGCAGCGCAACCTGGTTGGCTTCCGGGCCGAGCGGACGATCAACTGGGCCCGCCGTCGCTCGAGCGCGGTGGCGTATCTGGAAGGCGTCAATTGGGCCGAGGCTGTCTCGAGCTCGTGATGATGGGAGGGGGCTTCGGCCCCCTCTTTGTCAGGGAGAGGACATGGCAAAGGTCAAATTCCGCTACGCCAACGGCAGGACTCAGGTGATGGACCGCCGGTTTGCGAAGGTCTTGTCGGCGCTTGGGCGTGGCACCTACCTGACACGAGACATGCGGGCCGCAGAGCCTGCTGGATCTTCCGTTGATGAGCTGATGGAGCTGCGCGCGCAGTATCAGGCCGTGGTGGGCAAGCGTCCGTATCACGGCTGGGATGCGGACGAGCTGCGCAAGCGGATTACAGAAGCGGGTGATCAGTCATGATGTGCTTCGCCCGGTTTTCAATCCACGACCATGACATAACGCCGCCCTGAAGGGCGGGGATGATGTCAACAACATCGAGCTTTTCGAGGCTATCTAAATGCGACTGTTCGGGCTCAAAGTCGGCACCCAGAAATCGGCCCAGCCTGTGCCAATTTTGTCGCGCGGATGGCGACGTATTCTTGAGCCGTTCTCTGGGGCGTGGCAGCGCAATGTTGAGGAAACGCGCGGCGACCTTCTGACGTATCCGACCTTGTACGCCTGCATCTTTCGCATTGCGTCGGATATCGGAAAGCTCCCGTTTAGCCTGAAGCTGTTGGACCAGGATGGTATCTGGAATGCGACGACGAACGCTGCGTATGACCCCGTCCTGCGTCGCCCGAACCCATACCAGACCGCTGCTCAGTTTCGTGAGTACTGGATACTGACAAAACTGATCCATGGAAATGCGTACATACTCAAGCAGCGCGATCAGAGGGGCGTGGTCAAGGCTCTGTACGTGCTGAACCCAGAGCGGGTGTTGCCCATGGTGGCAGACACCGGTGCCGTGTTCTATCAGCTCTACACGGACAAACTCAACAATCTTCCGGAGGACTACCCTGCGAAGAACCTTGTCGTGCCCGCGTCGGAAATCATCCACGATCGTTGCATGACCGTGCACCATCCCTTGGTCGGTGTGCCGCCGCTTGCTGCGGCGTACTGGCCAGCGCTGAAAAACATGAAGATCATGCGCAGCGCAACGGAGTTCTTCGCGAACAATGCCCAGCCCGGGGGCTTGCTGACGGCCCCAGCTGGTATGTCGGAGGAGGACGCCAAGGCCGTGCAGGAGTACTGGAACAGGGAATTCTCCGAGGGGAAGGCTGGGAAAGTAGCAATCATCGGGGCTGATATGAAGTTCACGCCCTTTGCGATGAAATCCATCGATGCGCAGATGATCGAGCAGATGCGCTACTCGGATATCCAGATCTGCCAGCCGTTCGGCATGCCGCCCTTTAAGGTCGGAATTGGCGATATCCCGGCAGGGCTAGGCGCCGATGGTGTCAACCTCATGTACTACAACGACGCCCTGCAGCCGCATATCCAGCACATGGAAGAGCTGCTGGACGATGGCCTGAAGATCGAGCGTCCGCTGAGTGTCAAGCTGGATATCGAGCCGTTGATGCGGATGGATGAAGGCAAGCGTGCCGACGTCGCGACGAAGCTCGTCGGTGGTGGTATCGAAACCCCGAACGAAGGACGCCGTCGATTCAACCGTCGCCCGTTGGAAGGCGGCGATACGGTCTACATGCAGCAGCAAGACTATCCGCTAGATCAGGTCCGGCAGAATCGAATCGTTCCTGATGTTGGAGTGACAGAGCCTGATCCGGTCCAGGACGAAATTCGCGCCTTTCTCGCTACTCAGAAGGCGATCCAGGCCATGAACAAGCAACTGGGGATTGCCCATGTTTGACCCTGAAGCATTTGGCCAAGCCATGGGCGAGGCGATTCTGAAGGCTGTCGCGCCCTTAAAGGCCGATATTGAGACCTTGCGGGCCCAGCTCAAGGAGCTGTCCGAGCGCCAGCCGACGGTGATCCACGGCAAAGATGGTGCACCAGGCAAGGACGGCACCTCGGTGACCACGGAGGATGTTGCGCCGATAATCCGCGCAGAGGTGGAAAAGGCAGTCGCGGCCATACCAGCCCCGAAGGATGGGAAGGACGGCAAGGACGGGGTTGGCCTAGCCGGTGCGATGGTCAGCCGGGAAGGGCACCTGATTGTCACGCTGTCAAATGGCGAGGCCAAGGATCTTGGCCAGGTTTGCGGTCGGGATGGGGCCGATTTCACGGAGTTTTCGGTCGAGTACGACGGCGAACGCACGCTCACGATCAAGGGTAAGGGTGGGGATATCAAGAAGCGCCTGCCGGTCCCGGTATGGAAGGGCTATTGGCGTCAAGGCATGTCCTTCGAGAAGGACGATGTTGTCACGTATGACGGCAACGCCTGGATTGCGCTGAAAGATACATCCGAGTGCCCGGGCCCGGACAAGAAGGAGGATTGGCGCTTGTTCGTGCGTCGCGGTCGGGATGGTGAGGGCGTGTCACGCTCGTTGCGTCGGCCTGCTACCGAGCCTATCAAGCTTGGGGCGTAGCATGCAGTTTGTGACCTTGCAAGAAGCTCGCGACCATCTGCGGATTGACGGGTCGGCAGATGACGCCTGGCTGACGCTGATGATCCAGGCGGTGAGCCAGGCTGTTGTGCTTTGGCTCAAGGAAGCGTGGCGGGCCTATGAGCTCGAGACCGATTCGACCGGCCAGATCGTGACGGGCAGCAATGGCGATCCTGTCCCGCAATGGGATTCGAACGGGCCGATCGTCAAGCCGACCGTCAAAGCGGCGGTGCTCGTGGAGCTCGCATCCCTGTATCGATTCCGCGAGGGTGAAGGGGCGCAGCACGTGCAGCCTCATTGGGGGCATGGGTACTCGCTCAGCGCGGTGGCCACCGCACTGCTGACACCGTTGCGCCGGAGCACGGTCGTATGAGCCTCGCAGCCGGGAAGCTTCGCCATCGGGTGACGATCCAAGAGTACGCCTACCTTGGCCAGGATCCGATCACCGGGGATGAAATCCGTGAGTGGCGGGATGTCCATACCTGTTGGGCGGCAGTCGAACCACTGTCGGTCCGGGAGTTCACGGCGGCTCAGGCGACCCAGTCAAAGGTGAAGGCCCGAGTCACGATCCGGTATTTGGATGGGCTGGATGCCTCAATGCGGATCGTCCACACGGTGCACGGGGCGCAAAGGGTCTACAACATCGAGGGCATTCTGGCTGATCCTGACAGCGGCTTTGAGTACCTGACCCTGGCGGTAAGCGAGGGGACAAGCATCAGTGGTCAGTAAGGTCTGGGAAGGGCAGACGGTGGTCTGCATTGCCAGCGGGCCATCTCTGACACAAGCGGATTGCGATCTGGTCAGACGATCCGGGCTACCCACGGTGGCCGTCAACTCAAGCTGGCGCATGGCACGCTTCGCAGACGTGATCTATGCCGGGGACGCCGCCTGGTGGGATGCCTACGGGGATGAAGTCACGATCCCAGCAGAACGGTGGACGTGCACCAGGCTGGCAGCCCAGAAGCATGGGATCAACCTGCACAAGGTGGTGGGTCCCTACAACTCCGGGATGCGGGCGATTCAGTTTGCCATCGAGCGTGGTGCGGAGCGAGTGATCCTGCTCGGGTACGACTGCTCGATTAAGCATGGATTGCACTGGCACGGAGCGCACGACCGGACAAAGAATCCGGACGAAAAGAAGGTGCGGACCTGGCGCGGCCAGTTTCAGGCAGTGGCGATTTTGGCGAAGGTTCGCCGCTGCGAGGTGATCAATTGCAGCCGCTACACGGAGTTGACGTGTTTCCCGCGGATTCCCGACATATTGGAGGCGATCAGTGACCCTGCACGGCCTGGACCAGGTGCTCCGGAATCTGAAGGAATTGCCGCTGAAAGTGCGCCGGTCGGCTGCTCGTAAAGCAGTGGGGAAGGGCGCTTCAATTGTTCGCAAGCGGGCTAAGCAGAACGCCCTGCAGGTCGATGATCCGCAGACGGGCCGCCGGATCGCAGACAACATAGGTCAACGGTTTCGCAGCCGCTATTTCAAGCAGACGGGGGAGACGATGGTGAGCGTTGGCGTGCTGACGAGCAGAGGCCGTATCCCTCGAGGGAACCCGGACGAAGGCAGGGGCGGCAACACGCCACACTGGCATCTGGTGGAGCTTGGGACTGAGCGGGCTCGTGCACAGCCTTTCCTACGGCCTGCTGCTGCGGCGAGCGTCTCGGAGGTGTTCAACGCGGTGGCTGCGGAGCTCGAGCGGCAGGTCGGGATCGAAGTAGCGAAACTGAAGACCAAATGAGCTACCCGCCAGTTTTCAAGTACGCAGCGGCAAGTCCTGCCGTGACGGCCCTGTTGGGGAGCAACCCGACCCGCGTCTACATGTTCGGGATGGCACCGCAGAACGTGGCGTACCCCTATGCAGTCTGGCAGATGGTGGGGGGTGCGCCGGAGAACTATCTGACCAACACGCCGAACATCGACGCGTTTACGACGCAGATCGACGTCTACGCGACGACCGCGAATGCAGCGAGGGCTTGCGCCATGGCGCTACGGGATGCATTCGAGCCATACGGTCATGTCACGTCGTGGCGTGGTGAGAGTCGGGATGACGAAACGCAGTCCTACCGTTGCAGCTTCGACGTGGATTGGTGGGTTAACCGGTAGTGCGGTTTGCCTGGGCTAGGCCGGCCAGCCGAAGGGGGCCATGTCTCCTAACCCCCGCGCCCAGGCTCCTGATTGGAGATGACTTGCCCGCTTGCCGCGGGTTTTTTTGTGCCTGCACAGGCAAGGAGCTATCCAATGGCAGTGAAGACTCAAGGTACGGGCTTTTGGGCCCTGGTCCCGGAAACGGGTGAGCTGATCGATGTCGGGTGCGTGACGTCGATCGATGGTATCGACACGACGATCGAGCAGATCGAGACGACCTGCTTGAACTCGCTGGCTCGGACCTATGAAGCGGGTCTGGCTACGCCTGGCACCGCGAGTTTCACGATCTACACGGACCCGCAGGATCCGAACCATGTTCGCTTGCACCAGCTGAAAGTCGCGGGTGTCAAGCTGTTGTGGGCGGTGGGCTTTCAGCAGACGGTGGCCGGTGAGCCTGTAGTTCCTGGCGATGCCCCGACGGCTGCGGCTGACAGCTCGGGCGAATACGTGTTCGACCTGCCGGATACCCGGGCCTGGATCGTGTTCGAGGGCTACATGTCGGCCTTCCCGTTCTCGTTTGCCCAAAACAGCGTTGTGCAATCGAACATCAACATCCAGGTGTCTGGCGAGCCTCAGCTGATCCCGGCTGCTAGCCAGTCGTCGTAATCCTGCGCCGCCCGGAGACAGGCGGCTTTTTCTTGGAGGCCTAAATGAAGTCTTTGAAGATTGCGGAACTGGAAACTACCGGTGGTTTAGTTGCTGATACGCCGGTGGAAAAGGAAATCGAATGGTACGAGGTGGTGGATGGCAAGCGCGTACCAGCCAAGTACCAGATTCACGTCTTGCAGCTGCCGTACAAGAAGGTTGAGGATATTTCTCGATCGAACAAGGGGAGTGTGACCACGGCGCTGATCGCTGAGGGCATCTTGTTCGATGGGGGGCAGACGAAGTTGACCCAGGCGCAGGCCGACCGTTTGGCACCTGAGTTGGTGGCCAAGCTCATTGCGGCCTTCAAGGAGGTCAACGGGGGCGACGAAACGGGAAAGTCGACCTGACCCCGTCTGACGAGTTTTGGCACGAGGTGGCCCTCGCGCTGGGGATGACCGTACGTGATGCCAAGTCCAGGATGACGTACCGGGAAGCGATGCAGTGGGGGGCATACTTCAAGGCGCATGGCTACTCAAGCCGCAGCGCCGCACTGGTGCCGGAACTACAGCGGGGCTTTGCACTGTTGGCGGCGATCCTGATCAATGTCAACGGTGGCTATCAGGGCGGGAAGAAGGCAAAGATCGAGGACTTTCTGCCCAAGCGCGGTGAAGAGACCACGGGTGATGCAGAAGACGTGGCTGCACTGCTGGCGTCCCTGTGGGGCGGGAAGAAGTCAGATCGCCAGAAGAAGCTCTGGCGCAGGCGGAACAAATAGGTACTCAGGATGGCGAGTCGTTCGCTTGGTCAGCTGACCATCGACCTGATTGCGAAAACGGGCGGATTCGAGCAGGGCATGGAGCGTGCCCAGCGCACCGCGCAACGCGCTGGTCGAAACATTGCCCGGGATGCGGAGCAGTCGGCAGCGAAGCTCGGGCAGATTTGGTCTGGCGCGGCGACAGCCATTGCGGCTCAGCTGGCTGCGGTGTTCTCCGTGGCAGCGGTTATGCGGTACGCGGATGCGTACACGGAGCTGCAGAACAGGCTCAGGCTGGTCACTGCGACAACTGAGGGGCTGGCCCAGGCGACTGGCGATGTCTTCAGCATCGCCATGCGCACGGCCCAGAGCGTCGACAGTATTGCCCAGGTCTACCAGCGGTTTGCCCAGAATGCTGAAAGCCTCGGGCTAAACCTGCAGGACGTAGCCGACCTGACGACGACGGTTGCGCAAGCCGTTGCAGTCTCCGGTGCCAGTGCGGCGTCTGCCCAGGCGGCGCTGGTGCAGTTTGGACAGGCGTTGGCATCCGGGGTGCTCCGGGGCGAAGAGCTGAATTCCGTCATGGAGCAAACGCCCGGTCTTGCGCGAGCTATCGCAGACGGCTTGGGAATTCCCATCGGGCAACTGCGCCAGCTCGCCGCGGACGGCAAGATCACATCTGACGCATTGGTTACGGCCCTGCGCAGGGCTGCTCAAGGAGTCAGCGAGCAGTTCGGCACGCGGGTACTGACGGTTGGTCAGGCGGTCGAAAACCTGAATACCGCTGCCCTGAAAGTCGTTGGAGCGTTTGATCAGTCTACTGGTGCGTCGTCGTCTCTAGCGAATGCGATAGACAAACTTGCCCAGCGCGTGGGGAACCTTTCGGAAGATATGGAAGGTTTACAGCGAGACGCTGACGCAGTTCGTGAAATCGCGGCTCGAATGAGCGATTTTTTTGATGAGTTCGCCGAAGGTATATCGATCAGCAGCAAAAGGGTCTCCGGGATCTTCGCTGACTCGTTCGCCGATTCATTCTTAGCGACAGCGAAAGAGATCGACACCATTTCCGCTGATTTCCAAGGGTTTTTTGGTGGCGTCTACCGAGCAGTTACGGCACTCGGCCTGAACATCCAGAACGCTTTCGCAAATACGTTCGATGCCGTAATCGAGAATGCGGTTTCGTTTGCAAATACGTTAATTGACAAGTTGAGTGCTGTTTCCGAGTTCTTCGGAGGCGGTAAGCTTGAAAAGCTCGAGTATCAGGGCCGGTCTGACCGTCAGATTTACAGTTTGGTCGATTCGTATGTCGAAGGGTACAAGGAGGCTGCACGCGGTCTAGGTGCTTACGAGGCATTGAGCGCTGGCATTGCCGACCGGGCCATCACCAGGGCTGCCGATGCTGCCGAGCAAGCCTACAAGGAAATCACAGAACGTATTGGCCCGACGGGCACGGCAGAGGGAAAGAAGAAGAAGGAGCAGCTCACAGAGCTCCAACGCCTAGTGCAGCAACTGCAGTTCCAGGCGGCAACGCTTGGGATGACCGCCGAACAGGCTGAGCGGTACCGTATCGCGACTGCCAAGGGGGCGGAAGCTGACCGGGTCCAAGCCCTGGCGCTGTTTGACAAAATCCAGGCGTGGAAAGAAGAGGACAAGGCGATCAAGCAGGCTGCCGAATCGACAAGGTACTTCGCAGCGATCAATCGGGAGCTGGAGATCTTCTGGAGGCGGCAGAACCTAGACGTCCTCGGCATCGGCATGGGAGACCGTCAGCGTGAGCTCTTCGAGCAAGAGCTTGCCATCCGACAGGAGTATGCAGAGCGCCGTCGACAATTGGAGGAGGCCCAGCAGGTCGAGTCTACGAAGCTCACGGAGGGGCAGTACCAGCGCCGAATAGCAGACTTGGAAGACGCCGAGAAACGCCAGATCGAGATCCTACGGGACGCGGCCCAGAGGAAACTGGAGGCGGAGTCCATCTGGCTCAACGGAGTTACTGCCGGGCTGCAGAACTACGTGGACGAGGCTAACAACGCAGCGGCCTCGGTGCGAGATTCCGTGCAGTCGGCGTTTAAGGGCATGGAAGACTCGCTGGCTAACTTTGTGCAGACTGGGAAGCTGAACTTCTCTGATTTGATCGATAGCATCGTGGCCGACCTGGCACGAATCGCAGTCAAACAGTCGATTACCGGCCCGCTTGCGTCTGCGTTTGCCAATCTGTTCGGCGGGCTCGCCAGCAGCCCGTTTGGGGCGATCGACACGGGTGGGTGGTTCCAGTACGCCAACGGCGGGGTTTTCGGCGGCGCAAGCCTAAGCCGGTACTCCAACAGGGTCTACAACACCCCGCAGGTCTTCGAATTTGCCAAGGGAGTTGGCATTTTTGCTGAGGCGGGGCCAGAGGCCATCATGCCGCTGTCTCGTGGGCCTGACGGGAAGCTTGGGGTGAGGGCGGATCTGTCCGGGGTTGGCCCGTCCACCGCTGCACCGCAGGTCAACATCATCAACCAGACATCCCAACCGATCCAAACGGCAGACGCAAATGTTCGCCACGACGGCGAGCGCTGGGTGGTGGATGTCGTGCTCAAGGATCTCAAAGCCAACGGGCCGATTCGTCGGCAGCTGGCTGCACTGTAAGGGGTTCGGATGGCTACTTGGCCTGCCTACGCGAAGATCCTGCTCGAGGGCTTCAATGAGCGCCCGGATTACGGTGTCTTGCGCACGGATATGGACAACGGGATCGCCAAGCAACGCCCGCGGCGGTCTTTGCCGATCGTCACCCGGGACGTGACGGTTCTGGTGCTGTCAGCCGAGGACAAGCAGCAATTTGACGCGTGGTTTCGGGACGATCTGTATGGAGGGACCGGGTGGTTTTCTTGGACTGATCCGGTCGACGGGGTGACCAAGCAAGGGCGGTTCGTTGGTGGACAGTTGACTTGGGCCAGCCCTGGCAAGGTCTGGAAGGCACAGGGTCAGATTGAGACGCTGGGGTAACGATGCCTCGATCCTATACCGCACCAGCCCGGCGCAACCTTCTTGCCACGAGCGCCGACGAGCCGTTTCTCGTTCTGCTTGAGATCACGCACCCCGAGTTGACCGTTCCGATTCGGGTAGTGAACGACTCCCAGAACATCGTGGTCGAGGGGAATGAGTTCATTGCGTGTGCCTTTCGGATCACGCTGCCGGACGACATTGACCAGCAGGTGCCGGAAGCCCGCTTGGAGGTCGACAACATCGGGCGCGAGCTCACCCAATGGCTTGAGTACAGCCAAGGGGGTAAAGGGGCGAAATGCCGGATCATGCAGGTGCTGCGCTCTGACCCAGACACGGTCGAATTTGACATGACGCTGGATCTGTCCGGGTTGTCGGTGGACAACTTTGTCGTGCGTGGACAGCTTGGGTTTCAGGACACGCTGGGGCAACCGGCAGTGAAGCTTCGGTTTGATCCGAACACGGCACCAGGTCTTTGGTGATGCACTGGTCTGACAAGTACGTAGGTCTCCCGTATGTGCCGGAGACCGGGGATTGTGTTGCCCTGGCGGTTCGGGTTGCGCGAGAAGTATTCGGGGTCGAGCCGCAGGTGCCGACGAGTCATGCACGGACTCTCAGGGAGCAAACGGCGCAGATCTTGGAGTACCGGGAAGAGGTCGCCGAGCGTATTGCCGAGCCTTTCGACGGCTGCCCGGCCTTGTTCGTCGGGCGGGGCAGGCTATGCCATGCCGGTGTGATGTGTTGGCTTGCCGGAGAGTGGTGGGTTCTCCATGCAGATCAGTCTGCGGGGGCTGTCATTCGTCAGCGTCTTCGCGACATGACGCGACTGCATTGGAAGTTGGAAGGCTACTACCAATGGAAGTAGGGAAAGACGTCGCAAGGCCGGCACTGGTTAGCCTGCCTCACCCGCTACGGCCCGACGGAAAGGAGGTCTGCTTCGCGTCATTCTTGCCTGGGGAAACCCTGGGTGCGTACATCAAGCGCAACGGAATCCGGATTGCTAGCGGGCCTGTGCATGTGTGGCACAACGGGCATCCCGTTCCGGAGGCCCTGTGGGAGCGATTGATTCCGCGACCCGGCGACATGGTTGTGATTCGGGCGAGGATGGCGGGCGGTGGCAGTGGTAGCAAAATCCTGCGGACCGTCGCTATGATCGCGTTGACGCTGACGGGTTTCGCCGTCGGCGCTGCATTGACCGCGTCCTTTGGGTCTGTTGTAGGAGCTCTTGGGACTGCGGCGACCATGATCGGGGGTTCACTCCTGATCAATGCGCTACTACCGCCGCCAAAACCGACATTTCGGCAGGAAAACAACCGCCTTGAGAACAGCCCGACCTATTCCATACAGGGTGGGCGCAACAGAGCTCGACCCTGGGAGCCGATGCTCCTGGTGTTTGGTGAGCACAAGGTCGTCCCGGATCTGGCGAGTCAGCCCTATACCGAGTATGTCGGCAATGACCAGTACCTAGCGCAGGCCTTCCATTTCGGTCTGCAGCCGGATCTGGATATCACGAACATCAAGATCGGCGATTCGCCGATCACGCGATTCAAAGGCGTTGACATTGAGCGTAGCGACGCTGACGGCTCGCTGACGATGATTGCTGGCAACGTCGACACGCTGCAGGGCTTCGAGCTTCGTCAGCCGGATGGGTGGAACTACCGGACCACGCCCGCAGACACGCGACGCATAGACGTTGACCTGGCTGCGCAGGTCTTCGCCATTGACCAAAAGACCGGGAAATACCTGTCGCGCACCGTCGAGGTGCAGGTCGAATACAGGGCTGTCGGTGCATCGACTTGGACGCCGCTCGGGAACATCACTGACCCGGTATATGCGACTCACTACTGGTCGCTTGGCCGGATGGAGTCGCCAGATCTGGACTGGGGAGCGCCAGCACAGTGGGTCCAACTGAGCTATGGATCGACCAACCCCGCTGATCACACGCAGGGCGATACCGTGCAGATCTGTACCCAGGAAGGCCCTGGAGGTGACGGTGGATCTTGGACGTCGTGCCGTACTTACGAATGGCGTTGGATGCCGCACCCGCATGCAAGCGGCAAGCCGTGGTCGGGTATTGCTCCCGATCCCTTGATCGGATACACGACCACGAGCGGAGTCCGCATCAGCGGCAAGTCGCCGAATGTCGTGCGTCGACTCGTGCGGGTATCCGTGCCTGCTGGCCAGTACGAGATCCGTGTGCGGAAGGTGACAGCGGATATTGACACGCAGTTCGAAAAGAACAGCGTCGCAGTATCCCAGATTCGCTGCGTCCAGGTCGATCGTGGAGACTACACGGGCCAGCTGCGCATGGCGGTCCGCATTCGAGCTTCTGCGCAGCTCAACGGCCAAATCGATCAGCTCAACGCCATCTGCAAGGCCCGATGCCGGGTGTGGAATGGATCGTCCTGGGTGGTGCAGCACACCCGGAATCCTGCTTGGTGGTTCCTATGGTTCGCGCAAGGCAAGCGCGATGCCAATGGAGATCTGCTCTACGGGGCCGGGCTGACAAATAGCCAGGTAGATCTGGACGGAATCAAGGCTTGGGCGGCCTGGTGCGATTCGAAAGGGCTGACGTTCGACTACGTGCTGGATCGGCGGATTTCCGCAGCGCAGATGCTGCAGATCATCGCCAGAGCAGGGCGGGCATCGCCGACGTGGCAGTCCGGAAAACTTGGGGTCATCTGGGACGCTCCCAACCTGCCGGTTGTGGCGATCTTCGGGCCCATGAATATCCGGGCGGGTTCGTTCCGGGTTGACTACATCAATGAGGGCACCGTCGACGAGATCGTCCTGAACTTCACCGACCGGACCGCCAACTACACGATGGGCGAGGTCCGCGTCCGGGTGCCTGGGGCGACGACCACGCAGAATCCTTTGCAGTTGGATCTAGAAGGGGTTACGAGCCCTGTCCTTGCTGGGCGGGAGGCGAACTTGCTCGCCGCGTCCCAGGTCTGGCACCGACGCCGGGTGAGCTGGGAGACCGACATTGAGGGCTACATCGCCAATCGGGGGGATGTCGTCCAGATCAGCCACGACCTGACGGTCTGGGGCTACTCCGGGCGGATGATTGGACGCAGCGGCAACACGATCAAGCTAGACGCGAAGATCCCGAGCGGTGGCAGCGGAATCGCGATGCTGCGCGATCCGGAGGGCACCCTTAAGACTGTCAATGTCGTGTCTGCTGTAGGCGACGTTGACGAGCTGACGATCGTATCCGACCTGGACGGTTTCCCGCTGCCGGGTGATCCAGGCTTCGAGGATGTGCCTGCGGTCGACTGGGTGTGGATGTTCGACCCGCTAGCAACCCCCGGGCGACGGTTCAAGATCGTGGAAGTCCGGCCTACTGAGGACGGGGTTCGGTTTTCGGCGATCGATGACGACCCCGGCTATTACGCCAGCGAGAACAACCCGTATCAGTACACGCCGCCCAGGGACGGGGCCCTTCTGTCCGGGGTAGTGCTGAGCCTGTCGGTCTCTGAGCAGATCGTCAGTGTCGCTGCGGACCAGATCCGTTTGCGTATCGAATGGGCCATCTCGGCAGCCGTGCCCGTCGCGGTGGATCTGGTGGTCAACGGCGACGCCAAGCCGACGATCATTACGTCCGAGCGTTATGCAGACGTCCTGGTCCAGACTGGTGACGTGGTCGAGGTCACTGTGACCCCGAGGCCTGCCGCGGGGATAGGGATCGGCAAGGACACCACCTATACGGTTCAGGGCTTGGCAATGCCGTTGCCCCCGGTAGAAGGCCTGACAAGCGTTTTCCGGGACGGCCTGACTGTTCTGCGCTGGAACAGGGTGGTCGACATTCGAAACCCTGGCTACGAAGTCAGGATGGGCCCGACCTGGGCGAACTCAAGCGTAGTTGGCATTACCAGCGAGTTGGAAATGTTGGCGATCGGCAATGGCCTATACCACGTTGCCGCCCGCTTTGTGCTGCCCAACGGCACGGTTATCTACGGCCCGCCTGACTCCCTGCAAATCGACGGCGCGACGCTTGTACGTAATGTCATTCTGGTGCGAGACGAGGCCCCCGATTGGGACGGTGACGTCGCTGAAGACGGTGTTGTCTACAACGGTACGTTTACGTTGGCCCCGCAGGGCGATGTGCTTGAAGTAGAGAACATCCTCAGTGAGCAGGACGTTCTTTGGCTCGGTGGTGCGGCAGAAAGGGGGGTCTACACAATCGCGGAGGCCTCTCGCGTCGACATTGGCTATGTAGCGCCTGTCCGGGTGGACTTCGACATTGTCACGCAGGTCTACAACCTGACCGATGACATCTTGCTTTCCCCGGACGTATTCGAGATCGAGGACGTTCTTGATGGCAGTCGCCTGCAACACGTTCGGGCCACGCCGCAGATCCGGCACGCGCAGGTGCTCGGCGACTGGACGGAATGGCGAGACTTCGTGCCTGGCTTGATCAACGCTCGGTATATCGACGTGCGCCTGATCCTTGAAACCGATGACCCCCTCTATGTGCCTGCAGTTGAGAACTTCGTCTGGTCCATTGATGTGCCAGACCTCGTGCAGCACGGAGAAGGGGTGACGGTGCCGGTCAATGGCGCTCGAGTCACGTTCACGAAGACGTTCCATGCGGTCCCGAACGTGCAGATCACGATCCTGGATGCGATTGACGGCGACCAGGCGGTGCTGACGAACGTGGACGAGTCGGGGTTCGACATTGAGGTTATCAACGCATCCAGCTCTGTTGAGCGGGAGATTAACTGGCTAGCGCAGGGGTACTGATATGCAGGAAAACACCCAAGTGCAGACTACGCCTCCGTTGCCTGGTCCGACACTGGTCGATCAGGTCAACAAGGCGCTGCAAACCATTGCCACTCATTTTTCTGGGTCTAATGACCCGGCATCGATTGCTTGGCCTTACTCCATCTGGGCGGACACCGGCAATGGGCGTCTGAAGATGCGTAACGCGGCTGGGACAGCGTGGATCGATCTTTGCCCGCTGGAAACCCCACTGATGACGCGCAGTGACTCGGATTTGCAATGGCTCTCGAAGCCCATTGGTGAGCCGTTCCCCTTATGGACGCATATTCCCGGTGTCCAGGAGCCCCCGACCGGGAGCAGCGAGTATCGATTCATCAAGTTGACTGCGAGCGACTCGTACAACGACGGCGTGCTGACTGACGAGAGCGTGACTGGCTCGGCACCGTTGGTGCAGGCCACGGCGGTAATCGACCTCGAGGCGAGTCCTCTGCACGGGCAGACGGTGCGGCTGATCAATACGGAGCGCCGCGTACTGCGGGCCGGTAGTAGCGGTACAGAACAAAACGACGCGCTGCAAAACATTACGGGCCAATTTACCGTGCGGAGGGCTGCTAATAGCAATAGCGTGGTGCTTAGCCCATCTGGAGCCTTCAGTGCATCATCCGCGGGCACGAGTGGGACTGTGCTTGCCTTCCAAGCTGGGGAGGCTGACAACCCAACGAATATTTCGTTCAACGCGTCAAACGTCGCTCGTACAGACGTCGAAACCCGCATGCGCAACGTCGGTGCAGATTATTTCATGAGGATTTACTGACATGCCCTACGCCACCAACGGACAGATCAGCACCGCCCCCATCGAGGGCGGTATCGAGATCACGCAGCAGCAGTACCAAGACGCGCTGGCCGCCATGCTTGAGGGTAAGGAAGTTGCCATCGAAGACGGCCAGATGGTGCTGCGCGATCCACCCCCGCAAGAGGAAACGCAACCCGAGCCGGAAGACCCGGCAACGCCCGTCTACCCGGTTTTCGCACCGCTTGAACTGCTTGAGTTGTTCAACGAGGGTGAGCAACTGGCCGTTGTCGCGGCCACGATGAGCAACGCGGCGATCAAGCTGTGGTACGACAAGCTGCTCGCGGCAAGCTTCATCACCTACGAAGATCCAAGGACCGAGGCCGGATTGCAGGCGCTCGTTGACAACGGGCTGCTCACCCCAGAGCGCAAGGCCGAGATTGTCGCTGCCATGCAGCCGCAGGAGCTGCTAGAGCAAAGCTGAGTCTTACGCCTGAATCACCGCAGGAACGGCCCGCCACAAGCGGGTTTTTTTGTGTCTACCGTCGGGAGGCAGGCATGCCCCAAAGGATGATGAAGATGCACGCAGACGTCGCAGCCGAAGCGGCAAAAGCAACCCCTCCGACCGCCGTGGCCGCTGTTGAGGCAATTGCAAGGGATGGGATAGGTCCAGTGGGCTGGGCCACACTGGCCTACATCACACTTCAGGCGGCGTACCTGCTCTGGAAGTGGCACCGAGATATCAAGCGGGAGAAGCGGGGTGAGTAGCAGCAAGATCAAGCTATCCGTTGGGGCCCTGGTATCGGCCATGGTGCTGATCGGTGGGTTCGAGGGCTATCGGCAGACCGCGTATCGCGATGCAGTAGGCATCCCGACCGCCTGCTTTGGTACCACGTCCGGTGTCCGGATGGGACAGACCTACGCTCCCGAGGAATGCGCCGGCCTGTTGGTGCGCGATGTGATCGAAGCGTCTCGCGTGCTCGATTGCGTCACGGTCCCCTTGACCGACGGGCAGCAAACGGCACTGACCAGCTGGGCGTACAACGTCGGGGTCCAGGCAGCTTGCCGTTCGACCCTGGTGAAGAAGGCCACTGCAGGAGAGCCGCCGCAGGTCTGGTGCGAGGAGCTGATGCGCTGGGTCTATGCCGGAGGGAAGAAGTTGGCAGGCCTCGAGCGCCGACGGTCGGAGGAGAGGGCGCTATGTTTGGGCTCGTGACCGGGTGGCGAGGGTATGCCGTTGCTGCGGTCGGCGGTACTGCCGTTGTGATGGGGATCCTTTGGTACGGGCACGAAAAATATGAGCAAGGCAGGGTATCCGCGATGGCCGAGTATCACGCGGCTGAGTTGGCCGTGTGGCGCCAAGAAGCCGATCGGCTGATCAGCCTATCCAATGCCCTTGAAACTGGGCTGGTAGCACTTCGCAATGCGAAGCCCAAGATCATTGAGAGGTACACCCGTGTCGAGACTCAGATTCCTCTGCCTGATGACTGTCGTATTGATGGCGAGCGGTTGCAAAGCATCAATGAAGCCATTAACGCGGCCAACGCTGCCAACCAACCTGGCGACGCCTTGTCCGCCTATACCGCTCGTTGAATCGGATTCTTGGGACGATCTAGCCAAGGCTCATATGACCTTGGCGATAAGGTACGGGGAGTGCACGGCCAAGCATCGAGCATTGGTGCAGGCTTGGGGCGGGTGATTTTCACCTGCGCATGTTGATAATGGCCGGCTCGTCCATGAGCAGGTTCTCCGGCTCAGGCCTGACGCCTCTTGCAAGACGTGGTGGACCCGGGCATTGGTTCTCCTTGGCGCGTGTCTAATATCAACTCCTGCCTCTAGCATCCATGCGGCTCGGCGGGCGGGTGATGTAGCAAGAAATATTAGACAAGCATCGCCAATTTCTCTATCCAAATCAAGAGATTACCCACGTACAGCATAGCTACTGCTGCATCATCGGGGTATGTTTGGAATCGGTCACTCGGCCAGGGTTTGTTTGAGACAAGCCTAATATTATGCGGCCTGCCGTGCGTGGCCTGGCTTGTCCTGGGCAAGGCGCCACGCGGGCCCTGGCCGCGGATTCAATCTGGGGAGAGATTCGGCGACAACGTGGCGACTTGAGGCAGCGGGTTGGTATAGTCCAGTTACAAAGTCGAGGGGCCGGCCATGAGTTTGTTCGAGTTCATCGCGCTCGTCGTCGCGCTGGTCGCGATTGGCCTTGCGATCCAGTCCGACAGCAACAAGAAGAAGCGGGCGAAGCTCGAGGGGCTCATCAGCGCGCAAGCGGACTTCCGCGTGACCCACGCGCTGGTTGGCGCCGATCTGCGCACAGGCATCGCCATCGACGATGGCGGGCGCAAAGTATGCTTGGCGGCGTTGCCGGATACCGCACGCGTTTATCGCTTCGAGGACGTGCTGTCTTGCGAGCTGTTCGAGGATGGCCGGTCGATAAGCAAGGCAGTCCGGTCAAGCCAGGCGCTGGGGGCCATCATTGGCGGGCTTGCGCTAGGCGGTGTCGGAGTGGTCGCCGGCGGCCTGTCAGGGGCCAGGAAGACCGTGGACACCGTCACCCGCATCGACCTGCGGCTGGTGGTCAACGACTTGCAGTCGCCGATGCACGACGTGCGCTTGCTCGACGCCGAGGCCAAGCGGGGCGGCTTCGTCCATCGGTCGGTCTCAGACAAGGCGCGCTTTTGGGCTGGCCTTTTCGAGGTCATCATCGAGGGCAGCCGGGGTGCGGCAGCGCAAGCGCAAGCGCGCGGCCGTCCAAGGCCTGCCGACGTCGCCGGGCAGCTGCGGGAATTGGCCAAGCTGCGCGATGACGGCATCCTGACCGAGGAAGAGTTCGCCGCACAGAAGGCCAAGCTGCTGGCATAGCTTGCTCAAGGCCAGTCCATACCGTTCAAGCCAAGCGAGCCTCGTCGGCTGGCGCTTGGATCTTCTGCGGGATCTTCTGCGTGTGTGATGCGCTTAGCGCGTACCACCCGATTTCGCATTGATCTTGTCCACGACGCGCTGGCGCAGCTGCGGGTCCTGGCGCACGGCCATGCTGATGCCGTTGTATTCGTCGACCGACATGCCGTCGGCCTGCACGGCCTGGACCATCTTGGCGTCGGCTTCGTTGAGCACCGCCTCGCGCGCGGCATCGTCGCGCGCGGCGTCCAGCTTGGGCCAGTATTCGTCGGCGATGGCCGACACTTTCTGCACGGCGCCGGCGTATTTGTCTAGCTGCGCTTCAGTGGGTGCGGTGATGGGGGCGGGGGACTGGGCGGGCGCCGAGCCTTGCGCCACGGCCACGCCGCAGGCCAGCCCCGTTGCGAGGGCGGCTGCGGCCAGGCGGGCGGCGATGGAATGTTGCGGGCGCATGAGGGTACCTCCTGGATCGGTGATCGGTACCCCCATCATTGCAAGCGGTGCGGCGCCGACTCAAGTTTCGCTATGTGTTTTCCTGTGTCGGCGCGCCACTGCAGTGGGAGCGTGGCGCGGGTGCGCGCCACGCCGTGCGGCCCGGGCCAGTTGGGTCAGCCCACGTGCTTGGCCAGGAATTCCAGCGTGCGCTGGCGCGCAAGCGCCGCGGATTCGGCGTGGTAGGAGCCGCGCTGGTCGCAATTAAAGCCGTGGCCGGCCGGGTAGTAGTGGGCGATGGCCTGCGGATGGCGCGCGGCGAAGGCCTTGGCCTGTTCGGCGGTGGGTGACTTGTCTTCCAGCCCGAAGTGCAGCATGACCGGGCAGCGCGGCTGCTCGTCGACGAAGTTGGGTAGCGAGCCACCGTAGTAACTGATCGCCGCGTCGAATCCGTCGATGCGCGTGGCGGCAAGCCACGCGACCACGCCGCCCCAGCAGTAGCCGACCACGCCGGCCTTGCCGGCATGCTTGCCATGCTCGAGCGCTGCCTGGACATCACGCACGGCGTTGTTCCAGTCGAGCTGGCCCATGATGGCCCGGCCGGCCTCGATGTCCTCGGGCGCGTAGCCGGCTTCATAATTTCTCTGCACCCGGTCGAACATCGCTGGCGCGATGGCCAGGTAGCCGTCGGCCGCGTAGCCGTCGGCGACCGAGCGGATGTGGCTGTTGACGCCGAAAATTTCCTGGATGACCACGAGCAGTCCGCGCGGTTTGCCGGCGGGCTCGGCCACATAGGCGTCGAGTTTATGTCCGTCGGACGCCTGCAGCGATGCAATGTGTCCCATCTGATTCAGTCTCCTTGGCGGGTCAAGCGCACGCACGTGCCGTCGCACGGCGTGCAAGGATCATCAGTGTAATGCGTCAGTACGTGCGCGGCTGGCGCAGGTACTGTTCGCGGTCGGCGGTCTCGACGGTGATGGTGCGCACGTCCATGCCTTGCAGCACGTTGAGCTGCACTTCGACGCCGCCGCCTTGGCGCGTGGCGCCCAATTCCGACAGGCGGGCGTCGGGCAGGGCACGGCTGCGTAGCTCGACGACGGAAAAGTCGCCGATGCGTACCTGCTGTTGGCTTTGTGGCGGCGTCTGCGGCGTCTGCGGCCATCGCGGCAAGCCCGGCAGGGCGGGGTGTGGCGATGCTGGCCAACACGGCGACGCTGCCGTCAGGGCAATGACTGCGCAGGCGGCACTGAGCCATCGGCGGCATGTGGGCAAAGCGGAGAATGCGGCATGCATGCTGGTCTCCCGCGTCAGACCCTGTTGCCATCATACGACTGCAGGGGGCGTACGGGATGCGTGCGCCCCAGCGGGTGGCGCCATGCGGCAACGCGTGCGACCTGTTGCACCGATTTGCGTCATTGGTGAGCGAACATCTCAAGGGCTTGTTGCAAAACGGGTTTTCTGCACTACCCTCAAGCTGTCCAAAGCCTTGTCCACAATCGCCGTGGACAACCGCGGAAAACACCGGGCAGATCGCACCGCAACATCGGCAAAACGCCGCGCCGATGCCCGCTTATGCACTGTGCCCCCGCGCTGATCGCTCGCTGCCCAGGCTAACCAAGCCATTGAGGCTCAAGCGCTTTTCCGAATCATCCCAAAGCTGTCCAAAAGCTTGTCCACATGATCCGGGGATAAGTGGGCATGGCCCGGGATAACGGCCCACGGCCTGTGCAAAACGACGCCGGGCGCATGGCCCGGCGCGGGTGGGGAAGACAGGTTTTGTGCGCCGCAGCGCAGGGCGGGTGCGCAAAGAAGTGTTGCAACTTCGGGCGCCCGCGCGGGAACACCGGCCCGGCCCCTCAGGGGCGGGACCGCTCGTGCGGCCCTCGGCCCTACGCCAGCTTGCGCACCCAATCCGCGTAGCGGTCTGCCCAAGACTTGAGGAAGTCACGCGTGGCCGGCACGCTAATGTTGCCTTCGAGGTCTATGGTCTGCTCATTGACCTGGAGGTAGACCTCGGGGGTGGGCAGTGCGGGCGAACCCTGGGCCGACAGGATGTTGCGCAGGTGCTGCTGCGCCATCGCCGTGCCGATCGCGCCGGGGGAGGCACCGACCACGCCGGAAGGCTTGCCGTTCCACGAGCTCTTGCCGTAGGGACGCGAGGCCCAATCGATCGCGTTCTTCAGCACACCGGGCAGCGAGCGGTTGTACTCGGGCGTGGCGAACAGCACGCCCTGGGCCGATTCGACCTGGCGCTTGAGCCGCACCACGGGAGCCGGCATGTCGGCTTCCAGATCCTGGTTGTACAGGGGCAGGTCGCCGATCTCGACGTAGTCGAAACTGAAGCCTTCGGGCATCAGCTTTTCCAGGGCGCGGGCCAGCCGCAGGTTGTAGGCGCCCGCACGCAGGCTGCCGACGATCACGGCGATCTTGTAAGTGCTCATGCGCAATCCGTCCTTGAAGTTGTCCAAGTGCCAGTAGTGTAAGAGCAAGGCGCATCCACGCAAGGCAGGGGATGTCGGCAATGCCGGCGGCGGCTTGCGCCGCCATGGGCGAAATCGCCTGCCTGCGAGGGCGAGTCTTGCGCATGGCGTCGAGAGTCAAACGAAAATCGTTTACACTTTCATCAAACGATTTTCACCAACGACACGGGGCTGCGGGCCCCGTTCCAATTGCGGGAGCTTCCCTTATGCGCAAGCTGTTGCTCGCGGCCGTCCTGTCCGCCGCGGCAGGATGGGTCCATGCCGCCGAGCCAAAGGCCGTCGTCAAGACGTATGCCGACATCGCCCTGGCTGCCTACGAGGATTCGCTGGCCACGGCCCGACACCTGCAACAGGCCGTGTATGCGTTGATCGAACGCCCCAGCGCCGAAACACTGCAGGCAGCACGCCAAGCGTGGTTGGAGGCGCGTGTGCCGTACCAGCAGACCGAGGCATATCGCTTCGGCAACCCCATCGTCGACGACTGGGAAGGCCGGGTCAACGCCTGGCCGCTGGACGAGGGCATGATCGACTACGTGGACGCGTCCTACGGCACCGAGTCCGACGCCAACGCCTACTACATCGTCAACGTCATCGCCAACCCCGAGATCAGCGTGGGCGGCAAGCCCATCGATGCGTCGGTGATCACTGCCGAGCTGCTTGCCGAGACGCTGCATGAGGCCGACGGCAACGAAGCCAACGTGGCCACCGGCTACCATGCGATCGAGTTCCTGCTGTGGGGCCAGGACCTGAACGGCACCGGCCCGGCGCCGGCGGACCGCCAGGGCACGCCGCAGCAGCGCCACGCCGGCAACCGCCCCCATACCGACTTCGATCCCAAGGCCTGCACCGGCGGCAACTGCGAGCGCCGGGCCCAATACCTGAAGGTGGCCACCGACCTGCTGGTCTCCGACCTGGAAGAGATGGTGGGTCATTGGAAGGAAGGCGGGCAGGCCCGCAAGGCGGTGCAGCATGACGCGCAAGCCGGTCTGGCTGCCATGCTCAAGGGCCTGGGCAGCCTGTCCTACGGTGAACTCGCCGGCGAGCGCATGAAGCTGGGGCTCATGCTGCACGATCCCGAGGAAGAGCACGACTGCTTCTCGGACAACACGCACAACTCGCACTACTACGACCAGGTGGGGATGATGAACGTCTACCTTGGCCGGTACAAGCGCGTGGACGGCAGCCAGGTCAAGGGGCCCAGCCTGTCGGACCTCGTGCGCGAGCGCGATGAACGGCTGGACGAGGAAGTGCGCGCCAAGCTCGATGCGACCCTGGCCGCCATGCAGGCCATGCGCGAGCGCGCCGAGACCGTCGAAACCTACGACATGATGATTGCCGAGGGCAACGCAGAGGGCAACGCGGTGGTGCAGGCCGTCATCGATCGTCTGGTCGACCAGACGCGCAGCTTCGAGCGCGTGATCGCGCTGCTGGAGCTGGGCAGCATCGAACTGGAAGGCTCCGACAGCCTGGACAACCCGCAAGCTGTCTTCCAGTAGGCATGCCAATCACGTATGCATCGGCCGCGCGGTCGGCGGCCTGGGTGCTGGCCTTGGCATGCGGCCCGGCCAGCGCCGGCGATGCGGCCGCGCCGCGGCCGGATTTGTCCGACCAGGACCGGGCGCGCGTCGCCGAGGTGGTGCGGCCGGCGCGGGATTTTTCGTCGGCCGAGCGCTTCGAGGCCATGCAAGGCGGCGCCGGCACGGTCACCAGCCTAATCAATCCCGACATTTTCTCGCAGCCGGCGGCCAACCTGAGTTTCGAGGCGCGCCAGGAGTTCTTGGTGGGCAACGGGTTGTTTCGCAAGGATTGGGTGTCGTCGCCGTCGTCGACCCAGGCGTCCGACGGACTGGGGCCGTTGTTTAACGCACGGTCTTGCCAGGCCTGCCATGTCAAGGACGGACGCGGCGCCGGCCCGAGCTTCGACCCCATGCAGCGCAGCGATACCGTGGCGCTGCTGCTGCGCTTGTCCGTGCCGGCTTCGGCGCAGGACGGCAAGCGCGTGGACCAGGGCGAGGTCGCGTCCTTGCCCGACCCGGTCTACGGTCATCAGCTACAGCCTTTCGCCGTGCCTGGCATGCCGGCCGAAGGGCAGGTGCGCATCGCCTACCGGGAAGTGCCAGTGGAACTCAATGGCGGCGAGCGCGTGACGCTGATGGCGCCCACCTACACGGTGGAGAACCTGGGCTACGGCCCCATGCATCCGCAGGTGCGGTTTTCGCCGCGGCTGGCCCCGCCCATGATCGGCCTGGGCCTGCTCGAGGCCATCCATGAAAACGACATCCTCGCCAACGCCGCGCGCGAGCACGGCGACGGCATTTCCGGCCGCGTCAATTGGGTGCGCGATGCGCGCACGGGCCGCAAGGTGTTGGGCCGCTTCAATTGGAAGGCCGGGCAACCCGACGTGCTGCACCAGGCCGCTGCCGCATTCTCCGGCGACATGGGGCTGTCCTCGCCGCTGTTTCCCAGCCATTACGGCGATTGCACGCCGGCGCAAAAACAATGCTTCGAAATGCCGCACGGCGCCCAACCCGAGCTGGGCGAACACGAAGTACCCGGGCGGCTGATGGATTTCGTCGAGGCATATTCGCTGAACCTGGGCGTGCCGCAGCGGCGCGACGTGGACGATGCGCGCGTGCTGGCGGGCAAGAAACTGTTCTATGAGGCCAACTGCATCGGCTGCCATGTGCCCAAGTACGTGACCCGCCGCGACGCGGCCCGTCCGGAGCACCGGTTCCAGTTGATCTGGCCGTACACCGACCTGCTGCTGCACGACATGGGTCCGGGGCTCGCCGATGGCCAGGAAGAGGGCGATGCAAGCGGGCGCGAGTGGCGCACGCCGCCGCTGTGGGGCATCGGCCTGACCAAGGTGGTCAACCCCAACGCGACGTATTTGCACGATGGGCGCGCCCGCACGCTGCTCGAGGCCATTTTGTGGCATGGCGGTGAAGCGCAGGCCGCGCGCGACCGGGTCGTCGCGATGACGCCGCAGGAGCGTGCGGATTTGATCCGGTTCCTGGAATCGCTCTGACGCCGTGCAAGCCATAAAGGAATGACGATGCTCAAGCTGACGTTCAAGCGCAGCCTGGTCGCGGCCTTTGCCTGGGCCGCGGCAGGCACGGTAGCCGCGGCGCAGCCGCCGGCCGACCTGGGCAGGCGGCTCGTCGAAGGCTACATTGCGCCGGCCACGGCGCGGCTGGAGGCGTCGGCGCGCGGGCTGGGCCAGACCTTGCAAACCTGGTGCGCCAAGCCTGATGCGGCCGGCGCCCAGCAGGTGCGCGGCCAGTTCGCCGAGCTTGTGCAAGCCTGGTCAGGGGTGGAGTTCTTGCGGTTTGGCCCGCTGGTGCAGGACAACCGTTTCGAGCGCATTTTTTTCTGGCCCGATCCGCGCGGCATCGTGCTGCGTCAGGTGCAAGGGCTGCTTGCCGGCCAGGCCGCGGCCGATGCGCGCGAGCTGGCCGGGCGCAGCGTGGCCGTGCAAGGCTTGCCCGCGCTCGAGTATGTGCTGTATGGCGACGACGGCCTGTTGGCGCGACCCGGCGGCGAGGGCTTTGCCTCCGCTTGCGCCTACGCGGTCGCGGTGACGCGCAATGTCGCTCGCGTGGGCGGCGAGCTGGCCCGCGCGTGGGCGCCTGGCGGCGATTACGCCAGGCACTTCGAGCGGCCGGCAGCCGACGATCCTTTGTATCGCACCACCCAAGAGGTGGCCGCCGAGGCGGTCAAGGCGCTGTCCACGGGCTTGCAGTTTGGCCGCGACGTCAAGCTGCTGCCCGTCATGGGCAAGGGGCCCGACTCCTCGCAGCCCAAGCGCGCACCCTTTTGGCGCAGCGGCCTGACCCTGCCCGCCATGCAGGCCTGGGCCGATGGCCTGCTGGGCTTTTATCGCGCCGGTGGCTATGACTTCGGCGAGGATGCATGGATCGCTGCCAATGTGGCCGGCGAGCTCGCCCGCCTGCGCGATGTGTTCGGCGCGCTGTCCGGCCCCGTCGAATCCGTCTTGTCCGACGGCGACGGCTACCGCCGCCTGCAGCTGGCCGTCTTGCTGCAGAAAAACGCCAAGGATCTCGTCGACCAGCACATGGCGCCCGCGCTGGGCGTCACCATAGGATTCAATGCGCTCGATGGAGATTGACCGGCGCACCTTTCTAGGCCTGGTCGGCGCCGGGCTGTTGGCCCACTGGCCGGCGCGAGGCGCCGATGTGGTGCCAGCCGATGCGCACGAGCCGCTATACCTGGCCGCGCGCCTGCGTGATGGGCGCTATGAGGCGGCGCTGGTGGACATTGGCGGCGCGGACCGCCTGGTCGTCCCCATGCCCGGCCGCGGCCATAGCTTTGCCATCGACAAGGCCCGCAAGCGGGCGGTGGTGTTCGGCCGGCAGCCGGGGTTTTTCGCGGTGGCCTTTTCCCTGGACGGCGCGCAGTCGCCGCAGGCCTTGCCGGCCGCGCCCGGACGGCATTTCTTCGGCCACGGCGTCTATACCCCAGATGGCGCGCTGCTGATCGCCACCGAGAACGATTTCGAGTCCGGACGCGGCGTCCTGGGCGTCTACGATGCCAGCGCCGGCGGCGGCTACCGGCGCGTGGCGGAGTACGACAGCGGCGGCATCGGCCCGCATGAAGTGGTGCTGTTGCGTGACGGGCGCACGCTGTGCGTGGCCAATGGTGGCATCCTGACCCATCCGGATTACGGCAAGCTCGAGCTGAACCTGGACACCATGCAGCCGTCGCTTGCCTACATCGATGTGCGCACGGGCGAACTGCTCGAACACGTGCAGTTGCCGCCGGCCTTGCACCGCCTGTCGATCCGCCATATGACGCTGGATGCAGCGGGCACGGTCTGGTTCGGCTGCCAGTACACTGGGCCGGCGGGGGACATGCCGGCACTGGTCGGCAGGCATCGGCGCGGACGCGAGCCTGAACTCTTCGCCGGGCCGCAGGATGTGCTGCGCGGCATGCGCAACTACGTCGGCTCGGTCGCGGCCGATGCGTTCGGCGCCGTGATCGCCACCTCCAGCCCCGTCGGCGGCCAGGTCGCATACTGGGATGCCGCGTCGGGCCGCTGCCTGGGCACGACGGCCATGTTCGACGGTTGCGGGGTGGCCCCGCATCCGCGCGGCGGTTTCCTCATCAACAGCGGCCGCGGCGAGCTCGGCGTCGCCGGGCCGGGCATGCCGCTGCAGCCGGTGTTGCCTGCCTCTGCCCAGCTGGCATGGGATAACCATTTCCGCAAGGTATAGAGGGCGGCTAAAGTCCATGGCTTTCGCCGGCTGGGCAGCGGCCCTGCCGCGCCCGCCCGCGGGGCGCATTCTTGGTTAATGGAGGCAAGCATGGAAGAGTTTTTGGACCAGGCATCGACGTTGATCCCACGCCTGTTTGACCTGGCGGTCAACCTGGTCGTCGCCATCGTCATCCTCATTTTGGGCTGGTGGCTATCGACGGTCATCGGGCGCGTGGTCAGGCGAGCGGCCACGCGATCGAACCGCATCGAACCGACCATTGTCCCGATGCTGGCCACCACGGCCATTTGGACCATACGCGTCTTTACGCTCATTGCCGTGCTGGCGCGGTTTGGCGTGCAGACGGCCAGCCTGATTGCCGTGCTGGGCGCCGCCGGCCTGGCCATCGGCCTGGCCTTGCAGGGCACGCTGCAGAACATCGCTGCCGGCATCATGCTGATCGCGTTGCGGCCGCTGCGCACCGGCGAATACATCGCCGTGCCCGGTGGCCCGCAAGGCACGGTCGAGGAGGTCGGCCTGTTCCTGACGCGGCTGACCCAGTTCGACGGGGTGTGCATCTCCGTGCCCAATAGCGCGCTGTGGAGCGCGACGCTGATCAACTATTCGCGCAACCCCACGCGCCGGCTGGACCTGGAGGTGCTGGTGCGCTATGGCGACAACCTGGATCTGGCCCTGGAGCGGCTGCGCAAGCTGCTCGCCGACCATCCGCTGGTACTGCCCGAGCCGGGCCCGCAGGTCATGGTGACCGAATACCGCGACAACGGCGTGGTGGTCAATTTGCGCATGTGGACCAGCAACGCGAACTATTGGGACCTGCGCTTCGACCTGTACTACCAGGCGCGCCTGATCCTGGACGGCGCGGGGCTGCGCGCGCCGGTGCCCGTGCGCGAGATCCAAACGCCGCAACCTGCGCAGGAAGCGGCCAACGGCCACTGATCGCTGCGGCCGCCGGCGCCGTGCCCATGCCGTGGACGTCGCGCCTGTCGCACACGTCGCCCGGCGCGGGCCGGCGACAGGCCGCTTACGTCACCGCGTGCGGCTTTAGCCGCGCCAGCTCACTTTTGATCAGCGCGGCGATTTCGCGCTGGCGCGTCGCCGGCATGCGATCGACGATGGCCGTGACGCTGATGGCCAGGATGGGCTGGCCCGCCGCATCCAGCAGGGCGCAGCCTACGCCGATGGCGCCGCGCACGGCATGATTGCCCACCACCGAATACCCGCGCGTACGGGTGTTTTCCACCAGGCGGTACATTTCCTGCATGGTCATGCCGCCGTATTCCTCCAGCCGGCCGGCGTTGCGCCGGACGATGCCGCGCATGACCGGGTCGGGCAGTGCCGCCAGCAGCGCCAGGCCGCCCGATCCCACGCCCAGCGGCTGGCGCTTGCCGGCATACGTGGCCAGGATCTGCACCGGATAGCTGCCGACCTCGCGGTGCAGGGACAATGAATCGTCACCTTCACGCACGACCAGGAAGACGGCATCGCCGGTGTGCTGCGCAAGCCTGCGCATGATGGGCAGGGTCAGCCGCAAGCGGGGGTCGGTATCCTGCGCGTCCAGGCCGGCCGCAGGCGTGGCGCGGTACCGCTTGGTCGAGGGCAGGTACTCGACGAGCCGGAATTCCAGCAGGGCGGCAAGCAGCCGGTAAACGGTCGGACGCTGGATCGCCGTGGCCCGGGCGATCTCGGTCACGCTCATCCCACGCTCTGCCCGTTCGCGCAGGGCGGCGAGCACGCACAGGCCGCGCCGCAAGGTCCGTGGCCCCGCGGCGGAATCCGCTTCGAGAATCGACGACATGCTGCCTCCGGTACAAATGCCGGCCCAGGCGGCGCGGCAAGGAAAGATGCGTCCATTGCATGGACGTCTTGTTGCTGGGTGCCATTTTAGTGCGCAGAATTATCGGCGCAGTATTGACGAGAACGTCCATCCAGTGGACACGTAAAAGGAGACACCCACCATGACATCCTTCCTGCCCCGGCGCGTGTTCGCGCGCAAGCTCGCCGCGGCCGCAGCTGGCCTGGCCGCCGCCTTTGCATTGCCTGCCGCACAGGCGGCCTATCCCGAGCGGCCCGTACGCATCGTGGTCGGTTTTTCGGCCGGCGGCAGTACCGACGTGGTCGCCCGTATTCTGGCCAAGGAACTTTCCGAAGAGCTGGGCCAGAGCTTCGTCGTGGAAAACAAGCCGGGCGGCGGCAGCAACATCGCCGCTTCCGAAGTCGCGCGTGCCAAGCCCGATGGCTACACGCTGCTGATGGTGGCCGTCACCAGCGCGATCAACGAGACGCTGTACCGCAACTTGGATTTCAGCCTGGTCAAGGACTTCGCGCCCGTGGCCTTGGGGGTGAAGGTGCCCAACGTGCTGGTGGTCAATCCCAGCGTGCCGGCCAAGACCGTCAAGGAGTTGGTCGACTACGCCAAGGCCAACCCGGGCAAGCTGGCCTTTGCATCGTCGGGCAGCGGCACGTCCATCCACATGGCCGGCGAGCTGTTCAAGATCCAGGCCGGGGTGGACGCGATGCACGTTCCCTATAAGGGGTCGGCGCCCGCGGTCACCGACCTCATCGGCGGGCAGGTGCACTTCATGTTCGACAACATGCCTTCGGCCTGGCCGCACGTGCAGGCGGGCAAGTTGCGCGCGCTGGCGGTCACCACCTCCGAGCGTTCCAAGAGCGCCCCCGACCTGCCGACCATGGCCGAATCCGGCTTCAAGGACTTCGACGTGTCTTCCTGGTTCGGCCTGATCGCGCCGGCCGGCACGCCGGCCGACGTGGTCGACAAGCTCAACGCCGCGGTGCAAAAGGCGCTGGACAAGCCCGAAGTGCAAAAGCGCTTCACCGACCTGGGCGCGGTCTGGCAGCACACCACGCCGGCCGAGTTCGGCGCCTTCATCAAGAGCGAGGTCGACCAGTGGCGTACCGTGGTCCAGGCCTCGGGCGCCAAGGTCGACTGACGAGGGCAGGACGGGAAGCGATCCATGATCTCCAAGATCGTCGATTCGGCGGCTGAAGCCGTGGCCGGCATACCGGACGGCGCCACGGTGATGATCGGCGGCTTCGGCCCTGCCGGACAGCCCCTGGCCTTGATCGATGCGCTGCTCGAGCAAGGCGCGCGTGACCTCACCGTGGTCAACAACAATGCCGGCAACGGCGATACCGGCCTGGCCGCCTTGTTGGCGGCCGGCCGGGTGCGCAAGATCATCTGCTCGTTTCCCCGCCAGGTCGATTCCTACGTCTTCGACGGGCTCTACCGCAGTGGCCGCATCGAGCTGGAGCTGGTTCCCCAGGGCAACCTAGCCGAACGCATCCGCGCGGCGGGCGCCGGCATCGGCGCCTTCTATACGCCCACGTCCTATGGCACGCCGTTGGCCGAGGGCAAGGAAACGCGCGAGATCAATGGGCGCGGCCACGTGCTGGAATATGCCCTGCATGCCGATTACGCGCTGATCCAGGCCGAGCGCGCCGACCGCTGGGGCAACCTGACCTACCGCAAGACCGCGCGCAATTTCGGCCCGATCATGGCGACCGCCGCGCGCGTGACCGTGGCGCAAGTGCGCGAGATCGTCGAGCTGGGCGCGCTGGACCCGGAAGCGGTCGTTACCCCGGGCATTTTCGTGCAGCGCGTGGTGTGCGTCGGAGGCAAGCCGTGAAGCGATTGACCCGTGACCAGATGGCCGAGCGCGTGGCCCGGGATATTCCCGAGGGCAGCTACGTCAACCTCGGCATCGGGCTGCCGACCAAGGTGGCCAATTTCCTTCCGTCGGACCGGGAAATCATCTTGCACAGCGAAAACGGCGTGCTGGGCATGGGGCCGGCGCCACCGGCAGGGCAGGAAGACTACGACCTCATCAACGCCGGCAAGCAGCCGGTTACGCTACTGCCTGGCGGCTGCTTCTTCCATCACGCCGATTCCTTCGGGATGATGCGCGGCGGCCATTTGGACATTTGCGTGCTGGGCGCCTTCCAGGTCAGCGTCAAGGGCGACCTGGCCAACTGGCATACCGGCGAGCCAGATGCCATCCCGGCGGTGGGCGGTGCCATGGACCTGGCCACCGGCGCCAAGTCCGTCTACGTGATGATGGAGCTGCACACCCGCGACGGGCGCTGCAAGCTGGTCGAGCGCTGCACCTACCCACTGACCGGCGTCGGGTGCGTCTCGCGCGTTTACACGGACGTGGCCGTCTTCGACATCGTGCCCGAGGGCGTTCGCGTGGCCGACGACATGCTCGGGCTGGGCCCGGAAGAACTGCGCCGGTTGACGGGGCTGCCGCTGCTGTTCTGAGCGCCGGCGCGCCTTAACCGCGGCCGGTGCGGCGGGCCGCGGCCTGCATGGCGGTGCATACGCCGCGCAGCATGTCCACTTCGTCGCGCGTCAGGCCCGCGCGCGCAAACAGATGCCGCATGCGCGGCATCAGCTTCTTGGGATGTGCCGGATCCAGGAACCCCACCTCCACGAGTGCCTGCTCCCAGTGCGCGAGAAAGGCCTGCACGGCCTGTCCGCTGGCCGGTTCGGCGCCGGCGTGGCGCGGCGCCGCGCCTGAATGGGCGCGGCCAACGGGCGAGAGGGATTGTTCCCGGCCGTCCGGCGTCATCAGCGCGTAGCGCAGCTCCCAGGCCGCCAGCTGCAGCGCCTGCGCCACGTTCAGCGAACTGTATGCAGGGTTGGCGGGGATGTGGCAGACGCGGTGGCACAGGTCGATCTGCGCATTGGTCAGCCCGGCCCGCTCGGTGCCCACGACCATGGCCACGCGCGCCTCGGGGTGCGCATCCAGGTGCTCGCGGCCCATCCGGGCGGCCTGGCGGATGTCACAGGCGGGCGGACCCAGGTCGCGGGGCCTGGCCGTCAGCGCAAAGGCCAGGGTGACGTCGGCCAAGGCCTGTTCGAGCGTGGCGCACACGCGCGCCTGAGCAAGCACATCGGTCGCGCCGCTGGCCATGGCCACGGCTTCCGGCCGCGCGGCGATGTCGGGCATGCGCGGCTCGACCAGCACCAGGTCGGCAAACCCCATGGTCTTGATCGCCCGGGCGGCAGCACCGACGTTGCCGGGATGGCTGGGCTGCGTCATGACGAAGCAGACGCGGGAGTAATCGTTGGTCATTTAAAATGGCGCATTTGGCGCGGCCCGGCGCTTTTATCGCATACGGCCCGGCCGCCTGGCCGATACCGGCGCCGTGTCGCCGCGAACCGCACACTATACGGAATTCTATGCATCCCATGCTCAACACCGCCATCAAGGCGGCCAGGCGTGCAGGCGCCATCATCAACCGCGCCAGCCTCGACCTGGAAAGGCTGCAGGTCGCCCGCAAGGGTCCGCGCGACTACGTCACCGAGGTCGATCGTGCAGCCGAAGAGGCCATCATCGAGATCCTGCGCACGGCCTATCCGGAGCATGCCTTCTTGGGCGAGGAGTCCGGGCAGCAGCAGCCGGCGCGCGCCGGCAGCGAGCCGCCAGCGTTTCAATGGATCATCGACCCGCTGGACGGCACGACCAACTTCATCCACGGCGTGCCCACCTACGCGGTGTCGATCGCGCTGGCCGAGCGCGGGCAGGTCACCCAGGCGGTCATCTACGATCCGGCGCGCAACGAGATGTTCACCGCCAGCCGCGGCAGCGGCGCCTTCCTCAACGACCGGCGCGTGCGCGTCTCCGGTCGCGTGCGCTACCACGACGCGTTGCTCGGCGCGCGTTGGCCGGGGTCGTTCGGACCGGATCAGTCGGCGATGAAGCGCTTTCGCGACATGGCCGAGGGCTGCGCGGGCGTGCGGCGCACGGGCTCGTCGGTGCTGGACCTGGCCTACGTGGCCGCGGGCCGCTTCGACGGCTTTTGCGGCGTGGGCCTCAAGCCCTGGGACATGGCCGCCGCCAGCCTGATGGTGTTGGAGGCGGGCGGATTGATCGCCGGCTTCGATGGCGAACAAACGTGGATGTCGACCGGCAATGTCGTGGCGGCAAGCCCAAAGATCTTCGCGCAGATGATCGCGTACCTGCAGTCGGCGAATCCCGCGTAATCGCGTGCATCCCGACGACCGCAGGCAGCGCGCCTTGACAGCGGCCGCCGGGGGATTCCGGGTACGATAGCGCTTGCACAACTCTCGGAGTCGCTGATGGAGTGGCTGCTTGACCCGTCTGCTTGGGTCGGCCTGCTTACCCTGGTCGTACTGGAAATCGTACTGGGGATAGACAACCTCATCTTCATCGCCATCCTGGCGGACAAGCTGCCGCCGAACCAGCGCGACCGCGCACGCATCATCGGGCTGTCGCTGGCGCTGGTCATGCGCCTGGGCCTGCTGACGGTCATGTCGTGGCTGGTCACCCTGACCCAGCCACTGTTCGCGCTCGGACCGTTTTCCTTTTCCGGCCGCGACCTCATCCTGATGCTGGGCGGCTTTTTCCTGCTGTTCAAGGGCACGATGGAGCTGCACGAGCGCATCGAGGGGCGGCGCGCGCTGTCGTCGCGGCCGCGCGTGTACGCGAGCTTCTGGGTCATCGTGCTGCAGATTGTCGTGCTCGACGCGGTGTTCTCGCTGGACGCGGTCATCACCGCCGTCGGCATGGTCGAGCACCTGGCCATCATGATGGCGGCGGTGGCCATCGCCATCGCCTTGATGCTGGTCGCGTCCAAGCCGCTGACGCGCTTCGTCAACAAGCATCCCACCGTGGTGGTGCTGTGCCTGGGCTTTTTGCTGATGATCGGCTTTTCGCTGGTCGCCGAAAGCTTCGGCTTCAAGGTGCCCAAGGGTTACCTGTACGCTGCCATCGGTTTTTCCATCGTCATCGAGGCGCTCAACCAGGTGGCGCGTCGCAACCTGCTCAAGCTCGATGCCTCGCGACCGATGCGCGAGCGCACTGCCGAGGCCGTGCTGCGCATGCTGGGCAAGCGCCCGCCCGACGTCGAAGAGGATGCGTCCGAACCCGACGAACCAGCCACGCCAGCCTTCGGCGTCGAAGAGCGCAACATGGTCAGCGGCGTGCTGACGCTGGCCCAGCGTTCCATCCATTCCGTCATCACGCCGCGCACCGAGGTGTCTTGGATCAACATCGAGGACGACGCCGACACCATACGCGCGCAAATCAGCCGCACGCCCCACAGCTTCTTTCCCGTGTGCAAGGGCTCGCTTGACGAGGTGATCGGCATCGGCCGGGCCAAGGACATGATCGAGGACTTGCTCACGGGCGGGCGCATTCGCCACGACCGCCTGCGCCAGCCCATCATCGTGCACGAGTCCATCAGCATTTTGCGCCTGATGGACACGCTCAAGCGCTCGCGTGGCCAGCTCGTGCTGGTCGCTGACGAGTTCGGCGCGATCGAAGGCCTGGTCACGCCCATAGATGTGTTCGAGGCAATCGCGGGCGAGTTTCCCGACGAAGACGAAACGCCCGACATCATCGCCGACGGGCCAGACGCCTGGAAGGTGGACGGCGCGGCGGACCTGCACCACGTGGAGCAGGTGCTGGAAACCGAAGGGCTGACCGACGAGGCCGAGGACTACACGACGCTGGCCGGCTATCTGCTGGCCAAGTTCGGCACCTTGCCGCAGCCGGGCGACACCTGCGAGCACGTCGCGCCGCATGCCCGCTACCGCTTCGAAGTGCTCAAGCTGGAAGGGCGCCGCATCGCGTCGGTGCGCATCCTGAAGCTGCCGCCCGAAGACGGCGAAGGCGCCGACGACCCGGCGGCGCAGTAAGGCGCGCCGCCATCTCCGGGGCTGCGCCGGCCGCGCGCCTACAATAGCTTCATTTTTTGCGCGATTGCCCCGATGACAGATAGCACGTTGCACTTGGTCCAGGCATTTTTCCTGGGCTTGCTGGAAGGATTGACCGAGTTCCTGCCGGTTTCGAGCACCGGCCACCTGATCGTGGCCGGCAGCTGGATCGGGTTCACCTCCAGCGAGGGCAAGGTGTTCGAGGTGGTCATCCAGCTCGGCTCCATCCAGGCCGTGATGTGGGTGTTCCGCCAGCGGCTGTGGCAGCTGATCCGCGGCACGATCGCGCGTGAGCCCGCCGAGCTGGGGTTTGCCCGTAATTTGCTGGTTGCCTTCCTGCCCGCTGCGGTGATCGGTGCCTTGTTCATCAAGCAGATCAAGGCGCTGTTCTTCCACCCTGGCGTGGTGGTGGCCACGCTGGTGATCGGCGGACTGATCATGCTGTGGGTCGAGCGCAAGCCGCAAGCCGGCGGCGTATCGGCCGCCACGCGCAACGCGACTGCGCACCGCTTGGAAGAAATCTCGTGGCGGCAGGCACTGGCCGTCGGCGCGGCGCAATGCGTGGCGATGATTCCCGGCACCTCGCGGTCTGGGGCGACCATCATCGGTGGCATGATGGCCGGCATACAGCGCAAGACGGCCACGGAGTTTTCTTTTTTCCTGGCCATGCCGACCATGCTGGCGGCCGCCATCTACGATACCTATCGCAATTTCGACGTGCTGACCAGCCAGGACCTGGCTGCGATCACCGTGGGCTTTGTCGCGGCCTTCGTTAGCGCCTTGTTGGTGGTCAAGGCCGTGTTGGCCTTCGTGGCGCGGCACACCTACCGCGTCTTTGCCTGGTACCGGATTGCGCTAGGCGCGGTGGTGGCGGCCTGGCTGTGGCTACGCTAGCCCGGCGGCAGCCGCCGGGCGGCGCAACATCCGCAGCCTTTACGCCAAGGGCTGGCTCTCTGCGGCTTGGAGGTCGTAGAGCGCGGGCCCGTCGCGGTCCAGCACCAGCCAGCCGCCGCGGGGGCTGCCGTGGTCGCAGTCCCAATCCGGCAACACCCAGCGCTCGCAGCGTCGTCCGTCCACCGACAGCACGTTGCGCCCCGGGCGGTGGGTATGGCCGTGGATCATCAGGCGCACACCGCTCGTGCGCAGCGCCTGCTCGACGGCCGCCGCGTTGACGTCCATGATTTCGGCCGACTTGGCCTGGTTGGCCGCCATACTTTCGCCGCGCGCCTGCGCGGCCAGGGCGATGCGCTCGGGAATCGGACGGGCCAGGAACTGCGCCTGCCATTGCGGGTCGCGGACCATGGCGCGGAATTGCTGGTACGCGGTGTCGTCGGTGCAGTATTCGTCGCCGTGGCTAAGCAGCACCGTGCCATAGTCGGTTTCCAGCAGGGCGCCGTCCGGCAGCAGGCCGGCGCCGACCCGATCGGCCAGCGCCTGGCCCATCAGGAAATCGCGGTTGCCCCGGCCAAGCCAGACCGGCACGCGCTGCGCCGCGGCCTGCAGGCCTTGCAGCACTTCTGCCAGCCAGGGCGGCGGGGCCGCCGCCACGTCGTCGCCTATCCAGGCGTCGAAGATGTCGCCAGGCAGCAGCACTGCCGCCGCTTCGCCGGCAGCCATGCCGAGCCAGTCCAGGAATGCCCGCGAGGTGCCCGGGGTCTGCGGCCCCAGGTGCAGGTCGGAGGCGAACCAGAGCGGGCCGGGCAGGGACAGCTTATTCAAGGATTTCGGCCTTTTCGATGATTACGTCTTCCTGGGGCACGTTCTGGTGAAAGCCCCGATTGCCGGTCTTGACGGCCTTGATGCTGTTGACTGTCTCGGTGCCCTCGACCACCTTGCCGAACACCGCGTAGCCCCAGCCGGTGGCCGTGGGCGCGGTGAAGTTCAGGAAGTCGTTGTCGGTGACGTTGATGAAAAACTGCGCCGTGGCCGAATGCGGATCGCTGGTGCGGGCCATGGCCAGCGTGTAGCGATCGTTTTTCAGCCCGTTGTTGGCTTCGTTTTCGATGGGCGCGCGGGTGGGCTTTTGCTTCATGCCGGGCTCGAAGCCGCCGCCCTGGATCATGAAGCCGTCGATGACCCGGTGGAAAACGGTGCCGTCGTAGAAGCCCTCCCGGACGTAGGCAAGGAAGTTTTCCACGGTCTTGGGCGCTTTTTCGGCGTCGAGCGCGATGATCATGTCGCCGTGGTTGGTGGAGAGCTTTACGCGAGGCGAGGCATTCATGGGGGCTTTACCTTCGGTGGAAGAGGAAGTGGGTTGGGCGGCAGAGGTGCCGGCGGCCATCGTCAACAGGCCGGCCAGTACCACGCGCTTGAGCGCGCCGCGCAGGTGGGATGGGATCATGGCTTGGATTTTCCGAGCAGGGCGTCGATCGCGTCGGCGCGGGCGGCCGCGCCCGGTACGCCGCGGGCCGCGGCCGTGCGGTAATCGCGCGCGGCCATCATCAGGCGGACGTCGGCCAGGTTGGCCAGCGCTTCGCCGTAGCGCGGGTTGGCCAGCAGCGCGCTGTGCAGGGCCTGGCTGGCCAGGTCAAGCTCGCCGCGCTGCACGTACAGCACGGCCAGGTTGTTCCAGGGCTCGGGCAGCTCGGGGTAGCGCTCGGTCATTTCGAGATAGACCTTTTCGGCCTCGCCGGCCTGGCCGGTGGCGGCCAGCGCACGCGCGTACTGGAACTGCAGCTGCACGTCGGTGCCCGGCGCGCGGCGGTGTTCTTCCTGTGCCATGCGCTCGCGGATGCGGGCGAGCGCTTCCTGGTTGCGGCCCTGGTTGAGCAGCGCCTCGATGGCGTCGGTGATCTGCGACGGCGTCAGCGGAATCGAGGTGTCCACGCTGGGCTTGGCCGCTTCGAGCAGGCGCGCCAGCGCATCCCAGCCGCCTTCACGCGGCGGGGCATCGGGGTCGGCCGTGATGGAGCGGCTGGTCGACGGCACGTCGGGTATCCCTGGCATGGATTGGGCCAGCGCGGCGGCCGGCGTCGCCAGGCACAGCACCGTAAGTAGTGGGCAAAGGAGTCTCGGCATGGAAGCGGTGGGCTGGATGACGAAGGGCTGTGCGTGCGGGTTGAGCGATCGAGCCGCTTGCTATACTTGACGACCGCCATTTTAGCCCCGGTTGCAGTGTCCGGCCCGAATCGCGCGCCAAGCCGCGCCGATCGTGCGCGCGAGCCCTTGGCGGGGCTAGTCGTTTGGATTCCGACTTCATGCTGCATATCTACAATACGTTGTCGCGTACCAAGGAGCCCCTGCGTCCGGTCGAGCCGGGAAAGGTGCGCATGTACGTTTGCGGCATGACGGTCTACGACTATTGCCACCTGGGCCACGCCCGGATGCTGGTCGGCTTCGACGTCGTGCAGCGCTGGCTGCGGGCCAGCGGCTACGACGTCACCTATGTGCGCAACATCACCGACATCGACGACAAGATCATCCGCCGCGCCGTCGAGACCGGCAAGCGCATCGGCGAGGTGACCGAATACTTCATCGCCGCCATGCATGCCGACGAGCGCGCGCTGGGCGTGCAGCGCCCGGACCACGAGCCGCGCGCCACCGAGCACGTGGCCGACATGCTCGACATCATCGGCCGGCTGGAGGCGCGCGGGCTGGCCTACCGGGCCGAGGACGGCGACGTCAACTTCGCGGTGCGCGGGTTTGCCGGCTACGGCAAGCTCTCGGGCAAGTCGCTGGACGACTTGCGTGCCGGCGAGCGCGTGGCCGTAGATGCGGCCAAGCGCGATCCGTTGGACTTCGTGCTCTGGAAGGCGGCCAAGCCGACCGAGCCGCCCGACACGCGCTGGGATTCGCCCTACGGGCCTGGCCGCCCCGGCTGGCACATCGAGTGCTCGGCCATGAGCAAGGCGCTGCTGGGGCTGCCCCTGGATATCCACGGCGGCGGGCCCGACCTGAAGTTCCCGCACCACGAAAACGAGATCGCGCAAAGCGAAGGCGCCTTCGGCGGCACGCTGGCCAACGTGTGGATGCACTGCGGGCCGCTGATGGTCGACGCCGACAAGATGTCCAAGTCGCTCGGCAACTTCCGCACGATACGCCAGACCATCGGCACGCAGGACGGCCAGGAAGGCGCCGACTACGAAAGCAACCCGCGCGAGGCGGAGATGCTGCGGTTCTTCATCGTGCGCAACCACTACCGCAGCCCGCAGAACTACGCCGCAGCCAACTTGTTCGACGCGCAGAACGCACTGGACCGCCTGTACCAGACGCTGCGCAACGTCCCGCCCGCGGACGCTGCCATAGACTGGGACCACCCCCAGGCGCAGGCCTTCAAGGCGGCCATGGACGACGATTTCAATTCGTCCGGCGCGGTGGCGGCCCTGTTCGAGCTGGCTTCGCAGGCCAACCGCGAACGCTGCGCCCGTACCGCCGGCCAGCTCAAGGCGCTGGGCGCGGTGCTCGGGCTGCTGCAGCAGGATCCTGACCGGTATTTCCAGCATGGCTCGCGCTATCGCGCCGGGCAAGTGCCCGAAGGGCAGGCGGGACAGCAGGCACCGGCCGCCCTGGACGACGCCGCCATCGAAGCCCTGGTCGCCGCCCGTGCCGCGGCCAAGCAGGCGCGCAACTACGCCGAAGCCGACCGCATCCGCGCCGAGCTGCGCGCGGCCGGCATCGAACTCGAAGATCGGCCTGGCGGCCAAACCGCCTGGCGGCGCGCCTAAGGGGCCCGTGCATGTCGAGCGCAGACATTCCCATCGCCAAGCCTGCTTACTGGGACGAGGCGGTCGCCCACCTGATGCGCCGGGACCGCATCCTCCGGAAAGTGATCCCCAAGCATCCCGAAGTCTGGCTGACCTCGCGCGGCACGCCGTTCGTGACGCTGGCGCGCGCCATCGTCGGCCAACAAATTTCCACCAAGGCGGCCGACGCCGTCTGGCAGCGCTACGTCGAAGCCTGCGGGCGGCGCCCCGGTCCGGCGGCCACGCTGCGCGCCGGCTGCGAAGGGTTGCGCGCGGCGGGTCTGTCGCAGCGCAAGGCCGAATACCTGCTGGACTTGGCCGCCCATTTCCAGGAAAAGCGCGTCCACCCCGACCGCTGGGCGCAGATGGACGACGAGGCCATCATCACCGAACTGACGGCCATACGCGGCATCGGCCGCTGGACGGCCGAGATGTTCCTGATATTCAATTTGCAGCGGCCCGATGTGCTGCCGCTGGACGACCTGGGCCTGCTCAAGGCGATATCGCTACACTATTTCAGCGGCGAGCCCGTGTCGCGCTTCGAAGCACGCGAAGTCTCACAGGCCTGGCAGCCGTGGCGCACCGTGGCAACCTGGTATCTCTGGCGCAGCCTGGATCCAGTGCCGGTGCAGTACTGAGCGCGGCCTAATTCCAACCACGGACTCTCCGAGATGCGCAATACCTTTCTCGAATTCGAACAACCGCTGGCCGAGCTTGAGAACAAGATCGAGCAGCTGCGCTACGTGCAGGCCGACTCGGCCGTGGATATTTCCGAGGAAATCAGCCGCCTGCAGCAAAAAAGCCAGGCGCTGGCCAAGGACATCTACAGCAAGCTCACGCCCTGGCAGACGGCGCTGGTGGCCCGCCACCCGCAGCGGCCCTACACGCTGGACTACGTGCGCGAGATCTTCACGGATTTCCACGAGCTGCACGGCGACCGTATGTATGCCGACGACCAGTCCATCGTCGGCGGCATGGCGCGCTTTAACGGCACGCCCTGCATGGTCATCGGCCACCAGAAGGGGCGCGACACCAAGGAGCGCGCCATGCGCAACTTCGGCATGCCGCGCCCGGAAGGCTACCGCAAGGCACTGCGCCTGATGCGCCTGGCCGAAAAATTCGGCATGCCGGTGTTCACCTTCGTCGACACCCCCGGGGCATACCCCGGCATCGGCGCCGAAGAGCGCGGGCAATCCGAGGCAATCGGCCGCAACCTGTATGCCATGGCCGAGCTGAAAGTGCCCATCGTCTCGACCATCATCGGCGAAGGCGGGTCGGGCGGCGCCTTGGCGATCGCCGTGGCCAACACCGTGCTGATGCTGCAATACGCCACCTATTCGGTCATCTCGCCAGAAGGCTGCGCGTCCATCCTGTGGCGCAGCGCCGACAAGGCGCCCGAGGCCGCCGCGGCGCTGGCCATCACCGCCCCGCGCCTGAAGGAACTGGGCCTGATCGACCGGGTGGTCAACGAGCCCGTCGGTGGCGCGCATCGCGACCCGCGCGTGATGGCGCGGCTGCTGCGTCGCGCCTTGGGTGATGCGCTGCGCCAGTTGAGCGGCATGAGCCCGGAACAGCTGGTCGAGCACCGGATCCAGCGGCTGCTGGCCTATGGCCGGTTCCAGGAAGTGCGCGCCTGACCTGCTGCGATTTTCATGAATTTTGGCGATTCCCCGCGCGCCGCGTCGGCATCGAGCGCCGTCCCGGTCTTGTCCGGCGCCGACCTCGACCCCGTGCTGCGCGACGCGGTGCGCGCCTGCCTGGCCGGCCTGCCGGCGCAGGCGCCGGTGGCCGTGGCCGTCAGCGGCGGGGCGGATTCGTCCATGTTGGCCGTCTACGCGGTGCACGTCGGTCGCGAACAGGGTAGGGCGGTGCGGCTGGTGCATGTGCATCACGGCCTGCAAGCGGCCGCCGATGAATGGGCCGGGCGCGTTGCAGCGCTGGCGGGATTGCTGGATGCGCCGTTGGCGGACCTGCGCGTGGCCGTCGACACCGCGGACGGCAGTGGCGTGGAGGCCGCTGCCCGCACGGCCCGCTATGCGGAGCTGTCGCGGCATGCCCGCGAAACTGGCGCGGCCGCCGTGCTGCTGGCGCATCATCGCCACGACCAGGCCGAGACCGTGCTACTGCGCCTGCTGCGCGGCGCCGGGCCCACGGGCATGGGGGCGATGGCGGCGGAAACCCGCCACGACGACGTGCGCTACCTGCGTCCGTGGCTGGACATCGGCCGCGGCGCCATCCTGGCTGCCGCGCAGCGCTGGACCGAGCGCACCGGCTGGCAGCCCGTGGCTGACCCCACCAACCAGGATCCGCGCTATACCCGCGCTGCGGTGCGCACGCTGCTTGCGCCCGTGCTGGACATGCGCTGGCCGGGCTGGCGCGACATCCTGGCGCGTCACGCCAGGCAGGCCGCCGAGGCTGCCGGCATCCTGGAAGAAGTCGCACAGGCGGACTTCCAGCGGCTGGATCCGTCCGAAGACGGCAAAAGCTTTGCGCTCGCGCCCTGGCGCGAGCTCGCGCCGCCACACCAGACGCTGGTGTTGCGCCATTGGCTGGCGCGCAACGGCGCACGCATGCCGACCGAGGCGAGGCTTGCCGAACTCGTCCGCCAGCTGCGCCAGCTGCATGCCCTGGGGCACGACCGCCAGATGTTGTTCGAACATGGCACGGTGCGCGTGCGGTGCGTGCGCGGCCGGGTGCTGCTCGAGCCCCGCCCGGCCAAGCGTGGCAGGGCCGGACCGCCTAGGGGACCGGCGCGCTAGGCCCCACCTTGCTGCTGGCTCGTTGCAGCCATCGCAATCGGTGTTTTCCCGGTTCGCGTTAAACTACTAGGCTTTGCCCGCCCGGGGCGGGTGCGGCAAGGCCATTCCCCAGAGCAAGCAAGATGTCCCTGATCGTTCACAAGTACGGCGGTACCTCGATGGGTTCCATCGAGCGCATCAAGAACGTCGCGCGGCGCGTCGCCAAATGGCACGCCGCCGGCCACCAGGTCGTGGTCGTTCCGTCGGCCATGGCCGGCGAAACCAATCGGCTGCTCGGCCTTGCGCGCGAGATTACACCGCAGCCCAGTGGTCGCGAGCTCGACATGATCGCCGCCACCGGCGAGCAGGCCAGCAGCGGGCTGCTGGCCATCGCCCTGCAGACGCTGGGCGTGCCGGCCATCAGCTTCGCCGGCTGGCAGGTGCCGGTGCGCACGGATTCGGCCTACACCAAGGCCCGCATTACCTCCATCGACGACAGCCGCGTGCGCACCGAGCTGGCCGCCGGCAAGGTGGTGGTGATCACGGGTTTCCAAGGCATAGACGATGAGGGCCACATCACCACGCTGGGCCGGGGTGGCTCGGACACCTCCGCCGTGGCGGTCGCGGCGGCGCTCAAGGCCGACGAATGCCTGATCTACACCGACGTCGACGGCGTCTACACCACCGATCCGCGCGTCGTCCCCGAGGCGCGCCGGCTGTCGGTCATCTCCTTCGAGGAAATGCTGGAGATGGCCTCGCTGGGCTCCAAGGTGCTGCAGATCCGCTCGGTGGAGTTCGCCGGCAAATACCGCATCCCGGTGCGCGTGCTGTCCTCGCTCACCGATCCTGACATGCCGCTGGCCGAGGAAATGCGCTCGGGCACGCTGATTACCTTCGAGGAAGACGAAAAAATGGAAGCCGCCATTGTCTCTGGCATCGCCTTCAGCCGCGACGAAGCCAAGATCACCCTGCTGGGCGTGCCCGACAAGCCGGGCATTGCCTACTCCATCCTGGGCCCGGTCGCCGACGCCAACATCGACGTCGACATGATCGTGCAGAACCAATCCGTGGCCGGCACCACCGACTTTTCCTTCACGGTCAACCGCAACGAATTCCAGCGCGCGCTGGACGTGCTCAAGTCGGTCGTCGTGCCGGCCGTGGGCGCGCGCGAAGTCCACGCCGACGACAAGGTCTGCAAGGTCTCCATCGTCGGCATCGGCATGCGCTCGCACGTCGGCGTGGCCAGCCTGATGTTCCGCACGCTGTCCGAGGAAGGCATCAACATCCAGATGATCAGCACCAGCGAAATCAAGACCTCGGTGCTGATCGCCGACAAGTACATGGAACTGGCCGTGCGCGCGCTGCACCGCGCCTTCGGCCTGGACCAGCCGCAGGGCGCCACTGCCTGATCGCGGCGACGGGCTGCAGCCGCCACGTTCGCCGGCGGCTGCGGCGACGGCCGGCGCCTGGCCGGGTTGTCCGGGGCAGGGCTTGGACAGCACCCGTTGCCGGCCGCCGGGGCATACAAAATGTTGCCCAGCCATGTTAGAATCATGAATTCTTTGGAGACGTGCCCGAGAGGCTGAAGGGGCTCCCCTGCTAAGGGAGTATGTGGCCAAAAACTGCATCGAGGGTTCGAATCCCTCCGTCTCCGCCAAAGAACAAGCCCTTGGTTTCCAAGGGCTTTTCTTTTTGGTAGTCACGCCTGTAAGCGTCCGATATCTGGCTTAGGTAGATCCTAACCGGCTTGCTGCCCGCATGCTTTCCGATCAGGCGGCAAGCCGACGCATGCCGAATTAACCAACCAGCCCGGTACATCACCTACCGTTACGGGGAGGGGGCGCTGATGCGCGGGTTCTGTCTGTGGCAGGCGAGCCCCGTGATCGTGGACAATACCCAGATTCTCACCACGCATACCGCAACCCAACATAGCCGCTAACACCACGCCCCTTGCTCGTCTCAAGGCTTTGCTCATAGCCGGCGGAGACGGACACGCCCAAACCGCTGGCAGCCTGCGTGTCGAATCCCAAGCCTAGCTGCATCCAGGTTCCGCCCAAGCCCGTGCGCAGCGTCACCGGATGGTTGCCATCGAGCTGGGCAAAGGTGGTCTTGGCCCGGCCGCCGAAGTCATGCCAGAGGTTCGCGCGGGCCCAGGCGCCGTAGCGGCGACCGCTAGCGTCGTGCCATTGCGTGCTCAGGCGCGTGCCCACCCGCCCGGTCCAGGCATCGGCATTGTCGATGTCGATCTTGCCGTAGCGGTCGCGCTGCGCGCCGTCGAACGAGATGTGTTGGTGGACGATCTGCGCCTGGGGCTCGAGCGTCCATTGTCCGCCCAGGGCGATCGGCAGGCCGGCCTCCAACGATGCAGCGGTCCCCCAGCCGTCGGGCGAGATGCGCTCGCCGTTGACCGAGCGGGCACGCACGCCGTGGTAGCGCGTGACTTGCGCCACGGCATCGATGTAGGCGCCGGAGGCACCTACGTGCGTCCAATAGCCGCCCAGCGAGTAGCCGTTGACCGAGACGCGTCCGGCGCGCCCGCCCAGCACGGCGTCGACCCGTGCCGAGGCGTTGGAGACGCCGAGGTACGCGCCGGCCGTGCTGCCCGAGCCATCTTGGCGCAGCTGGCGATGCGCGTCCAGCCCCAGCTGCATGCCGGCCAGGTCATACTCGTAGCGCGGGCCGTCCTCTTTGAAGGCGCTGTAGCGACTGGAGGCGCCTGCGCCGGTGCGGCCGGCGTGGCCGGTGCTGCCGAATAGCCGGCCCCAGGCACGAGAGCCGGCCGCAAGGCTGGGTTGCGGGCCGGCGCCGTTAGCAAGCGCGCCGGCGCTGCGGTCGTGATAGGTCCCCAGCGTTTGTAGGCCTAGGCGGTGGACCAACCCGGGCACGGCCATGGCCGCCGGCGCCGACCTGGGTGCGGTCGACGATGAGCATGTCGGAGTACAGGTCGGCGTCGCCGGGGCGCTTGCCGACTTGCACGCGCAGGCTGCCGCCGTCGGCGACGAACAGCCCTGTGCCCGGGCCGACGCCAGCACTGGCTGCCGAGGTCATCAGCAGTGTATTGCCCACGGCTAGCCGGAAATGACCATCGCAATGCATGCACGCTCGTCGGCCAGGCGTGGAGCGCGTTCGACTCCCTGGCGGCCAGGGGGCGACCACGCCGGGCAACGCCCCACCGATGCAGCGATAAACTGCGTGTCGCCTTCAACCCGTTCTTGCGCACACACGCTGCATGAAGAAACTGATTTTCGCGATGCTATTCGCTTTGGCCGCCTGCGCCGTGCATACGCCGCAGGGTTCGGTCATCGTCGATCCTCACCACCATGGGTCCGGGCAGTTCTGCCCGCCCGGCCAGGCCAAGAAAGGCAACTGCTAGCGGCCGCCGACGCCGGCGTCGGCATGCGCGTCGCGTAACCTGTGCAGCAGGTGTGATTCTTCTTCGGGGCTGACGAAGGTCAGTTCCAGCGTGAGCGCGTTGCGGTCCAGGTGCCCGCGGCCCACCGCGATGCGAGGCTCGCCGTTCATCAGCCGGTCGGCTACCTCGGCGGCTGATGCGTTTGGGCCATAGTCCAGGAAGATCCGGGGGTAAGGGCCGTAGACGTCATCTTCGGCCACGGATATGCGCGGCCAGGCGACGGCGCCTTGACGCAGGGCGTCGGCAAAGCGCCTGGCCCGCGCGATGTTGCGCTCGCGCAAGACAGGCAGCGCCGACCAGTCGCGCTCGGCCAGTGCTTGCCACAGGCCGGCCAACGCTTCCTTAGTCGGCTTCATGGCGCGGCCGATGCCGGCAAGGTGTGCACGCATGGCGGCGATGGCCGGCGCTGTGCCGGCCGCGATGCCACAGGTGGGCGCGGCCAGGTACTTCTGTGCGCTGAAGATCGTGACATCGGCCTCGGCAAGCGCCTGTCGGTCGTTCATCCGCCAGTCCTGTGCCGCCGCGTCGACGATCAGCCAGGCGCCGTGCCGGCGCGCGAATTCAGATAGTGCGCCGCGCATCAACGCCGCCGGCCGCTTGGTGAGCGAGGATTCCACGTACACGATGCCACGCAGCGTGCCTTCTCGTGCCAAGGCTTCCAGTTGCGCCCAGCGCTGCGCGGCCGGGCCCTCGAGTTGCCTGACGTGGGCCCCGCTTAGCCGTATCGCCTGCTCAATGGGCTGGCCGTAGTTGACGCAGTGTTCTTGTTGGATGGCGATGACGCCGGCTTCGTCACGACGCGGCAGGGCCGCCACGGCTGCCGGGTCGGCGCCGGCCAGCGCGCCGGCCGCGGCCAGCGTGATGCCGGCGGCCGAGCAGTGGCAGAACCAGGCGGCTTGCGTGCCGGTGATTTGCAGCACCCGCCCGGCGACCTGGGCCGCCAGTTCGTCGATATCCGCGTGGCGCTGCAGGGCGAGCGCGGCGATCTGGGCGACGGTTGCGCTGGAGCGCGATACGCCAAACGGCGTAGGCGTGCCCCATGCGTTAATGATGCTCGTCAGCGGAGGGTGCGCAGGCATGCCCAGGATTGTAGGGCTGCCAGGCCAGGGCGGGTGGACACTGGGCCGCGCTTCGATGACCTGCGCCTGTCAGTCCAGCGTGATGCCCGCCGCTTGCACGACCTCTTGCCACTTGGTGATTTCGCGGTCCAGGAAGGCGGCGAACTCCCGCGGCGTGCTGCCGATGGGTTCGATGCCGTCACGCTCCAGGCGTGCCCTGACTTCGGGGTCGGCAAGGACTTCGCGGATGGCCTCGTACAAGGTATCGACGACTTCGTCGGGCACGCCTGCAGGCGCCAGCACGGCGTGCCAGGCCGATGCCTCGTATCCCGGCACGCCGGCTTCGCTGACGGTGGGCACGTCCGGCAGTAGCGGCGAGCGGCGTGCGGCGGTGACCGCCAGCGCCTTGACTGCGCCAGCCTTGGCCTGGCTCGAGGCCGAGGCCGCATCGCCGAAGGTCAGGTCGACCACGCCGGTGACCGTGTCCATGAGTGCCGGACCGGCCCCCTTGTACGGCACGTGGGTGATCTTCACGCCGGCCTGGCGCATGAACAGCTCCAGCGCCAGGTGCGCCGAGCTGCCGGTTCCTGCGGTCGACAGGGTGAGCTTGCCGGGCTCCTTCTTGGCCAGGTCGAGCACGTCTTGCAGTGTGTTGACGGGCAGGGCGTTCTTGGCGGCCACCACGTAGCCGTAGCTGGTCAGCTGGGTGATGGGCGTGAAGTCCTTGCGCGCGTCGTAGGGCAGCTTTTTGTAGACCGATGGGTTGATGGCGTTCGGGCCACTTTGACCGAGCAGGATGGTGTAGCCATCGGGCGCGGCCTTGGCCACCGCGTCGGTGCCGATGATGCCACCGGCGCCGCCGCGGTTGTCCACGATGAAGGGCTGGCCGAGCTTGGCGCCGACACGTTCGAACACCAGGCGCGCGACGATGTCGGCGCCGCCGCCGGCGGCGAAGGCGACGACCACGCGCACCGGGCGCTCAGGGTAGGCGGCGTGCGCGCCGCCGGCTGTGGCGGCCAGCGCCAGCGCGGCCGCGCAACGCAGCAAGGGGCGAGGGGACAGGATGGACATGGCGTGCTCCGTTGTCGCGAGTGCGCAGCGCTCGGACCGGAATTGAGCGCGTCGTAGGGGACAGGATGGACATGGCGTGCTCCGTTGTCGCGAGGCGGTCGTGCGGGACGTGCCGTGCCGGCATCGCGGTGTATGGATGAGTGTATATAAATACAATCATACAATCATCTGCGATTACTGTGGTGGTTGGGCCTGGCATACAGGCGGATGTAAGGGGATAGGAACAATAATAAGAACCAATCTCAATTTGGCATCCCTGTGGTGTCGCCTCGCACGCGTCGGCAGCCGCCGCGCCGCGTGCCGCAGCCGGACGACGCCGGAGCTCATCACGCATGTTGGTTCCCTTTCTCATCATGTTGCGCGAGGGCATGGAGGCTGCCCTCGTCGTCGGCATCATCGCTGGTTATCTGCGCCAGACGGGTCGCGGCGCATGGATGCCTGCCGTCTGGATGGGCGTGCTAGCGGCCGTGGCGCTGTCGCTGTTTGCCGGCGCGGCGCTGCAGTGGGCCAGCGCTGAATTCCCGCAAAAGGCGCAGGAACTGTTCGAAGCGCTGGTCGGCTTGCTGGCCGTTGCCGTGCTGACCTCCATGGTGTTCTGGATGCGCAAGGCGTCACGCTCGATCGCTGCCGAGCTGCGCGAGTCGGTTGCGGCCGCCTTGGACGGACGCGGCAAAGGGGGCTGGGGGCTGGTTGCCGTGGTGTTCTTTGCGGTGGCCCGTGAAGGCCTGGAGTCGGTGTTCTTCCTGCAGGCGGTTTTCCAGCAGTCCGAAGGCCACGCGGCGGGGGTGGGCGCCCTGCTGGGCTTGGCCGCCGCGGTCTCGGCCGGCTGGGGGGTGTACGCCGGCGGGGTGCGGCTGGACCTGCGCCGGTTCTTCCGCTGGACCGGCGTGTTCATCCTGGTCGTAGCCGCCGGCATATTGGCCGGCTCGGTGCGCGCATTGCACGAGGCGGGCGTCTGGAACGGCCTGCAGGAGGTGGTCTTCGACCTGGGCCGCGTGCTGCCGGCCGATGGCGCGCCGGGTGCGGTGTTTGCCGGGATCTTCGGCTACCACGACAGGCCGACGCTGGGCGAGGTCATCGCCTACCTGGGCTACCTGGTCGTGGCCTTGGCGTACTTCCTGCGGCCGGCGCGCGGCGCGCATAGCGTCGCACCGGGCGCCCGTGCGGCGGCCGACCCGTTGCAGCGGCCATGCACGGGGCAGCCGCCGGCGCCGGGCAGGGCCATGAAGCTCGCCTTGGCCGCGCCGGCCTTGCTCGTCGTCGCCGGCCTTGCGGCTTTCTATGCGGCCTCGCGCCATGTGCATGAACGGGCCGCAGGCGACGAGGGCGCTGTCCAGGTGACGATCCTGGCCGACCGCTGCGAGCCGCAGGCGCTGACCGTGCCTGCCGGGCGTGTGCGGTTTCGCATCGTCAATCGTTCGGATCGCGTGGTCGAGTGGGAGATCCTCGACGGCGTCATGGTCGTGGAGGAGCGCGAGAACATCGCGCCCGGATTCGCGCAGGCGCTGAGCGCACGATTGCAGCCCGGCCATTACGACATGACCTGCGGGCTGCTTGGCAACCCGCACGGCACGCTGCATGTCGCGGCCGTAGGCGGCGTGGACGGGGCCGGCGCGCCGACGTTGGCCGATTTCGTCGGACCGTTGGCCGAATACCGCGTCTATCTCGCCATGCAGGCGGCGGCGCTGGTGCGCGCCACGCGCGATTTGGCCCAAGCCTTGGCGGCGGGTCACTGGGACCAGGCGCGTGCCTCATATGAATCGGCGCAGCGGTCGTACCGGCGCATGGAAACGGCCGCCGGCCTGTATGCCGACCTGCGCGTGCGCATCGACGGCACGGCTGGCCCGGCAAGCGGCGAAGGCGATGCCAATGCCGGCGATTTCGTCCGACTGGAGCAAGCGCTTTCCGCGGCGCCCGGAGCGGCCGGGCTCGACGCCGTGGTCCATTCGCTGGCCGAGCATGCGCAGGCGCTGCAGCAACGCCTGCGCAGGGTGTCGGTCACCCCTGGCAGCATGGCCGGCGGCGCCGCACGGCTGGCTGCGGACATGGCCGGCCTGGCCGCCGATGCCGACGGGGTGCCCGATGTGTTGCCCATGCTACCCGCGCTTGAGGGCCGCTTCGAGGGCGTGCGCAAGGTCTCGCTGCTGCTGCAGCCGCTGGTGGCGCGCACCGATGGCGCGCTGGCAGCGCGCATCGCCGGCGACCTGGACGGCGCGCAGCGGGCATTTGCCGCGCTTGGCGAGGACGCGCGCATGGCATCGCCTGGCGGGGTCGCGCGGCCCGGACGCACGTTCCTGGCCGAACGGCTCAAGGCCTTGGCCGGGGACATGAAGGAAGTGGAAGCGGCGCTCACCCTTGATTGAAACGCTTGCCCGGCGCCGCTGCAGCATGGCGCGATGCCAGCGCGCGGCGGCAGGACCCGGCGGGCACGCAGTCAGGACATTCGCAGTGACGATGAAGGCAATGCAGGACACCCATGACGGGCGAGGGCCCGATGATTTTTCGCCGACCCGGCGCCGCTTGCTCGCGGGCGCGGGCGCAGCGGGCGGGCTAGTGGCTGTCCACGGGACGCAGGCCCGCGGCCGTGCGCCGCAGGATCACCAGGTGGCCGATGCGCCCGAGGGCGATGCGCGCCAGCAAGACCGGCACGCCTTCCACGGCCGGCACCAGCCAGGCATCCTGACGCCCCGGCCGCAATCGGGGATGGTGGCGGCCTTCGACGTGCTGGCAAGCGACCGGGCCGGCCTGGACAGGCTGTTCCGCATCCTGACCGAGCGCATTGCCTTCCTGATGCAAGGCGGGCCGGTGCCGGAACTGGATCCGGGCTATCCGCCGGCCGATTCGGGCATCCTCGGCCCGGTCGTCAGCCCCGACGGACTGACAGTGACGGTGGCGGTCGGCGCCTCGCTCTTTGACGACCGTTATGGGTTGGCGCCGCTCAAGCCGGCACGGCTGTCGCGCATGGCGAGCTTTCCCAACGATGCGCTGGACGCGTCCTTGTGCCACGGCGATCTGCTGCTGCAGTTCTGCGCCCACACGCCGGACACCAACGTCCATGCGTTGCGCGACGTGATCAAGCATACGCCCGGCCTGCTGATGCTGCGCTGGAAGCAGGAGGGCTCGGTGCCCGTGTTGCCGGCGCGCGCCGGGCAGCCGCCCGAAAGCGCGCGCAACTACCTGGGTTTCCGCGATGGCTCGGCCAACCCGGACGCCAACGACACCGCGTTGATGGACGAAGTCGTCTGGGTCCGCGGCACGGGCGACGAGCCGGCATGGACGGCCGGTGGCACCTACCAGGTCGTGCGCATCATCCGCAATTTCGTCGAGCGCTGGGACCGCGCGCCCTTGCGCGAGCAGGAGGCCATCATCGGCCGGCGCAAGGCCAGCGGCGCGCCGCTCGATGGTGGCACGGAGGCCGACGTGCCCGATTACGCGGCCGACCCGCAAGGCAAGGTCACGCCGCTCGATGCCCATATACGGCTGGCCAATCCGCGCACGCCTGGGTCCCGTGCCAACCTGATCCTGCGCCGGCCGTTCAACTACTCCAATGGGGTGACGCGATCCGGGCAGCTGGACATGGGACTGCTGTTCATTTGCTACCAAGCCGATTTGGACAAGGGCTTCATCGCCGTGCAACGGCGGCTCGACGGCGAACCGCTGGAGGAATACATCAAGCCCGTGGGCGGCGGCTACTTCTTCGTGCTGCCTGGCGTGGTGGACGAAGGCGATTACTTGGGCCGGCCGCTGATGCAGGCCGCCGCCTCGCTGCCGTCATGACGGCCCGCGCATGCCGGCCAATGATTGCCAACCATCGGAAACACAGGAAAGGACGATCATGAGTCGTTATCGAACCTTGCGCGCCGGCCTGTTGGTCGTCGGCGCGCTGGCCGTCTTGCCGGCGCACGCCGCCGTCTCGCCGCTGGAACTGGTCGAGCCCATTGTCGACTACAAGCTCTACGTGTCCGAGCGCCTGCAGGACCTGGTCGATGGCACGCGGGCGTTCGTCGAGGCCGTCAAGGCGGGCGACCTGGCGCGCGCGCAACGCCTGTACGCGCCGGCCCGCCAGCCGTACGAGGCGGCTGAGCCCATCGCCGAGCTATTCAGCGACCTGGACGCTGCCATCGACACGCGTGCCGACGACTACGAGCTGGGCGAAAAAGATCCCGCCTTCAGCGGGTTTCATCGGCTGGAGTACGGGTTGTTCGCCTTGCAGACTACCGAGGGCTTGGCGCCGTGGGCAGACAAGCTGATGGCCGACGTGCTGGCGCTGCAGGCGCGCGTGCAGCACCTGACCTTTCCGCCGGCCAAGGTCGTGGACGGCGCCGCGGCGTTGATGGAGGAGGTGGCCGCTACCAAGGTCTCGGGCGAAGAGGATCGCTACAGCCACACCGACCTGTGGGACCTGAAAGGCAATGTCGAGGGCGCGCGCAAGATCGTCGAGCTGTTGCGCCCGCTGATCGCCCGGCAGGACGCGGTGTTCGCGCGCAAGGTCGATGAGAACTTCGATGCGGTCGAGGCCATCCTGGCCAAGTACCGGGATGGCGACGGGTTCGTGAGCTATGAGCGAGTCACCGAGCGCGACCGGCGCATGCTGGTCGGGCTGGTCAACGTCTTGGCCGAAGACCTATCGACGCTGCGCGGCATGCTGGGCGTGGACTGACGACCGGGGCACAGCCGCGCCTGGCGGCGCGCCCGGCTCCGTTAGGGCTTGACCACGTGCCAGACTTCCTTGAAGTTGTCGCCGTTCTTGTCGCCCGGCTTGGCGTCCTTGGCGAAGGTATATAGCGGCTTGCCGTCGTAGGCGAGTTGCTTGCTGCCATCGTCGCGCGTGACGATGCCGTACTTGCCATCGACCTTGCCGTCGGCGGGTGCAGGCACGGGCGGCCACGCCTGGGCGCAGGGGCCGTTGCACACACTCTTGCCGCTGCCGGTCTCATCCTTGTCGAAGGTATAGACGGTCATGCCAGATGGGTCCACCAGGATGCCGTCGACCGTCTTCAGCGGCGCCTGGGCATGGGCGGCAAAGGAAAACATGCCGGCGGCGGCAAGCGCCAGGACGCCGGCGTAGGATCTGGTCTTCATGGCGGCTCTCCATCGAAGGGAAGGGAAAGGCGGGTGCTGCAGGCGTAACCGTACGCGCATTCGCGTCCCTTGCGGCGAAAAAATTGTCGCCGCTCGTGTCGCGCCCGCTGGCCCGGCGCCTTTCGCCGCTTTTCCGCCGGCGCCCGGTGGGTCAGTCCAGCGTCGGGTAGTCGAGATAGCCCTTGGCGCCGCCGCCGTAGAACGTGGATTTATCCGGCTCGTTCAGCGGCGCCCGCTCGCGCAGGCGCCTGACCAAGTCCGGGTTGGCGATGTAGAGCTTGCCGAAGGCGACCAGGTCGGCGCGGCCTTCGGCCACTGCGGCGCGCGCCATCTCGCCGTCATAGCCGTTGTTGACCATCCAGGCGGCGCGACCGCCCGCGTCGCGATACGCGGCTTTCAGGGCCGTGTAGTCGAACGGCTCGTTGCCTTGTTGGTAATCGCGCGGCCCGCCCGTAGCACCTTCGATGATGTGCACATAGGCCAGGTCGTGGGCTGCGAGCTGTTGCGCCACGTGCGTGAACAGCGGCTGGGGATCCGGGTCGCTGGCGTCGTTGGCCGGGGTGACGGGCGAGATGCGCACGCCGGTGCGCCGCGCGCCGATTTCGCGCACGATGGCCTCGAGCACCTCGACCAGGAAGCGCGCGCGGTTGGGAATGGACCCGCCGTAGGCGTCCGTGCGCTGGTTGCTGCCCGAGCGCAGGAATTGGTCGATCAGGTAGCCATTGGCCGCGTGCAGCTCGACCCCGTCGAAGCCGGCGTCGATCGCCGCGCGTGCGGCGCGGCGGTAGTCCTCGACGATGCCCGGGATTTCTTCGGTTTCCAGCGCACGCGGCATGGACGTTTCGGCGAAGCTACCCGTGCCGTCGGGGTTGATCAGATAGGTCTTGGTCTTGGCGCGGATCGCCGACGGCGCGACCGGCGCTGCACCGCCCGGCTGCAGCGAGGTATGCGAGACCCGGCCCACGTGCCAGAGCTGGACCACGATCTTGCCGCCGGCGGCATGCACCGCCTCGGTCACGCGCTTCCAGCCTTCGATCTGTTCCGGCGCATACAGGCCCGGCACGTCTGCGTAGCCTTGGCCTTGGTGCGAGATCGCGGTCGCTTCGGTGATGATCAGGCCGGCGCTGGCGCGCTGGGCATAGTAGGTGGCCATGTCGGCGGTGGGCACGGCGCGCGGGGCGCGGTTGCGCGTCAGCGGCGCCATGACGATGCGGTTGGCCAGCTGCAGGTCGCCGGCGGCGAGCGGATCGAACAGTGTCGGCATGAGTGCTTCCTATCGGTTCAGGTCAGGGGCGATAAAACGAAACTGCCTTGCGTGCCGGCGGGCGGCGTGCAGGCAGCGTGCGATTCCACTTCAAAGCTCGCGGCCCAAGTAGGCCAGGAAGGCGGCTATGGTTTCTTCATTGCGCTTGTAGAACATCCATTGCCCGACGCGTTGCGCGCTGAGCAGCCCGGCGCGGCGCAGGCAGGCCAGGTGCGCCGACACGGCGGGCTGCGACAGGCCGCAGCGCTCGAACTGGCCGGCGCAGACGCCCAGGCTCAGCGGGTGCTCTTGGCCGGCGAAGTGCTTTTCGGGTTCCTTGAGCCATTGCAGCAGCTCGCGGCGCACCGGGTGGGCCAGCGCCTTGAGGATGTCGTCGGGGTTCAAGGTAATAACCAAATAACTAAATATCGGAATATTTGGATATACAGATTCTAGCGCGGTGGGCTAGACACGGTAAAGGCCATTCCCTAAGGGGGTAAAGGCTGTTCCCTAAGGGATTACGAGCCCATGATGCATGGGGTTCGCACGGCACTGGGTCGACGCCGCCGGCTTGATGTGCGCGGACTGGGTGTCCACCCGCCTGCATGCCCAGATTATCCAGGGCGACATGCACAGCCGGACCGCGGCGGGGCGCCGGCCCGACTTGCGCTTTGTTTTTCTATAGATGAAAATATTTTCATGTATACGAAAACAAAGGAGGCAGCGGTGAAATCCACGCCACGGTGGCTGGTCAGGGAGGCGGACGTTCCCGGCTATCACCCCGCCAATCACACCGGCACCCTCAACCGCCGGCTGATCGGCGCGGAAACCGTCGGTGCGCGCAACGTCGAGGTCTTGCTCGGCGTCATCGAAAAGGGCAGCGGCGCATTGCCGCACGCGCACCCCGGCATCGAGCAGGTCTGCTACCTGCTGTCGGGCACGGCGCGCGCGCAGGTCGGCGATGAAAGCGCCGATATGCAGGCCGGCGACTGCTGTTATTTCCCGCCCGACGTGCCGCACGTCTTTACCGTCACCAGCGACGAGCCGGCGCGGTTGCTGGTGATTTATTCGCCTCCCTATGAGGAATCGCCCCACAGGGTGATACGCAGCACCTGACCTGCGCGGGTGGGCCGCCGCGGCTGCGGCGGTGCCGCGCAGCGTCATTGACGAGAACGATTCGATAGGAGACACCACCATGAACATTCGCACCTTGCTGGCCGCAGCGGCGCTGACCGCCGCGGTACCCTGGAGCGGTGCCGCGGTCGCGGCCGACGACTATCCTTCACGCCCCATCAACCTGGTCGTGCCGTTTCCCGCCGGCTCCGGCACTGATGCGGTCGGCCGCATCTTCGCCGACGAGCTGGGTAAGATCCTCGGCCAGCAGGTGGTGGTCGAAAACCGCCCCGGCGCCAACGCCACGATCGCGGCCAACTATGTGGCGCGCGCCAAGCCCGACGGTTACACCTTGTTCGTCACCACCAATACCTCGCATTCGGCCGCCCCGTGGCTGATGAAGAGCGTGCCCTACGACCCCGTGCGCGATTTCACGCCGATCGCCCGGGGCGGCAACCTGCCTTTCATCCTGGTGGTCAACCCCAAGCGCCCGTACAAGACCGTCCAGGAGCTGGTCGCCTATGCGCGCGAGAATCCCGGGCGGGTGACCTACGCGACCGGCAACAGTACCGGCATCGTCGCCGGCGCCACGCTGGCTAGCCGCACCGGCACGCAGATGCTGCACGTGCCGTACAAAGGCACGCCGCAGGCGCTGACCGACCTGGTCGGCGGCCAGGTCGACTTCATGTTCACCGACCTGGCTTCAGGCCTGCCGTTCGTGCAGTCTGGCCAGCTGCGCGCGCTCGCGGTATCGACGGCCAAGCGCAGCGACATCGTGCCGGACCTGCCGTCGATGAGCGAGGCGGGGGTCAAGGATTTCGACCTGAATTCCTGGAACGGCTATTTCGGTCCCGCCGGCATGCCGCCGGAAATCGTCGAGCGGCTGAACAAGGCGATCAACCAGATTGTCTCCAACCCGGCCGTGCGCGAGCGCCTGGCTGGCCTGGGCTTTGACGCCTTCAGCGGCACACCCCAGGACTTCGCACAGTTCGTCAAGGACCAGCTCGAACTCTGGGGCCAACTGATCCGCGACGCAGGGATACAGCCGCAATGACCGATATGCATGCCGCCCGCGGCGGGGCCACCGCGCCTGGCGCCGATGGCGCGGGGCGCGATCCGGCCGGACGCGATGCGCAGGCCGGCCCCTTGGCCGGCCTGCGCATCCTGGACCTCAGTTCGGTCGTGATGGGGCCCTACGCCACGCAGATCCTGGGTGACCTGGGTGCCGACGTGGTCAAGGTCGAGCCACCGGGCGGCGACAACCTGCGCGCGGTCGGACCCATGCGCAATCCGGGCATGGGGCACCTGTACCTGCACCTGAACCGCAACAAGCGATCCATCGTGCTCGACCTGAAGACGCCGGCCGGGCGCGAGGCCTGCCTGCGCCTGGCCGAGACGTGCGACGCGCTGATCTACAACATCCGGCCGCAGGCGATGGCGCGGCTGGGGCTGTCGTACGACGAGGTGTCGGCGCGCAACCCTCGCATCGTCTACGTGGGCGCTTATGGCTTTAGCGAGGCTGGCCCGTATGCGGGCCGGCCCGCCTACGATGACCTGATCCAGGGCCAGACGGCCATCCCGGAGCTGGCCATGCGCCAGGGCGCGGATGTGCCGCGCTACGCCCCGCTGACCCTGGCCGATCGCTGCGTGGGCATGCAGGCGGCCATCGCGGTGTTGGCGGGCGTGCTGCATGCGCGCGAGCATGGACGCGGCCAGGCGGTAGAAGTGTCGATGTTCGAGGGGATGGCGCACATGGTCCTTGGCGACCACCTGGGCGGCGCGACCTTCGATCCGCCGCTCGGTCCCACGGGCTATGCACGGCTGTTGGCCGCGCACCGCCGTCCCTATGCGACCGCCGACGGCTATATCTGCCTGCTGATCTACAACGACAAGCACTGGCGCAACTTCTTCGAGCTGATCGGCCGCCAGGATCTGCTGCAGGATCCGCGGTTTTGCACGCACACGGCGCGTTCGGCCCACATCGACGAAGTCTATGCCTTCGTGGCCGAGGTCATGCGCACCCGCCCCAGCCGGCAGTGGCTGCAGGACCTGGCGCGTGCCGATATCCCCGCCTCGATGCTTTACTCGGTGGAAGACCTGATCGCCGACGAGCACCTGCAGGCGACAGGATTCATTCGCACCGTCGACCACCCCAGCGAGGGCAAATTGCGCACGACTGCGCCGCTTGGCCGCTATGCGGCCACGCCGCTCGCATTGCGCCGGCCGGCGCCGCGCTTAGGTGAGCATGGCCGGCAAATCCTGCGCGAGGCCGGCTTCGACGACCAGGCCATAGACCGGCTCATCGCCGAGCACGTCACGGTCGACGGACAGGAATAAGCCGACCGCCGGCTGCGGCGCGGGCCATGGGCCGCGCATGGCGCAAAGCGGCAGCATCGGCCGGCCTCGCACCGTGCGGCGCGAGGCCGGCGTACCACGCACTTGACGGAGCCGATCATGGATTTCGAGTTTTCTTCCGAGCAGATCGCCTTGCGCGATGCAGTCGCGCGCATCTGCGAACGCTATCCCGACGAGTATTGGCTGGAGCGCGACCGCGAAGGGGGGTTCCCCCACGACTTTCACGCCGACCTGGCGCGTGACGGCTGGCTGGGCATCGCCATGCCCCAGGAATACGGCGGCGCGGGCCTGGGCATGACCGAGGCGGCGCTGATGATGCAAACCATCGCAGCCTCGGGCGCGGGATTCGCCGGCGCGTCGGCGGTGCACATGAACATCTTCGGCCTGAATCCCGTGGTAGTGTTCGGCAGCGACGAGCAGCGCCGTCGCTGGCTGCCGCCGCTGATCGCCGGACGCGAAAAGGCATGCTTTGCCGTGACCGAACCCGATGCGGGCCTGGACACGACCAAGCTGGCCACGCGCGCGCAGCGCGAAGGCGACCACTACGTCGTGCACGGCCGCAAGATCTGGATCTCCACCGCGCAGGTCGCCGACAAGATGCTGCTGTTGGCGCGCACCACGCCGTTGTCCGAAGTCGACAAACCCACCAAGGGCCTGTCGCTGTTCTACACCGACCTGGACCGCAGCCGCGTCGAAGTGCGCGAAATCGACAAGATGGGACGCAAGGCGGTCGACTCCAACATGCTGTTCATCGACGGGCTGCGCATTCCCGTGGCCGATCGCATCGGCGAAGAAGGGCGGGGCTTTGAATACATCTTGCATGGACTCAACCCCGAGCGCATCCTCATCGGCGCAGAGGCCGTGGGCCTTGGGCGGGCGGCGCTGGAGCGGGCGGTGCGTTACGCCGGCGAGCGCGTGGTGTTCGGCCGGCCGATCGGGCAGAACCAGGGCATCCAGCATCCGCTGGCGCAAGCCTGGATGCAGTTGGAGGCGGCCAACCTGATGGTGTTTCGTGCGGCCAGCCAATACGATGCCGGGCTGCCATGCGCGGCCAGCGCCAATGCCGGCAAGTACCTGGCCGCCGAAGCCGGGCATCACGCCTGCCAGACGGCGGTGCTGACGCTGGGCGGCATGGGCTATGCCAAGGAATACCATGTCGAGCGCCTGCTGCGCGAAAGCTACATCCCGCGCATCGCCCCAGTCAGCCCGCAGCTCATCATGTGCTACATCGCCGAAAAAGTCCTCGGCCTGCCCAAGTCGTACTAGACGCTCAGGCGCATAGGTGCTTAGGTGCTTGGGTGCTTGGGTGCTTGGGTGCTGGCAGTCGGCGCCCTTTAGTGCAGGGATTCGCAGGCTTGGCGCAGCAGCTGCGCGTATTCGGCCTGCCGGGGCTCGATGCGGTGGATGGGGCCGCCGATGGAAATGGCGTAGGGTTCGCCCGACAGCGAGATGGGCCAGGCGATGGCGCCGACGTCCGGCATGGACTCGCCGATATTGGCAAACCATCCCCTTTGCAGCGACCGGGCCAGCTCTTGTTCGATCTGCGCAAGCGTGGTCAGCGTGCGTTCGTTGAAGCGGGTCAGCGGCGCGCGCGACAACAGCGCCGCGCGCGCATCGGCCGGCAGCGTCGACAGCAGCGCCTTGCCCAGCGAATTGGCATGCGGTTCGCGAAACTCGCCGGCCGTGGCCACATAGCGCACGGTATGCGGCGAGTCCAGGACGTCGAGATAAACCACGCGCCCTTCGCCGTTGAGCTTGGCAAAGACCACGGTTTCCTGCGTGGCCTCGCGCAGCGCCGCCAGTTTGGGGTAGACCCTGTCGAGCACCGGGTCGGCATGCGCGATGCGCTGCGCCATGGCCAGCAGCCGCCCGGTGGGGTAGTAGCCTTGGCGCCGGCCGGCTTCGTACAGATAGCCCCGCGCAGAGAGCGTGCGGATCAGCCCCAGGCAGCTCGATACCGGCACATCCAGCAGGCGGGCGAGTTCCGACAGCGATAGCGGGCGCTGTTCGCGCGCATAGGTTTCGATGATGTCTACGACTCTTAGCGCTGTCTTGACGCTCATGCTGCGCAGGCCCGGCCGCCGGCCGGGCGTAAGGGAAGGGCGTTCGCGGCGTGGATAGGTGCCCGTTATGGTACCCGAGAAGGCGGCGCCTTTTTCTTTATTGCAGCACCAGCTCGACGCGCCGGTTCTTGGCGCGTCCCGCCTCGTCGCCGTTGGGCGCGGCGGGCGCCAGCGGCCCGACGCCACGGGCGATCATGCGCGAAGCCGGGATGCCGCGTTCGACCAGCGCCGTGGCGACTGCCTTGGCACGCCTTTCGGACAGGTCGAGGTTGTAATCAAGCTTGCCCTGGCTGTCGGTATGGCCCACCACATAAACCTTGACGTCGTTGTCCTTCAGGTAGCGCACCATTTCGGCCAACTGCGGTTCCGATTCCGGCTTGAGCACGGCCTTGTCGGTGTCGAAGAACAGCCCGTAGAGCGCCACGGCGCCGGCCGATTGCAGGCCGGAGGCGATCGCCTCGCTCTTGATGATCTCGATCTTGGCTTCCATGGCCTCGGGCTCGACCACTTCCAGCAGCGAGACGACGTAGCCGTTGAGCGCGGTCGATGCATTGCCGAAAGACCCGCCCTCGCTGCGGGCGACGAACACCCCGACATAGGCGGCCTGGGGGGCTTCGCCCTTGCGCAGCAGGGCATAGCGGATGTCCTTGCCGCCGTCGAAGACCGAAGTCACCAGCTGTGTGCGCAGTCCCTTGACCTCGCCGTTGGTCACATGGGTGGAACGGTCGCTCCAGTGGTACTTCAGCTCCTTGAATTTGTCTCCGCAGCCGTCGTTGCCGGCGCATTCAAACACCTTGACGAAGCCTTGCTCTTCGAGGTGGTTGCGATAGTTGCGGAATACCTCCAACGAAGAGCGGCCCGGCGGGGTGACGTAGACGGTGCGCGTGACCCGCCCCTCGGTCCGCACGGTGTCGGCAAAGCGCTTGACGCCGTCTTTCCATTCGGCGGGTCCCGACGGCAGGACCAGTTCGTCGTACGCGGCCACGCTTTGCAACAGCAGTGTCGATCCGCCGTAGCGGCCCGTCCAAGGATGGTCCTTTGCCGCCTTGAGGTCCTCGGCGAGCACCTTTTCATACGTTTCCCGTTGCGCGTGCGTTGCGCCGGGCCCGAGAAGCCCGACGGCCAGGCCCAGGGCCACCAGAGATTTTCCAAGCGCTTTCATCGAAACAACCCCCTCGCTTCAAGGTGGTGCCGCTTCGCCGGCTTGCCAGCCGACAAAGCCGAAAAAGTCTGGACAAGCATGGCAGGCGCGGTTCCAGCCGCCGGTTGCCGCACTTCGTCGACGGCCGAGTGCATGGTTGGCAGCGCGCATGCCGCAGGCTAGGCAGAAAATGCACCACGCATCCGAATGTGTCATTGGCGTTTTCGGGACAGCGAGCGCCTGAGGGTGCAGGGCGGCCTAGGCGCGATGGCGGCAAGCGTAAGGGCAAGGCAGCCGCCTTGCAAGCTCTTGGCGATGGATATGGTGATGCGTGCGAGGATTAGCACGCGGCGAAGATGCTGCGCGCTTTGGGGGTAGGCGCGGGCACCAACCCCCCGGCAGGAAGCGCCGGGCAAAGAAAAAGCGGCCCAAGACGCTTGTCTTGGGCCGCTTCCGGCAAACTGGCGCGCCCGGCAGGATTCGAACCCACGACCCCTTGGTTCGTAGCCAAGTACTCTATCCAACTGAGCTACGGGCGCATACTTGCCACGCTTTGCCTCGCACCATTGATGTGGCAAAGCAAAATCAAGCAAGACAAAAATTATAGCACGGCTTTTTTGGCTTGTGCAAACTTTTCTTGCCCTGCCGTGACTGCAGCGGCGCGGCCTGGTCCGCGTCGACGCCGATCCGCGGGACCGGCGCAGCCGCCTGCTGTCGCTGACCGACCGCGGCCATGATGCGCTGGCGCGTGCGCTGCCCATTTGGCGCGCCACCCACGCGCAGGTCGATGCCTTGGTTGGCGACCGTTTGTCCGACCTGCGAGCCGGCCTGGCGATCTTGGCCGACGGCGGCCGCGCAGATGGCGCAGTTGGGCGCCCAACGCCCGACGGACCGCTGCGCTGAAGGCGAAACGCCGTTGGGCGGCGAAAAGGGGTACCGCGACCCATCTCGAGCAGATACACTGGCCCGGGCGCGGCCGACGGCCACGCGCGTGCCGGCTTCCTTCCTTTTTGCCATGACCCAAGCGCAAGACACTTCGATCCGCGGCGTCTCGACGACTTCCTTCAAGGTATTGGGCGCCATCAGCCTGGCCCACATGATGAACGACATGATCCAGTCGATCTTGTTGGCCATCTACCCGATGCTGAAGGATTCGTTCGACCTCAGCTTCGCGCAGATCGGGCTCATCACGCTGGTCTACCAGCTGTGCGCCTCGGTGCTGCAGCCTTGCATCGGGTTCTATACGGACAAGCGGCCGACGACGTACTCGCTGCCGGTGGGCATGGGCTTTACGCTGGCCGGCCTGCTGCTGCTGGCTTTCGCGCCGTCGCTGCCTTATCTGTTGCTGGCTGCGGCGCTGGTCGGCACTGGCTCGTCGGTGTTTCACCCCGAATCCTCGCGCGTGGCGCGCATGGCTTCGGGCGGGCGCCACGGACTGGCGCAATCGCTGTTCCAGGTGGGCGGCAACGTGGGGTCGGCGATGGGGCCGCTGCTGGCGGCGCTGTTCATCATTCCGCACGGACAAGGTAGCGTGGCGTGGTTTTCGCTGGCTGCCCTGGCCGGCATCGTCGTGCTCATCGGCATCGGCCGCTGGTACGGGGCCAACCGCGCGCTCGCCCGGCCCAAGCCCCGGCAGGCCGGCGCCGGCGGCGGGTTGAGCCGCGGCAAGGTGCTGGGCGCCCTGGCGGTGCTGGTCGTGCTGATTTTCTCTAAATACTTTTACTTGGCCAGCCTCAACAGCTACTTCACTTTCTACCTAATGGACAAATTCGGCCTGCCAGTGCGTGCGGCCCAGCTTTACCTCTTCCTGTTCCTGGCTGCGGTGGCCGTGGGCACCGTGGCGGGGGGGCCCATCGGTGACCGGGTCGGCCGCAGGATCGTTATCTGGGCCTCCATCTTGGGCGTGGCGCCGTTCACGCTGCTGCTGCCGCACGCCAACCTGTTTTGGACAGGGGTGTTGGTGGTGGTGATAGGCGTGGTGCTGGCCTCGGCGTTCTCGGCCATCGTGGTCTACGCGCAGGAGCTGGTGCCGGGCAAGGTCGGCATGATTTCCGGGCTGTTCTTCGGCCTGGCCTTCGGCATGGGCGGCCTGGGTGCGGCGGCGCTTGGCCACCTGGCCGACCTGACCAGCGTGGACGACGTCTATCGCGTCTGCGCCTACCTGCCGCTACTAGGCATGGTCGCGGTCCTGCTGCCCGACGTCGAGCGCGTCCGGATGCAGGCGGCGCCGCAAGCAGGGCTACGCGGCGCCTAGCAGCGCCCGGTATCCCGCCCGCCAGGACAGGCCCCGGCTGGTATCGCCGGCGGGCAAATATTCGCAGCCTATCCAACCGTCGTAGCCGCTGCGGGCAAGGGCCTGCAGCGTTTCGGCCACGCCCGGGGCATCCAGGTCCGGCTCGTGCCGCCCGTCGGCGCCGGCGAATTGCACGTGCCGCACCAGCGGCCGTACCTCGGCCAGTGTCTGCGGCAGGGGCAAGCCTTCTTTCTGGCAGTGGTACAAGTCGAATTGCAGGCCCACGTTCGGGTGGTCGATCGCCCGGACGACGTCGGCCGCTTGTTGCGGCAGCCAGTATAGGTACCCCGGCATGTCGTGCCGGTTCAGGGCTTCGAGCGTCAGCGTCACGCCGCGCTCGGCTGCCAGCGGTGCAGCCTGGTGCAGGTTATCGGCCAGGGCCTGCAGGCAGGCCGGGCGCGACTGCCCCTCCGGCACGGCGCCGGCCATGACGTGGATGGCGCGGCAGCCAGTTGCACGGCAGACGTCAAGCGCCTGCTGCAGGCCGGCGCGGAAATCGGCCTGGCGGCCAGGCAGGCCGGCCAGGCCTTTTTCGCCGTTTGGACCGGGTGGAGTGTTGATGAGCGCCAAGGCCAGCCCATTGCACTGGAGCGCCTCGGCCAGTGCTTGGGGCGCCAGGTCGTACGGAAAGAGGATCTCGACGCCTTCGAAGCCGTCGCGTGCGGCGGCTTGCATGCGCGCGGGCAGGTCCAGGCCGGGGTAGAGCAGGGACAGATTGGCGGCGAGCTTCACGGCGCATCTCCTATGACGACAAGCCGGCCGCGCATGGGCCGGCAGGCGTGACGCCGGCGCGCCAGGCGCGGCTGGCAACCGCACGACGGGCACATCCGGCGCCGCGATTGTATCCGGCACGCGCGCTGCGATGCCCCATGGCCCATGTAAGTTCCGATTGACGTGCCTGCCCCAGCGGGTTAAACGTCGCCCCTGACCATGCTTGCGCATCGGTCAGTCCCAAGAAAAGCAAGAATCAGGCATGCGCACTGCCGCGCACAGCCGGCCCAAGCGTAACGAGGAGACACCATGAAGCGAATAGCGAAGCGGTTTGCCTTTGTCGTAGGTCTTGCGCTGGCAGGTCTGCTGCCGGCCCAGGCTGCCAACATCTCCATTGCAACGGGCGGTACGGGGGGCGTTTACTACCCCATTGGCGGCGGCATCGCCCAGCTGCTGTCCAAGAAGGTGCCCGGCATGGAGGCCACCGCCGAGGTCACCGGTGGCTCGGTCGACAACCTCAAGCTGGTCGGCAACGACAACTCCTACATCGGCATGACCATGTCCGATGCGGCCCAGGATGCCTTCCGCGGCGAGAACAAGTTCCAGGGCAACAAGCTGGGGCTGCGCACGCTCATGATCATGTACCCCAACAGCATGCACGTGGTGACGGTCGAGGGCAAAGGGATAGAAACCTTCGCCGACCTCAAGGGCAAGCGCGTTTCCACGGGGTCACCGGGCAGCGCCACCGAGGTCATGGCCTTTCGCCAGCTCGAGGCCGCGGGCCTGGACAAGGACAAGGACGTCAAGCGCGAGCGCCTAAGCGTGGCTGAATCCGTCAACGCCATCAAGGACAACAAGATCGATGCGTTCTTCTGGGTGGGCGGCCTGCCCACGGCGGCGGTGACGGACTTGGCCAATACGCCGGGGGTCAAGATCAAGATGATCGACAATGCCGACCTGGTTCCCAAAATGAACGAAAAGTACGGCAACCTTTACGTCCAGTCGGTCATTCCGAAGGAAACCTATCGCGGCATGGACAAGGACAACCAGCAGGCCAGCGTCATGAACGTCCTGGTGGCCAATGCCTCGATGCCCGACGACGTGGCCTACAACATCGTCAAGACCATCTTCGAAAGCCGCGATGACTTGATCGCCGTGCACCAGATCACGGCGGAATTCAAGCTCGAGAACCAAAAGCAGTCGTCCACGCCCATCCCGTTCCATCCCGGCGCGGTCAAGTACTTCAAGGAACGCGGCATCTCGGTCGACTGACCCGCTGTGCCTTTGCCGGGCCGCCGCGCCTGCCGGCCGCCCGGCGCCTTCGCCGTTTCCCTGCCTAGCCCCGCCGGCGGCGCGGCGCGTGCCGCGCCGGCCGCCATCGAGAGACTCCAGCATGAGCGAACCCGTCGCATCGGATCCGAACGCCGCAGTCAGCGAAGAGGCACTACGCAAGGCCGAGCAGTACATCGAAGAGGAAGAGGGCGCGGTCAACCGCCTGGGTGGATGGCTGGGCGTCCTGCTTGGCACGTTGGCGGTGGCGATGTCGCTGTTTCACCTATACACGGCCTATGCCATCGTGCCCACGCAAGTGCTCAGGCCGCTGCACGTCAGCATGGTGCTGGCGATGTGCTTCCTGCTTTTTCCCGCAAGCAAGCGGTGGCGGCATCGCATCATGTGGTGGGATTGGCTGTTGGCGGCGCTGGCGGTGGCCATCGTCGCCTATTTGATCGTCGGCGGCGATGACTTCACCGATCGCAATACCATGCCGAACGGCTGGGACATCTTCTTCGGAGCCATGCTCATCGTGCTGGTGCTCGAAGCCATGCGCCGCACCATCGGCTGGATCCTGCCGGCGATATCGATCTGCTTCCTGCTTTACGCCTTCCTGGGCGACTACCTGCCGCACCCGTGGACGCATCGCGGCTACAGCCTGGGGCGCCTGGTCGGCTTCATGTACATGACCCTGGAAGGCATCTACGGCGTGGCCGTGGACGTGTCGTCCTCGCTGATCATCCTGTTTACGATTTTTGGCGCATTCCTGCAGTTTTCCGGAGCCGGGAGGTTCTACATCGACTTTTCGTTTTCGGCCATGGGGGGCAAGCCGGTCGGGGCAGGGCGCACGGTGGTGCTCGCCTCCTTCCTGCTGGGTGGGCCGTCCGGGTCGGGCGTGGCCACCACGGTGACGCTGGGGACGGTGGCCTGGCCGATGCTGGCCAAGGTCGGATACGCGCGCGACGCCGCCGGCGGCCTGCTTTCGGCGGGCGGGCTGGGCGCCATCATCTCGCCGCCCGTCATGGGGGCGGCCGCCTTCATCATCGCCGAGTTCCTGCGCATCTCCTACCTGGATGTGCTGTTGATGGCGGTCATCCCGACCCTGCTGTTCTACTTGGCACTTTTCCTGATGGTGGAGATCGATGTACGCAAGTACGGCATGCGTGATACCACCATCCAAAAGGTCGACTCCGTCTGGCGGCTGACGCGGCGGTATTGGTTCCACTTCCTGTCGCTGATTTCCATCGTCGCCTTCATGCTGCTGGGCTTTTCGCCCGTGCTGGCGGTGTTCTGGGCGACGGTCGTGTCTTTCCTGACGAGCTTCCTGCGGCCCGACACGGCGATGATTTCCTGGGACCTGTTCCGCGGCAAGGGATCGATCCGGCAGCACCTGTTCCAGTCGCCGCTGGTGCAGGCGCTCAAGGCCGGGTCCATCGGTATGCTCAACGTCGGCGCCACCTGCGCGGGCGCGGGGATCATCGTCGGAGTGGTGACCCTGACCGGCCTGGGGCTGAAGTTCAGCGGCATTGTCATCGACTATGCGGCGGGGTCTCTGTTGCTGACGGCCATTTATACGGCTTTGGTGGTGTGGATAGTGGGCCTGGCCGTGCCGGTGACCGCCTCCTACATCATTTGCGCCGTGATCGCCGCGCCGGCGCTGATCAAGCTGGGCGTGCCGGACTTTGCCGCGCACATGTTCATCTTCTACTACGCCGTGCTGTCCGAAGTGTCGCCGCCGACCGCGCTGTCGCCGTTCGCCGCGTCGGCCATTACCGGCGGCGATCCCTACAAGACCACCATGCAATGCTGGAAGTACACCCTGCCGGCGTTCCTGGTGCCTTTTCTCTTCGTGCTCGCTCCGGCCGGGCAGGGGCTGCTGCTGATGGGGTCCATCGAGGCACTGGCCAAGGCCGACTGGTGGAGCATCGCTGGAATGACCGCGCTGGCGGCTGCCGGCATCTTCGCGCTGGCCATCGGTTTCCAGGGGTGGTTCGCAGTGCGCACCACCACGCTCGAGCGCGTGCTGTTCATCGGCGCCGGCTTTGCCCTGGTCTATCCGGATCCGGTATTTAGCGCCGTTGGGGGCGCCCTGGTCCTCGTGGCGTTGGCCTCGCACTGGCGCCGCCGCCGCATGGCTGCCGAGCCTGCCTGATAGGCCCACAGGGACGGATGCCGCCCGTCCCGATGCAGGTGTGGCTGCCCATTGCGGGCGCCCGAGGGCCAGCCCCCACGCACTTGCCGGTGCGCCGGCTTGCTAGCTCACCGTCCGTGCCGTCTGCAGGGCAGACGGCACGCCGCGCTCACCGGGAACTGCCAAATCGACCAGGCCCGGGGGCCCGGCAGGAAAAGCGCCCTGGGGCGGGCAAGCGGCGCGCCGACCAATCAAAGCCCGTCCCTATTTTTACCTCCGGGATCCAGGCATCCGGGGTCCAGAAATGTAGAAAAAAATACGTTGCCCCCGCGCAAACACAGCAATGACGCGGGTTCTCTTGCCTATGGCGTGTATTTTATTGCCTTTCCACGCAGATTATTTCGCAAAGCCGCTACGCCAAAGGGATTAGGTCAACGCTAAGTCTTGCGCAGCGCGGTGCTAGGCCATAACATCGTGCCGGCAAGTTAATGCTAAATCTGTGTGCAATTCTAACAAGCTGGTGTAGCAGCGCGTTTCGCAGCATTAGCCGCCACGGCTAGCGCCGTGCGGCCAGGTTTTTTCCCCAAAGCTGGTCAAAATGCAGAGGGTTACATGGTTACTACAGTCGTAGTGGAACCGCATGCGTTATTAAGGCTGGGTATGCTGCAATTGCTGGCGCAGGCTATTCCTTCCTTGCGCCTGCAAGGCGTGACGCCCGATCAGCTCAAAGACGCCGATCCCAGCCCAGTGGATTTGGTCCTGCTTTCCTTGCGGACCGGGCAGGACGTCCATGCGTCGGTGATGGATTGCGTCAAGGCCTTCGCGCCCAAATGGATACTGCTGCTATCGGAAGCCGAGCTGCCGCCCGACGTGCTGCGAGGCTTGCCCCAGGTGGTGTCCGGCTGCGTCGCCACGAGCGCTTCGGCCGATGTCCTGGCGGCCTCGGTCCGGCTGGTGTTGGCCGGCGGCAAGTGTTTTCCCTCGCCCGATAGCTCCTCCAGCGCGGCCGGCCTGGCAGCGGTGGCACAGCCGGCCGGCAAGGCCCTGCAGAAAACCGATGACACGCCGTTGTCGGAAAGCGCCCGTCGCGCGGCCGAGGCCGAAATGCTGCGGCTGACGCCGCGGCAATACGAAGTGCTGCTGCTGTTGGCCAAGGGCTATCCGATCAAGAGCGTCAGCCGTGAATTGAATATCTCGGTGGCCACGGCCAAGGCCCATGCCGGCACGCTCTACCAGCGGCTGAACGTGCGCAACAAGAGCGAGGCGGTATACGCGGCCGTGGCGCGCGGCGCCAAGCTGGATTGGCATTGACGGCGGCGCGCGGGCAAGGCCGGCGCGCCGCCTGCCTTGCCGGTGGTGCAGTCGGACGGCTGCGTGCACGCAAGAAAAGCGCCCGGTGTGCGGGCGCTTTTTTTGCCGGTGATTGCCTGGCCTTAGGCCGCCAATGCCGGTTCGCGGCGCGCCTGCTGCGCCCAGGCCGCCGACGTGTCGCCATCGGGCAGGGCCGGCATGGGGTCGGCCGGTCGCCACGGGCGTATCTGGACGATGTGGCCGTGCTCGTCGTGGACGACCTGCACCTGGCGCAACCCTGGCGGAACCCGCCAACGCAGGTCGCGCGCCCGCTCCATCGGAGCGGCGTCGGCGCCGTAGCGATCCTGCATGCGGATCCAATCACGGAAGCGGCAGACGATCATCCACCCTATCAGGGCAGCGGCCATGTAGGCGACCACGGCGACGTAGACGATCAGCTCGGCGAGCTGTGCGGCCGTGCCGCCGACCATGACCAGCGAGTGGTAGACATACAGGCCGAACATCACCCACATCGCGGTGACCATGGCGGGCCGCACGACGCGGTACCAGAACCCGTAGAGGATGCCGTCCAGCGTCCCGTACAGGCGCACGTAGTCGCGAAACGTCGCGGCGCTGACGTCAATGATCAGTGTTTTCATATTTGAGGCCTCGGTCGGGGCTGACCCAGCGCGCACGCTGGTGCGTGGTACGCGCGAGCACGCTGGGCAAGGCGACGACGGTGGTGATCATGCCCAGCAGCCAGAAGGCCACGGGATACCAGACCGTGTCGGTGAAATAGCGGAAGATGCGATAGTCATACTTGTGGTCGATCAGGCAGCCAACCAGCAGCTGCGTCAGGCAGGTCAGGAACAGCAGCGTGCCATGCCAGCCGGGGAAGATATCGAAGTGCCAAAGTGCCGGGATATCGATGAACAAGCCTGCGACGGCCACCACGACGATGCCCAGCATGCAATACGCCCACACGACGCTGGCCAGGAATTCCAGCATGATGGGCCACATCAGCGCGTGGCGCAGGGCGAACAGCCGCGGCGCATATTTGAGCACCGTCTGCAGCCCGCCCTTGGCCCAGCGCAGGCGCTGCTTGTACAGGCCCTTGAATGTTTCGGGCATCAATATCCAGGACAGCGCCCTCGGTTCGTAGCGCACGTGCCAGCCTGCGAGCTGTAGCTTCCAGGTGATGTCGATGTCCTCGGTCAGCATCTCGGGGCTCCAGTAGCCCACCTCCTCGAGCGCCCGCTTGCGAAACATTGCCATGACGCCGGAGACCGTCATCATGCGGCCGTAGAGCTGGTGGGTGCGCTTGATTAGGCCGATGATGGAGGAGAATTCGCCCACTTGCATGCGGCCCAGCATGGTCGAGCGGTTGCGGATGCGCGGGTTGCCCGTGACCGCCCCGACCCGCGCCGAGGCCAGGAAGTGCGACAGCATGTAGACGATGGCGTTCGGGTCGGGCAAGGAATCACCGTCTATGCACAGCAGGAATTCGGCGTCGGTCAGCTGCGCGGCGGTCGTCAAGCCGATGGCCTTGCCCTCGTTGCGGTGCTGGTGCACGACCAGCAGCCGTTCGTGGTGTTGCGCCAGCTTATCCAGTTTTTCGCCCGTGTCGTCGCTGCTGCCGTCGTTGACAGCGATGATCTGGTAGTCGGTGTAGCGCATCCGGTCCAGGTGGGCGATGACCTCCGCCACGTTCTCGCCCTCGTTGTAGCAGGGCACGATGATCGCCACTTTGGGATGGCTGGGCAGGCGCGTGTCGTGGGCGAAGCTGCGGCCGTGCTCGAACACCAGGTAATGCAGCAGTCCTCCTATCATCCAGAAGTACGACATGAAAAATGGGTAGTAGAAAACGAAGGCCGAAAGGGCCGCCTTGATGTCTGCTTCCATGGCTACCTCGACGCCGGCTGGTAAAGGCCTTGCAGCAACTGCCTGCGCGTGGCCGCCTGCTGCTCGGTCAAGCGCCGGGCCTGGAGATGGGCCTGCAGCGACATCGCCGGGCGGATGATTTCGCTGTCCGGATGGTTGGTGATGAAGTCGTCCGGGTAGTAGCCGTAGTGGATGGCGCCCAGCGTGCGCAGCGACTGCATCTGGGCGAGCAGGGTTTCGCTGGGCACCGGCGCGTCGCGGCGCCAATCCCGGGCTTGCAGCTCGAAGATGGTGCGGCCCAGCCCGCCTTGCGCGTCGACCTTGGCGACCAACTGGCGCAGCCAGTCCTGCGGGTCGCCGGCGTCTTCCATGTACGGCATGGCCATCAGCGCGACGTAGTCGTAGTGCTTGAGGAAATCCGGCAGGTTCTGCGCGTACCACGACTCGGCCTGCGGATTGAACACGGGCTCGGCGTACAGGTTGCGCACCGTCAGCATGTCGCGGTTGTTCTGGTAGCTTTGTACCAGCCGGGCTAATTCCAGGGTGAAGTCGATCAAATGCTGGGTCTTGCGGCGGCTCCATTGCGCCGATAGCTCGGGCGACGCACGGATGGCGGCCACGTCGGCCGGCAGCCCCCATTGGGCGTAGGTGCGTAGCGCGGGGTCGCTCGCATCCTCGGTATCGTCCAGCACGGCATCGTCGTGGAATAGGATGCCGTCGAACATGGCGTGCTTGGCCAGGTCTTCGTAGATTTCGCCGATGACGCGGCGTGCGATGGGGTCGTAGGGGCTGAGCCGGTGCGGATGGCCCAGCCCGCGCTCGCCAGGCTTGCGCACGGCCGATTTCACTTCGCGGCCGTAGGCCGGATTGCTGCGCGGCACGGAGAACGACAGCACCGGCAGCCAAGCGTAGACCGCCGTGTTGGCACGGGTCTTGAGCTGCCACGCGACGCGGTTGAACAGGTCGGCGCGCACGGGCAGGTGGCGGTTGGGGAAGTACACCGACGTGATGTCGCCGTCGCCCTTGGGGTCGGCAAAGGCCTGCAGGTAGACTGCGCTGGGCGCCATGTCCTTCATGCGGTCGATGAGCCGCGACAGGTTGCGCTCCTGCTGTGCGGGGTCGGGGTCGTAGATGTAGTCCAGGTCGACCTGGACGATGCGCTGCACGGGATGCAGCTTGCCGTGGTAGGTCATCGGCTGGCGCAACGCCGCACGTATGCTCGCCACGGTGACGTCATAGCTGACCAGGCTGCGCCGCACCAAGGTCAGCGGCACCGAAGGCGTATTCGGCCCCGGCTCCAGGGTCAGCATGATGTCGAAGCCCAGCGACAGCGCCACTTCATCGGTGTCGCGGTTGTGCGCGCCGTACGGCCAGGCGAGTGCCCGCGGCCGCCTGCCGGTGTATTGCTCGATGAGGTCGCGGCTGGTGCGCAGGTCATCGGCGATGCGCGCGCGGTAGGCGGCATCGTCCTCGTAGCGTCCGTATCGCGCCAGGTAGGCGCGCGCGGCCGCCGCTGGCAGCTCATTGCCCTGCGGATTGCCGATCACGCCGCGGTGCAGGTCGTGCGTGTGGCTGGCGATCTCGACCAGGCCAGAGTCCGCCATTTCCTTGACCTGGTCCCAGTTCAGGAAGGTGTTGCGCGGCACCTCCAGCTTGGCGCTCAGGCGAATGCGCGCATCCGGCGGCGCATCGACCCATTTCGTCACGATGGCCGCCACGGCCGGGTAGCCGAATTGCTTGAGCAGCGGAAACACCTTGGTGTACATGCTGGCGAAGCCGTCGTCGAAGGTCAGCAGCACCGGCCGTGGCGGCAGCGGCGCGCCGCCGTTGCGCGCGGCGACGATCTGCGCCAGGCTGACGGGATGGTAGTCGTTGGCCCGCAGCCATTCGAAGAGGTCGACCAGCGTGCGCGTCTCGATGGCGAAGCCGTCCGGAAAGCTGGCAAACGATGCGCGCAGGTTGTCGCGCACGTCGTGCAGGCACAGGACGCGGAAGGTTTGCCCGTCGACCGGGTCGGGGTCGGGCAGGAAGCTAAGCGGGTACTCCGTGGCCTCGACCTCGGCGGCAGGCAGTGCCGCCAGGCAGTACCACGACAGCAGGCACGCCAGCAGCCGGCGCAGGAGGTTCATCGGCAGGGTCATCGCGAAGGCTCTCAGAAGGGCAGGCTCACGCCCAGGTAGACCATGGTGCGGTTCTCGGGCTCGCCGTCGTAGCTGCGCCGTCCGAATCCCACCCCGTAGGTCAGGGTGGCGCGCTTGGGCAGGTCCCACGCCTGCTCCAGCCGGATCTCCCATAGGCCGCTGACGGATTCGCCGTGCTGGCGGTACATGCCGGCGGTGCCGTAGACCCGCTGCCTGAATACATACTGGCCGTCACGCCAGGGGCGCCATTCGTACATCGCGGTTACCTGCCCGGTCAGGTCGTTGGACGGGCTGAAGTAATCCACGTCGCTGCGGCTGTTGTGCGAATAGCCCACGCTGGTCCACGTGGCCACGCTGTGGCGCGGCGCTGAATGCACCAGTTGGTACCAGCTGGCGCCGATCTGCTGGCGGGTGTTGGAGTCGCTATAGCGCGACAGGCCGTAGGCCAGGTCGTAGTAGGTGCGGTCGTTGGGCTGGCGGCGCAGCGACACCGAGCTCGTCCAGCCGTGCACGCCTTGCTGGAAGGCCTGCCAGGGCAGGTCGTTGCTGTCGGTGTCGACGGATGCCGACAGCCGCCAGCCGTCGGAGGGGTAATAGTCGACCGTGCCTGTCAGGCCGAAGCGGCCGTGCGTGCCGGTGGAACGGTGCGCCTGCAGCGAGGCGGTCACTTCCATGCGCCGGTAGTCGACGCCGATGCCATTGCGTATGCGCCATTCGCTGCCGCCGTTGGCGTCGGCATGTGCGGTGAACTGCTGCGCGAACACCCGCCAGCGATAGTCGATGGGCTGGCTGTAGAGGCGCGTGTCGACCGACCATTCGCGCCTGGCGATGACCGAGGGGCCGTTTTCGCCGAAGCCGGCACCCGCATCCACGGTCAGCAGCGGCGAATCGTAGGCGTCGTAATTGCGCTGCAGGTTGCGAACCGCCGCGCTTTCTGGAAACCGATCGGCCAGCGACTGGACGATGCTTTCGGCCTTTTCGTATTCGCGCAGGTCGAGCAGCACATTGCCCAGCCCCGTCAGCGCGCGCGTATCGTCTGGGATCTCCAGCAAGGACGTCTCGTAGGCCTGGCGTGCTTCACGCGGACGGGCATCGTGGTGGCGGAACTCGGCGGCGAGATTGCGCAGCGACGAACTGAAGGGCGCGTCGTGGCGCAACGCATTGAGCGTGGCGCCTCCTGTTTCGCTGCGGCCCGTGTACAGCAGGTACTGGGCCCGCAGGCTCTGCACCCGCTGGTAGTCCTCATTGGGCCGTTCCGGCTCGGGCGCGAGCTCCACGTACATGGGCGATTCCTTTTCCATGAGCTCGAGCTCGGTGGCGGCATCCTCGACCCTACCGCGATCGAGGTAGGCGTAGAACAGGCTTTCCCGCACGGTAACGCGGTCCAGGTCGCCGGGGGCGGCTTCGGCCAGCGCCCGTTCGTAGTTTTCGATCGCCTTGTCGTATTGCTCCAGGTACGAATATGCGTCGGCCGCCGCCACGCGCACGTAGGGCGGTACCGGCTGGGCGAGCGACTGGCGCTGCTCGAACAGCGCGGTGGTTTCTTCCATGCGCCCGCGGGTGGCCAGGCCGTAGATCATGTCGTTCATGGCTGCCACGCGCAGGTCGGCATATTCCGGCTGGTCGGGCAGCTGGGCCAGGAGCTGCCGGCCTTCCTGCAGCGCGCCATCGAGGATGTCGAAGCGCTCCGGCCCGGTCAGGTGCCACATCTCGGTGCGGCCCCAGCGCAGGCGCTGGGCGATCGCCGCGTGTTGCAGGCGGTAGTACTCCAGGTCGGAAAAAGCGTCGCGGTGGTAGTAGGCCAGATCGAAGGCGAGGTTCGCCGCGCCAGCTTCCGAGGCTGCGAAGGCGCGCTCGCGTATGGCCTGCGCATCGGGCGGCTGCGCCGGCGCCGCTGCGCTCAAAGTGGCCATCGCGTGCAGCGCGGCCAACCGCCAAAACCAGCTTTTGCGTGTCGATTTCATGTCGCGCCCGAAAAGGGGGGTCTCGAAAACACGCGACCGGTTCAGCCGCGTCAGGCAAGGCATGTTAGGAAGGGCGGCCATGGCGGACAACGCGCCATACGGATTAGGCCGCTGCGGCAGACGGCGCGGATAGGCCAAACCGCTACCTGCCCCGCGGGTGGCGCGCAGTTTCGTATCATGATGGCTGATCGACGTTGCAAGGGCAGCCGAATGGATAGGGGCATGCGGGGCAAGTGGTGGAAGGCCGGGGCACTTGCCACCGTGATCGCCGCCCTCGTGGTGGCGCTGGCGCACGTGGGCGTTCCCTGGGCGGCGGGCCGGTTCGGCCACCCGCTGCTTTTGGCCATGGCCGGGCAGGCGCACTGGCTGAACTGGGCGGCCGTGTTGCTGCTGGCCATAGGGTGGGGCGACAGCGCGATCGCCTACCGGGTGCGGCGCCGGCGTCCATCCTGAAACCGGCGCGCCGCGCTGTACCGTTTGGCTGGTCAGAACGATTCCTCGCCGCGCAGGTCGGCGCCGCGGCGGATCGCTTCGTGGATGGCTTGCTGCTTGTTACGGGCGTCCAGCCGCCTGTAGGTGGCCGAAGCGTGGGATTTCACCGTCGCCACCGAAATGTTCAGGACGCGGCCGACCTTTTTCAGCGACAAGCCGCGCGCCAGGAGCATCAGCACTTCGAACTGCCGGGGGGTGATGCCCAGCTTGCGCGCGCCGGCGGCGATGGCCATGGCGCGGGGGCGCTGAGGCAGTTCCCGTGCGGATCCGTTGCGCAGTGCGTTGCCGTTTTCCGCATCATCGGTTCCGGCAGGCGCGACCGCCGCGTACGGGCAGTCGGCAGCCGGCGGGAAACACTTGCCGCCGGCCAGTATCAGCCTGACTGCCGCGCCGATCAGCTCCGGCGTGGCGGTTTTTTCGATGCAACCGTCCACGGCCGGATGACAAAGCGCCGGCGCACGCACCGGCTCCTGCAGCAGCAGCACGTGGCGGCTGGGCAGCTTGGCCAACGCGTGCTCCAGCAGTTGCCGGTCGGCCTGCGGCTCGCCGGTCAGCCCCAGCAGCAGGAGCTCGACCTCGCGCGCCGGCACGTGGTCGGCCAGTTCCGAAGGCGCCATGGCGATGACGTCGTCCAGGCCTTCGATCGTGCGCAGCACGCGAAACAGGCCCAGCCTGAGCAGCGGGTGGCGTTCGATCAGCGCCGCAGCGATCATGAAAGGCCTCGCAGAAGGGGCGGGCCCGCGGCCCGCATCGCTGGCGCAAAAATAAGTTCAATCGTTCAGGGCCGCCAATCGGCAAGAAGATCTAGGCAAAAGGGCAAGGCGCGCGGCTGGCGGCTCGTGCCGCTTGTGGCAAACTGCAGCCCGTTTTGCATGGAGTCGACTGATGCGCCGCAGGAGCGGATCGCCCACCCCGGTATCCCTTTCCACCTTGTTTGCCTCGTCGCGCAGGCTGGGCGTGCCCAAATGGCTCGCTGCCGTGCTGCTGGTCGTGGCCGCACTGGCGGCATGGCGGTTCGCGCCCGGCGACGGCGCGCCGCACGGCGGCACGCGGTACGCCCTGTCTGGCAGCGTCGTGGAGGTCGCCGACGGCGACACCGTCACGCTGGCCACCGCCTCGGGCAGGCGCCGCATCCGACTGGCCAGCATCGACGCGCCGGAAAAGGGCGGCGACGGCCGGCCGGGACAGCCCTACGGGAGTGCATCGGGGCGGCACCTGGCAAGCCTGTTGGCCGATGCGGCCATACAGGCCCGCTGCTACGAGCAAGACCACTACGGGCGCGACGTCTGCGACCTGCTGCTGCCGGACGGGACGACGGCCAGTCGCCGCCAGGTCGAGGCCGGCATGGCATGGGTAAACATGCAGGGCAATGGCCGGTACCTGCGCGACCAAAGCCTGCTCGCGTTGCAGGAAGAGGCCAGGCGATCGCGCCGCGGCCTGTGGTCGCAGGCGGGCGCCGTGGAGCCTTGGGTCTGGCGACAGCGGTGCTGGAACCAAAAGCAGTGCTAGCGGTCTGTCCCCGCCTGGGGGCATTTGCTATCCTTGCCCTCGATTCCAGGCTGGAGGGCATGCATGCGCAGGACGAGCGGGGCGATCGTGGCGGTGGCGCTGGCCGTTGCCTTGGCCGGCTGCGGGCGCCAGGCCCCCGTCAACAGCCCGTACGAGGCGGGCGCCGAAAGCCAAAATACGCTGTACACGGCATTTACCCAGCGCTCGCCCAAATACCTGGACCCGGCCCGGTCGTACTCGGCCGACGAAACGCCTTACACCTATAACATCTACGAGCCGCTCTACGGCTACCATTACCTGAAGCGCCCGTACGAGCTGGTGCCCCGGGCCGCCGCGGCGCTGGCGCAGCCGGCCTACTACGATGCGCAAGGCCGGCGCCTGCCCGACGATGCGCCGGGACAGGACATCGCCGAAAGCGTCTACGACATCCCCATCCGCCCCGGCATCCTCTTCCAGCCGCATCCGGCCTTCGCCCGCCGCGACGATGGCAGCTACGTGTACTTTCCGATCACGGCCGAAGCGCTCGATGGCAAGGAGGGCATCGGCGACTTCGAGCACACGGGCACGCGCGAGCTGACAGCGCACGACTATGTCTATGCCATCCGCCGGCTGGCCAGCCCCCGGGTGGCATCGCCCATTTATTCCGTGATGGCTGAGCACATCGTTGGCATGGCCGACTATGGCAAGCGCCTGAAGCAGGTCGATGAAAGGCTGCGCCAGGGGCTGGCGCCCGGCACCCGCGATTTGCCTTGGCTGGATTTGCGGCAGGAAGGCTTCCCAGGTGTGCAGGCGCTGGATGACCACACCCTGCGCATCCGGGTGATCGGCAAGTATCCCCAGTTCAAGTACTGGCTGGCGATGACCTTCATGGCCCCCATTCCCTGGGAGGCCGACCGTTTCTACCACCAGCCTGGCATGGCCGAGCGCGACCTGTCGCTCAATACCTGGCCGGTGGGCACGGGGCCTTACATGCTGGTCGAGTCACGCCAGAACCAGCGCCACGTGCTGGCGCGCAACCCCAATTTCCGCGGCGAGCCGTATCCCTGCGAAGGTGAGCCGGCCGACCGCGCCGCCGGCCTGCTGCAAGACTGCGGCAAGCCCACGCCCTTCATCGACCGGGTCGTGTTCAGCATCGAAAAAGAGGCCATCCCGCTGCAGGGCAAGTTCATGCAGGGCTATTACGACGTCCCGCAGGTCGAGCGCGGCGAATACGGCGTGTCCATGCTGGTGGCCGCGGGCGACTCCCCCGAAAAGGCGGCGCTGTATCGCGAGCGCGGCCTGCAGTTGCCGACCACGGTCGAGACGCAGAACTGGTACATGGGATTCAATTGGTTGGACCCGGTCGTGGGCAAGGGCGACACGCCCGAGCAGCAGGCGCGCAACCGCAAGCTGCGCCAGGCGATCAGCATTGCCTTCGATTGGGAGCAGTACATCGCCATTTTCGAGAACGGCCAGGCGCAGCCTGCCCACGGCCCGGTGCCGCCCGGCGTGCTCGGCTACCGGGATGGCCCCGAAGGCATCAACCGCGTCGTCTACGACGTGCGCGACGGCAAGGCCCAGCGTAAGCCGCTGGAAGTTGCCAAGCAGCTGCTGGCCGAGGCCGGCTACCCGGACGGGCGCGACGCGCGCACCGGCGCGCCGCTGGTGCTGCACTACGACGCGATGGGGGGCATGACCGGGGCCAGCCCGCAGTTCGACTGGATGCGGCGCCAGCTGGCCAAGCTGGGCATCCAGCTGGACATCCGTGCCACCGACTACAACCGCTTCCAGGACAAGATGCGCCGCGGCGCCGCACAGCTGTTCATGTGGGGGTGGCTGGCCGACTATCCCGACGCCGAAAACTTCCTGTTCCTGCTGTACGGGCCCAACGCGAAGGCGGTCTCTGGCGGCGAGAACGCGGCCAATTACGCCAGCGCCGAGTACGATGCGCTGTTCGAGAAAATGCGTTACCTGGACGACGGCCCGCAAAAGGAAGCGCTCATCCACGAGATGGTGGCCGTCGTGCAGCGCGACGCGCCCTGGATGTTCGGCTACTTCCCCAAGTCGGGCGGGGCCTACCACCAATGGGTAGGCAACGCCAAGCCCACGCAGATGGTGCGCAACACGCTGCAGTACATGAAGATCGACCCGGCGCTGCGTGCGCAGCGCATACGCGAATGGAATACGCCGATCTGGTGGCCGCTGGCCTTGCTGCCGCTGGCCGTGGCCGCGGCGGTCTGGCCCGCGTGGCGCGCCTTGCGCCGGCGCGAGGCGCAGACCGTGCATGACGCGGCGGAAACGGGCGGTGCGCCGCGGCGCGCGGAGGGCGAGGCATGACCGCATACGTCATTCGCCGGCTGCTCTACGGTGTGCTGATCCTCATCGGCGTCAATCTCTTCACTTTCGTGCTGTTTTTCGCGGTCAACACGCCGGACGACATGGCGCGCCTGGCCATAGGGGGGCAGCGCGTCAGCATCGAGGCCATCGAGCGCTGGAAGGCCGAGCGCGGCTACGACAAGCCGCTTTTCTATAACGCGCAGGCACAAGGCAGTGCACGCCTGACCGACACCATCTTCTACCAGCGGTCGGCGCCGCTATTGGTGTTCGACTTCGGCGAATCCGACGGCGGGCGCGACATCGGCAGGGAAATCCGCCAGCGCATCGGGCCCAGCCTGGCGCTGGCGCTGCCGTCTTTTGCGCTCGGGCTGTTTGCCAGCGTGGTGTTTTCGCTGACGCTGGTGTATTTCCGCGCGACCCGCTTGGACTTCTGGGGCGTGGTCGTGTGCGTGATTTTGCTGTCGGTATCCAGCCTGTTCTACATCATCGCGGGCCAATGGCTGTTTGCCAAGGTACTGCGCCTGGTGCCGTATTCGGGCTTCGGCACGGGGGTGGACATGGTCAAGTTCCTGGCGCTGCCCGTGCTGGTGGCGGTGATTTCCCGGCTTGGGCCGGAGGCGCGCTTCTACCGCACTTTGTTCTTGGAGGAGATCGGCAAGGACTACGTGCGCACGGCGCGCGCCAAGGGCCTGGCCGAGCGGGTGGTGTTGTTCCGGCACGTGCTGCGCAACGCCATGCTGCCCATTTTGACCGGCACGGTGTCGGCCATCCCGCTGTTGTTCATGGGCAGCCTGATCGCCGAATCGTTTTTCGGTATTCCCGGACTGGGCAGCTATACCATCGACGCCATCAACGCGCAGGATTTCTCCATCGTGCGCGCCATGGTGTTCCTTGGCTCCAGCCTGTACATCGCCGGACTGATCCTGGCAGACATTTCCTACACGCTGGCCGACCCGCGTGTACGCTTCGAGTAGACCATGCCCCGATTCGTGCTGCTGTGGACCGACGCTGCCTTGTTCCTGCTCCTGGCCGGAGCGGTGGTTTATGGCTGGCGCGCGAGCCGGTCGCCTTCGGTGCGGGCGGCCTGGGCGCGCGTGGCCCGGGATACGCCGGCCATGTGCGCGGCCGTCGTGCTGTGCGCCTTCGCACTGGTTGGGCTGCTCGATTCCATCCACTACCGGCCGCTGCTGCCGCCGGCGCTGGATGCCGCGCCCGGCGCGCCGCGCGCCTATGCGCCGTCAGTGCGGTCGGCGCTGGATGCGCTCCTGGCAGGCAGCGGCCTTGCCCATCCTGAAAAGACGTATTCTGCACCGCTGGCCACGCGCCAGTTCACCAAGGAAACGCTGCTCGAGGGCGGCGAGCCAGTGCGGGACTTCCCCCGCCTGGCGTTTGGCGGCGCCCATTTGGACGATCCCGATGCCCCGCGCCTGGGGGATGTGCTGGCGCGTCTGGGCGCGGGTGCTGCGGCCGGCATCGCCGTGGCGTTGGCGGCGGGCGCGGCGCTCGCCATGGCGCTGGCGCGGCGCCATGGCGGCTGGCGGGCCGCCTTGGGGGCGATCGCGCGTGGACGCACGCAGCTGCCATGGCGGCCGATGTGGATCACGTTGGTCATCCTGTGCGTGATCGCAGGTGGCCTGGCAGGACTGGCCAGCGGCTACCATCCGCTGGGCACCGACCGCACCGGCAACGACGTGCTGTGGCAAGCGCTCAAGAGCGTGCGCACGGCGCTGGTCATCGGCAGCCTGACCACGCTGGCCATGTTGCCGCCGGCCATCGTCTTCGGTATCGCCGCGGGCTACTTCAAGGGGCGCGTCGACGACGTCATCCAATATCTCTACACGACGCTCACCTCGATACCAGGGGTACTGCTCATCGCCGCCTGTGTGCTGATGATGCAGGTCTATATCGATGCGCATCCGGCCGATTTCCCGACATCGGCCCAGCGTGCCGACCTGCGGTTATTCCTGCTGTGCCTGATCCTGGGGTTGACCGGCTGGGCCGGGCTGTGCCGGCTGCTGCGCGCCGAGACGCTGAAGCTGCGCGAACTCGAATACGTGCAGGCCGCGCGCGCCTTCGGCATCTCGCACCTGCGCATCATGCGGCGGCATCTCCTGCCCAACGTCATGCACATCGTCCTGATCACCGCCGTGCTGGAGTTTTCTGGGCTGGTGCTGTACGAGGCCGTGCTGTCCTACCTGGGCATAGGCGTGGACCCGACGATGAATTCCTTCGGATCGATGATAGACATGGCCCGGCTCGAGATGTCCCGCGACCCCATGATCTGGTGGAACCTGGCCACCGCCTTCGTGTTCATGCTGGCGCTGGTGCTGGCGGCCAACCTGTTTGCCGACGCGGTGCGCGATGCATTCGATCCGCGCACGCGGCGGTTCGCGCCGATCGGCGCCGTGGCACCGGTCATCGGCGATGCCGCGCCGGCCGGCGGCGCCGGGGCGGGGGCGGCGCGATGAGGGCGCGCCGGCACGACCCCATGCTTGGTCCTGGCCCGGGGAGGCACCCATGAACGCGCCTGCCGAAGGCCGCCGCCAGGCGGCGAGCGTGCTCGAGATCCAGGGGTTGGACGTCGCGATCAGCGGCTCGTCGGGGCTGACCCAGGCCGTCGCGGGCCTGAGCCTGGCCATCGAGCGTGGCGAGACCTTTGCGCTCGTCGGTGAATCGGGCTGCGGCAAGAGCATGACGGCGCTCGCCTTGCTGCGCCTGTTGCCCGAGGCCGGCCGCATCCAGGGCGGGCGCATCCTGCTCGAGGGCACGGACCTCAACGCGCTGACCGAACGCGACATGCGCGCGGTGCGCGGCGCGCGCATCGGCATCATTTTCCAGGAACCGTCCACCAGCCTGAATCCGGTCATGCGCGTGGGCGACCAGATCATGGAGACGATCATTGCGCACACGCCGCTGCGCGGCACGGCTGCGCGCGAGCGCGCCATCCACTGGTTGCGGCGCGTCGGCATCCCGGATCCGGAAAGGCGCATCGACGACTATCCTTTCCAATTTTCGGGCGGGCAGAAGCAGCGCATCATGATCGCCATCGCCCTGGCGGCCGAGCCGGTGCTGCTGATCGCCGACGAGCCCACCACCGCGCTGGATGTGACCGTCCAGGCGCAGGTGTTGGCGCTGCTGGCCGAGATCCAGCGCGAGATGGGCATGGCCATGATGCTCATCTCCCACGACCTGGCCGTCGTGCGCAACGTGGCCCAATACGTGGCGCTGATGCGCGCCGGCCGCATCGTCGAGGCCGCGCCGGCCGAGCAGTTTTTCCGCTCGCCGCGCCACCCCTACGCGCGCGAGCTCTTCGACGCCATCCCCACCTTCGAAAAGCGCGGCCGGCCGCTCTCGCCGGCGGGCCGCGCCATCGCTGCGCCCGCGCCTGGGGCGCCCATCCTGGAAGTCGCCGACCTGCGCGTGCACTACCCCGTGCGCAAGGGCCTGCTGCGGCGCATTGCCGGCTGGGTCAAGGCGGTCGATGGCGTCGGGTTCACCCTGCGCGCCGGCGAGACATTGGCCTTGCTGGGCGAATCCGGCTGCGGCAAGACCACGACGGGCAAGGCGCTATTGCGGCTGATCGATGGCAGCGCGCGCATCACCGGCCGGGCGACGCTCGGCGGCCAAGACCTGCTGCACGCGCGGGGCAAGGCGTTGATGGCGCTGCGCCGGCGCATCCAGATCGTCTTCCAAGACCCGTACGCATCGCTCGATCCCCGCATGCGGGTGGGCGACATTTTGGACGAGGGCATCGCCGCCTTGCGGCCGGAGCTTTCCGCGAGCCAGAGGCAGGCGCGCATCCATGGCCTGCTGGGGCGCGTCGGCCTGCCCGCCGACGCTGCCGGCCGCTACCCGCACGAATTTTCCGGCGGCCAGCGCCAGCGCGTGGCGATCGCCCGCGCGTTGGCCGTCGAACCAGAAGTGCTGGTGCTGGACGAACCCACGTCGGCGCTGGACGTGTCGGTGCAGGCACAGATCCTGGACCTGCTGCGCGAGCTGCAGGCCGAGTTCGGCATTGCCTATCTTTTCATCACGCACAACTTCGGCGTCGTCGAGTACCTGGCCGACCGGGTGGCAGTCATGCACGGTGGCCGCATCGTCGAGCTGGGAGAGGCCGCACAGGTGTTGCAGGCCCCCCGGCACGAGACGACACGCCGCTTGCTGCAGGCGGTGCCGCGGCTGAGTTTTTCCGCGCGATAGCCAGGCGCTGGCCTGTGGCCGTGCCGGCCGGCGCAAAAAACCGGCCGTTTCCTGGCGGAAACGGCCGGCCGTCGCTGCGGGCCGCTACGTTTATCGGCGCGTCTCGACCTGTTGCAGGGGCACGTTGGAGACCGGCGGCAGGATGCGCGGTTCGCGGCCCAGCCGCACGGGTCGTTCGGACTGCGCCATGCGCTGGCGCGCCTGTTCCAGCCGCGCCGGGTCGGTCTCGACCCATTGCATGCCCGCAGCCCTGACCATGGCAGCCAACGCTTCGCGGCTGTCGGCGGGCACGACGATGGGCTGGACCATTTGCGCGGGCGTGTCCTGCGGCGCGATGTCGCGCGCCGGTTCGGCGACCGCCGCGGGCGCAGCCGGTTGCGCCGGCGCGGACGGCTCGGCCGCGGCAGCGGTTTCGGTGGCCGCCAAGGGCTCGGTCGCCGCCTGCGCGGCGCGCGCTTCAACGCCGGCCGGTTCGGGCGCCTGCGCCGTGGCATCAGGCGTTTCGGCGGCCAGCGCCGCATCCGACGGCACTACAGCCTCGGGGATATCCGCGGGCGCAAGGGCGGGGTCGGTCACGGCCGGTATGGCCAGCGCCTGCGACGCAGGTTCGGCCGGTTCCGACGCAGCCGATGCCGCCGCGACAGGTTCGTCGACCGTTTCGGCCGGCACTGGCGTGCTGGCGGCCTGCCCGCCGTCAGGCGCGGTGTCGGGCGCGGCACCCTGGCTGGCCGGGACGCCAAGCTGCGACCCGGCCTCGGCGGCAGGCTCGGCCTCGCCGGACAGCGCCACTTGCGGGGACACGACGGGTTCGCTCACCACGGGCACGGGTTCGGGCGTCTCGTCAGCCGCCTCGGCGCTTTCGGGCAGGGCGTCGCCGGCCACGGTTGCTGCCGCTTCGTCAGCATGGCGGCGGCCACGGCGGCTGCGGCGACGGCGCCGGCGGCGCTCGGGATCGGCCTGTTGTTCCTCGGCCGCCCCGTCGGCAGCCCCGTCGGCAGCCACCGGCACCTGGCCGGCGGGCGCCGGCGTATCGTCAACGGGTGCGGCAGCTTCGGGCGCCGGCGCCACGGGCGTGATCACTTCTTCCTGCGCATTGGCCGGTACCTGCGCGGCGGCTGCGGCGGCGTCTTCGCGCCGGCCCCGGCGACGATGGCGGTTGCGGCTGCGGCCGGTCGAGGCTTCTTCCGCGGCCAGGGCGGGCGCAGCGGTTTCCGGGCGAGCGCCAGGGGCAGCGGCCGGCGTAGCGATTTCGCCCTCGGTGTCGCCGCGCCGCGCGCCACGCGGTGCACGACGGCCCTCGTCGGCCTCGCTAGCGGCCTCGGCCCGGCGATCGCCGCGACGGCGTTGGCGGTCACCGCGCGGTCCGCGGTCGGCTTCGCTGCGCCGGCCCTTGTCGCGTTCGGGGGCGCGCTTGGCCGGCGCGGCCGGTTCGGCGGCGGCCGGTTCGGAATCAAGGCCCAGCCAGCCCAGCAGGCGCTTGAACAATCCGGCCGGCTTGGACGCCGCCGCAGCGGCCTGCGCCGGCTTGGATTCGGCGGGCTTGGGCGCGGACGACATCGGCGCGGGCTGCGCGGGGGTGATGCCCTTGACCAAGGCTTCGGGCCTGGGCTTGGCGTCCTGTTCGCGCGGCGTCCAGGGCACGTCGGGCGCGGGCGCCTCGACCAACTCGAAGCTCGCCTTGACTTCTTCCAGGCGCGGATCGTCGTGGCGCAGCCGTTCGATGCGGTGATGGGGCGTTTCCAGGTGCTTGTTGGGGATGAGCACCAGGTTGACCTTCAGGCGGGCCTCCATCTTGGCGATGTCGGCGCGCTTTTCGTTGAGCAGGAAGGTGGCCACTTCCACGGGCACTTGGGCATGCACCGCGGCGGTGTTTTCCTTCATGGCCTCTTCCTGGATCAGGCGCAGCACGTGCAGGGCGCTGGACTCGGCGTCGCGGATCACGCCAGTGCCGTTGCAGCGCGGGCAGGTGATGTGCGAGCCTTCGTTCAGGGCCGGGCGCAGCCGCTGGCGCGACAGCTCCATCAGGCCGAAGCGCGAAATCTTGCCCATTTGCACCCGCGCGCGGTCGAAATGGAGGGCTTCGCGCAGGCGCTGCTCGACGGCGCGCTGGTTCTTGCTGTCCTCCATGTCGATGAAGTCGATGACGATCAGCCCCCCCAGGTCGCGCAGGCGCAGCTGGCGGGCCACTTCATCGGCCGCCTCGAGGTTGGTGCGCAGGGCCGTTTCCTCGATGTCCGCGCCGCGGGTCGAGCGCGCCGAGTTCACGTCCACCGCCACCAGCGCCTCGGTGTGGTCGATCACGACCGATCCGCCCGAGGGCAGCTGCACGGTGCGCGAGTAGGCGGTTTCGATCTGGTGCTCGATCTGGAAGCGCGAGAACAGGGGGATGTCGTCGCGGTAGCGCTTGACGCGGTGGACGTTGTCCGGCATGACCACGCTCATGAAGGCCGTGGCCTGGTCGGCGATTTCGTCGGTATCGATGAGGATCTCGCCGATCTCCGGCGAGAAATAGTCGCGGATGGCCCGGATGACCAGGCTCGATTCCAGGTAGATCAGGATGGGCGCGGCGTTTTCGCGCGCGGCGTTGTCGATGGCCGTCCACAGCTGCAGCAGGTAGGACAAGTCCCATTGCAGCTCTTCGACACTGCGGCCGATGCCGGCGGTGCGGGCGATGATGCTCATGCCCGGCGGCACCTGCAGCTGCTCCATCGTCTCGCGCAGCTCCTGGCGGTCTTCGCCCTCCACGCGGCGCGACACGCCGCCGCCGCGGGGGTTGTTGGGCATGAGCACCAGGTAGCGGCCGGCCAGCGAGATGAAGGTGGTCAGGGCCGCGCCCTTGTTGCCGCGCTCTTCCTTCTCGACCTGGACGATCAGTTCCTGGCCTTCGCGCAGGGCGTCTTGGATGCGCGCGGTGCGCACGTCCACGCCTTCCTTGAAATAGCTGCGGGCGACTTCCTTGAACGGCAGGAAGCCGTGGCGGTCCTCGCCATAGTTGACGAAGCAGGCCTCCAGGCCGGGCTCGATGCGAGTGATGACGCCTTTGTAAATGTTGCCTTTGCGCTGTTCGCGTCCGGCGGTTTCGATGTCTAGGTCGATGAGCTTTTGCCCGTCGACGATTGCAACGCGCAGTTCTTCCTGGTGCGTTGCATTGAACAGCATGCGCTTCATGAGTGGTGTTCTCCGTAGTCATGGCGCGCCGAACATCGGCGCGCAGCCTCGGGCCACTCGGGAGCGGGGCGGAAACAGGCAAGAAGCAAACGGCGTGCCGACCGGCACGCCGCCGCGCAGATCAATCGGGCACGGCGTGCCGGTCGGCACGGGGTTCGGTCAGCAGGGGGGTCAGGGACACGGACGTGTGGTTGACGATAGTGCTGTGAACTCAGTCGCGCGCCAGGTACCGGTTGGGCAGATCGCGACTGATGCGGGTTTCATGCGACGATTCTTGCGTTGTTTCGTAGCCGCGTACCGCGCGGCGGGCGCTGCGGCGGCAGCGGGCAAAAAGGCTACATCGCTGCCGGCAGGGCCTCGGCTGCGCCGACGACCGACTGGCCCATGGGCCCGGATGTGCGGGGGCGTTACAATGGCGGCCCGCGCTCCCGACGGAGGCGCAAAACGAATGCATCTCGACGACGGGCGGCGACATCCAGCCCTTTCAGGCTACACGGATTATATGCCGCTTTCCGCAATGCGCAAACAAGACGACGACGCGCCCCCGGTCGCCCGACTGGTCGAAGTCGGCCCTGAGCACGACGGCCAGAGGTTGGACAACTTCCTGCTGCGGCTGTGCAAGGGGGTGCCCAAGACCCATATTTACAAGGCCATCCGCAGCGGCGAGGTCCGCGTCAACAAGGGACGCAGCGCAGTGGACCGGCGCGTGGCCGCCGGCGACGTAGTGCGTGTGCCGCCGCTGCGCCTGCCGTCGCCCGGGCGCCCATTGCCGGCGCCGGCGGCCGAGTTTCCCGTCGTCTACGAAGATGATGCCCTGCTGGTGGTGGACAAGCCGGCGGGGGTGGCCGTGCATGGCGGCAGCGGCGTCGCCCACGGCGTGATCGAAAGGCTGCGTGCGGCGCGCCCCGAAGCGCGTTTCCTGGAGCTTGCACATCGGCTGGACCGGGAGACCTCGGGCTTGCTGATGCTGGCCAAGAAGCGTTCGGCGCTGCTCGCCCTGCACCGCATGATGCGCGAAGGCGAAGGTCGCAAGCAGTACCTGGCGCTGGTGTGCGGCGATTGGGTCAACGACCGCCAGCACCTGCGCATGCCGCTGACCAAGTGGACCACCCGCAGCGGCGAGCGCCGCGTGCGCGTCGACCCCGACGGCCAGCACGCGCACACCATCGTGACGCTGCGCCGGCGCTACGGCCGCCACAGCCTGGTCGAAGCCGAGCTGCGCACCGGGCGCACGCACCAAATCCGCGTGCACCTGGCCGCCAGCGGTTTTCCCATCGTTGGCGACGACAAGTACGGGGACGATGCCGTGCGGGCTGAGTTCGCCGCGCGCGGATTTCGCCGCATGTTCCTGCACGCGCACCGCTTGGTCATCGCCCACCCGCTGTCCGGGCAGCCGTTGTCGCTGGAGGCTGCGCTGCCGCCCGAGTGCGAAAGACTGTTGCAACAATTGAGCAAGGAATAGCCAGGCATGCCGTATTCGTTGGTGGTGTTCGATTGGGACGGGACGCTGATGGATTCCACCCACAGCATCGTGGCGGCGATCCAGGCCGCCTGCCGCGACCTGGAACTGCCCGAGCCGTCGGCGTCGGACGCCAGCTGGGTGATCGGGCTGTCGCTGGAAAGCGCCCTGCGGCGCGCGGTGCCGCAGCTGACCGCCTCGCAGCTGCCGCTGTTCCTGGAGCGCTACCGCATCCACTACCTCACCCGCGACCCGCAGCTGCGCCTGTTCGACGGCGTGCGCGACCTGCTGCAGGACCTGGCGGCCCAGGGCGCCAAGCTGGCGGTCGCCACCGGCAAGAGCCGTGTCGGACTGAACCGGGCGCTGGCCGCCACCGGCCTGGCGGACGTGTTCGACGCCACCCGCTGCGCCGACGAAACGTTCAGCAAGCCGCACCCGGCCATGCTCTATGAGCTGATGGACGAATTGCAGGTCGAGCCCGAGCGCGTAGTGATGGTGGGCGACACTTCGCACGACATGATAATGGCGTGCAACGCCGGCGTGCACGGCCTGGGCGTGACCTACGGCGCCCATACCCTGGAGGAGCTGCAGGGTTGTTCGCCGCTCGCGGTGGTCGACAGCGTGCCGGCCATGCGCGACTGGCTGCTCGAGCGGGTGCCTGCCTAGCTCACGGCGTTTCCCTCCCGGCGTTTTCCCGGAACCCGCGACGGCCGCACCTGTCGTAAAGTGACAAGGCCGGCATGGCGTTCGCCCTGCCGAGCCGGCCGTCGCCAGCCCCGGGGAGATCGCCATGCTGATCCGCAAACCTTCCGACGTCTTGCCTTCCGAAATCACGCCGGAGGCGGTCTGGCGGCAGCGCCGTCGCCTGCTGGCGGCCGCCGCCGCTGCGGCAGCGGCCCAAGGCCTGCCGTGGCGGACGGCGCACGCTGCGCCGGCGCTTTTCCCTGCGCGGGTCAACGCCGACTACGCGCTCATGGACAAGCCCACGTCCGAGCACGACGTCACGCATTACAACAACTTCTACGAATTCGGTACCGACAAGGACGATCCGGCCCGCCATGCCGAGCGCATGCAGGTGCGCCCCTGGACGGTGGTAGTCGAGGGCGAGGCCGGGCGGCCGCGCACCTTCGACATCGACGACCTGCTGCGCCTGGCGCCGCTGGAAGAGCGTGTCTACCGCCTGCGGTGCGTCGAGGGTTGGTCCATGGTGATCCCTTGGACGGGGTATCCGCTGTCGGCCCTGCTCAAGGCCGTCGAGCCCACGGGCAATGCCAAATACGTGACGTTCGAGACCGCCCTGCAGCCGGAGAACATGCCCGGCGTGCGCTATCCCATCCTGGACTGGCCGTACGTCGAAGGCTTGCGCCTGGACGAGGCCATGCATCCGCTGACGCTGCTGGTCTTCGGCGTCTACGGCAAGCCGCTGCCCAACCAGAACGGCGCACCATTGCGGCTGGCAGTGCCGTGGAAGTACGGGTTCAAGTCGGCCAAGTCCATCGTCAGGATACGGCTGGTCGAACAGCAGCCGGTGACCAGCTGGATGGCATCGGCACCGCACGAATACGGCTTTTACGCCAACGTCAATCCTGAAGTGCCGCATCCGCGCTGGAGCCAGGCCACCGAGCGGCGCATCGGCGAGGACGGCCTGTTCAGCCCCAGGCGCAAGACGCTGATGTTCAACGGCTATGCCGAACAGGTGGCGTCCCTGTACCAAGGGATGGACCTGGCCATCAACTACTAGGCCGCGCGTGCCGGCACGCGATCGCTTGCCCCCGCCCGGGTACGGGACGCAGCCTGTGCCCGCGGCCGATGCCGCCGGGCGCGCGCTGCATTCGCGCTGGGATGCGCGCGCCGTCGACCGGCTCAAGCCGGCGCTTTTCGTGCTGGGCCTGCTGCCGCTGGCGCGCTGGATATGGCTGGGCGCCACGGACGGTCTGACGGCCAATCCCGTGGAATTCCTGACCCGCTCGGCCGGCACCTGGACGCTGGTTTGCCTGCTCGTCACCCTGGCGATCACGCCGCTGCGCCGCCTGCTCGCACAGCCCGCGCTGGTGCGCTTGCGTCGCATGTGCGGGCTGTTCGCCTTTTTCTATGGCAGCCTGCATTGCCTGGCCTGGGCCTGGTGGGACCAGGCGCTGGATGTTGCCGCCATGGCTGCCGACGTGATGCAGCGTCCCTTCGTGGCATTCGGCCTGGCGGCCTGGCTGTTGATGGTCCCGCTGGCCATGACTTCGACGCAGGGATGGATGCGCAGGCTCGGCCGGCGCTGGCAGGCCTTGCACCGGCTGGTCTACGCCACCGCGGTGCTGGCCATTGTGCACTACTGGCTGCACAAGGCCGGCAAGCAGGATTTTGCCGAAGTGCTGGCCTATGGCGCGGCGCTGGCCACGCTGTTGGGATGGCGCCTGGTCGCCTGGGCGCGCGCAGCCAAGCGGTCGAATGCGGGTCGGGCCGGGACCGGCGTGCCGTGAAAGGCTTGCGCGGCGGTCGCCGCGACGCGGAAGCAAGCGCTGCACTCGCAATGCGCTTGCGCCATGGGGTAACCTTGCGGCCGGTGCTGCGGACCTGCCCGGGCCGCCGCCGCAGATGTGGAGCGACCATGGCGCAGGCTTGGACCAGAACCCTTTCCCTGTCATCGCTGTTGGCTGACGCATCGCCTTCGGCGATCGTGGCCGGCTTCATCACGGTCCTGGTCGGCTGCGCGAGCACCGCGGTCATCGTGTTCGAGGCCGCGCGCGCCAGCGGCGCGGGGCCGGCCGAAATCGCCTCGTGGATTTGGGCGTTGGGCGTCGGTTGCGGGGTGGTGGGCATCATCCTGTCACTGCGCTACCGCCAGCCCATCGTGGCAGCGTGGTCCACGCCCGGCGCGGCCTTGCTCGCCACCACCAGCGGCCTGTCGCTGTCGCAGGCCACCGGGGCCTTCATCGCCAGCGGCGCGCTGATGTTGCTGTGCGGGCTGACGGGATGGTTCGAGCGCGCGATGTCGCGCCTGCCCGTGGCCTTGGCCAGCGGCATGCTGGCCGGCGTGCTGCTGCGCTTCGGCATGGACGTGTTCGTTGCCATGGGCGCCAATTTCGGGCTGGTGGGTGCGATGTTCGCCGCCTACCTGCTCGGCCGGCGGCTTTGGCCGCGCTATGCGGTGCTGGGCGTGCTCGTCGCCGGGGTGGCGGTCGCGGCCTTGCAGGGCCTGCTGCACCTGGAGGCGGTGCAGCTGCAGCCGGCCGCGCCGGTTTGGACCGCGCCCGCGTTTTCCTGGGACGCCATGATCGGCGTGGCCTTGCCCCTCTTCGTCGTGACCATGGCATCGCAGAACGTGCCGGGCGTGGCGACGCTGCGCGCCTGTGGCTACGACGCGCCAGTTTCACCGCTGGTGTCGTGGACGGGCGCGGCCACCGTCATCCTGGCGCCTTTCGGGGCGTACGCGCTCAACCTCGCTGCCATCACCGCCGCGATCAGCGCTGGTCCCCAAGCCCACGAAGACCCTAGCCGCCGCTACGTCGCCGCGGTGGCCGCCGGCGTTTTCTACCTGGTCATGGGCGCGTCTGCCGCGATGCTTGGGGCGATCCTGGCAGCATTCCCGCGCGAGCTGGTGATTGCCGTGGCCGGCCTGGCCTTGATCAACACCATCGGTGGCGGGTTGGCCGGCGCGATGCGCGAGGAGTCCGACCGCGAGCCGGCGTTGGTCACGTTCCTGGTCACCGCCTCGGGAACGACGCTTTGGGGGATAGGCTCGGCGTTCTGGGGCCTGGTGGCGGGCGGCTTGACGATGTTGGCGTTGCGGCTGCGCCGGTCACCGCGGGCCTAGGCGGCGCGCCAGCGGCCCGTCCTGGGGTCACGGCATGGCCGCCAGCAGCGCGGCGGTTTCCGCATCCGGCAGACCGGAAAAATCACGCGGTCGGTAATGCAGCTGGAAGGCTGCCAGCGCCGCCTGCGTGGCATCGTCGGCGACCCCTGACTGTGGCACGTCGTAGCCGATGCGCGCCAGGTGTTGCTGGAACCAGCCGATCTCCGGCAGTCCCTCGGCCTGGAACTGGGCCAGATAGCGGGCGGCCAGGGTTTCGTCGTACCAGCGGCCCAGGCCGGCGTCGGCCAGCCGCTTCCAAGGAAACAGCGGGCCGGGGTCCATCTTGCGCCGCGGCGCGATGTCGCTGTGGCCGACGATGTTCTCGGGCTTGACGCCGTGGCGTTCGGCCAGGTCGCGCACCAGCGCGATCACCGCGTCGATTTGCCAGTCCGGATAGGGATGCCAGCGCATCGCGCCGTCGGGGCCGCGCGTCCATCCCGGGTTGACGATCTCCACCCCGATCGAACTGGAATTGAGCCAGGTGTAGCCGCGCCAGGCGCTTTCCCCGGCATGCCAGGCGCTGCGGCTTTCGTCGACCATGCGCAGCAGCCGCGGCGGCTGCTCATCGGTGACGACGTAGTGGGCGCCGACCTGGCCGTGCGAGAGCACGTGCAGCGACCGCTCCAGCGATCCGGCCGTGTAGTGCAGCACGATGAACTGGACGCGGCTGCTTTGCCCGCGCGAGGACAGGGAGGTATCCAGCACATATCCACCCGGCCCGCGCGCCGCACAGCCGGCCAGCGCCGCGCAGGCGAGCAGGGCGGCCAGGCGTGCCGCGGCCGGTCGCCGGCCCGTGCAACCGGAAGCCACGATGGGGTTGCAGGCGGTGCGGGCAGCCAGCCGGTCGGCGCGGGCACCGCCCTGAGCGCGTCCGCGCAACCCGGCAAACAGCCCTCGCAAGATCCTCATCGGTTGGCTCCGGATGCTTACGCCTTGCCTGCCAGGAAAAGGAAGACCGTCGGCTTGCGGTCCAGGTCCGGCGCCGGACCGTTGCGCCATTGCGCCACGGTGCGCGTGCGTATCCATTCGTCGGCGGTGGTCAGCCCGCGGGCGATGCAAAGCCGGGTATCGGGACGCAGCGCGTCGACCAGCGCCGAATACATGGCCGTGTTGCGGTAGGGCGTTTCGATCAGCAGCTGCGTTTGCGCAAACCGCGCCGAGTGTTGCTCCCACGCGCGCAGCTGGCGCGTGCGCGCGGCCGGTTCGACCGGCGCATAGCCGTGGAAGGCAAAGCGCTGGCCCTCCAGGCCGCTGGCCATCAGCGCCAGCAGCAGCGAGGACGGCCCCACCCATGGCCGGACCGCCAGCCCCAGCCGGTGCGCCACGGCCACGACCCGCGCGCCGGGATCGGCCACCGCCGGGCAGCCAGCCTCGGAAACCAGGCCAATGTCGCCTCCTGCGAGCAAAGGCTCGAGCCAGCCCTGGATCTGCGCATCATCCACGCGCGCATCCAGCGTATGGATGGTGATTTCCTGCAACGGCCGCTGCGTGCCGATCAGCTTGAGGAAAGCGCGCGCGGTCTTGGCGTTTTCCGCGATATAGGTATCCAGCTGCCCGGCCAGCGCGCGCACTTCCGCAGGTAGCCAGCGCTCGGCCGGCGCATCGCCCAATCCCACGGGGATAAGGTGCACGGCACCGGGCGCCGGCAATCGCGGCCCGTTCATTGCCCCGTCTCCGCTGGCGCCAGCAGGGGATCCATGCCGAAGCTGGCCAGCATGGCGGTCAGGGCGATCAGCGGCAGGCCGATGATCGCGGTCGGGTCGCTGCTGTCCATGCCCCGCATCAGCGCGATGCCCAGGCCTTCCGCCTTGGCGCTGCCGGCCGTATCGTAGGGTTTTTCGCGCAGCAGATAGGATTCGATGGCGTCGTCGCTGAGCGCGCGGAACGTGCAGCGCGTGACGACGTCCTGTTTTTCGACGCGGCTGCCGTCGGTGACCGCCAGCGCGCTGTGAAACAGGACTTCGCGTCCGGACAGCCGGCGCAGCTGTTCGCGCGCCCGCTCGTGGCTGCCGGGCTTGCCCAGCGGTTCGCCATCTACGGTGGCGACTTGGTCCGAGCCGATGACCACGCAGCCGGGGCGGCGCCGTGCCACGGCTTGCGCCTTTTCCACCGCCAGGCGCAGCGCCAGCGCTTGCGGGGTTTCGCCAGGCAGCGGGGTTTCGTCGACCTGCGGCGGCTCGACGGAAAACGGCAGGCCCAGCCGCTGCAGCATGGCGCGCCGGTAGACAGAAGTGGAGGCCAGGATAAGGCGGGGGGAGTCAGGCATAAAAAAAATGTGCAGCGCGGGGCGCCCCGGGCACGCGCTTGTGCGCCCCTGTTTGTTTGACCAGTGGATCTGAAACGCAGTATTATTGCCCGTTTTGCAGTGGCTTTGCAGCCAGAGCTGGGTTTAATGGCTTTTGCGGTTTTGCCAGCCGGGGCCGGTGGGGTAGGTCATGCGTGTGCACCTGGTTTGGCGGGATGGCGGAGCGCAGCGGACCGAGTGGGCCGCTACGGGCCGCAGGGAGGGCAAGAGATGAACCTGGACGTTCGCGCCATGGATGCCTTCGAGTTCGTGCGGCTGCGGCAGCAGGCGAGCGGGCAGATCGCGCTTGCCGATCTGCCTCGGTTTTGCGACGGGTTGCCGCAGCAGCCGCAAGGGCCGGAAGGCATGGTCCAATGGTCGGTGCGCGGCGAACAGGGCCGGCACGGCGAAGCGCTGCTGGTGCTCGACATCCAGGCCCGGCCGGTGCTGACCTGCCAGCGTTGCCTGGCGCCGTTCGCCTGGCCCGTCCAGGCGCAGGCGAAGCTGCAGCTGGTGCGCAGCGAGGACGAGCTCGACGACGACGAGGGCATGCTGGATGACGACGCGCTGGACGCGCCCGAGAAGGTGCTGGGCTCGCAGCGCTTTGATCTGCAGGCCCAGATCGAGGATGAATTGATTTTGAGCGTGCCCTACATCCCGAAGCACGAGGTGTGTCCGGGGTCGACGGGCACGACGCAGCAACCGGAGGATGCCCAGCCTGCGCGCACGTCGCCGTTCGCGGTGCTGGAGCAACTGAAGTCGAAGAAGTAGTTTGGATCAACACCGGTGCGCATGACGTACAATGCGCCCCGTTTCTAGGAGTCATCATGGCTGTTCAGCAAAACAAAAAGAGCCCGTCCAAGCGCGGCATGCATCGCTCGCACGATTTCCTGACCAATCCGCCGCTGGCGGTCGAGCCCACGACGGGCGAACAGCACCTGCGCCACCATATCAGCCCCAACGGCTTTTATCGCGGCCGCAAGGTCCTGAAGACCAAGAGCGACGAATAAGGCGCGATCGCCCCGCGTGGTGCGTTCGTTTCCGGCCGTGCCGCGCTCATAGCTGGCTCTCGTGATACGCATCGCCATCGATTGCATGGGGGGCGACTTCGGCCTGCCCGTGACGATCCCCGCAGCGCTGGAATTTGCCGGCCGGCATCCCGACGTGGGGCTGCTGCTGGTCGGCCAGCCTGAGCCGCTGCGCGCCGCGCTGGATGCCCAGCGCCGCCGGCAGGTCAGCGCCGACCGAATCGAAATCATTCCGGCCACCGAGGTCGTCGCCATGGACGACCCGGTCGAGGTCGCGCTGCGGCGCAAGAAGGACTCGTCCATGCGGCTGGCCGCGCAGGCGGTCAAGGACGGCCAGGCCGACGCCTGCGTGTCGGCCGGCAACACCGGCGCATGGATGGCCATCTCCCGCTACGTGCTCAAGACACTGGAGGGGATAGACCGTCCTGCCATCGCCACGTCCATTCCCAACCAGGCCGGGCGCGCCACCACGGTGCTGGACCTGGGCGCCAATGTCGATTGCACTGCCGAGCACCTGTTGCAGTTCGCCATCATGGGCGCGGCGCTCGCGCAGGCGGTCGACCACCGCGAGCGTCCCAAGGTCGGCCTGCTCAACATCGGCGAAGAAGTCATCAAGGGCAACGACGTCGTCAAGCAGGCGGCCGAGCTGTTGCGCGCCAGCAGCCTGAATTTCTACGGCAACGTCGAAGGCAACGACATCTTCCAGGGCACCGTCGACGTCGTCGTGTGCGACGGCTTCGTCGGCAACGTCGTGCTGAAATCCATCGAGGGGCTTGCCCGCATGCTGGGCAGCATGATCCGCGAGGAATTCCAGCGCAATGCCTATACACTGCTGGCCGGTGCGCTGGCCAAGCCGGTGCTCAACCATTTCCGTCACCGCGTCGACAACCGGCGCTACAACGGTGCTGCGCTGCTGGGCTTGCGTGGCGTGGTGATCAAGAGCCACGGGTCGGCTGACGCCTATGCCTTCGGCCATGCGCTGGCGCGTGCGCGCGAGGCCGTCGTCAGCGGCCTGCTGGAACGCACGGCGGCGGGCGTGGCGCAGATGACCGGCACGAAGCCGCCGGCCGAACCCGAAGGGGGCCACGGAGCCGCCGCTTGATGGAACAAGCCATGAAATATGCTGTGATCGCAGGGTCGGGCAGCTGCCTGCCGCCGCGTGTCGTCTCCAACGACGAACTGGCCGCGGAATTGGCCACGCGCGGCATTTCGACCTCGGACGAATGGATCGTCGAGCGCACCGGCATCCGCCAGCGCCACTTGGCCGAGCGCGGCGTGCGCACCAGCCAGCTGGCCGCCGAGGCCGCGCGCCGCGCCCTGCAGGATGCCGGCGTGTCGGCCGCCGAGGTGGACCTCGTCATCGTGGCCACGTCCACGCCGGACTACGTCTTTCCCAGCACTGCTTGCCTGGTGCAGGCCGAGATCGGTGCCAAGGGCGCCGCGGCGTTTGATGTGCAGGCCGTGTGCAGCGGCTTCGTCTACGCGCTGACCACGGCCGACGGCTTCGTGCGCGCCGGCCGCTCGCGCTGCGCGCTGGTCATCGGCGCCGAAGTGTTTTCCAGCATCCTTGACTGGAATGACCGCTCCACCTGCGTGTTGTTCGGAGACGGCGCCGGCGCGGTCGTGCTCAAGGCGGCGGACGAACCCGGCATCCTGGCTGCGGGGCTGCATGCCGACGGCAGCCTGGCCAAGATACTGTGCGCCGCGGGCAACGTCGCCTACGGCGAAGTCACGGGCGACCCCTTCCTGCGCATGGATGGCCAGGCCGTCTTCAAGCAGGCCGTCACCGTGCTGGATCGTTCCGCGCGCGATGTCTGCGCGCAGGCCGGCGTGGATGTGCAGGCCATCGATTGGCTGATCCCGCACCAGGCCAACGTGCGCATCCTCAATTTCCTGGCGCGCAAGTTGGAGATTCCCACGGAAAAGGTCGTCGTCACGGTAGACCGGCACGCCAATACGTCGGCCGCGAGCGTGCCGCTGGCGCTGGACGCGGCCCGCCGCGATGGCAGGGTGCGTCCGGGCCAGCTGGTGCTGATGCAAGGGGTGGGCGGCGGCTTCACCTGGGGCTCGGTGCTGGCAAGAATGTAGTGATGGATTGCGTCTGAAAATGAAAAAAATCGCTTTCGTATTTCCGGGGCAGGGCTCGCAATCGGTCGGCATGCTCGATGCCTGGGGGGACAATCCCGCCGTGGCCGACACGCTGGCCCGTGCCGGCCAGGCGCTCGGCCAGGACCTGGCCGGCCTGATCGCGTCCGGCCCGGCCGAGCAACTGAACCTCACCACCAACACCCAGCCGGCCATGCTGGCGGCCGGGGTGGCCGTGTACCGCGCGTGGATCGCCGCGGGCGGCCGTCGCCCGGACGTGGTCGCCGGCCATAGCCTGGGCGAGTACGCCGCCCTGACCGCCGCCGGCGCGCTTGCGCTCGAGGACGCGGTGCGGCTGGTGCGGGTGCGCGCCGATGCGATGCAGGCCGCCGTGCCGGTCGGCGCCGGGGCGATGGCGGCCATACTCGGCCTGGACGACGATGCCGTGCGCGCGGCGTGCGCCCAGGCCGCGCAGGGCGAGGTGGTCGAAGCCGTCAACTTCAATGCGCCCGCGCAGGTCGTGATCGCCGGGCACAAGGCCGCGGTCGAGCGTGCCTGCGAGGCGGCCAAGGCCGCGGGCGCCAAGCGCGCCGTGCTGCTGCCGGTGTCGGCGCCGTTTCACTCCAGCCTGCTTGAACCCGCCGCCCGCGTGCTGGCCGACGCGTTGGCCCAGGCACCGGTCAACGCGCCGGAGATTCCCGTCATCAATAACGTGGACGTCGCCTCGCCGGCTGAGCCGGCTGCCATCCGCGACGCGCTGGTGCGCCAGGCGTGGCATCCGGTGCGCTGGGTGGAAACCATCCGCGTCATGAAGGCGCAGGGCGTCACGCACGTGGTCGAATGCGGTCCCGGCAAAGTGCTCAACGGCCTGACCAAGCGTATCGACGGCGAGCTCACCGGCTTGGCCATCACCGATCCGGCTTCGCTGGATGCGGCGCTGGCGGCCCTGGCCTGACAACCAACCTGGCAAGGGGATGGACATCATGGATCTGCAAGGCAAGACCGCGCTGGTGACCGGCGCGACCCGGGGCATAGGCAAGGCCATCGCCCACGAACTGGCCGAGCGCGGCGCAGTCGTGATCGGCACCGCCACCAGCCAGGCGGGCGCCGAGGCCATCAGCGAGGCGCTGGCGGCCAAGGGCGGCCGTGGCGTGGTGCTCGACGTCACCGACGCTGCCGCATGCGAGGCGCTGCTCGAGTCGCTGGCCAAGGAGGGCACGCCCCATATCCTGGTCAACAATGCCGGGATCACGCGCGATACGCTGGCCATGCGCATGAAGGACGAGGACTGGTCCGCCGTCATCGAAACCAACCTTGCGGCGGTATTCCGGCTCTCGCGCGGGGTGCTGCGCGGCATGATGAAGGCCCGTTGGGGACGCATCATCAACATCACTTCCGTGGTCGGTTCGGCCGGCAACCCCGGACAGGCCAACTATGCGGCCGCCAAGGCGGGCGTGGCAGGCATGACCCGCGCGCTGGCGCGCGAGCTGGGCAGCCGAGGGATCACGGTCAACTGCGTGGCGCCCGGCTTCATCGAAACCGACATGACACGTGCGCTGGACGAAAGCCAGACGGCAGCCTTGCTGGGCCAGATTCCGCTGGGACGCCTCGGGTCGCCTGCCGACGTGGCGCATGCCGTCGCCTTCCTTGCCAGCCCGCACGCGGGTTACATTACCGGGACGACGCTGCACGTCAACGGCGGGATGTACATGCAATAAGGGATTTGCCCCCCTTGCGCGGTGGGGCTGCGGCATTATGCTGGCGGCCCATGACGCCGTGGCGAGGGACATGGGGGCGTCGCATGAAACGCCGCGGTCCGGCGGTTTTGTTGCGATGCCATTTGTTGTCACGGCCGGCGTTTGTTAATTTTCTCGCTTGGCTATAATTCGCGGGATTTTCCCGATTGGAGATTTGCATGGAAAGCATCGAACAGCGCGTCAAGAAGATCGTCGCTGAGCAACTTGGCGTGAACGAAGCCGAGATCAAGAACGAGTCTTCCTTTCTTGACGACCTCGGTGCCGATTCGCTCGACATGGTCGAGCTGGTGATGGCGCTCGAAGACGAATTCGAGACCGAAATCCCCGACGAAGAGGCCGAAAAGATCACTACCGTGCAGCAAGCCATCGAATACATCAATTCGCACAGCAAGCAATAAGCCTCAGCAGCGCGGTGTCCAATTCGCGCCGCAGCCTGTCCGGCTGCGGCTGCCGGGGCGGCTTGAGCGAAAGCGCCGCTCGGCCCGCGCGGCATCGGCGGCCAGCAGGCCGCCCCGGTCGTGGCGGCCCGTGAGCCAGAATTCCGGGCCGCCTTTCTTTTGTCTGTTTTGGGAGTCATCCGTGAAGCGACGTGTCGTCATCACCGGCCTTGGCATCGTCAGCCCCGTGGGCAACGACGTGGCCACCGCCTGGGACAATATCGTCAACGGACGTTCCGGTATCGGCCGCATCACCCGTTTCGATCCGTCGGCGCTGAACTCGCACATCGCCGGCGAGGTCAAGGATTTCGACGTCACCCGGTACATCCCGGCCAAGGAAGCCCGCCAGATGGATACCTTCATCCACTATGGCGTGGCCGCCGGCGTCCAGGCCTGGGAGGACAGCGGCCTGGAAATCACCGAAGCCAATGCCGAGCGGGTGGGCGTGATCATCGGCTCGGGCATCGGGGGCCTGCCCCGCATCGAGGAAACCCAGACCGAAATGATCCAGCGCGGCCCGCGCCGGATTTCGCCGTTCTTCGTGCCGGCGTCGCTGATCAACCTGATTTCCGGGCAGCTGACCATCCGCTACGGCATGAAGGGCCCGAGCTACGCCGTGGTTTCGGCCTGCACCACGGGCCTGCACTCCATCGGCGACGCCGCGCGGCTGATCGAGTACGGCGACGCCGACGTCATGCTGGCCGGCGGCGCGGAATCCACCGTCTCGCCGCTGGGCATAGGCGGGTTCGCGGCCATGCGGGCGCTGTCCACGCGCAACGATGACCCGACGACGGCGTCGCGCCCCTGGGACGTCGACCGTGACGGCTTCGTCCTGGGTGAGGGCGCCGGCGTGCTCGTGCTCGAAGAATACGAGCACGCCAAGCGCCGTGGCGCGCGCATCTACGGCGAGTTCGCCGGCTATGGGATGAGCTCGGACGCCCACCACATCACCGCCCCGGACCGCGATGGCCCGCGCCGCGGTATGCTCAACGCCCTGCGCAACGGCGGCATCAACCCGGACGAAGTCGACTACGTCAACGCCCACGGCACGTCCACGCCGCTGGGCGACAAGAACGAAACCGAGGCGCTCAAGCTCGCCTTCGGCGATCACGCGCGCAAGCTGGTCGTGAACTCCACCAAGTCCATGACCGGCCACCTGCTGGGTGCCGCCGGAGGGGTAGAGGCCGTCTTCACCACGCTGGCCGTCTATCACCAGGTCTCGCCGCCGACCATCAATATCTTCAACCAGGATCCGGAGTGCGACCTGGACTACTGCGCCAACGAGGCCCGGCAGATGAAGATAGACGTCGCGCTGTCCAACTCCTTCGGATTCGGCGGCACGAATGGGTCCATGGTCGTGCGCAGGCTCTGATGCGGGCCGCCGGGGCACCCGCCGCTGGCCCGTGCAAGCCGTCTGCCTGACCCCGCGGGTCCTGCTGGCGGCACGGCTGCGGCGCGCCCTGGGGTGCCACGCGCAGCGTCCGCTGTCGCGTGGCACGGCCGCGATCCGCACGGCAGCGGGGGAACCCTGGCAGGTGCGCCGTGACGGCGCCTGGCGGCCGGTCAGCCTACTGCGCTGCTGGCGAGGGCCGGCCTGGCTGACGCTCGCCCTGGCCGAACCTGGCTGGGCAGGCCGGCCGTTTCACCTAACCGTATGGCGCTGCGCCGCGGCCGGGGCGACCTGGCGCAGGCTATGCGCGCTGGCCGCCACGGCGGCCAGGACTGGACGCCCGGGCGCCCCATGAGCGAACGCGACGTCGACGCCGAACTGGTCGCCCGCGTGCAGCGCGGCGACAAAAAAGCCTTCGACCTGCTGGTGCTGAAGTACCAGCGCAAGGTCATGCGCCTGCTGGCGCGCATGATCCGGGATCCGTCCGAGATCGAGGACGTGGCCCAGGAAGCCTTCATCAAGGCCTACCGGGCGCTGCCGCAGTTCCGCGGCGAGAGCGCCTTCTATACCTGGCTGTACCGGATCGCCATCAACACCGCCCGCAACTGGCTCGCCTCCTCGGGACGGCGCCCCAGCGCCCCCAACGCCATCGAGACGGAAGACGGTGAAACTTTTAACGAAACGGATAACCTAACCGACATCAGCACGCCGGAATCGATGGTCGCCAGCCGCGAGATCGCCGAGACCGTCAACGCGACCATCCAGGAGCTGCCGCAGGAGCTGCGCACGGCGATCATGCTGCGGGAGATCGAAGGCATGAGCTACGAGGACATCGCCCAGGCGATGGACTGCCCGATCGGCACCGTGCGCTCGCGCATATTCCGGGCGCGCGAGGCCATCGCGGCCAAGCTGCGCCCGTTGCTGGACATCGATCCCGAGCGGCGCTGGTAAGGAGTCTGTTATGCAAACCGCAACCCCATCTCGAGAGCCCGAAGGCGTCGCCCAGTGGGAGGAGAATCTCTCCGCCTGGCTGGACGGCGAATCGACGCTCGATTGGCCGGAGAACATCGACACGGCGGCGGGGCGGCAAACTTGGGACGCCTATCACCTGATCGGCGACGTCCTGCGCGCAGGGGACCTGGGCGCCGAACCCTCGCCGGCCTTCCGGCGCCGCTTGGCCGAAGCGCTGGACAAAGAGCTGCCCATCGTGGCGCCGCGCCGGCGCCACGTGGTCAAGGTCGGCCTATCCGGGCTTGCGGTGGCCGCCGCGGTCGCGTCGGTGGTTTGGATGGCCAGGCCTTACTTCGGCGCAGGCGTCGCGCCCTCGGCCGGGCCCGGCGTGCTGGCCGAGGCCGAGGCGCCGGTGCAGCTGGCTGCGGAGATGCCGGGGCTGGGTGATTACCTCGAGGCCCATCGCCAGGTGGCCGGTCCGAGCGCGGTGCGCCAGGTTTCGTTCGACACGGGCATGGGACGCTGATGACCGCGATGGCCTGTTTGCACCGGCCCGCCGCCCCAGGCGCGCGGCGTGCGCACCGGGTGACCGAGTTGATTGTCGCGGCGCTGCTGGCCGCGTCCGCGACCGGGCCGTTGCGTGCGCAAGCTGGCGAGGCGCCGGCTGGCGACGACGGCATCGCGATGCTCGAGCGCATCCAGCAGGCCGCGCGCAAGCTGGACTACAGCGGGGTGTTCACCTACCAGCAGGGCGCCTTCATCCAGTCGTCGCGGCTGGTGCACGTCATCGACGGCACGGGCGAGCGCGAGCGGCTGCAGGTGCTCGACGGCCAGCCGCGCGAATTCCTGCGCCACAACGACACGGTGCAGTGCCTGATCCCGGAAAAGAAAACCGTGCTCATCGAGCGGCGTCGCGGCGACCGCTTTCCAGGCCTGCTGCTGGGCGAGGCCCGTGCCATCGGCGAGCATTACCGCATCCGCACCGAACCGCAGATGCATCGGGTGGCCGGGCGTGAATGCCGGCTGATACGCATCGAGCCGCTCGATGACCGCCGCTATGGATACAAGCTGTGCGCCGACGCCGAAACCGGCCTGCTGCTCAAGGCCCAGACGCTCGCCCCGGATAGCGGCGTGATCGAGCAGGTGGCCTTCACTTCGCTTCGGCTAGGCCCGGAGGTCGAGGCCTCGCAGCTGCAGTCCGAATGGTCCACGGGCGGATGGCGGGTCCTCGAATCCGACATGAAGCCGGTCGACCTGGCTGCCAAGGGGTGGCGCATCCCGGCGCCGCCGGGCTTCGTGCAGGTACTGCAGGTCGCCCGCGGCATGGGCAAGGCGCACAAGGTCAGCCAGCTGGTGCTGTCCGACGGGCTGGCCGCCATTTCTGTTTTCATCGAGCCCTATGACGACTCGCGCGCCGACTACCATCCGCGGGGTGCGGCCCGTCGCGGCGCGATCAACCTGTACGGCGCGCGCGTCGCCGATTATTGGCTGACCGTGTTGGGCGAAGTGCCTGCGGGAACGCTCAGGCAGCTGACCGAGTCTATCGAGTACGTCCCTGTGTCGGCGACGAAGCCGTAGCCGCGGCGGCCTCGACCGGGCGTTCGACTTCTGAGGAGTTTCGATTCATGCATGTTTTCATAGAATCTGCGCGCGCCTTGCGGCGCATGATGGCCGTGTTGGCCGCAGCGGCGCTGACCGTCGCGGCGGTGGTGCCGCCGGCGCAGGCCCAGCTGGCCGGCGCCGGGCTGCCTGACTTTACCGCGGTCGTCGAGAAGGCTGATCCGGCGGTGGTCAATATTCGCACCATGGCCACGGTGCCCGTGCGCAGCATGGGCCCGGGCGGGGCCGATCCCTACGAGCTGTTCCGCTGGTTCTTCGGGCCGGATTTCAACCCGCCGGGCATGCCGGGCATGCCGCGGCGCGGCCAGCCGCAACAGCCCGAGGAACGCACCGTGCCGCGTGGGGTCGGGTCGGGCTTTTTCATCTCCGAAGACGGCTACATCCTGACCAACAACCACGTGGTCAGCGAAGCCAGCGACATCTATGTGACGCTGACCGACGGCCGCGAATTCAAGGCCAAGATCGTGGGCACGGACGAGCGCACCGACGTGGCGCTGCTCAAGATCGACGCCAAGGGCATGCCCACGCTGCCCGTGGGCGATCCCAAGCAGTTGCGCAAGGGCCAGTGGGTGCTGGCCATCGGCTCGCCCTTCGGCCTGGAATCGACCGTCACCGCGGGCATCGTCAGCGCGGTCGGGCGCGATACGGGCGAGTACCTGCCTTTCATCCAGACCGACGTGGCGGTCAACCCGGGCAATTCCGGCGGCCCGCTCATCGACTTGCAAGGCCGGGTCGTCGGCATCAATTCGCAGATCGTCTCGCGCAGCGGCGGTTTCATGGGCATTTCGCTGGCCATCCCCATCGATGAAGCCATGCGCGTGGTCGAGCAGCTCAAGACGACCGGCCGGGTCACGCGCGGGCGCATCGGCGTGCAGATCAGCGAGGTCGGCAAGGACATCGCCGAAGCCCTGGGCATGTCGCGAGCCGAAGGTGCGCTGGTCAGCGGCGTCGAGGCTGGCGGCCCCGCCGACGAGGCGGGCGTGCAGCCGGGCGACGTCATCACCCGGTTCAACGGCCAGCGCATCGAACGCTGGTCCGACCTGCCGCGCATCGTCGGCGAAACGCGCCCGGGCTCCAAGGTGGCGATGGAGGTCTGGCGCAAGGGCAAGACCGTGCGCCTGACCACCGAGGTGGGCGAGCTGGAGACCTCGCAGCCGCAGGCAGCCGCGTCCGCCGAACGGGCGCCGGCCGAGCAGAACGTGCTGGGCCTGGCCGTCGAGCCGGTGCCGGCGGACGTGCAGCGCAAGCTGCGCATCAAGGGCGGCGTCATGGTCAGTGCGTCGTCGGGCCCTGCCGCGGCCGCGGGCATCGCCCAGGGCGACATCATCCTGGCGGTCAATGACGACGACGTGACCGGTCCGAAGCAGTTCGCCACCCTGGTTTCCAAGCTGGACAAGTCGCGCGCAGCCGCCTTGCTGGTGCAGCGTGGGGATACCGTCCAATGGGTGGCCGTGCGGCCGGCCAAGTAGCGTGCCGCGCACGGGCGGGGCGTGGGCGGCCGGGCGCCGCCCGCGCCGCACGGCGCGGCCAAGACCGGCTAGAATAGCGGGCTAAGGCCGAAGGGGGCGCTTTGCGCCCCCTTCGTTTTGCCCGACCGGGCGGCTTGCGCCAGCCGGCTTTCTTCCGTCCCCTTTATGCAGCACATTCGCAACTTTTCCATCATTGCCCACATCGACCACGGCAAGTCGACGCTGGCCGACCGGCTGATACAGCGCTGCGGCGGGCTGGCCGATCGCGAGATGTCCTCGCAGGTGCTCGATTCGATGGACATCGAGCGCGAGCGTGGCATCACCATCAAGGCGCAGACGGCGGCCTTGCAATACAAGGCGCAAGACGGCAAGGTGTACGCGCTCAACTTGATCGACACCCCGGGCCACGTCGATTTCTCATACGAGGTCAGCCGCTCGCTGTCAGCCTGCGAAGGCGCGCTGCTGGTGGTCGACGCCTCGCAAGGGGTGGAGGCGCAGACCGTCGCCAACTGCTACACCGCCATCGAGCTGGGCGTAGAAGTGCTGCCCGTGCTCAACAAAATGGACCTGCCCCAGGCCGATCCGGACGGCGCCCGGCAGGAAATCGAGGACGTCATTGGCATCGACGCCTCGCAGGCGGTGCTGGCCAGCGCCAAGACGGGCATGGGCATAGACGAGATCCTGGAGGCCATCGTGCGCCAGGTGCCGCCGCCCAAGGGCGACCCGGCCGCGCCACTGCAGGCGCTGATCATCGATTCCTGGTTCGATAACTACGTCGGCGTGGTGATGCTGGTGCGCATCGTCAACGGCGTGCTCAAGCCCAAGGACAAGATCCTGCTGATGGCCACGGGGGCGACACATCTGTGCGAGCAGATCGGCGTGTTCACGCCCAAGTCGCAGCCGCGCGAGCAGCTCTCGGCCGGCGAGGTGGGCTTCGTCATCGCCGGCATCAAGGAGCTGGCCCACGCCAAGGTGGGTGACACCATCACGCTGGCCGCCGCGCCTGCCGCACAGCCGTTGCCGGGCTTCAAGGAGGTCAAGCCGCAGGTCTTCGCCGGCCTGTACCCGGTCGAAAGCAGTGAATACGACCAGCTGCGCGATTCGCTGGAGAAGCTGCGCCTGAACGACGCGGCGCTGATGTTCGAGCCGGAGGTATCGCAGGCGCTGGGCTTTGGCTTTCGCTGCGGCTTCTTGGGCCTGCTGCACATGGAGATCGTGCAGGAGCGGCTCGAGCGCGAGTTCGACATGGACATCATCACCACCGCGCCGTCGGTGGTGTACGAAGTCGAGCAGCGCGACGGCACCGTGCTGATGATCGAAAGCCCCTCGCGCATGCCCGAAGTCGGCAAGATCGCCGACATCCGCGAGCCTATCGTCACGGTGACGCTGTTCATGCCGCAGGACTACGTGGGGCCTGTGATGACCCTGTGCAACAACAAGCGCGGCATCCAGACCAACATGACCTACCACGGCCGCCAGGTGCAACTGCAGTACGAGATGCCGCTGGCAGAGATCGTCCTGGATTTCTTCGACAAGCTGAAATCGGTCTCGCGCGGCTATGCGTCCATGGACTACGAGTTCAAGGAGTACCGTTCGGCCGACGTGGTGCGCGTGGACGTCCTGATCAACGGTGACCGCGTCGATGCGCTGTCGATGATTTGCCACCGCAGCAACGCGCGCGCACGCGGCCGCGACGTGGTTTCGCGCATGCGCGGCCTGATCCCGCGGCAAATGTACGACGTGGCCATCCAGGCGGCCATCGGCTCGGAAGTGATCGCCCGCGAGAACGTCAAGGCCTTGCGCAAGAACGTGCTGGCCAAGTGCTACGGCGGGGACATCACCCGCAAGAAGAAGCTGCTGGAAAAGCAAAAGGCCGGCAAGAAGCGCATGAAGCAGGTTGGCACGGTGGAAATCCCCCAGGAAGCCTTCCTGGCCATCCTTCAGGTCGACGACAAGTAACGAGGGCGGCAAGACATGAGCTGGAATTTCGCGCTGATCCTGTTTGTGCTGCTGGTGCTGACCGGGGGCATCACCCTGGCCGACCGGCTCTGGCTGCGCCCGGCCCGCCAGCGGCGCGCACAGGCGGCAGGTGCCGGCGCCGCTGCCGACGGGCAGGATCGCGCCGACCGCGCGCCTTGGTGGGTGGAATACGCGGTCAGCTTCTTTCCGGTGATCTTGTTCGTCTTCGTGCTGCGCTCTTTCGTCATCGAGCCGTTTCGCATTCCGTCCGGCTCGATGTTGCCCACCTTGGAATCGGGCGACCTGATCGTGGTCAGCAAGTTCAGCTACGGCATTCGCCTGCCGGTGCTGGACACCAAGATCATCCCCACCGGCTCGCCGCAGCGCGGCGACGTGATGGTGTTTCGTTATCCGGTCGACCCCCAGGTCGACTACATCAAGCGCGTCGTCGGCCTGCCGGGTGACACGGTCGCCTACGTGGACAAGCGGCTCTACGTCAACGGCCAAGAAGTGCCGCGCCGGCGCGACGGCGACTATTTCGAGCCCGACCGGGTAGCTTACACCGCCCGTTTTGAAGAAAAATTGGGCGATGTTGAGCACAAAATCTTGCTCGATGAGCGAAAATACCAGGAAATCGGCCCCATTTGGCGGTTTCCGGGCATGGAAAACTGCGAATACCTGCGCAACGGCCTGCGGTGCACGGTGCCCGAAGGCCACTATTTCGTCATGGGCGATAACCGGGACAATAGCCTGGACAGCCGCTACTGGGGGTTCGTCCCAGACGGTAATATTGTGGGCAAGGCCTTCTTCATCTGGATGAATTTCGGCGACCTCGGCCGCATCGGCCGCTTCCATTGACCCCACATGTCCCTAGCCAGCCTGGAAACCCGTCTCGGCCATCATTTCGGCGATTCCACGCTGCTCGAGCAGGCGCTCACGCACCGCAGCCATGGCGCCCGCCACAACGAGCGGTTGGAGTTTCTGGGTGACGCGGTGCTGAACTTCGTCGTGGCGGCGCTGCTGTTCGAGCGCTTCACCAAGATCGACGAAGGCGACCTGTCCCGGCTGCGCGCCAACCTGGTCAAGCAGGCCTCGCTGGCCGAGATTGCCCAGAAGCTGGAGCTGTCCCAATACCTGCGGTTGGGCGAGGGCGAACTCAAGAGCGGCGGCTTTCGCCGCCCGTCCATCTTGGCCGACACGCTGGAGGCGCTGTTCGGGGCCGTGTTCCTGGACGCCGGCTTCGAGGCCGCCCGCCGCGTCATCACCAAGCTGTACCAGCCGGTGCTGGCCGAAGTCGATCCCAAGACCCTGGGCAAGGACGCCAAGACCTTGCTGCAGGAATTCCTGCAAAGCCGCAAGATGGCGCTGCCGGTGTACACGGTGGTGGCCACCCACGGCGCCGCGCACAGCCAGCAGTTCGAGGTCGAGTGTGCGGTCGTGGCGCCGCTGGACATCCGCGTGACCGCGGCGGGGTCGAGCCGACGCGCCGCCGAGCAGTCCGCCGCCAAGCTCGCGCTGGAGGCCGCGGTGGCCGCCTGCCCGCCACCGGCCAAGCGGCGCACCGCCAAGGCGCGCAAGACCGCGCAGCTGAGCCTGCCGGTGGCCGTCGCCCAGGAAGTGAAATGACCGAGCCGCACGCCAACCCGCCGGTGGCGCCCGCACAGGGCGGCAAGCCGTTTCGCTGCGGCTTCGTCGCCGTGGTGGGGCGGCCCAACGTCGGCAAATCGACGCTGACCAACGCGCTCATCGGCACCAAGCTGTCCATCGTCTCGCGCAAGGCGCAAACCACGCGCCACCGCATCCATGGGGTGCTCACCCGCGAGTCCGAGCAGTTCGTCTTCGTGGATACCCCCGGCTTCCAGACGCGTCATGGCGGGGCGATGAACCGCATGATGAACCGCGTCGTGACCCAGGCGCTGGCTGACGTCGACGTGGTGGTGCATGTGGTCGAGGCCGGCAAGTGGACCGACGGTGACGCGCGCCTGGTGCCGCTGCTGCCCGCGCCTGCGCGCACGATACTGGTCGTCAACAAGCTGGACCTGGTCAAGCGCCGCGACGACCTGTTCCCCTTCGTGGCCAAGATCACGGCGCAGTTTCCCTACGATGCGGTCGTACCGGTCAGCGCGGCGCGCGGCAAGCAGCTCGACGTGCTGCTCGAAGAGATCGCCCGCAGGCTGCCTGAGGGCGAGCCGATGTTCGACGCCGAGACGCTGACCGACCGGCCGATGCGCTTCATCGCCGCCGAACTGGTGCGCGAAAAAATCTTCAGGCTGGTCGGCGACGAGCTGCCCTACGGCTGCACCGTGGTCATCGAGCAATGGGAAGAGCACGACAAGGGCGCGCGCGTGGCTGCCTGCGTCATCGTCGAGCGCGAAAGCCACCGGCCCATCCTGTTGGGCGCCGGCGGCAGCCACATGAAGCGCATCGCCACCGAAGCGCGCCAGGACATCGCCCGGCTGCTGGACAAGCCCGTGCACCTGGAAGTCTACGTCAAGGTGCGCAAGGGCTGGTCCGAGCGCGAGGCCGTGCTGCGCGAACTTGGCTATGAGTAAGCGCGCCCAGCGCGTTCAGGACAGCCTCGCCTATATGCTGCACGCCACCCCGTGGCGTGAAACCTCCCTCGTCGTCCAGGCGTTCTCGCGCGAGCACGGCTGCGTGGCGCTGGTGGCCAAGGGGGCCAAGCGCCCGTATTCCGTGCTGCGGCCGGTGCTGGCGGCCTTCCAGCCGCTGCTGCTGTCCTGGAGCGGGGCGGGGGAAGTGCGCACGCTGACCCGCGCCGAAAGCGCAGGCATCCGGCCGCTTGCCGGACCGGCGCTGATGTCGGCCTGGTATATGAACGAGCTGCTGCTACGCCTGCTGCCTCGAGAAGATGCGCATCCGGCGCTGTTCGACGCCTACGACCAGGCCCTGCAGCGCCTGGCCTCGGGCAGCCGTGCCGCCGGCGCCTTGCGCCGCTTCGAATGGGTGTTGCTGCAGGAGACCGGCTATGGCGTGGACGGCGCCGAACCGGATTTCGACGACCCGGCCGCCGAGCCAGCGCTGCGCGCCGACCTGCGGCGCCGCCTGGACGAGCAGCTCGAAGGCAAGCCGCTGTCCACGCGCCGGGTCCTGCTGGATTTGCAACGGTTCTGATCGGCGGGCGCGGCCATGTCCACCTTTACGCTCAGGCAGGTCGAAACCTTCCGCACCATCTACGAAACCGGCAGCGTCACCGCAGCTGCCCGACGCCTGGATGTCTCGCCGGCGACCGTCAGCACGACCCTGGCCGCGCTCGAACAGGCCATTGCCCTGCGCCTGTTCGAACGCGTGCGCCAGCGACTGGTGCGCACGCCGGAGGCCGATCTGTTGTACGAGGAGATCCGGCGCCTGAACGTAGGGCTAGAGGCACTGGGGCGCAAGATCCAGGTCATCAGGGGCGCGGGGCAGCCGCGCCTGCGGGTCGGCACCATCCATGCGTATGCCGGCCAGGTCATGATGCAGGCGCTGGCGCGCTTTCGACGCCGGTACGCGGATACGCCCATCTATCTGCAGGTCCGCGATTCCAACACCTTGCGCGACATGGTGGTGTCAGGTGAGCTCGACCTCGCGCTGGTGGCCGACGAGTCGGAACTGCAGGGGTTGCGCGGACATTGCCTGGCGCGCTTGGCCGCGGTTGCGGTGTTTCCGGCTACCCACGCGCTTGCGCGGCTGGACGCGGTCGGGTTGGCGCAGCTTGCCGGCCAGCCCCTGATCCTGCTCAACAGCGAGGACGGCTCGCGGCGCCGGCTCGATGCCGCGCTGGCAGCGGCGAAAGTGGATGTGCGCGCCGCGATCGAAACCCCATACTCGAGCACGGTGTGCCAGCTTGCGCTGGCCGGGCATGGGCTGGGCATCGCCAATCCCGCCACGGCCGTCGGACTCGAAGCGGCCGGACTGGCCTACCGTCCGCTGCAGGCCCCCGTGCACTTCGAGTGTTACATGATCCTGCACGGCGAGCGGCCGTTGTCGGCCGCGGGCAAATACTGGGCCACTTGCGTGCGCGCCGCCCTGGCGCCGCTCGCCGAGCGCTTCGGCGTGCCGGCAGGGGCGGCAGGGGCGGCAGGTCGGCGCCGTTGATTCTTGCCGACACCGGCCTGTCAGTCGCGCCGGCCGTCGGCCGTCAGCATCACGACCACCGTCGACGATTCGTTCAACACCCCGGCGCGCCGCAGTAGCGGCACCGCCGCGAGCGCGGCCGCCGAGGCCAACTCGGCAGCGATGCCGGCGTGGGCCAACTGCTGCCGGGCCTGGCGCGCCTGGGCGTCGTCGACGTCGATCGCCTGGCCACCCGAGCGGGCGAGCGCCTGCACCGATTGCAACGTGCAGGTGCCGCCGGCAGTCGAATATTGCTGCGTCGGCTTTTCCCATAGGCCGCGCACATCGCCTTCGGCCAGCGCGCGCGACAGGCGTGGGTACGGTTCGACTGCGTGCATCCGCGGCGGGCGGCAGACTTTGCCTTCGCGGTGCAGGTATTCCCAGCCCAGCCAGATGCCCCAGATCAAGTCGCCGCGGGCGGTCGGCACGATCATGTCGGTCGGCGCGCCGCATTGGTCCAGGATTTCGGTCGCCACGCCCTTGTAGCCTTCTACGCCGTACGGATGTGTGCCCACCGGCGGATTGAGATAGTTGGTGCCGGCGAACGCCCCTTCCTCGCGGCAAAGCCGCGCCACGTAAGGCCAGCGCGCAAGGCTGTCCTCAAAGCACGCCAGCCGGGCGCCGAAGTATTGCATCGCCTCGCGCTGGCGGGGCGGGCACGACGGGGTGATGGCGATGTCGGCGGTCAGCCCTGCCGCGGCGCAGTAGGCAGCCAGCGCCACGCCGGCGTTGCCGCTGGAGGCGGCAGCCACGCGGGTGGCGCCAGCAAGCCGGGCGCGCGAAACCAACTGTGCGGCCATGCGGTCCTTATGGCTGCCCGTGGGGTTGCCGCTTTCGCACTTGAGCCAAAGCGCGCCGGTGCCCATCTCGCGGGCAAGGTCCGCCATGGGCAGGCAAGGCGTGTTGCCTTCGCCAAGCGTAATGGGATCCAGCACCGGCACGGGAAGGACGGCGTCGCGGGCTGCCGGCGCGTACAGGCATTCCAGCGAAGCCGGATGGCCGGCGACCAGGCAGTCAGGGCAGCCCTCCGGATAGTCGGCTGTGGGAAAAATCCGGCCACAGCGGATGCAGCGTAGGCCGGACAGCAGGGGATTCATGCGCATGAGACGTCGTACAGGCGGGGTAATGTGTCAAAGGGCAGCGGCGGCGCAACCTGGAACAGGCAGTCGCCGGGCCTGCTGCGGGCGATGGGACGCAGGCACAACACCGTGCCGGCCTGCGGGCTGGGCACCGGGTCGGCGGGGCGGTCCGGACGCGCCGGTTCGATCAGCGCGGCCAGCCGTTGGCCGGCATCGACGCGGCTGCCCAGGGCGACTTCGGGCACGAGCACGCCGTCGCGGTCGGCCCGCACGGTCGCCGCTGCAGGCGACAGGTCGTAAAGCGCTGGACTGTCACCGTTCGACGCGTAGCCGGCGTCGATCATGCCCAAACCGGCCAGGCACGACAGCATGGCCTGCCGGCAGGCCTGCACCAGTTCGCGGCTGGTTTCTCCTGCGCCGCCGATTTCTGCGCTGATGCGTGCGACCTTGCGGCGGCTGGCTGCCGCCGGCAGCGAACCCGGCTCGTTGCTGCGAAAGAACAGGCAATGCGGCATACCGAAGTCCCTGGCCAATTTCGCGGTGCGCGCATCGAAGGCGTCATCGCCATGGCGCGTGACCACGCAGGATGGCAGGTACCGCAGCGAGGTGCCTCCGCTATGCACGTCGATCAGGTATTGGATCCGCGCAAGCAGGCGGCTCTCCAGCGCGGCAGCCAGCGTTTCCGTATAACCGCGCGCAGGCGCGCCAAGGAACGCACGGTTCAGGTTTCCCGCATCGGAGGGCGACAGGCGGGTGCCGGCCAACGACGCCTGCACGTTGGCTGATGGCACCACGTAGACCGTACCCTTGTGCAGCAGCCGTGGCAGTTCGTGCCACAGCGCGAGCAGGGCGGCCTGGCCTTCCCATTCGTCACCGTGCACGCCGGCCATCAACCCGACCGATGGGCCGGGCCCGGCAGAGATGCGCAGCATGGGGATGGTAACGGTGCGGTAGGCGGACCGATTATCGGGATCGGGACAGGAAAAATCCTCGCGGGTGGCGACGGCAGTCATGGCAGTTGCGGGGATGGGCGCGGGGGCATGGTATCAGTTCGACGAACCCTCGGCGGTGCGTATGACGCGCTCCCATTTTGGAAGCTCGCGCGCGATCTGCGCGCGGACATCGTCAGCCGTGCCGCCTAGCGGTTCCTGCGAACGGCCGCGCAATTCGTTGGCCACGGCCGGCATTTGCAGCGCCTGGTTCAACGCCTCATTCAACCGCGCGATCACCGCAGGCGGCGTGCCGGCAGGCGCCACCAGGGCGCTCCAAGCACCTTGCTCATAGTCGGGGTAGCCTTGCTCGGCAACCGTGGGCACGTCAGGCAGTGAAGCCACGCGCTTGCGCGTCGTGACCGCCAGCGCGCGCATGCGTCCGTCCCGGATTGTGCCAAGCAGCGGCGGCAGGTTCTCCATCATCGAATCGACGTGTCCGCCCAACAGGTCCGAGATTTGCGTGGCCGTGGTCTTATAGGGGATTTGACGCACGCCTGCGCCGGTCTGGGCAATGAACAATTTGACGCCGACTTCGCTCGTCGTGCCCGGGTCAGCCGAGGTCATGGTCAGGCGGCCCGGTTCGGCCTTGCTACGCGCGATCAGGTCCTGCAGACTGCGCAGTGGCGAGTCTTGCCGCACGACGATGACGTTGGGCGTTTCTGCAATCAGGCCGATCGGGACCAGGTCGCGGTCAATGTCATACATCTGCTCCTTGAACAAGAATCGATGGAGCACCAGCGTGCCGACATGCGCGTAGCCTAGGGTGTAACCGTCTGCGGCCGAGCGCACCACCGCCTGGGTGCCGATGCGGCCGCCAGCGCCGACGCGGTTCTCCACCACGACGGGCTGCTTGAGGATTTTGCTCAATTCCTGGCCGACGAGCCGGGCGGTAATGTCGGCATTGCCGCCGGCGGCGGCCGGTACGATCAGCGTAATGGCACGGCTCGGGTAGTCATTGGCCTGGGCGGCGGTGCACGCCAGCAATGCCCCCAGGGCCAGCAGCGCTCGAATCTTCATGGCGATCCCCTTTTATCCATTGGTTGGGTCGTGGCAGCGCTATTGTGTCGGCCGCACAAGGGGATGTTGTTTGGTCCAATGATATGGATGTTCGCAGAAACCTAATACCTAAAACGGGGCATGCCGACGGTGCTGGTCGCATCCTGGCTTGCACCATGCCCCGCGCGAAGGGGTTGACCCGTCGCCTCGGACCGAAGCGGCCGCTGGCGCCCCGGGGCGAGTGTGGACCACGGTGCCGCAAAAAAGCCTGCCCCGGTGGGGCAGGCTTGGGATCGAAGGGGTGTTGCCGGCAGGCCTGCCGGCACGGCATCGGCTTATTCGCGGTTGCCGCCGAAGATGCCGAGCAGCATCAGCAGGTTGACGAACACGTTGTAGATGTCCAGGTAAATGGCCAGGGTGGCGCTGACATAGTTGGTTTCGCCGCCGTTGACCACGCGCTGCAGGTCGACCAGCATGAAGGCCGAGAAGATGACGATGGCCAGCACGGAGATGGTCAGCATCAGCGCGGGCAGTTGCAGGAAGATGTTGGCCAGCGCCGCCACCAGGATCACGACCGCACCGGTGAACAGCCATTTCTGCAGGCCGGAGAGGTCGCGCTTGAGCGTGGTGGCCAGGGTGGCCATGGTGCCGAACACGATGGCCGTACCGCCGAAGGCGGTCATGATGAGCTGCGCGCCGTTGTTCATGCCCAGCACGAAGCCGAGCATGCGCGACAGCATCACGCCCATGAAGAACGTGAAGGCCAGCAGCAGCGCCACGCCCACCGAGCTGTTCTTGTTGCGCTCGATGGCGAACATCAGGCCGAAGGCGCCGACCAGGAACAGGATGGTAGTCAGTCCCGGACTGGCCGCCATGAACTGGTTCAGGCCGGTGGTCAGCCCCAGCGCGGCGCCCAGCACGGTCGGCACCAGCGACAGCGCCAGCAGCCAGTAGGTGTTGCGCAACACGCGGTTGCGTACGACTTCGCCCGGCGCGGCATACGGGCCGGTACGGGCCAGGGGGGAGGGACGTAGGTCGCGCATGTAAAGCTCCTTGTTGTCCGGAAATGGCTTGCGGGCTTGGAAAGCTTCGCCCGGTTAAGACCGTAAGAATACCTGACAGTTCCCTGAATGTCGCGGGGCGCTGATGGCTCATGCGTCGTTGCCGGCGCGTGCAAGCGCGCGCTGCACCAGGGCGGGGATTTCGCGTTCCAGCCGCGCCCGGACCTCGTCTATGGCGTCGTCCAGGGCCCGCGCGACGGCGCGTTCGACCTCGGCTTCCAGGATTGCCTGCAGGGCGCCGGTGATCGCGACGCGCCGCTCCGGCCCCGGTGCGGGCGCCTGCGGGGCGGGCACCAAGCCGGCAGGCCCATGGGGTGGCGGCTGGGACGATTCGTCCCGCGGCGGGCTGGCGCTGCCAGTGTCGTGGCCTTGCTTGGGGCCGGGCAGGGTGACCCGCGTGGTCAGCGTCGGGATGCCGGGATCGTCGGGATCGTAGGACATGGCGGCCTCGTTCGGAGATGCGCCGCGCCTGCGCCTAGGCACGACGGCTCAGGTCGTGCGCCTGCAGCCGGCGACCCTGCGCTTGGTAGGCGCGCCAGCGCTGGCGCGCCAACTGGCGCTCCAGCGGGTCGTCGGAGACGACTTCCATTATGCGCGCGAATGCCTCGCAATCGGGCGGGCAGGCGTCATCCAGGTTCAGCAGCCAGGGCTCGGCCTGCGGGCCCATCGCCTCGCGCGCCGCCTGCGGCGACCCGGCGGTCAGCACCACCGGCGTGTCGGCCACGAGCGGGTCGTCGGCGAGCACGTGGGGGATGAAGGACGTGTCGTCGAAACTCCACAGCAGGCGGTCGAAGGCCGTCAGCCGGGCGCTGTCGCTGCAATAGACCACCAGGCGGCTGCCTTCCAGGTAGCGCTTGCGCGCGATCTGGCAGGCGGTGCGCAGCCGGTCGCGCGCACCGAAGGCGAAGTCCACTTGGCCGTCGTGCCCGGCAGCGTCCATTGCCTACCCTTGGCCGAGCAGGTATTGCACCAGCAGCGGCACCGGCCGGCCCGTGGCGCCCTTGTCCTTGCCGCTGCGCCAGGCGGTGCCGGCGATGTCCAGGTGGGCCCACGGGTAGGCGCGGGCAAAGCGCGACAGGAAGCAGGCGGCGGTCACCGCCCCGGCCGGGGGGCCGCCGATGTTGGCCATGTCGGCGAAGTTGGACTTGAGTTGTTCCTGGTACGGATCGTCCAGCGGCATGCGCCAGGCCGGGTCGAGCGTTTCGCGCCCGGCGGCCAGCAGGGCCTCGGCCAGGGCGTCGTCCTTGCTGAACAGGCCGGTATTGACGTGGCCGAGCGCGACCACGCAGGCGCCGGTCAGCGTGGCGATGTCGATCACCGCCGACGGCTTGAAGCGCTCGGCGTAGGTCAGCGCGTCGCACAGAATGAGCCGGCCCTCGGCGTCGGTGTTGAGGATTTCTATGGTCTGGCCGGACATGCTGGTGACCACGTCGCCCGGCTTGTTGGCGCGGCCGCTGGGCAGGTTTTCGCAGGCCGGGATCAGGCCGACGACTTCCTGCGGCAGCTCCAGCTCGGCGACGGCACGCAGCGCGCCCAGCACGCTGGCCGCGCCGCACATGTCGTACTTCATCTCGTCCATCGTGGCCGCCGGCTTGATCGAGATGCCGCCGGAATCGAAGGTGATGCCTTTGCCGACCAGCACGACCGGGCCCTTGCCGGGCTTGGCCGCCTTGGACTTGGCCGCCGCCTTGCCCGAGTAGCGCAGGACGATGAAGCGCGGCGGTTCGTCCGAACCGCGCGCCACCGACAGGAAGGCGCCCATGCGCAGCGCCTCGATCTGCTTGCGCTCGAGTACCTCGACCTTGATGGACTTGAATTCGCGCGCCAGCTTGCGCGCCGTGTCGCCCAGATAGGCGGGGGTGCAGACGTTGCCCGGCAGGTTGCCGAGGTCGCGGGCCAGCGTCATGCCATTGGCGATGGCGCGGCCTTCGCGCAGGCCGCTTTGGGCCAGCGCCGCATCGGTGCGCGAGACCGACAGCGCCAGCTTGCGCAGCCGCGGCGCGGCGTCGCGCTCGCGCTTGCCGAAGGTGGCATCGTAGCGGTAGGTGGCCGCGCCGGCGGCGATGGCCGCGGCGCGTGCGCGTGAGCGGATGGTCGTGCCGGGGCAGGGTTCGGCCGCCAGCGTGGAAACGGCTTCGGCCAGGCTGGCCTGCGCGCACAGAGAAACGAAGGCCTGCTCGGCGCCGGCATGCGCCCGGGCGTTGTATTCGTCCTGTTTGCCCAAGCCCACCAACACCACGCGCTGGGCGGCCACGCCGTCCAGGTTGCGCAGCACCAGCGTGCTGCCGGGACGGCCACGGAACTCGCCCTTGACGACGGCCCGCAGCGCGCCGCCGGCGGCGCGGTCCACGCTATCGGCCGCGGGCGTGAGCACGCCGTCGGCATACACGCCGACGGCCAGCGCCGCGGTCTTGATCTGGTGCAGGGAGGCGGTGGTCTGTGTGCTAAATTCCATAAGGGTTCTGCCCCGGTGTGCGTCGAAAGGATGCCGCTGATTATCCCGCAATTCTTCACATGTCCCTATTCAAACGCGCGGTCGTTTCCGAAATCACCAGTCACGCCGGCGTTGTCCTTTCCACCCTGATCATCGTTTGGCTCAGCGTGCTGCTGGTGCGGCTGCTGGGCGAAGCGGCGGGTGGCTCCATCGGCGCGGACGTGGTGCTCGGCCTGGCTGCGTTCTCGTCCATCACGGCGCTGCCGGTGATCCTGGCGGTGTCGCTGTTCATCGCGGTGCTGACCACGGTCACCCGCGCCTATCGCGAATCGGAAATGGTCGTCTGGTTCGCAAGTGGCCTGTCGCTTGCCAACTGGATCCGGCCCGTGCTGCGCTGCGCGGTGCCGGTGGCCATCGTGATCGCGGTGCTGACGCTGGCCGCTTCGCCTTGGGCCTACCGGCAGATCGCCGAGTACCGCGAGCGCTACGAGCAGCGCTCGGATTTGTCCAAGGTGGCCGCGGGCCAGTTTGCCGAGGCCGCCGACGGCCAGCGCGTATTCTTTGCCGAGGATCCGGTGCGCGAAGGTGACCAATTGGGCAACGTCTTCGTGCGCGTGGTCGACCCGGAATGGCACAGCGTGGTGACGGCCAGCAGCGCGCGCATCGAGGTCATGGAAAACGGCGACCGCTTCCTGGTGCTCGACCAGGGCCAGCGCTTCGACATCAAGCCGGGCTCGCCCGAGATGCGCCTGGCCGACTTCGCGCGCTACGGCGTGCGGCTGGAAAGCAGCAGCGAAGAAGACCCCATGGCTGCGGCGCGGGCCGCGGCCGAGCAGGTGATGAAGGCGCGGCCGACGATGCAGCTGTTTGCCGACAACAACGACCGGTCCTGGTCGCAGATCATGTGGCGCATTGCGTTGCCGCTGGCCGCGTTGAACCTGGCGCTGCTGGCCATTCCGCTGGGCGCGGTCAACCCCAGGCTGGGGCGCTCCGGCGACCTGCTGATGGCAGGTTTGGTGGCCCTGCTGTACATGAACCTGATCAACCTGTCGCGCGGCTGGATCGGCGGCGGCAAGCTGAGCTTCGGCATCGGCGTCTGGGCGGTGCATGCGGTGTTCGCCGCGCTGACCGCCTACCTGCTGTACCGGCGGCTGCGCGTCAAGGCGCCTCGCGATCCGGGCGTGGCGCCTGGCCCGGTCGAGGCGGCCCGCCGCTAGCGCGGCGCGCCCGCGCTGACTCGTGGGCTTGCCTGCCGTCGGGCGGCCCGGGCAAGAAGCGCATGGTGCCGTGTTCGCCAGCCATTAGCGCGGCGTTGTGCGCGATCGAGCGCCGCAGGTAGTCCCACAGCAGCGTCACGCGCTTGAGGCGGCGCACGTCCTCGTGGCAGTACATCCAGAAGGTCCGGGTGATGGTCACCTCGTCTTCCAGCACCGGCGCCAGCCGGGGATCCTGCGCGGCGATGAAGCAGGGCAGGATGGCCAGCGACCGCCCTTGCAGCGCCGCGTGGTACTGCGCGATGACGCTGGTGCTGCGCAACACCACCTGGGCGCCGGGCAGCACGTCCTCCAGGTAGCGCAGGCGTTCGCTGAACAGCAGCTCGTCGACGTAGCCGATGAAGCTGTGCCCGGCCAGGTCACGGCTCGAGCGTATGGGCTTGTGGCGCGCCAGGTAGGCGTGCGTGCCGTACAGCTTCAGCGCGTAGTCGCACAGCTTGGTGCAGACGTAAGGGCCGCGCTGCGGGCGCTCGATGGTGATGGCCAGGTCCGCCTCGCGCCGTGACAGGCTGACAAAGCGCGGCACGGGCAGCACATCCAGCGTGATGTGCGGGTAGTGGCGCTGGAACTCGGCCAGCAGCGGCATGATCACGTAGCTGCCGAAGCCCTCGGTGGCGCCGATGCGCATGTGCCCGGACAAGGCCTGGCCGGTGCCCGACAGCTGCTCGCGGGCCGCGTCCACGCTGTTTTCGATCTGCTCGGCGTGGGTGAATAGCCGTTGTCCTTCGCCGGTCAGCACGAAGCCGGCGCCGCGCGATTTTTCGAACAGTAGCGTGCCGAGCGACGCTTCCAGCGCGCGGATGCGCCGCGCCACCGTCGTGTGCTCCACGCCCAGCAACCGGGCGGCCGCGCTGACCCGCTGGGTACGTGCCACGGCCAGGAAATAGCGCAGTCCGTCCCAATCCAGCGGTGCGTCCATCGACGTGGTCCTTGTGCGAATTTGCACAACGTATGTGCGAATCTGCCGTTGCGATCGGCATTTTCACACATCTACACTGGCCTTGCCGTTGCCCGGCCAGCGCTGCCGGGCCGGTGCACGGCAGATAACGACGACAACCAGGAGACATCCCCATGAACAAGCAACTGCGCGGCCTGGCCGCGGGATGGTGTGTGGGTGCCGCGTTCGCGGCGCAGGCCTGGGCCGCCGAGCCGCCGCCGGTCAAGATCGGCGTGCTCACCGACATGTCCGGCACGTACGCCGCCATGGGCGGCGCGGGATCGGTAGCCGCGGCCCGCATGGCCATCGACGACTGCCTGCAGGCCGAATGTCGCGGCATGAAGATAGACCTGGTATCGGCCGACCACCAAAACAAGGCCGACGTGGGCGCGGCGCGCGCCCGGGAATGGTTCGACCGCGACGGCGTGACCGCGATCGCCGACCTGACCAACTCGGCAGTGGCGCTGGCGGTGCAGGGCATCGCGCGCGAAAAGGACAAGGTCGTGATGTTTTCCGGGCCGGCCACCACGGACCTGACCAACGCATCTTGCTCGCCAGTGGGCTTTCATTGGATGTTCGACACGTATTCCCAGTCGGTCGGCGGGGCGCGGGCGACCGTGCGCGCCGGCGGCAAGAGCTGGTTCTTCCTGACGGTGGACTATGCGTTCGGGCACTCGCTGGAGGCCGACACGGCCAAGATGGTCACCTTGCTCGGCGGCAAGGTCGCAGGCAGCGTCCGGCACCCGCTGAATGTGCCCGACTTCGCCTCCTACCTGCTGCAGGCGCAGTCCTCGGGCGCGGACGTCGTTGCGCTGGCCAACGGCGGGCAGGACACGGTCAACGCCGTGAAGCAGGCGCGCGAATTCGGCATCGTCGAAGGCGGCCAGCGCCTGGTATCCCTGCTCATCTTCTTGTCAGACCTGCGCGCGCTGGGCTTGGACAATGCCCAGGGCCTGACCTACGTCGACGGCTTTTATTGGGATTTCGACGACGCCACGCGCCAGTGGGCCGCGCGCTTCGAGAAAGCCTTCCGGGGCTTGAAGCCGACCATGACCCAGGCCGGCGTCTATTCCAGCGTGCTGCACTACTTGCGCGCGGTCGCTGCCAGCGGTTCGGTCGCCGGCAGCGTGGTGGCCGACCAAATGCGCGCCATGCCCATCCGCGATCCCATCATGCGCAACGCGGCCATCCGCCCGGACGGCAGGGTGATCCACGACATGTATTTGTACGAAGTCAAGAAGCCCGGCGAATCCACGGGCGGCTGGGATTACTCGCGCCTGGTCGCCACCATTCCTGCCGAGGAAGCGTTCCAGCCGCTTTCGGCATCGACCTGCCCGCTCGTGACCCAGCGCTAGCGGCGTGGCCCGGCCCCATTTCCATAGCAAGGAGTTTTCCATGAGTGCCTCCCCCGCCGAAGTGCCGCTGCTCATCGACGGCGAACTGGTCAAGTCGCGCACCACGCAATGGCGCGACGTCGTCAACCCGGCGACCCAGGAGGTGGTCGCCCGCGTGCCCTTTGCCACGCCGGAGGAAATCGGCCGCGCCGTGGCCAGCGCCAAGCGCGCCTACGAAACCTGGCGCAATACGGGCCAGGGCACGCGCATGCGCATCATGCTGCGCCTGCAGCAGCTGCTGCGTGAACACACCGGGCGCCTGGCCGAGCTGATCACCCGCGAACATGGCAAGACGCTGCCCGATGCCGAGGGCGAGGTTGGCCGCGGCTTGGAAGTGGTCGAGCACGCCTGCGCGATCACCACCCTGCAACTGGGTGAATATGCCGAAAACGCCGCAGGCGGCATCGACGTTTACACCCTGGTGCAGCCGCTGGGCGTGTGCGCGGGCATTACGGCGTTCAACTTCCCCGTGATGCTGCCGTGCTTCATGTTTCCGATCGCCGTGTCGTGCGGCAACACCTTCGTGCTCAAGCCGTCCGAGCAGGATCCGAGTTCGACGATGCTGCTGGCGCAGCTCGCCCTGGAGGCGGGTCTGCCGCCGGGCGTGCTCAACGTCGTGCACGGCGGGCCCGACGCGGCCAACGCCTTGTGTGAACACCCCGATGTCAAGGCCGTGTCCTTCATCGGCTCGACCCGCGTCGGCACCGAGATTTATCGTCGGGCGAGCAACGCCGGCAAGCGCTGCCAGGCGATGATGGGTGCCAAGAACCATTGCGTCATCCTGCCCGACGCGGACCGCGACGCGGCCTTGGATCACCTGGTGGGCGCGGCCTTCGGGGCGGCCGGCCAGCGCTGCATGGCGGCATCGGTGGCGGTGTTCGTCGGCCAGGCCCGCGATTGGCTGCCCGACCTGGTCGAGCGCGCGCGCCAGCTCAAGGTCAACGCCGGCACCGACCGCCAGGCCGACTTGGGGCCACTCGTGTCCAAGCAGGCGCGCCAGCGGGTGGAATCGCTCATCCAGAAAGGCGTCGAAGAGGGCGCCGAGCTGCTGCTCGACGGGCGCAACATCGCTGTGCCGGGCTATCCGGACGGCAACTTCGTCGGACCTACGATCTTTGCGGGCGTGCGCCAGGACATGACGATCTATCGCGAGGAGATCTTCGGCCCAGTGCTGTGCGTGGCCGCCGTCGATACGCTGGAGCAGGCCGTGGCCTTCGTCAACGCCAACCCCAACGGCAACGGCGTGGCGCTGTTCACCCAGGACGGTGGCGCGGCGCGCTACTTCCAGAACAACATCGACGTGGGCCAGGTGGGGATCAACATCCCCATTCCGGTGCCGGTGGCCTGGTTCAGCTTCACCGGATCGCGCGGATCCAAGCTGGGCGACCTGGGGCCCAACGGCAAGCAGGCGGTGCAGTTCTGGACCCAGACCAAGACGGTCACCGCGCGCTGGTCGTCGCATGGGCGCGGGGTCAACACCACCATTGCCATGAAGTAGCAGCGGCGGGCCCCAGGCTGGCGGTCAGTCGGGGATCTGGGGCTCGACCAGGAGGGCCAGTTGCGCAAGCGACTCCTGCCAGCCCAGATAGCACATTTCGACCGGGATGGCTTCGGGGATGCCAGCCTGCACGATGGTCAGTTCGGTGCCGCAGCTGACTTCGCGCAGCGTCACCGTGACGTCGAGCTCGCCCGGTAGGCTGGCGTCATCGAAGCGATCCGTGTAGTGCAGTTTCTCGAACGGGACGAGCGCCAGGTATTCTCCGCCGAATGTGTGGCAGGCCCCGGTGCCGAAGTTGCGGAACGACGCCCGGTGGCGCCCGCCGACGCGCGCATCCAGTTCGTGGATTTCGCAGACGAAGCCGTATGGCGCGATCCACTTGGCGAGCGCGGCGGGTTCGAGAAAGGCGCGGTAGACGCGCTCGGGCGAGGCCTTCAGGACACGGTGCAGGCGGACGGTTCCGGTTGCCATGGGGTGGTCTCCTAGAAAAAAAAGCGTTGGCATCCGTACGACGAATGGCGCCTGCCGATTTCGACATCGCACGCGGCACGCGGGGCGCGACTGACGCCGCCGCTTACTAGTTAATATCTATAAGTAATATAAAAACATTCTTTTATTACTTATAATCGGCGCCTTGTCCCAAGGGGCGCCTATGAACCTGCAACAGTTCCGCTTTGTCCGAGAGACCATCCGCCGCGACTTCAACCTGACCGAGGCGGCGCGCATGCTCTACACGTCGCAGCCCGGCGTGTCCAAGGCCATCATCGAGTTCGAGGATGAGCTCGGGGTGAAAATCTTCGAGCGCCACGGCAAGCGCATCAAGGGCCTGACCAAGCCCGGCCAGGCCGTCTCGCAGGTCATCGACCGCATCATGCGCGAGATCGACAACCTCAAGAAGGTCAGCGACGAGTACGCGCGGCGTGACGAGGGCGGGCTGGTGATCGCCTGCACGCACACGCAGGCGCGCTACCTGCTGCCCAAGGTCATTCCCGCCTTCCGGCAGCAGTTCCCCAAGGTACGGCTGTCGCTGGCCGAGGGCAGCCCGCCCCAGCTGGCCGAAATGGTGCTGCACGAGCAGGCCGACCTGGCGGTGGCGACCGAATCGCTTGCGCTCACGCCTGGGCTGACCACGCTGCCGTGCTACACCTGGGAGCACACCATCGTGGTCAGGCCGGACCACCCGTTGGCCGAGCTGACCTCGAGCGCCGCGCGCAAGCTGTCGCTGCAGCAGCTGGCGCAGTACCCCATCGTTACCTATGACCGCGCGTTCTCGGGCCGTACCGCGATCGACGAGGCCTTCGCCCGGCACGACATCCACCCGGACATCGTGCTCGAGGCCATCGACGCGGACGTGATCAAGACGTACGTGGACGTCGGGCTGGGCGTGGGCATCATCGCCGGGGTGGCCTACGACCCGCGCCGCGATGGCAACCTGGTGGGATTGCCCGCCGGGCGGCTGTTCGGCACCCACACCACGCGGGTGGGCATCAAGTCCGGCGTTTTCCTGCGCGACTACGTCTACACCTTCCTGGAAATGCTTGCGCCGACGCTGACGCGCGAGGTGGTGGCCAACGCGTTGCAGAATGGCCATAGGGAGTAGGGCGGAGCGGGGCGGCAGGGTGGCCAGCTGCCTTCACCGGCCGCTATGCCCGCCGCATGCTTGATTGAAAAATTCAAATGAGAAAAATTCCCATTAACTGTTGATTGGTTAATGGGAATCGTTATCATTCACCATGTTCCCAACGACCCCACCGAGGGCAACATGGCCAAATCGTCCCATCCCCGTTCCCAACCCGGCACGCCCCTGCAGGGCACTGCGCGCGAGGCCGCAACCCGGGCGGTCAGCGCAGTGGTCGTCGGCGCCGACCGCCTGGGCAATATCCCGGATCTGCTCAGGGACCACAACATCGCGATCACCCACCACATCAGCGGCAGGGATCCTTCGCACCAGAAAAAAACCCTGCAGCTGCCAACGGGTACGCAGCTGGTGATCTTGCTGACGGATTTCCTGGGCCACAACGTGATGAAGACGTTTCGCCAGGCCGCACAGCGCGCGGGCGTGCGGGTGGTGGCCTGCCGCCGGTCGGTCTGCAGCATGCAGCAGGCGCTGCGCCAGTGCGGCCTGCAGCCGGCCTGACCGTCAGCGCATCGCCATCAGCCGGCGCGCGCCGTTGTAGCGCTTGGCCCAGTAGTGCATGTCCATGCGCTCGACGCGTACCACGCCGCCAGCGCTCGGCGCATGCACGAAGCGCCCCTCGCCCAGGTAAATGCCGACGTGGGAATAGCGCCGCCCCAGGGTGTTGAAGAAGACGAGGTCGCCGGCCTGGAGCTCGGAGCGGTCGACTGGCTGGCCCAGGCGGGCGATTTCGTCGGCGCGCCGCGGCAGCCTCAGCCCCAGCGATTGCTCGGCTGCGTAGGCGACCAAGCCACTGCAGTCAAAACCCACGGAAGGATCATCGCCGCCCCAGCGGTAGCGTATGCCCAACATCTGCATCGCCGTATCGGCCAGCGCCGCGGGCGATGCCGGCGGATCGGGCTCGGGGGAATGGCTCGCCTGTCCCCCGCCTGCGCGCCGGGCAGGGCGGATTTGCTGGCGCTGCAGCAGCGCACCGATGGGATCGTCGGCGTAATACTGGGCGATGCGCCGGGACTCGTCCTCGGCCTGCCGGCTGCGGTCGGCGCCGGCGCAACCGGCCAGCACGGCGCAAGCCGCCACCACCGTGGCCGCGCACACGCCGCGCCATGTCGGGCGGGCGGTAGGTACGATGCGGTCCTCGGCGTGGCTGGCGATAGGCATGCGTTTGGCAGGATCCGTGCGCCGCCTGTGGGCGGCGCGTCGATGGGACGGACAGACGTCGCGGATTCTAGCAAGCCCGGCGCGCGGTTTGCGCAACGGCCGCCAGGGCCGCCCGCACGTGGCGCCGGCCGCTTGCGTCCGGCTGCAAGGCTGGTGCAAGCTAGCTCCCCAAAAATACTACAAAACGCGCGCCGGCAAGCGCCCACGCAGCATGGAGGAGACAAAAATGCAGGAAATCGAAGCTTTTCACCGCCGTTCGCTGCAGGAGCGCGAGGCATTCTGGGCCGAGCAGGCGCGGCGCGTCCATTGGCAGGCCCCTTGGCAGCAGGTGTTGGACGATTCACGCTTGCCGTTTGCCAAATGGTTCGTGGGCGGGCGCACCAATTTGTGCTTTAACGCCGTCGACCGTTGGGCGCAGGCGGATCCGGATGCGCCTGCGCTGATTTGGGTGTCCACCGAGGTCGGCCAGGAGCGCATCCTGACGCGCGCACAACTGCTGGCCGAGGTCAATGCGGCCGCGGCCATGCTGCAGGAAATGGGCGTGGGCAGGGGCGACCGCGTGCTGCTTTACATGCCCATGATTCCCGAGGCGGCCTGCGTCATGCTGGCGTGCGCGCGCATAGGCGCCGTGCATTCGGTGGTGTTCGGGGGATTTGCCTCGGCCAACCTGGCGCAGCGCATCGACGATGCCGCGCCGCGGGTCGTGGTGTCGGCCGACGCCGGCTCGCGCGCGGGCAAGGTCATGCCGTACAAGCCGCTGCTGGACAAGGCGTTGGCGATGTGCGCGCGCCCGCCGCAGCGGGTGGTCATCGTCGACCGTGGCCTGGCGCCTTTCGCAACCGAACCCGGCCGGGACCTGGCTTATGCCGAACTGCGCCGGCGCCACGAAGGCGCCGTGGTCGAGCCGGTCTGGCTGGAATCGTCCGAACCCAGCTACGTGCTGTATACCTCGGGCACGACGGGCAAGCCCAAGGGGGTGCAGCGCGACACCGGCGGTTATGCGGTGGCGCTGGCCGCCTCCATGCGCTACATCTTCGACGGCAATCCGGGCGAGACGTTTTTTTGTACCAGCGACATCGGCTGGGTGGTGGGGCATTCGTACATCATCTACGGGCCGCTGATCGCCGGCCAGGCCACGGTGATGTACGAGGGCACGCCGGTGCGGCCCGACGGCGCCATCCTCTGGCAGCTCGTGGAGCGTTTCCGGGTCAACACGATGTTTTCCGCGCCCACCGCCATGCGCGTGCTCAAGAAGCAGGATCCGGCGCTGCTGCGCCGCCACGACCTGTCGTCGCTGCGCGCAATCTACCTGGCCGGCGAACCCCTGGACGAACCCACCGCGCGCTGGCTGGCCGAAGGCATCGGCAAGCCGGTCATGGACAACTACTGGCAGACCGAAAGCGGCTGGCCCATCCTGTCGGCGCAGCCGGGCGTGGCCAAGGCGCCGGTGCGATGGGGCAGCCCGTCGTTCCCGGTCTACGGCTTTGACGTGCGGGTGGTCGACGAGGCCACCGGCGAGGACCTCGGCCCGGGCAAAAAGGGCGTGCTGGCCATCGTGCCGCCGCTGCCGCCCGGCGCCATGAGCACCATCTGGGGCGACGACGAGCGCTTCGTGCAGACGTACTTCCGGTCCATACCCGGCCGCATGGTCTATTCCACCTTCGATTGGGGCCTGCGCGACGTAGACGGTTATTGGTACGTGCTGGGCCGTACCGACGACGTCATCAACGTGGCGGGCCACCGGCTGGGCACGCGCGAGATCGAGGAGGCGATCAGCGCCCACGAGGCGGTGGCCGAATGCGCCGTGGTGGGCGTGGCCGACGAGCTCAAGGGCCAGTCGGCGATGGCCTTTGCCGTGCTCAAGCAGCCCGAGCGCGCCGAAGACCCGGCGCAGGCGCTGGCGCTGGAAGGCGATATCATGCGCGTGGTCCAGGAAAGGCTCGGGCCCGTGGCCAGGCCGGCGCGCATCCGGTTCGTCGCCGCGCTGCCCAAGACCCGGTCGGGCAAGGTCCTGCGCCGGGCCATCGCGGCAGTTTGCGAGGGCAGGGACCCGGGCGACCTGACCACCATCGAAGACCCCGCTGCACTCGAACAAATCAAGGAAACCCTATGAACACCAAGCCCGCTCTGTCCGACGCCGACGTCAAGAAGATCCTGGCTGCGGCCGAAGCCTTCGCCAAGGAAAACGGCTGGGCCGTGAGCATCGCCGTGGCCGACGACGGCGGCCATCTGCTGGGGCTGCTGCGCTTGGACGGCGCCGCGCCGATCACCGCGCACATCGCCCCGGCCAAGGCGAGTACCGCGGCCCTGGGCCAGCGCGAATCCAAGTCGTATGAAGACATCATCAACAACGGTCGCACGGCCTTCCTGTCCGCGCCGGTACTGCAGGGCATGCTCGAAGGTGGCGTGCCCATCGTCGTGCAGGGACAGGTCGCGGGCGCGGTCGGCGTCTCGGGCGTGAAGTCCAGCGACGACGCGCGCATCGCCCAGGCCGGCATCGCTGCGCTCGGCCTGTGAGCGGGGCGCGGGCGGCCGGTCCGCAGGCCGGGTCCGCGCTCAACCCGGGGGTTCGCCGGCGCGAGGTCTGGGCCTGGGCCATGTACGACGTGGCCAACTCGGGCTACACGACGGTCGTGCTCACGACCGTGTTCAGCGCCTACTTCGTCAGCGTGGTGGCTGGCGGCGCCCCGTGGGCGACCCTGGCCTGGACCGCGGCACTGTCGGCGTCTTACTTGCTGGTCATGGCCGTGCTGCCGGCGCTGGGCGCGCGCGCCGACGCCCGCGCCGCCAAGCGCCGGCTGCTGTTTACGAGCACCGCCGGCTGCGTGCTGGCCACGCTGGGGTTGACGCAGGTGGGGCCGGGCGCGGTGGCTGCCGGCATGGCGCTGATCGTCATTTCCAACACCTGCTATAGCATCGGCGAATCGGCCATCGCTTCCTTCCTGCCGGAGCTGGCCGCGCCGCATGCGCTTGGCCGCATATCCGGGCTGGGCTGGGGCTGCGGCTACTTCGGCGGCATGCTCACGCTGGCGCTGTCGCTGGCGATCGTGGCGGCCGGCGAAGCGCGCGGGTTGGACGCAAGCCGCACCGTCCCCTGGGTGATGGCGGCCACGGCCGCCGTGTTCGCGCTGGCGGCATTGCCGGCGTTCTTGCTGTTGCGCGAGCGCGCGCAGCCGCACCCGCTTGCGGGCGGTACCGGCGTTTTCCGGCGCCTGGCAGCGTCCTGGCGCGAAACAGGGCTGCGGTTCGTCGATTTCCGCCGGCTGCTCGTGTGCATCGCCTGCTACCAGGCCGGCATCGCGGTGGTGGTGACGCTGGCCGCGGTCTACGCCGCCGAGGTGATGGGCTTCGGCATGCGACAGGTCATCGTGCTGGTTTTCGTGGTCAACATCGCGGCGGCCGTGGGCGCCTTGTCTTTCGGCCGCGTGCAGGACCGCATCGGCCATCGTCGCGCGTTGGCCGTGACCTTGTGGGGTTGGCTGGTGATGGTGGCGCTCGCCTATGCCGCGGTGCGGGTGGAAATCTTTTGGGCCGCGGCCATGCTGGCTGGGCTGTGCATGGGCACCAGCCAAAGCGCGGGCCGCGCCATGACCGGCGCGTTTGCGCCGCCGGCGCGGCTGGGCGAGTTTTTTGGGTTGTGGACCTTCGCCCAGCAGCTGGCCGCCGCCGTCGGTCCATTGACCTACGGCCTGGTGACCTGGGCCACGGGTGGCAATCATCGCCTGGCCATCCTGGTCACGGGGCTGTTTTTCCTGGGCGGGCTCGCGCTGCTTGCGCGGGTCGACGTGGCGCGCGGCGTGGCCGCGCGCCAGGCAGCGCTGTCTGGCGTCGCGGGCCAGGCCGCGCCGCACTAGGGCCGGCGCGCGCTGCTATCCTTATGCCCAGCCGCCGCGGCGACCGCCGCCGGCTGCGCGGTCGCGCGGCCCGGCCGCCAGCCCGCCGTAAGCCAGCCGTAAGTAGCCGGCGCTACGGTTTCGCCGCAGGCCTTCGCAGCCATCCATACAAGTCATCCAGGGAGACAACCCATGTCCAATACCATCGAATCCGTGCTGGTCGAAACCCGGGTGTTCCAGCCGCCTGCGGACCTGGCGCGGCAAGCCAACGTGCCCGGCATGCAGGCCTACCAGGATCTCTATCGGCAGGCCGAAGAGGATCCGGAAGGGTTCTGGCGTCGCCAGGCGACCGAAAACCTGCGCTGGACCAAGCCGTTCACGCAGGTGCTGGACGAATCCAATGCCCCTTTCTACCGCTGGTTCGGCGACGGCGAACTGAACGTGTCGGCCAATTGCCTGGACGTGCACGTCGAAAACGGCAAGGGCGACAAGACCGCGATCATCTTCGAGGCCGACGACGGCAAGGTCACCACGATCACCTATAAGGACCTGCTGGCCCGCGTCTGCCGGCTGGCCAACGGCCTGAAGGCGCTGGGCTACAAGAAGGGCGATCGCGCCATCATTTACCTGCCCATGTCCATCGAGGCGGTCGCGGCCATGCAGGCCTGCGCCCGGCTGGGCATCACCCATTCCGTGGTGTTCGGCGGCTTTTCCGCCAAGAGCCTGCACGAGCGCATCGTCGACGTGGGCGCTTCGCTGGTGATCACGGCCGACGAGCAAAAGCGCGGCGGCCGTAACATCCCGTTGAAGGCCGCCGTCGACGAAGCGCTGTCCATGGGCGGCTGCGAGGCGGTGACCAAGGTCGTGGTCTATCGCCGCACCGGCGCGGACATCGCGTGGAACGATGCGCGCGACGTCTGGCTGCATGACGTCGAGGCGGGACAGTCCTCCGAATGCGCGCCGGTACCGGTCAATGCCGAGCATCCGCTGTTCGTGCTGTATACCTCGGGTTCGACTGGCAAGCCCAAGGGCGTGCAGCACTCCTCGGCGGGCTACCTGCTGTGGGCGCTGTTGACCGTGCGCTGGGTGTTCGATGCGCGCGACGACGATGTGTATTGGTGCACCGCCGACGTGGGTTGGGTGACCGGCCACAGCTACATCACGTACGGGCCGTTGGCCGCGGGCTTGACCCAGATCGTGTTCGAGGGCGTGCCCACCTATCCGAACGCGGGCCGCTTCTGGGACATGATCGCGCGTCACAAGGTGACGGTCTTCTATACGGCGCCCACCGCCATCCGCTCGCTGATCAAGGCGGCCGAATCCTCGCCGGATCACCATCCGCGCAAGTACGACCTGGGCAGCCTGCGCATCATCGGCACCGTGGGCGAGCCCATCAACCCCGAAGCCTGGGTCTGGTACTACAACAACGTCGGTGGCGGCCGCTGCCCCGTGGTGGATACGTGGTGGCAGACCGAAACCGGCGGGCACATGATCACGCCGCTGCCCGGGGCCACGCCGCTCAAGCCCGGCTCGTGCACGCTGCCGCTGCCGGGCATCGTCGCCGGCGTGGTCGACGAGACGGGTGCTGACGTCGAACCGGGCAAGGGCGGGTTCCTCGTCATCAAGCGACCTTGGCCGGCGATGATCCGTACCATCTGGGGCGACCCGGAGCGCTTCAAGAAGAGCTACTTCCCGCCCGAGATGCGCGGCTACTACCTGGCTGGCGACGGCGCGCAGCGCGACGCCGACGGCTACTTCTGGATCATGGGCCGCATCGACGACGTGCTCAACGTGTCTGGCCACCGCCTGGGCACGATGGAGGTGGAGTCCGCATTGGTGTCGCATGAACTGGTGGCCGAGGCCGCCGTCGTGGGCCGGCCGGACGATACCACCGGCGAGGCCGTGGTGGCTTTCGTGGTGCTCAAGCGTCCGCGTCCGGAGGGCGAGGAGGCGCAGGCCATCGCCAAGGCGCTGCGCGACTGGGTCGCCAAGGAAATCGGCCCGATCGCCAAGCCCAAGGACATCCGCTTCGGCGAGAACCTGCCCAAGACCCGGTCGGGCAAGATCATGCGCCGCCTGCTGCGCGCCGTGGCCAAGGGCGAGCCCATCACCCAGGACGTTTCCACGCTGGAAAACCCGGCCATCCTCGAACAGCTGTCGCAGTCGGTGTGACGATGACCGGCATGATCGATCTGCGCAGCGACACCGTCACCCGGCCGAGCGCGGCCATGCTTGCCGCCATGGCGGCGGCGCCGGTCGGCGATGACGTCCTGGGTGATGACCCGACCGTCCAACGCCTGCAGCGCGCCGTGGCCGAGCGCGCCGGCAAGGAGGCGGGGCTGTTCTTCCCGTCCGGCACGCAAAGCAACCTGGCGGCCCTGATGGCGCATTGCGGCCGCGGCGACGAGTACCTGGTGGGCCAGCAGGCCCATACCTACAAGTACGAAGGCGGGGGTGCGGCGGTGCTGGGCAGCATCCAGCCGCAGCCCATCGAGCACGCACCCGACGGCACGCTGCCGCTGGACAAGCTGGCCGCGGCGGTCAAGCCGGTGGACCCCCACTTCGCCCGCACGCGGCTGCTTGCCCTGGAAAACACTTTCCAGGGCAAGGTGCTGCCCCAGTCCTATATCGAGCAGGCCGAGGCGTTTGCCCGCGGGCATGGCCTGTCCATGCACCTGGACGGCGCGCGGCTATTCAACGCCAGCGTGGCCAGCGGCCTGGCGCCCGACGTGTTGTGCCGGCCGTTCGACAGCGTGTCGATCTGCTTTTCCAAGGGACTGGGTGCGCCGGTCGGCTCGGTGCTGGTGGGCAGCCGCGCATTCATCGATGCCGCCCTGCGCTGGCGCAAGATGCTGGGTGGCGGCATGCGGCAGTCGGGCGTGCTGGCAGCGGCCTGCCTGCATGCGCTGGAGCACCATGTCGCGGACCTGGCCAGGGACCACGACAACGCCGCGCGCCTGGCCGAGGGCCTGCGCCGCATCGACGGCGTGCAGGTGCTGTCGCAGGACACCAACATGGTCTTCGTGCGCTTTCCCGATGACGCTTGCCAGTCCTTGTCGGCGGCGCTGCGCGAGCAGGGCATCCTGGTGCGTGCGGTGTATGGCGGCCCGACGCGCATGGTGACGCACCGGGACGTGTCGGCCCAGGACGTGGACAAAGTGGTGGCCGCCATCGGGCGCTACTACGCGCGCCAGCCGGCGTAGCAACGCGCGCATCCGGTCAACGCCCGCCCAGCAGCGCGGCATACCCGACGCGCGCATCGGGCCAGGCAAGCGCCAAGCCCGACGCGCGCAGCCGTGCGTTGCGCATGCGCTTGCTGCCCACGTGCGCAGGCGCAGGGCCCTCTGCGGGCGGGGCGGCGCCGGCCAGCCTCGCCACGTGGGCATACAGCTCGTGCAGCGGCAGCGGCGTGTCGTCGCAACCCAGGTAGAGCGGGCCCGCATCGGGTAAATGCAGCAGGTGGTCGATGGCGGCTGCCGCGTCCTCGACGTGGATGCGGTTGGCCCAGTGCGGCGGCCGGCGCGGGGCGCGTGCCATGCCGGCGCGCAGCCGCCCGACGAGCTGCAGTCGCCCGGGGCCGTACAGGCCCGCCAGCCGCAGGCGCGTGGCGGGCAAGCCTTGGTTGCGCAGCCAGCGCTCCGCCTCCAAGAGGATGCGGCCGTTGAACGATAGCGGGTTCTCCGGCGTGTCCTCGTCTATCCAGTCCTGGCCGTGGTCGCCGTACACGGCCGAAGACGAAACGAACACCAGCCTGCGCAGCCGACCCGCGTCCAACCGCTGCAGCACGTGGCGCAGGCCGTCGACGAAGACGCTGCGGTACGCCTCTTCGTGGCGGGCATCGGGCGCGGGGCAATAAACCAGGCGGGTGACGCCGGCGGGCAGGGCGGGCAGGCTGCGTGCATCGGCCAGGTCGCCGCGCAGCCAGCGGATGCCTACATGGGCTGGCGCATCCCCCGGCGCCTGTGGCTGGCCGTCGCGCGCGGTCCCGCCGCCGGCATCCGGGGGGTTGCGGCGCAGCGCCCAGACGTCATGGCCCCGCGCCAAGGCGCGTTGCGCCGCGCGCAGCCCCAGGTCGCCGCAGCCGGCGAAGAGGACGACTTCCTTCTTCAACGCTGCCTCCATGGACGAAAAGGGCGCCGAGTGTAGGCCGGCGCCCTCGTTCGTTGCCGTGGCCGTCACCCGCGGAAGGCGGCCGGCGGGCGGGTCACATGCCGGTATAGACCGGCCCCTCGCCGCCTTGGGGCGTTACCCACACGATGTTTTGCGTGGGATCCTTGATGTCGCAGGTCTTGCAGTGCACGCAGTTCTGCGCGTTGATCTGCAGGCGATCCGCGCCATGGTCGTCCTTGACGAACTCGTACACGCCCGCAGGGCAATAGCGCGCCTCGGGCCCGCCGTACTTGGCCAGGTTGACCGCCACCGGCACCGATGGATCCTTCAGCGTCAGGTGCACGGGCTGGTTTTCCTCGTGGTTGGTGTTGGAGATGAACACCGAGCTGAGCCGGTCGAAGGTCAGCTTGCCGTCGGGCTTGGGATAGTCGATGCGCGCGCACTCGGCGGCCGGCTGCAGGCAGGCGTGGTCAGGCTTGGTGCGGTGGATCGTCCATGGCACGTTGCCGCGCAGCAGCCATTGCTCGATGCCAGTCATCAGCGTGCCCACCGTGCGGCCCTTCTTGAACCACTGCTTGAAGTTGCGGGCCTTGTTCAGTTCGGCATAGAGCCAGGACGATTCGAACGCCGCAGGATAGGCAGCCAGTTCGTCGCGGCTGCGGCCCGCGGCCAGGGCATCGAAGGCCGCCTCGGCCGCCAGCATGCCGGACTTGATCGCGGCGTGGCTGCCCTTGATGCGCGAGGCGTTCAAGAAGCCCGCGTCACAGCCAAGCAGCGCGCCGCCCGGAAAGACCAGCCGGGGCAGCGACAGCAACCCGCCGGCGGTAATGGATCGCGCGCCGTAGGCCAGCCGCTTGCCGCCCTCGAAGGTGCTGCGGATGGACGGGTGCGTCTTGAAGCGCTGGAATTCCTCGAAGGGTGACAGCCAGGGATTGGCGTAGTCCAGGCCGACCACCATGCCCACGGCGACCAGGTTGTCCTTGAGGTGGTACAGGAAGGCGCCGCCGTAGGTGTCCGAATCCAGCGGCCATCCGGCGGTGTGCACCACCAGCCCGGGTTGGGAGCGTGCCGGGTCGATTTCCCAGAGTTCCTTGATGCCGATGGCATAGCTTTGCGGGTCGCGGCCCTCGTCGAGCTTGTAGCGCTCGATCAGCTGGCGGCCCAAGTGGCCGCGCGAGCCTTCGGCAAACAGCGTGTAGCTGGCCAGCAGCTCCATGCCGGGCTGGAAGGCCTCGGTCGGTTCGCCCTGGCGGTTGCGGCCCATGTCGCCGGTGGCCACGCCGCGCACCCGGCCTTGCTCGTCGTAGAGGATCTCGGCCGCGGCAAAGCCCGGGAAGACGTCCACGCCCAGCGCCTCGGCCTGCTCGCCCAGCCAGCGCACGACTTCGCCCAGCCGGACGATGTAGTTGCCGTGATTCTGGAAACAGGGCGGCAGCAGCCAGGACGGCGTGCTGCGCGCACCCGTGCGCGACAGGAACATGAATTCGTCGCGGGTGACCGGCGTATCGAGCGGGGCACCCTTGTTCTTCCAGTCGGGGATGAGCTCGTCGAGCGCGCGCGGGTCCAGTACGGCGCCCGACAGCGTATGCGCGCCGATTTCGGCGCCTTTTTCGAGCACGCAGACGCTGGTTTCGCGGCCACGCTCGGCGGCCAGCTGCTTCAGGCGGATGGCTGCGGCCAGCCCCGCCGGCCCGCCGCCGACCACCACCACGTCGTATTCCATCGATTCGCGTTCGGCCATTTGCCCGAATCCTCCTTTATCTCGAATGATGGCCGGATCACGCGTGTCCCCCGGCACCCGGCAATTGTATTGCAGGGCGCGCACGGTTTTTGTCGCCGAAGATGCGCCGGCGCTGCCGGTATACTTGCCTGCGCATGAACCGCGGCGCACGCCGCTTCCGTCATCGTTTTCAGCGCGAGGATCCCAACATGACGCTGGCCGCCAGCGATACCAGCGCCGGGCTGCGCCCGGGCATGACCCACGACTGCGACCTGGAACTGCGCTGGGGCGACCTGGACGCGCTGAACCACCTGAACAACACGATCTACTTCCGGCTCATGGAAGAGGCGCGCATCCGCATGCTGCGCCAGTGCGGGCTGGAAATCCCGGCCGAGCGCGTGGCCATCCTCGCCCATGCGTCGTGCGACTTCATCCGGTCGCTGACCTATCCCTCCACCGTCCGGGTCAGGCATGCGCTGACCCGGGTCGGCCGGTCCAGCATGGACTTCGAAATGACCATCGCCCGCCTGGGCGACGCCGAAGAGGTCTACGCCAAGGGGCGCAACGTGCTGGTCTGGAGCAACACGGCCACGGGCAAGTCCGAGCCCTGGCCGGCCGACGTGCTCGACAGGCTGGCACGCATCATGCGCGGATAAAAAACGGCCCGGCGCAGGCCGATGCGCGGCGCCGGACCGGTCATGCCGGGCTCAGACGCCGCGGCAACCCAGGGACTTCAGCCGGGCGTCGATCCAGCGGGTGTCCAGCTTGCCGGCAGCGATATCGGCAAGCATTTTTTCTTCGGTGGCGTGTTTTTCGCTGGCCGCCTGGTGCACCTCGTCGACCTGGTGGAACGGCACGCACAGCAAGCCGTCCTCGTCCGCCAGGATGAGATCGCCAGGCTCGACGACCATGCCACCGAGCGACACGGGCACGTTGATTTCGCCCGGCCCGTCCTTGTACGGGCCGCGATGCGTGACGCCGCACGCATACACGGGGAAGCTGCCGCGGGAAATCGTGCCCACATCCCGGATCGCGCCGTGGATCACGATGCCGGCCACACCACGCGTTTGGGCATAGGACACCATGATTTCGCCGATGATGGCGTTGGTCAGGTCGCCGCCGGCATCGACCACGATCACATCCCCGGGCACGGCCATGTCCAGCGCCTTGTGCACTAGCAGGTTGTCACCGGGGCGGCACCGGACCGTCAGCGCCGCGCCGGCCAGCGCCGTGCCGTCGTGCATGGGGCGCAGCGCGGCGCCGCCGGCGTACATGCGCGACATCACGTCACTGACGTTGGCCACCGGGAGGCCGCGGAATTTCTCGACTGCGACCCGGTCGACGCAGCGCTGGCGCGGATGGATTTCAAAACCGATCATGCTTGGCTCCGGAAGGTTGCTGGGAGGCGCGCACCATGGCGTCGCGTCATTGTGGTTCGATGCCGGCCGCCTTGATGATGGCGCCGAAGGCATCGTGGTCGCGCTTGTAGCGCTCGGCGAATTCCGCCGGCGTGCCGCCGAGCACGGCGTAGCCGGACTCGTTGAGCTTGCTGCGGAATTCGGGCTTGCCGATCGCCGCATTGACGGCTTCGTTCAGCGTCTGGACGATGTCATCGGGCGTGTTGCCTTGGGCCATCAGGCCCCACCAGATCGTCGGGTTGATGTCCTTGTAGCCGAGCTCGACAAAGGTCGGCACATCCGGCAGCGAGGGCGAACGGGCTTCGCCCACCACGGCCAGCGCGCGAACCGTGCCGGCCTTGATTTGCGACAGCAGTGTGGCGACCGAGCCGTTGTAGATGTCGATGCGGCGGCTGGCCAGGTCCGGGTAGGCCTGGGCCCAGCCGCGGTACGGCACGGTGGTGAACTCGATGCCCGCGGCCTTCTGCCACAGGTGGCCGATCAGGTCGCCGCTGGATCCGACGCCGGGCACGCCCACGCTGATGCGGCCGGGTTTTTCCTTGGCCGCGCGGACCACGTCCTCGATGCTGCGGAACGGCGAATCGGGCAGCACCACGTAAACGCTCGGCGACGAGGCGATCAGCGCCACGGGCTTGAAATCCTTGAAGGTGTCGTAGTTGAGCTTCTTGTACAGCCAGGGGTTGAGCACGATGTTGTCCGTCTGGGCCATGACCAGGGTCCGGCCGTCCGGTGCACTGCGCGCCACCGAGTCCAGCGCCAGGTTGCCACCTGCGCCGGGCTTGTTTTCCACCACGATGTTCCATTGCTTGTCGGCCGCTACGGCGTTGGCCACCATGCGGGTGAGCGTATCGGTGCCGCCCCCCGGAGGAAATGGCGAAACGAACGTGATGGGCGATTTGCCCAGGGCTTGGCCGAAAACGGCCGAGGTGCAGCAGGCCAGGGCGGCCGCAGCGAACTTGACGGCGTGTTTCATTGAGCGTCTCCGTGTGAAGGGTATTGTGGGTAGGGTGTCGAGGGAAGCGGGCATCAGCGCCGCGCCAGGCTGTGCAGCCACGCCAGCGCGTCGTCCACCGAGGCGACTTGGGGAGGTTTGTCGAGGGCGGCGGCCGTGCGCGCGAATAGCGAGCGCACGCCCGGCAGCACGCGCGGCTCGAGCCCGTCGCTTTCGAGCTGGCGGCTGGCTTCTTCGACTTCGACGAGCCGGCGGGGCGCGTGCTGGACGTGCGTGCGCACCAGCATCTCCAGGAAGACCTGCAGGGGTTGCTGATCAATGTCCTGCAGCACCTCGTACAGTTCCTGCCGCAGCCCTTTGGCGTGCGCCGCGACCAGGCATTCCACGGCCAGGGCTTCGCACCCCTTGGTAAAGATGCTGCGCAGCAGCTTGAGGGTGACGGCGTCGCCGGCACGGCCGCTCACCTGCCGGATTGGCGCGCCGGCTTCGTGCATCAGCGCGTGGATGCGGGCAGCGCCGGTGCCGGCGCACAGCAGGGGCGTTTTCCCCTGGCCGAGGCTAATGGCACCCATGATGGCCACGTCGGCGAAATCGATGCCCAAGGCTGCGGCCCGTTCGGCCGCGGCGGCCATGTCTTGCGCGCTGGCGGTGGTGAAATCGGCATACAGCGCGGTGCGCGCCATGTGGGGCAGCGCCTGTTCGGCCGTTTGCTGCGCCGCCGAGCCGAACACTGCGCTGATGACGACATCGGCCTCGTGTAGCCACGGGCCCGGCTGTGCCTGCAGCGTCGCACCCAACTCCCGTGACAGGGTGTCCAGCGCATCGGAAATCTTGACGTCGCACAGCGCGACGATCCGGTGGCCCGCTTGGGAAAGCGCGCGGGCATAGCAGCGGCCGACTTCGCCGCCGCCGATGAGAGCGATCTACATGATGTACAAAAAAAATACAATCCGTGGATTGTCAGCGGGTGTGCAGAAATTGACTAGTAAGTGAAAACCCTAGTACGGACGGTGGATTTCCTAAATTTCCCCAGGCCATTGCGGCGTGCAAGGGATTTGGATGGACTGGATGCGGTCGGGGCTGCTCTAATAAGAAATGCAATTTGAATACAAACGGACTGCCGGCCAGTGCCTGCTGCGGGGGGGCGGGCCGGCTGCCGCAGCGACTCCGCGCATGGTAGGCTCACGGCGGCCTGCCGCAGCATGCGCGGGCCGCGCGATTGTCGACGAGTGCATCCTGGTTGGGACCGATCCGCATGAGCAGCGATACCCAAAAGGCCTACGAAACGCTCAAGCAGCGTGTCCTTACCGGCTACTACAAGCCGGGGACCCAGCTCAAGGAAGAGCCGCTGGCCGAAGAATTCTCCATGAGCCGCACGCCCATCCGGGGTGCGCTCAAGCGCCTGGTCGGCGACGCCCTGGCCATGGCCGAGCCGGGCAGGGGCGTGTACGTGGCGGCGTGGACGGAATGGGATATCGAGGAGGTCTTTCAGTTGCGCCTGCTGCTCGAACCGTTTTCCGCGCAGCTTGCGGCCGAGCGGCGCGACGACGCGGACCTGGCCGTGTTGGCGAGTAGCAACGAGCAAATGCGGCAGGCCATCGAGAGGGGCGGCAGCCAGGCGGCCGAACGCGCCCAGGCGGCCAACCGGCTGTTCCACCAGACCTTGCTGCGCGCGAGCCGCTCGCACCGCCTGCAGTCCATGCTGGAGACCATGATTGACATGCCCATCATCGTGCGGTCGTTCCATCTTTACTCGCCGGCCGACATGCGGCGCAGCCTGAACCATCATCTGGACCTGACGCTGGCCGTGCAGGAGCGCAATGGCGACCTGGCCAGGGAAGTCATGCAGTTGCACTTGATGATGACGCGGCAGCGCTTCATGACAGCGCGCAAGGCCGCCGAGGAGGCATCGCGCGCCGGTGCGGGCTGATCCCCCGGCACTGATTACAATCCGGCGACAAGGGCAGGCCGAAGGGTCCGGGCGCAAGCGACGTTGCCGCCGCGCCGGGCACAGCCTGCCCAAGGCCGCGGCGCGGTTGAACGCTATTCTGTTTGGACAAGGGAGCAGGAAAGATGGAGAAAGTCTATGCGAGTGCCCGGGAGGCGCTGGCAGGCCTGGTCAAGGACGGGCAAACCATTGCCGTGGGCGGCTTCGGCCTGTGCGGCATCCCGGAGGCACTGATCGCCGCGCTGCGCGATTCCGGGGTCAAGGACTTGACCTGCATCAGCAACAACGCCGGCGTCGACGATTTCGGGCTGGGGCTGCTGTTGGCCACGCGCCAGATCAAGAAGATGATCGCCTCCTACGTGGGTGAAAACAAAGAGTTCGAGCGGCAGTACCTGGCCGGCGAGCTGGAGCTGGAGTTCACGCCCCAGGGCACGCTGGCCGAGAAGCTGCGCGCCGGCGGGGCTGGCATCCCGGCCTTCTACACCGCCACGGGCGTGGGCACCATCGTCGCCGAAGGCAAGGAAATCCGCGAATTCGACGGCAAGAAGTACGTGCTCGAGCGCGCGCTGGTACCGGACGTGTCGCTGGTCAAGGCGCACATCGCCGACCGCAGTGGCAACCTGATCTTTCGCAAGACCGCGCGCAACTTCAATCCGAACGTGGCCATGGCCGGGAAGGTGACCGTGGTCGAAGTCGAGCAACTGGTCGAGACGGGCGAGCTCGATCCCGACCAGATCCACCTGCCCGGCATTTATGTGCATCGGATCGTGGTCAATGCCAATCCGGAAAAGCGCATCGAGAAGCGCACCACCCGCGCCTGAAGGAGACCGACACCATGGCATGGAATCGTGACGAAATGGCCGCGCGCGCCGCGCGCGAACTCAAAGACGGCTACTACGTCAACCTGGGCATCGGCCTGCCCACGCTGGTGGCCAACCACGTGCCCGCGGGCATGGAAGTCTGGCTGCAGTCCGAAAACGGGCTGCTGGGCATCGGCCCATTTCCCACCGAGGACGAAGTCGACCCCGACCTGATCAACGCCGGCAAGCAGACGGTGACCACGCTGCCCGGCTCGTCGTTTTTCTCGTCGGCCGATTCGTTCGCGATGATCCGCGGCGGCAAGATCAACCTGGCCATCCTGGGCGCCATGCAGGTTTCCGAAAAGGGTGACCTGGCCAACTGGATGATCCCCGGCAAGATGGTCAAGGGCATGGGCGGCGCCATGGACCTGGTCGCGGGCGTCGGCCGGGTCGTGGTGCTGATGGAGCACGTGGCCAAGAAGAAGGACGGCACCGAAGAGATCAAGCTGCTGCCCGAGTGCACGCTGCCGCTGACTGGCGTTGGCGTGGTCGACCTCATCATCACCGACCTGGGCGTGATGGAAGTCACCGACGACGGCCTGAAGCTGACCGAGCTCGCCCCGGGCGTGACGGTCGAGGAGGTGCAGGCCAAGACCCGGGCCAAGTTGGACGTATCTGCCGTGCAGGCAGCCTGATCGTTCGCTCGTTCGCTCGTTCGCTCGTTCGCGCTCCTGCACGCGCCGGCGCGCGCGTGTGCAGCGTGTGCATCTTGACGCCCCGCCATCGTGCGGGGCGTCGTCGTTTTCGGCGCCGGCCTTGCTGGGGGTTGGGGTATACCCTGTCATGAAAATTTATTTTCTTATCTACAATTCTGTGTAAATCAATTTTCATGCCCGGATCGCCGCCTTGCCCGTCCGCCGTTCCGTGACTGCCTCCCGCCGCGCCGGCGCCGCCTCGACGATCGCCGATCGCATCGCGCGGGCGCAAGCCACGCTCAGCCCTGCCCAGCTCAAGCTGGCCGAATACGTGCTGGCGCACCAGTTCCGGGTGGCGACCATGACCATCGACGAGTTCGCCGACGCCGTGGGCGTGTCGGTGGCCAGCGTCAATCGCTTCGCCCGGGCGCTGGGGCTGCCGGGTTATCCGCAGTTCCGCGCGGAGTTGGCGCGCGGTTTCGAGGCCGTGCTCGAACCGGTGGAAAAGCTGCGCACCGAGCTAGCGCATCCGGCCAGCGCGGCCGACATCTTCGCGGCTTCGCTGCGCGAGGACATCAGCAACGCGCAGCGCGCCCTGCAGTCGCTGGACGCCGCTGCGTGCGAGCGTGCGGTACAGGCCGTCCTGCAGGCCGAGCGCGTGTTCATCATCGGCTTTGGCGCAAGCGGGTTTTTGGCCGGGATGTTGCAACGGGCGCTGTGCATGCACCTGCACGTGGTCGAATCGCTGGCCGGCCCGGGCGGCGTGTCGCACGCGGCGCGGCGCATGTCGCGCATGACGCAGTCGGACCTGGTGATCGCCATCGGCTTTCCGCGCTACCTGGCCGACACGGTTACGCTTGCCGAGGCGGCGTACCAGGCCGGCGTGCCGGTGCTGGCGCTGACCGACAAGCCGACTTCGCCGCTCGTGCCATTTGCGTCCATCGTGCTGTATGCCTACAGCGGGCGGCAGCTGATGCCCAATTCCGAGACGGCGGCGCTGGGCTTGATCGAAGCCTTGTCGGCCGCGGTGGCCTACCGGGCCAAGAATTCCGTCGCGGCCGCGGCCGGTGTGACCGAGTCCGTGATGCCGTGGCTCATCCATGGTGTACGAAGAAAATGATCCAACCCGTGATAGCCATCCATGGCGGGGCCGGCGCCATCTCCCGGGCCGAGATGTCCGCCGCAAAGGAGCGGGAATACCTCGATGCGCTGCGCGCGGTGCTCGAGCGCGGCCAGGCCGTGCTGGCCGGCGGCGGCAGCGCGCTGGACGCGGTTACCGAAGCGGTGCGCATGCTCGAAGACTGTCCGCTGTTCAACGCCGGTCATGGGGCGGTGTTCACCAGCGCCGGCACGCACGAGCTCGATGCCTGCATCATGGACGGCGCGACCTTGCGCTGCGGCGCCATCGCCAACGTCACCCGGGTGCGCAATCCCGTCCTGGCCGCGCGCAAGGTGATGGAAAACAGCCAGCACGTGTTTTTCGTCGGGCAGGGCGCGGAAGCCTTTGCCCGCGAACAGGGGCTGGAGCTGGTCGATCCGTCGTATTTCTCGACCGAGGCGCGCCTGGCGCAGCTCAGGCGCGTGCAAAGCGAGATGCCTGGCGCCGCCGTGCTCGACCATGACGGTCGGGCGATGGTCGCCGGCGCGCAGCCGGCGCCGGCCGATCCGCTGGATGCCGACAGCAAATTCGGCACGGTGGGGGCGGTCGCGGTCGATGCGCAGGGCAATGTGGCCGCGGCCACGTCCACCGGCGGCATCACCAACAAGCAGGTGGGCCGGGTGGGGGATTCCCCGCTGGTCGGCGCCGGCTGCTATGCCAGCAACCGCACCTGTGCGGTATCGACCACCGGCACCGGAGAGATGTTCATCCGCACGGTAGCCGCCTATGACGTGGCCGCGCAGATGGCGTATGCCGGCGCCACGCTGGCGCAGGCCGCTGACGGCGTGGTCCACGACAAGCTGCCGCGCATCGGCGGCAAGGGCGGGCTGATCGCCGTCGATGCGCGGGGCAACGTGGCGCTACCGTTCAACACCGAAGGCATGTACCGGGGCTATGCCCGCGTGGGCGAGGCGCCCGTGCCGGCCATCTACCGATGAACGCCGACGCAATCCGTATTTCCCGAGCAGCCATGGAGAAACCCGACAGCACCGCCGTTCTTGCCTGTGACGCCGGCCTGCCGCAGCAGCGCGTGGTCCAGGTCGATGACCTGACGGTTCGATTCGTCACGTCCGAGCGCACGGTCGAGGCGGTGCGCGACCTGTCCTTTCATGTCGACCGGGGCGAGACCCTGGCCATCGTCGGCGAGTCGGGCTCGGGCAAGTCGGTGACGTCGCTGGCGCTGATGCGGCTGGTCGAACACGGTGGCGGGCGCATCGTCAGCGGCAACCTGGCGCTGCGCCGGCGCGACGGCAGCGTCATCGACCTGGCGCGCGCCAGCCAGCGCGAGATGCGCGCGGTGCGCGGTGCCGACATGGCCATGATTTTCCAGGAGCCGATGACGTCACTGAACCCTGTCTTTACCGCCGGGGACCAGATTGCCGAATCGATCCGCTTGCACCAGGGCATGGATGCCGCCGCGGCGCGCGCCGAGGCGCTGCGCATGCTGGAACTCGTGCGCATTCCCGAAGCCCGCTCGGTGATGGGCCGCTATCCGCATCAGCTTTCGGGCGGCATGCGCCAGCGCGTCATGATCGCCATGGCCCTGGCCTGCCGGCCGCAGCTGCTGATCGCCGACGAGCCGACCACGGCGCTGGATGTGACCATCCAGGCGCAGATCCTGCAGCTGATCCGCCAGCTGCAGGAAGAGATGCACATGGGCGTGATTTTCATCACGCACGACATGGGCGTGGTCGCCGAAATGGCCGACCGGGTGCTCGTCATGTACCGCGGCGACAAGGTCGAGGAGGGCGCGTCCGAGGACGTCTTTGCCCATCCGCGCCACGCCTATACCCGCGCGCTGTTGTCAGCGGTGCCGCGGCTGGGGGCGATGCGTGGCACCGACCTGCCGGCGCGCTTTCCCCTGGTGCATGTCGACGGCCGGCAGGAGCCGGAAGCGCACGCGCCGGCCGCGCCAGCCGGCGCCGAGCCGGTGCTCAGCGTGCGCGACTTGGTCACCCGCTTCGACCTGCGCGGCGGCATCTTGGGCCGGGTGCAACGACGGGTGCACGCGGTGGAGAAGGTCAGCTTCGACCTGTATCCCGGCGAGACGCTGTCGCTGGTGGGCGAGTCGGGTTGCGGCAAGTCCACGACCGGACGGTCGCTGCTGCGCCTGGTCGACACCCAGGGCGGGCAGATCCTGTTCGGCGGGCGCGACATCGCCAAGTTGAGTGCGTCCGAGCTGCGCGCCGTGCGCCGCGACATCCAGTTCGTCTTCCAGGATCCGTTCGCCTCGCTCGATCCGCGCGTAACCGTGGGTTTTTCCATCATGGAGCCGCTGCTGGTGCACGGCGTGGCCAGCGGCAAGCAGGCCGAGCGGCGCGTGGCCGAGCTGCTCGAGCGCGTGGGCCTGCCGCCGGAGATGGCCGACCGCTATCCGCATGAATTCTCTGGTGGGCAGCGCCAGCGCATCTGCATCGCGCGGGCGCTGGCGCTCAACCCCAAGGTGGTGATCGCCGACGAGTCGGTTTCGGCGCTGGACGTGTCGATCCAGGCCCAGATCGTCAACTTGCTGATCGACCTGCAGCGCGACCTGGGTGTGGCCTACTTGTTCATTTCGCACGACATGGCGGTGGTCGAGCGCATCAGCCACCGTGTCGCCGTGATGTACCTGGGTCAGATCGTCGAGATCGGCCCGCGCCGCGCGATCTTCGAGAACCCACAGCATCCCTACACGAAAAAGCTGATGGCGGCCGTGCCGATCGCCGATCCGGCACGGCGTCACATCAAGCGCGCGCTGCTTTCCGATGAGATCCCCAGCCCCATCCGCAAGCTGGGCGACGAGCCCGTCGTCGAGCCGCTGGTAGAGGTGGGTCCCGGCCATTACGTGGCCCGCCACCGCGTCGGCGGGGCATATTGACCTTGCAGTACCTTCCACCAACCGCTTCGCGCACCGTATCAGGAGCTCTTCCATGAAATACAAACTGCGCCCGACCAAGACGATGGCCGCCGCCGCGCTGGCCCTCGGGGTCCTGGCATCGCCCGCGGCACTTGCCGCAAAGGACGTGACCTTTGCCGTGGCGATCGCGCTCGAGACGCTGGACCCGTACAACACCAACAGCACGCTGAACCAGGCGGCCGGCAAGGCCTACTACGAAGGCCTGTTCGAGTTCGACAAGGACCTGAAGATCCAGCCGCTGCTGGCCACCGGCTACGAAGTCAGCCCCGACGGCCTGGTCTACACGATCAAGCTGCGCCAGGGCGTCAAGTTCCATGACGGCACGGACTTCACGGCCGAGGCGGTCAAGGTCAACCTGGACCGCGTCTCCAACCCCGAGAATCGCCTGGCCCGCTACACGCAGTTCAAGAGCGTGGACAAGACCGAGGTGGTCGATCCCTACACCGTGCGCATTACGCTCAAGGAGCCGTTCTCGGCCTTCATCAATGCGCTGGCGCACCCGTCGGCCATGATGATTTCGCCGGCCGCCCTGCAAAAGTACGGCAAGGACATCGCCTTCAACCCCGTGGGCACCGGCCCGTTCAAGTTCGTCGAGTGGAAGCCCGCCGAGTACCTGAAGGTCGCCAAGTTCGACGGTTACTGGCAAAAGGGCCTGCCCCACGTCGATACGCTGACCTTCCGTACCGTGACCGACAACAACACGCGCGCGGCCGTCGTCCAGACCGGCGAGGCGCAGTTCGCCTTCCCCGTGCCGTACGAGCAGGCCGCGGTGCTGGCCAAGAACGACAAGATCGAGTTGGTCGACCACCGTAACTCCATCATGGCGCGCTACATGTCGATGAACGTCATGCAAAAGCCCTTCGACAATGTCAAGGTGCGCCAGGCGATCAACTACGCGATCAACAAGGAAGCGCTGGCCAAGGTCGCCTTCGCCGGCTATGCCAGCGTGGTCGATGGCGTGGTGCCGCAGGGCGTGGACTTCGCCCACAAGACCGGCCCGTGGCCGTATGATCCGGCCAAGGCCCGCGAGCTGCTCAAGGAGGCCGGCTATCCCAACGGCTTCGAAAGCACGCTGTGGTCGGCCTACAACGACGGTACCTCGGTCAAGGTCGTGCAGTTCCTGCAGCAGCAGCTGGCCCAGGTCGGCATCAAGGTGTCGGTCGAGGTGCTCGAATCCGGCCAGCGCGTGCAGCGCGTGCAGCAAGTGCAAAAGCCCGAGGATGCCAAGGTGCGCCTGTACTACGCGGGCTGGTCGTCGTCGACCGGCGAAGCCGATTGGGGCCTGCGCCCGCTGCTGGCCACGGCCGCCTTCCCGCCGGTGATGAACAACGTTTCGTACTACTCCAATACGAAGGTCGACGAAAACCTGCAAAAGGCCTTGTCGACCACCGACCGCGAGGAAAAGACCCGGCTGTACAAGGAAGCACAGGAGATCATCTGGAATGAAGCCCCGTGGGCCTTCCTGGTCACCCAGAGCAACCTGTACGTCAAGGCCAAGAACCTGACCGGCGCCTATGTCATGCCCGACACGTCGTTCTGGTTCCGCGAGGTCGACCTGAAGTAACCAGCCCCGTGTGCCGGTGGCCAGGGCCCATGCCCGCCGCCGGCGCACCGTCCGCGCCGCGGCGTGGCCCGCCCGCGCCCGGTCCAGGGCGGGGCCGCCGCGCCCGCCAACGAGCATTACCGAACCGCATGCTGAGCTATATCGTCAAACGCCTATTGGGCATGATCCCGACCCTGCTGCTGGTGGCGGTGGTCGTGTTCCTGTTCGTGCACATGCTGCCCGGCGATCCCGCGCGGCTGGCCGCCGGGCCGGACGCCGACCAGGCCACCGTCGAGCTGGTGCGCAAGGAATTGGGCCTGGATCTGCCGCTGCCGCAGCAGTTCGTGCGCTACTTCACGCACATGCTGCAGGGCGACCTGGGCATCTCGCTGCGCAGCAAGCGGCCGGTATCCACCGAAATCGCCGACCGCTTCATGCCCACGCTGTGGCTGACCATCGCCAGCATGGCCTGGTCGGTCGTCTTCGGCATGGTCATTGGCGTGGTCTCGGCCGTATGGCGCAACAAATGGCCGGACCGCCTGGGCATGACGCTGGCGGTCTCGGGCATTTCCTTCCCGGCGTTCGCGCTGGGCATGCTGCTGATGCAGATTTTTTCGGTCAACCTCGGCTGGCTGCCCACCGTCGGCGCAGCCAGCTGGAAGCACTACCTCCTGCCGTCGATCACGCTGGGCGCGGCGGTGGCCGCGGTGATGGCGCGCTTTACGCGTGCCTCCTTCGTTGAAGTCATCCAGGAGGACTTCGTGCGCACCGCGCGCGCCAAGGGCCTGTCCGAGCACGTCGTGGTGGTCAAGCACGCGCTGCGCAATGCGCTCATCCCGGTGGTGACCATGATGGGCCTGCAGTTCGGCTTCCTGCTGGGCGGCTCCATCGTCGTCGAGACGGTGTTCAGCTGGCCGGGGCTCGGCCGGCTGCTGGTCGATGCGGTGACCCAGCGTGACTATCCGGTGATACAGGGCCTGGTGCTGCTGTTTTCGCTGGAGTTCATCCTGATCAACCTGATCGTTGACGTCCTGTACGGCGTCATCAACCCGAGCATTCGCTACAAGTGAGGGCGGACATGAGCCATACCGATACCGCCCCGGCCGCCGCGGCGCAGAACGCCGTCAGGACGCCCGCGACCGAGTTCTGGCGCAAGTTCAAGAAGCAGAAGCTGGCGCTGGCGGCCGGCGTCTTCGTCCTGCTGCTGGTCGTGGTGGCCGTGCTGGCGCCCTGGCTGGTGCCCTACGACCCCGAAAACTACTTCGACTACGACGCGCTCAATTCCGGTCCGAGCGCTGCGCACTGGCTGGGCGTGGATTCGCTGGGCCGCGACATCTTCAGCCGCATCGTCATGGGCGCGCGCATCTCCCTGGCCGCGGGCTTCCTGTCGGTGTTCATCGGCGCCATCGTCGGCACCTTCATGGGCTTGATGGCCGGCTACTACCAGGGGTGGTGGGAGCGCATCACCATGCGTGTCTCGGACGTGCTGCTGGCGTTCCCGGGCATGCTGCTGGCCATCGGCGTGGTCGCCATCCTGGGCTCGAGCATGGCCAACGTCATCGTGGCGGTGGCCGTCTTCAGCGTGCCGGCCTTCGCCCGCCTGGTGCGCGGCAATACGCTGGCGATCAAGCAGATGACTTATGTCGAGGCGGTGCGCAGCGTCGGCGCGTCGGACTGGACCATCATCATGCGCCACATCCTGCCGGGCACCATCTCGCCCATCGTCGTCTACGGCACGATGCGCATCGGCACGTCCATCATCACCGCGGCCAGCCTGTCCTTCCTGGGCATGGGGGCACAGCCGCCCACGCCCGAATGGGGCGCCATGCTCAACGAGGCGCGCGCCGACATGGCCGTCGCCCCGCACGTGGCCGTCTTCCCGGCACTGGCGATTTTCCTGACCGTGCTGGCGTTCAACCTGCTCGGCGACGGGCTGCGCGACGCGCTGGATCCCAAGATAGACCGCAGGTAGGCCCATTGCGCCAAACGGCGCGCCAATGGCGCGTGCCGTTTGGCATTCGCATCATCGCACCATAGAGCACACATGCAAGACGCCGTCTTCGACCAGCCGCGCATCGGGGCGCTGCCGTCCGGATCGCTGGATTCCATTTGCGACGTCGCCGGCGTGGCCGTCGGCCACTGCACACTGGATGAGGGCCCGCTGCAGACCGGGGTGACGGTCGTGCGCCCACACCCGGGTGATCCCTATCGGGACAAGGTGCCTGCGGCCGCGACCGTGCTCAATGGCTTCGGCAAGAGCGTGGGGCTGGTCCAGGTGCAGGAGCTGGGTGTGCTGGAGACGCCCATCGCCCTGACCAATACCTTCTCGGTGGGCGCGGTGGCCGAAGCGCAGATCCGCCAGGCGGTCGCGGCCAATCCGCAGGTCGGCCGCGAACTGCCCACGGTCAATCCCCTGGTGTTCGAGTGCAACGACGGGTACCTGAACGACATCCAGGCGCTGGCGGTGGCCCCGGCGCATTACGACGCCGCCTATCAGGCTGCCGCCACGCGCTTTGCGCAGGGGTCGGTGGGCGCCGGACGCGGCATGTCGTGCTTTTCCCTGAAAGGGGGCATCGGCTCGGCTTCGCGCCTGGCGCAAGTGCAGCCTGGCGTGCGCTATACGGTGGGCGCGCTGGTGTTGGCCAACTTTGGCAGGCTGCCCAATTTGATCGTGGCCGGCCGTCCCTTCGGCCGGCGGCTGGCTGACCGCCTGGACCGGGCAGGCGGCGCCGGGCAGGGCCGCGCGCCTGGCGAGCCGGAGAAGGGTTCCATCATTTTGCTGCTGGCCACCGACGCCCCGCTGGATGCACGGCAGCTGCGCCGCCTGTCGCTGCGCGCTGGCGCCGGCCTGGCGCGCACCGGCTCGGTCTTCGGCCATGGCAGCGGGGACATCGCGCTGGCCTTTTCCACCGCCTACACCGTCCCGCACCTGGCCGAGCGCGGCATGCCCGCCGTGGCCATGTTGCACGAAACGCGCATCGATCCCCTGTTCGAGGCGGCCGCCGAGGCGGCCGAGCAGGCCATCGTCGCCGCGCTGTGGCGCGCCACGACCGTGGCCGGCCGCGATGGCCACGTGCGGCGCGCGATCACCGAAGTCGCGCCCGATTGGCGCGAATGGTTGGACTGATTTTCGAGGAGTCCTCATGCGCATCCTGGTTTCCACCGACATCGAAGGGGTGGCCGGCGTTTTCCATGCCGAGCAGACCCGGCCCGGCAACGGCGAGTACGAGCGCGCCCGCGCCTGGATGACCGGCGAGGCCAACGCCGCGGCGCAGGGCGCCTTCGCCGGCGGGGCCACCGAAGTGCTGGTCAACGATTCGCACGGGGGCTTTCGCAACCTGCTGCCCGACCAGATCGACGAACGCGTGCGCCTGGTACTGGGCAAGCCGCGCACGCTGGGCATGATGGCCGGCCTGGAAGCCGGCTGCGATGCAGTGATGCTGATCGGCTACCACAGCCGCGCGCAGGGGCGCGGGGTGCTGGCGCACACCATCAACAGTCGCGCGTTCGCGCGCGTGGCGATCAACGGCATGGAGCTGGGCGAGGCGGGACTGTACGGCGCGCTGGCAGGCGAGTTGGGCGTGCCCGTCATCCTGGGCAGCGGCGACGACGCCTTCATCGAGGAAACCGCGCCGCTTTTCCCTGGCGCGCGCTGGGTCCAGGTCAAGACCGCCGGCGGACACGGCAGCGGCGCGTCGCTGTCACCATCGGCCGCGCGGCGCGCCATTGCCGAGGCGGCCGAAGCCGCCGTGCGGGCCGCGGCAGCCGAGCGACCCGTTCCGCTGCGCATCCCCGGCCCGATAGAATGCCGTCTGCAGACGCAGGGGCCGGCGCTGGCCGACCTGTTCTGCCTGTGGCCCGCGCTGGAGCGCGAGGACGGCGTGACGCTGCGCTTTACCGCCGGCAGCGTGCAGGACGCCGTGCGCATGCTCAACAGCCTGTCGGCCATGTCTTTCATGCTGCGCTAGCCGCCGTCGCCGAGGGCGGCGCGCCCGTTTTCACGCTGTACAAGGAAGCTTCATGCCGCCGTCCATTCCCGATCGAATCGCCGCCTTGCGCCGCGCCATGCGGCGCCGCAAGTTGGACGCCTATATCGTGCCGTCGGCCGACCCGCACCTGTCGGAATACCTGCCGCCGCGCTGGCAGGGCCGGCGCTGGCTGTCGGGGTTCACCGGCTCGGCGGGCACGCTGGTGGTGACCCGGGACTTTGCCGGGCTGTGGACGGACAGCCGTTATTGGGTCCAGGCAGAAAGCCAGCTGGCCGGCACCGGCATCGAGCTCGTCAAGGCGGGGGTGCCTGGCCAGCCCGGCCACGCCGATTGGCTGGCCGCGCGCCTGAAGGCCGGCGCGCGCGTCGGCGTCGACGGCAATGTGTTGGGCCTGGCGGCGTTTCGCAGCTTGTCCTCGGCATTTGCCGGCAAGGACATCTCGCTCGACATCCTGGCCGACTTGCTCGACGAAGTCTGGACTGACCGCCCCGGGCTGCCGGATGCGCCCATCTACGAACACCTGCCCCCTTACGCGACCGAGCCGCGCGCGGCGCGCCTGGCGCGTGTGCGCGAGGCCATGCGCGGGCACGGCGCGGACCTGCACCTGGTGTCCACGCTGGACGACCTGGCGTGGATCTTCAACCTGCGGGGCGCCGACGTCGAATACAACCCGGTGTTCCTGGGGCATGCGCTGATCGGACTGGACCACGCCACGCTGTTCGTGGGGCAGGGCAAGGTGTCTGCCGAACTGCGCGCGGCGCTGGCTGCCGACGGCGTGGATGTGGCGCCCTATGAGCAGGCGGCCGAGGCGCTGGGCTCGCTGCAGCGTGACCAAGTACTGCTGATCGATCCGGCGCGCGTGACCTGCGGCGTTTTCCGGCAAATGGATCCGGAAGTTCCCCGAATCGAGGCGATCAACCCGTCGACGCTGCTCAAGTCCCGCAAGAGCGACGCCGAACTGGCCAACGTGCGCGAAGCCATGGCACAGGATGGCGCGGCGCTGTGCGAGTTCTTCGCTTGGTTCGAAGGCGCCCTGGGACGCGAGCGCATCACCGAGCTGACCGTCGACGAGCGCATCACCGCCGCGCGTGCGCGCCGGCCGGGCTATGTTTGCCCCAGCTTCTCGACCATCGCGGGATTCAACGCCAATGGCGCCATGCCGCACTACAGCGCCACGCCGCAGTCGCACGCCGTCATCGAAGGCGACGGGCTGCTGCTGATCGATTCCGGCGGCCAGTACCTGGGCGGCACCACCGACATCACCCGCGTGGTGGCGGTGGGCACGCCCAGCGCCGACCAAAAGGTCGATTTCACGCTGGTGCTCAAGGGCATGATCGCGCTGTCGCGCGCGGTGTTTCCGCGGGGCACGCCTTCGCCCATGCTCGATGCCATCGCCCGCGCCCCGATCTGGGCGGGCGGGGCCGAGTACGGCCATGGTACCGGCCACGGGGTGGGGTACTTCCTGAACGTGCACGAAGGTCCCCAGGTCATTTCCTACCGCGCCGCGCCCGGTCCGCACACCGCCATGGAGCCGGGCATGATCACCTCCAACGAACCGGGCATCTACCGGCCCGGCCGCTGGGGGGTGCGCATCGAAAACCTCGTGGCCGCCCGGCCGTACCTGTCCGGGGAGCTGGGCGAGTTCCTCTGCTTCGAGACGCTGACGCTGTGCCCGATCGACACGCGCTGCATCGACGCGTCGTTGCTTCGCGAAGACGAGATCGCTTGGCTGGACGACTACCATGCCATGGTGCGCGAGCGGGTCGGCCCCCTGGTCGAGGGGGCTGCGCGCGACTGGCTGCTGGCGCGCACCGCGCCCCTGCGCGGCTGATGCCCATCCCGGCCGCCGGGGCTTGCGCCAGCGGTCCGGAAGATTTGTAAACAATTCGGAACAGGCCGGGACGGCACGAAACCGCCCCGGCCGGCGGCTATAATCCAAATTTCCCGCACGCGCCCGCACGAGCCGGGCGTTTCAACGATGACCAAATACGTATTTGTCACCGGCGGCGTGGTCTCTTCCCTGGGCAAGGGCATTGCTGCCGCCTCGCTTGCCGCGATTCTCGAATCGCGCGGCCTGCAAGTCACTCTTCTCAAGCTGGATCCCTACATCAACGTCGACCCCGGCACCATGAGCCCCTTCCAGCATGGGGAGGTGTTCGTCACCGAGGACGGCGCGGAAACCGACCTGGACCTTGGCCACTACGAGCGGTTCATCTCCGCCCGCATGCGCAAGGTCAACAACTTCACGACCGGCCAGATCTACGAATCCGTGTTGCGCAAGGAGCGCCGCGGCGACTATCTGGGCAAGACGGTGCAGGTCATTCCGCACATCACCAACGAGATCCAGGACTTCATCGCCCGCGGCGCCGAGGCGGCCTGGGATGGCCGCACCGACGTGGCCATCGTCGAGATCGGTGGCACGGTCGGCGACATCGAGTCGTTGCCCTTCCTGGAAGCGGCACGCCAGATGAGCCTGCGCCTGGGGCGCAACAACGCTGCCTTCGTGCACCTGACGCTGGTGCCCTACATCGCGTCGGCCGGCGAGCTCAAGACCAAGCCCACGCAGCATTCGGTGCAGAAGCTGCGCGAGATCGGCATCTACCCCAATGCGCTGCTGTGCCGCGCCGACCGTCCCATCCCGGATGACGAGCGGGCCAAGATTTCGCTGTTTTCCAATGTGCCGCTCGATGCGGTGATCTCGGTGTGGGACGTGGATTCGATCTACAAGATCCCGTCCATGCTGCAGAAGCAGGGCCTGGATACCCTGGTCTGCGACGCCCTGGGGCTGAGCCCCCCACCCGCAGACCTGTCCATGTGGGACAGCCTGGTCGATGCGCTCGAGCACCCCGAGCACGAGGTGCGCATCGGCATGGTCGGCAAATACGTCGACCTGACCGAGTCCTACAAATCGCTGACCGAGGCGTTGAACCACGCCGGCATCCACGCCCGCGCGCGGGTGCTCATCGAGTACATCGACTCCGAGGACATCGAGCAGCGCGGCACCGACCAGCTCGCCCACCTGGACGCAATCCTGGTGCCGGGCGGCTTCGGCAAGCGCGGCACGGAGGGCAAGATCGCCGCCATCCGCTATGCGCGCGAAAACGGCGTGCCTTACCTCGGCATCTGCCTGGGCATGCAGCTGGCGGTGATCGAGTTCGCGCGCCACGTGGCCGGCCTGGGCGGGGCCAACAGCACCGAATTCGACCCGGCCGCGCCGCACCCGGTGGTCGCCCTGATTACCGAGTGGACCGACCGCGAAGGCCGCATCGAGCGCCGCGACGAGAACTCCGACCTGGGCGGTACCATGCGCAAGGGCGCGCAGCGCTGCCCCGTCAAGGCCGGCACGCTGGCTCACAAGATCTACGGTGACGAGGTCAACGAGCGCCACCGCCATCGCTACGAGGTCAACAACGTCTATGTGCCGCGGCTCGAAGCGGCCGGCATGGTCATCAGCGCGCGCACGCCGACGGAAAACCTGCCCGAAATGATGGAGCTGCCCGACCACCCGTGGTTCGTCGGCGTGCAATTCCACCCGGAATTCACGTCCACGCCCCGCGACGGCCATCCGCTGTTTTCCAGCTACATCCGTGCCGCGCTGCAATTCCAGAAAAACCGCAACAAGGTGACGGCATGAATCGGGCGCGCCGCGCCAGGGAGGTCGCATGAAGCTGTGCGGTTTCGACGTCGGGCTTGAACATCGGTTTTTCCTGATCGCCGGGCCGTGCGTGATCGAGTCGCGGCAGATGGCCTTCGACACGGCCGGCCGGCTCAAGGAAATCGCCGCCTCGCTCGGCGTGCCGTTCATTTACAAGAGCTCGTTCGACAAGGCCAACCGCAGCTCCGGGGCCTCGTACCGCGGCCCCGGCATGGACGAAGGGCTGCAGATCCTGGCCGACGTGCGCACCCAGATCCAGGTGCCGGTGCTGACCGACGTGCACGAGACCGACCAGGTCGCCGCCGTGGCCGCTGTGGTCGACGTGCTGCAGACGCCGGCATTCCTGTGCCGCCAGACCGACTTCATCCGCGCCTGCGCCGCCAGCGGCAGGCCCGTCAATATCAAGAAGGGCCAGTTCCTGGCGCCGCAGGACATGAAGCAGGTGGTCGAAAAGGCCCGCAGCGCGGCGCGCGAGGCCGGCGTGCCGGACGACTGCATATTGGTGTGCGAGCGCGGGGTGTCCTTCGGCTATAACAACCTGGTCTCGGACATGCGGTCGCTGGCCATCATGCGCGAGACGGGCTGCCCGGTGGTGTTCGATGCCACCCATTCGGTGCAATTGCCCGGCGGGCAGGGCACGCGCTCGGGCGGGCAGCGCGAATTCGTGCCCGTGCTGGCGCGCGCGGCGGTCGCCGCGGGCGTATCGGGTCTGTTCATGGAAACGCATCCTGACCCCGACCGCGCCCTGTCGGACGGGCCCAACGCCGTGCCGCTGCAGCACATGGCCGCGCTGCTGGAATCCCTGGTCGAGCTCGACGCGGTGGCCAAGCGCCACGGCTTTCTCGAAAACCATTTCTGAGGAACTGCATGCCAGCCTATATCGTCGCAGACGTCCACGTCACGAACCCGCGCCAATACGAGGACTACAAGCGCCTGTCCACCTTGGCCATGCGTGCCTACGATGCCAAGGTGCTTGTGCGCGGCGGCGCCACGCGCCGCCTGGAAGGCCGCGAGCCGGGCCGCATCGTGATGCTGGAGTTCCCCAGCGTGGCGGCGGCGCAGGCGTTCTACGACTCCTGGCAATACCGCCGCGCGCGCAACGCCCGCGAAGGTGCCGCCGTCATGAATATGTTCATCGTTGAGGGAATCTGACCATCATGAGCGCAATCGTAGACATCATCGGCCGCGAGATCCTGGATTCGCGCGGCAACCCCACGGTCGAGTGCGACGTGCTGCTCGAATCCGGCGCCATGGGGCGCGCGGCCGTGCCTTCCGGCGCGTCGACCGGCACCCGCGAGGCCATCGAGCTGCGCGACGGCGACAAGTCCCGCTACCTCGGCAAGGGCGTGCTGCGCGCCGTCGAGAATCTCAATACCGAGATCTCGGAAGCGCTGATGGGCCTGGACGCCCAGGAACAGACCTTCGTCGACCGCACGCTGATCGACCTGGACGGGACCGAGAACAAGGAAAGGCTGGGCGCCAACGCCATCCTGGCCGCGAGCATGGCGGTGGCGCGTGCCGCGGCCGACGAATCGGGCCTGTCGCTATACCGCTACTTCGGCGGCAGCGGCCCCATGAGCATGCCCGTGCCCATGATGAACGTCATCAACGGCGGGGCGCACGCGAACAACACGCTGGACCTGCAGGAGCTGATGATCCTGCCGGTGGGCGCATCCAGCTTCCGCGAGGCGCTGCGCATGGGTGCGGAAACCTTCCACGCCCTGAAAAAGCTGATCCACGACCAGGGCATGTCCACCGCCGTGGGCGACGAGGGTGGCTTTGCGCCCAACCTGCCCAACCATGAGGCGGCCATCGAGCTCATTCTGCGCGCCATCGAGGCTGCCGGCTACGAGCCGGGCACCCAGATCGCGCTGGGCCTGGATTGCGCCAGCAGCGAGTTCTACCGCGACGGCAAGTACGTGCTCGCCGGCGAAGGCGGTGTGTCGTTGTCTTCGCAGGAGTTCGCCAACCTGTTGGCGACCTGGTGCGACAAGTATCCGATCATCTCGATTGAAGACGGGATGGCCGAAAACGACTGGGACGGCTGGAAACTTCTGACCGAACAACTCGGCGGCAAGGTACAGTTGGTGGGTGACGACCTGTTCGTGACCAACACCAAGATCCTGAAGGAAGGCATTGCCAAGGGCATCGCCAACTCCATCCTGATCAAGATCAACCAGATCGGCACGCTGACCGAAACCTTCGCGGCCATCGAAATGGCCAAGCGCGCCGGGTACACCGCCGTGGTGTCGCACCGTTCGGGCGAGACCGAGGACGCCACCATCGCCGACATCGCGGTGGCCACCAACGCCATGCAGATCAAGACCGGCTCGCTGTCGCGCTCGGACCGTATGGCCAAGTACAACCAGCTGCTGCGCATCGAAGAAGAGCTGGCCGAGGTCGCCCACTATCCCGGCCGCGAGGCCTTCTACAACCTGCGCTAACAACGCGCGCGCCGGCCCGCGGCCTCGTCCAAGGCCGGGGCCGGCTGCTAGGGGGTTGGCATGCGCTTGCTGTTCGTCGTGCTGTTGCTGCTGCTGGGCCTGATCCAGTACCCCTTGTGGCTGGGCAAGGGGGGGTGGTTCAAGGTCTGGGAGCTCAGGCGGGAAGTCGCCCAGCAGCGCGAGGTCAACGACGGCTTGCGCATGCGCAACGCCGCGCTCGATGCCGAAGTACGCGACCTGCAAAGCGGCACCGAGGCGATAGAAGAGCGCGCCCGCGGCGAATTGGGCATGATGCGCGAAGGAGAAATCTTCGTGCACATCCTGCCGCCCACTGCCACGCCGCCGCAGCCGCGGCCGCCGTCCGCAACGGGCAAGGCGCCGGCGCGCTGAGCGCGGTCATCCGCAGCACAGCGCGATCCCGCACAGTTCATCACCATCCATTGCGCTGCCAGGCGGCTGGCCGCCTGCGTCGCCCGCATCCGGACCCGGCGCCGGCTGCGTGGCGGGCGGCGGCTGGCCTGCGCCCGGCCGGGGCGATGCGCCGCCGG